>NZ_UCNM01000003.1:0-31575 GCF_900473975.1 Synechococcus sp. N26 | reverse complement strand
ATTACCATCACCACCCACGAAGAAGCCACCTCACCTTGAGGTGGCTTTTTTGTTGGCTATTGTTCTGCTGTTAGGTGAGCATTCACCTCGCGGAGTGATTGAACCACTGTGTGCTCCCGTGGGTCACGGTCAGGGTTGCCGTCGCGAAGGCTGAAGAGCGTGTGCATTCCTGCTGAACGAGCAGAATCGCACTCCGCTCCGTTGTCACTCACAAACCAAATCTTGTTGGACGAGCTGTGGAGCTGCTCGACAATCTTTGTATAACTTTCCGTGGATTTTTTAGGGCCTGTATGGGTGTCAAACCAGTGGCTGAAAAGTTTTTCAAGGTCACCCGCAGGGCTGTGCCTGTAAAGCAGTTTTTGAGCTTGAATGCTGCCCGATGAATAGACGGATAAGGTTAATCCTTGCTTGCGCCATTCCCGTAGGCATTCAGCCGTTTCTGGAAACAGTTGAGATTTGAGTTCTCCAATGTTATACCCGTGTTCCCAGATCTTCCCCTGTAGGTCTTTGAGTGCTGTCGACTTCTTGTCGATGCTAATCAAGTGTTTCAGGTATTGAATTAATCCGTCCATCTCCTCTGTTTCCTGATTTGAAACCTGCTGTTTGATCTGCATGCTTTCGGGAGATTGGTCATCCAGCCATTCCTTCTTGGCGGCTTGGATTGGCTTGTTGTGAGGGCTCTTGTCCCAGTGTTGTTTGATGTAGTGGCTCAGTTCTTGCCTGGCGAAGGGAAACAAAACGTCGCTGACAAAGCTCACTGGGCATGTTGTTCCCTCGATGTCGAGCAGAAGATGTTGTTGATTCATCATTGATCTCCAATCTGCATTTGGGTCAATCTCACCTTCAATAGAAATTCCAGGATTTCCAGGTGTCGTTTGCTTGCATCCAGGTCAGCCCCCCACGCGTAAAGGCCGTGCCCGGCCACCAGAAACCCGTAGGGCGATGTTTCCAGAAAGGGTGCGACTGCCTCGCCCAGCTCATCCATCGACTGACTGTTGCTGATCACGGGGATGGTGATGCTGCTGGCGTGGGTGTTGATTCCGATCAGGCCTTTCTGCATTTCCCAGCCCTCCAAGACAATCACTCCTGTGTTTTCGTAGTGGCGGGATAACACCGTTCCGGGAACGGAATGGGTGTGCAGTACAGCTCCAGCTTGGGTTGCTTCAACAATGCGTAGATGCAGCGCCGTCTCGGCACTGGCTTTTCCTTTGCCCGTTAAAACCTTGCCTTGCCCATCCACAACAATCAGCTGATCGCCAGGTACCTGCCCCTTGTCAACACCACTGGGTGCCATGAGCAACTGCAGGGGCTGATGCTGCAGCACCATGCTGAAGTTCCCTCCGGTGCCATCGCACCATCCGCGTTGGTGGATGCCCTGCATTACCTCAGTCAATTGTTCGCGCTGGGTTTGGTTTGCGGTCACAATCCGCTGATCCCTCCGTCTTCTATACAGGACAAAGAGGCCCACGTGCATTGACGCTTCCCCCCAGTTGCCGCTGGAGCGGTGATCACCTGGAGTTGCTGGACCAGCGACAACTTCCCGGTGCTGTGGTCTTCATGCAATTGCACCGTTGGCAGGAGGTTGCTGAAGCGATTTCCTCCATGGCTGTGCGTGGTGCACCCGCGATCGGTATCGCGGCGGCCTGGGGGGTTGTTCTGGCGGCACGCTCCGGAGATGACCTCCCCACTGCGATCCGAGGCCTGCGTGCATCACGGCCCACCGCCGTCAACCTCGGGTGGGCCCTCAATCGGATGCAGGCGGCCCTGGGGTCTGCCTCTCCAGTTGATGTTGATGCGCTCGCCGGTGTGGCCGCTGCGCTTCAGCAGGAGGATCGTCTGCTGACCCAGCGACTAGTGGATCATGGCGTTTCCCTGTTGGCTCCGGGGTGCCGGGTCTTGCACCATTGCCACACGGGTGCCATCGCTACGGGAGGCGTTGGTACCGCCCTCGGGGTGATTGCAGCCGCCCATGCCCGTGGCCTGCTGTGCCATGCCTGGCTGGATGAAACGCGTCCCCGCTTGCAAGGGGCTGCTCTCTCTGCCTGGGAATTGGGTTGTCTCGGGGTTCCCTGCACCGTGATCGTTGATGGAGCCAGTGGATTGCTGATGCGCCGGGGTGAAGTGGATGCCGTGATGGTGGGCTGTGATCGTGTTGCTGCCAATGGCGATGTTGCCAACAAGATCGGCACTTACAACCTGGCGCTTGTTGCCCGAGCCCACGGCATTCCCTTTTATGTCTGCGCCCCTGGCAGCAGCATTGATCGAGCGACGGTTGATGGGGACGCGATCACCATTGAGGAACGCGATGCAGAGGAGATAACCCACACAAAGGGAGTGGGCGTCGCGGCTCCTGGGGCCCAGGCCTGGAACCCTGCCTTCGACATCACTCCGGCTCATCTGGTGACAGGTTTCATCACCGAATTCGGCGTGCTTCGTCCTCCCTATCGGGAGGTTCTCTCTGCGCTTCAGCTGTCCAATCAGCTTTGACAGGTCGGGCACCAGTGGGTGCTTCGGCCCGACAGCTTCTCCCTTTGAATGGGTGTTCCACAGCTGCGGCAGGGTTCTCCGCCACGTCGGTAGACCCAGGCCTGGCCGCCATAGTTGCCATTCACCCCCTCGAGATCGCGGAAATCACTGAAGGTGGTGCCACCGGCTCCAATACTGATGGTGAGAACGTTCACCAGGGCATCCCGCAACCTCTCCAGTTGTTTGAGCTCCAGCTGCCCTGCGGGCGTGAAAGGGGCGATGCCTGATGCGAAGAGGGATTCATCCGCGTAGATGTTGCCCGCCCCGGCCACCAGTGCTTGATCCAACAGCGCTGTTTTGATCGGTCGGCTGCTGCCCTTGAGTTTCTGCTTCAGATAACTGGCGGAGAAGTCGGTGCTGAAGGGTTCAGGCCCGAGTCGCGTTAAGCCTGTGATCACCTCTTCCATCGGTTGGCCCGGAGGAACCCACCACATTTCTCCGAAGCTGCGCACATCCACAAAGCGCAACTCATGCTCTTTTGAGTTCCAGAGGCGAACACGGGTGTGTTTGCACGTTTCTGAGGGCTGCTCATGCCATTGGAATTGGCCGGTCATGCGCAGATGCACACCCCAAACACCTCCTTCGGGCTCCAGGGCTGCCATCAGATATTTCCCTCTGCGCTGCCACTGCCCCACCGTCATTCCGCGGAGGCCAGCAACAAACGCATCTGGCCCACCAGGGCTGGCAATGGCCCTTGGCCTGCAGACTTCAACCTGCGCAATTTTGAAGTCGACAAGACGGTCTGCCAGTCCCCGACGGACCGTCTCGACTTCAGGGAGTTCAGGCAACGGCCTCAGGCCGGCTCGAGTTCCGCTTCGGCGAAATTATTGGTGTTGATGCCACCGTCAACGCCCTGCAGGCCGCTGTAGTTGACCTTTTCGAAGCGAACGACAACGGGGTAGCGGATTCCCGAGGTGTCGATGGAGGCAACGGTGCCAACTTCGTTGAACCAGTAGGACTCAGGACGCTTGATGCGCACCTTGGCGCCGCGGGTGATCGCCATCGCTGGGCATAAGGAGATGCAATCGGAGCGTATCTCGTGGAATGGATGGTGATGACCGCTGCGTCACAGAATGTCGTCCCTTCGTTGTCGGCATCCCTTTGACCAGTTCCATCGCCCTTGATCCCGATCCGTCTCTGCTGCAACTGGATTTGCCGGACCCGGAGCAGGACGACATCAGCACGATGGAATTTCTGGCGCGCCTGGAACAGGCCTGGGCCGTCTGCGACCGCTTTGATCTCCAGACGGAGATCTGGCGCGGTCGCATCCTCCGCGCTGTTCGGGACAAGGAGAAGCGAGGCGGTGAAGGGCGGGGTGCCGGATTCCTGCAGTGGTTGCGGGAGCAGGAAATCAGCAAGACCCGCGCCTATGGCTTGATTCAGTTGGCGGAATCCGCCGACAGCATGCTCAGCGACGGCACCCTGGAGGAGAGCAGTGTCAATCAGTTCTCCAAGCGGGCCTTCATGGAAACCGCTCAGGCGGTACCCGAAGTGCAGCTGATGATTTCCGAAGCTGCCAACGAGGGGCAGGAAATCACCCGCAAGCAGGTGCGCCGCCTCACGGATGAATTCACGGCGGCCACCAGCCCTTTGCTGCCGGAGGAAATTCGTCAGCGCACCCAGGAGAACCTGCTGCCACCCCGTGCGGTGGCCCCTCTGGTGCGGGAATTGGCCAAGCTTCCTGAGCCGCAGCAGGAAGATCTGCGCAAGGTGCTCCGCGATGAGCCTGAACTCGACCGGATCAAGGACGTCACCAGCACAGCACGCTGGATCACCAAGGCAACCGAGTCGGGTGTTGCCGTGCGGGCTTTCCAGCAGGGGGAACTGGACCTGGACCGCGCCATGCAGGAGGCCCAGCGCCTGGATGCCCTTGGTCTGCTGGCCGATGCGGTGGGCCAGGCCCAGGCCCTTGAGTCGGCGGTGCTGAAGCTGCACACCTCCTGGCGGCGCTTGGGGGGGCTTCAGGAGCGGCTCTGGGTTGAAAGCGGAAGCAGCACGCCCTACCTGCGCGATGTGCTGAATGCTCTGCAGACCCTCAGCGGCGCCACCTTGCGGGTGTCGTTGGGAGAGCTCGCGGGTGGCAAGCGGGTGCGGCTCCAGCTGGTGGAGGAGTCCCCTGATCAATTGGATCCGCCACCGCTGGCCTGACTCCAGATCTTGTGCTCGATAATCTGAAACCTCCACATCTGGTGTGTTCTGGCTTCGCTCGAGCGTGCATTGCAGACCCACTTCGGCTGGGATGGCTTCCGCCCCGGGCAACGGCCCGTGGTGGATGCTGTGCTGGCTGGCCGGGATGCGCTGGCGGTGCTGCCTACCGGTGGCGGTAAGTCGCTCTGCTATCAGCTGCCGGCCCTGGTGCGCCAGGGCTTGGTGGTGGTGATCTCACCGTTGGTGGCGCTGATGGAGGACCAGGTGATGGCCCTACAGCGACGTGGAATCGCAGCGGCCTGCCTGCATGCAGGACTTGAGCCAGCTCGACGACAGCAGGCCCTGGAGCAGCTGCAGGACGCCACGCTGCGTCTCCTCTACATCGCGCCGGAACGACTTCAGGGTGAGCAGACCCGGCTGATGCTGGAACGTCATGCCAGGGAGGGCCGACTGGTGGCCCTGGCGGTGGATGAAGCCCATTGCATCAGTGCCTGGGGGCATGACTTCCGCCCCGACTACCGCCGCCTGGGTCAGATCCGCAGCCTCTGCACGGGAGTGCCGATGCTGGCCCTCAGCGCGACGGCAGCCCCAAGGGTGCGGGCCGACATCATTCGCCTGCTGGATCTGCGTCGCCCGCTCGTGCAGGTGAGTTCGGCCCGCCGAGACAACCTGAACTACACGATGCAGCGGCGCCCCAGGGACCCCATGCCGCAGGTGTTGGAGGCACTGGAGATGTCCCGTGGTGCTGCGCTGATCTATGCCCGCACCCGTCGTTCGGTGGAGCAGTGGGCGGAACGTTTGACCGACCAAGGGGTTGCGGCAACGCCGTATCACGCCGGTCTGGATCCGGAGACCCGCCAGCAGGCTCTGAAGCTGTTTCTTGAGCACGAGCGGCCCGTCTTGGTGGCGACGGTGGCCTTCGGCATGGGCGTTGACCGTGGCGATGTGGGCCTGGTGCTTCATCTCGATCTGCCGGCCACACCTGAGGGCTATCTGCAGGAATCGGGCCGCGCCGGCAGAGACGGCAAGCCGGCCCATTGCCAGGTGCTGTTTTCGCCGGGTGATCGCACCAGCCTGGGCTGGGCCATGCGGGCCTCGACCCGGGGCAGCGATTCCCTGGAGGACCGTCGCCGCCTGGACCTGGCTCAGCAGCAGCTGCGTCGCATGGAGGCTGTCGCTGAGGGTGAAATGTGCCGTGAACAGGCCTTGCTGCTGGCTGTCGGCGAGTTGGTGGGTCCCTGTGGTCGCTGCGATCGCTGCGTGGAGTCCCCCAAACGACGCGACTGGTCAGCTCAGGTGGAAACGCTCCTGGCCCATCTGGCCGAGCAGGACGGCACGGAGATGCGTCGCCTTGGAGAGCACCTGGCTCTGCATGAACCTGGACGCCATGACCGCTGGACCTGGTTGGCCCGTCGGCTTGTGCAAGAGGAGTTGATCCAGGAAAGCAACGACGGTGCTCAGCGGCTTTATCTCCGCGAAAGCGGCCGGAGATTCCTGGATTCCCCCTGGCCGCTTGATTACGCCGCCTGATTCAGATCAGACCTTGACCTGACAACGGTCCTTCACCAGGTCTTTTTCGAAGCGGTTCTTCGGTGCTTCCCAGGTTTTCCAGCTCCCATCGGCACCGGTGGCATTGATCTTCTTGGCGGAACAGTTCACAGCCAGATAAAGCGCCTGCCCCTGGGCATTGAGGGTGGGAACCACTTGACTGCCACCCATGGCTTGCCAGTTGCCCCAGTCCACCTGGAGCGGGCCATAGGTGCGCCAGTCAGCCGATTTGGCCAGCGTCTGCTTGGGCTTGGCGGCCTCGACCGGCTTGGCCTGGACCACTGGTTTTTTGGCCTGAACCGATTTCGTTTGCACGGCCTTGGTTTGGACTGGCTTCTTTTGGACAGCCTTGGTTTGGACTGGCTTGGCCTTGGCTTGAACCGGTTTCGTTGTTGCCGGCTGTGCTTGGACGGTGATGGGTGCCTGGGAGGAGGCGTCGGTCAGATAAAGGCGCGTGCCCACCTCCACTTTGTTGGGGTCACTCAGCTGGTTGATGCTGATCAGGCTGGCCACCGGCAGCTTGTAGGCCTTGGCGATCTGCGTGAGGGTCTGCCCTTTGGCAACGGTGTGTTCCGTGGCTCCCCGGATCGGGGTTACAGCCACCGGCTTGAAGGCCGGACGGGGCATCACTGCGTTCCCAGGGAGTCGCAGGGTCTGATCGACGTTTATGTGATTTGCATTGCGCAGGTTGTTGAGGGCAATCAGGTCGCGACTGCGGACCTGGTATCGGCTGGCAATGGTGCTGAGCGTCTCACCGCTCTTGACTCGATGGCTGCCCGAGCTCGTCGTAACGGTGGGACTTTGTACCTGCAAGCTTTGGCCGACTTGCAGGTTGTCTGGATTACGGATGCCATTCATGCGCATCAGGGTGCCAATACTCACGCCGTAGCGGTAAGCAATATCGGAGAGCGTCTCACCGCTCTTGACTCGATGGCTGCCCGAGCTCGTCGTGACGGCAGGGCCTGGCACCTGCAAGCTTTGTCCGACTTGCAGGTTGTCTGGATTACGGATGCCATTCATCCGCATCAGGGTGCCAATACTCACGCCGTAGCGGTAAGCAATATCTGAGAGCGTCTCGCCGGATCGCACCGTCACCGAGGCAGCCGTGGCTGACAGGGGGAACCAGGCCGTCAGCAGCAGGGCGGCAAGAGCGGTTCGGCGCATTCGTCTCCGGCAGATGCCCGCAACATACGGTGCCTGGGGTAAAGCGCCAGCCCCCAGAGCACCTGCTGCAGAAGGGATGTGCTGGTGATGTGCGCGCCTTATCCCGCCAGCCGCTTCAGCAGGTTGAGATCCACCTTGTAGGGCGGGTAGCGCAGCTTGAAATCAAAGCGGAAGGGGCGCTTGAGCACCGCCTTGTGGTGGCTGAATGTGTCGAAGCCGCTTTGGCCGTGGTAGCTGCCCATTCCGCTGGCACCGACGCCGCCGAAGGGCAGTTGTGGCACCCCAGCCTGCATCACAACATCGTTCAGGCAGACCCCGCCTGAGCTGGTGGTGGTGAGCACCTGCTGTTGCTGGGCCTCATTACCGCCGAACAGATACAGCGCCAGTGGTTTGGGGCCCTGGCGGATCTCCTGAAGGGCTGTGGTGAGGTCGTCTAGCACCAGCACAGGCAGGAGAGGACCGAACAGTTCCTCGGCCATCAGCGGATCATTGCGGTCATCCACACGAATCACGGTGGGGGCGATTCGCCGTTGCTCCTGGCTGATTTCACCTCCGATCAGGATGCGCCCATCCGCTCTGGCGGACTCCAGCAGCTGCTCCAGCCGATTGAATTGGCGTTCATTGATGATCTGCCCCAGCTGATTCGAGTTGAGGGGATCGGAGCCATACATCTCCGTTCGGGCCACCTCCATCGCCTTCAGCAGCGGTGAACGCAGGGCGGGTGGCACAAGCAGATGGTCTGGAGCGATGCAGGTCTGGCCGGCATTGATCCCCTTGCCCCAGATCAAGCGACGCGCCCCCACCGTGAGGTCGGCCCCCTCAAGAACGATGGCGGGGCTCTTGCCCCCCAGCTCCAGGGTCACCGGCGTGAGGTGTGCAGCGGCCCCTTCAAGCACCTTCCGGCCGATGCTGCCGCCACCGGTGAAAAAGATGTGGTCGAAGGGCATGGCCACCAGGTTGGCTGCGACGGCACCATCTCCCTGCACCACCTGCACTACCTCAGGCTTGAAGTGCTGAGGGATCAGCCGTGCAATCAGGTCCGCGATGGCACTGGCGTGTTCCGAAGGCTTGAGCACGGCCGTGTTGCCAGCAGCCAGGGCACTGATCAAGGGCCGCAGCGTCAGTTGAAAGGGATAGTTCCAAGGTCCGATCACCAGAACGCACCCGAGTGGTTCCGGTACAACCTTGGCCTGGCCGGGGCGCAGTGAGAGAGGGACAGCCACGTGGCGCGGGCGCATCCACCGCTCCAGCTGCCGGCCAGTGAGCTTGAGCTCCTGTCGCAGGGCCACCAGCTCAAAAAAGGCTTCAGTGGGTGGTTTGCCGAGGTCGGCGGCGAGGGCCTCAAGCACCTCCGATTCGTGCTCCTCCACCAGGGCGGAGAGCCGTTGCAATTGCTCTCGGCGCCAGGTCAGGGGACGGGTCAGCCCAGCCCCCACGAGCTCCTTCATCCGGCTCAGTTGCGTTTGGGTGAGAGCCACAGGGCTGACGATCAGGCCAGTCGGGTCTAGCAGTGGTGAATCTGCAACCGGGGGATGACCCCAGCGCTTCCATGGTGGTCAGGGACGGTCATCTATCAGCTGATCGTTCGCAGCTATTCCGATGGGAATGGCGATGGCACCGGTGATTTCAAGGGGCTTACGGCGCGGTTGCCCTATCTGCGTTGGTTGGGGGTTAACACCCTCTGGTTAACTCCGATGTATCCCTCCCCCCTCCGGGACGGGGGTTACGACATCACCGATTTCACCGGAATCCATCCGGACCTGGGGGATCTCTCCTCCTTCCATCGGTTCCTCACGGCGGCCCACAGCCAGGGCATGCGGGTGATTTTGGATCTGGTGCTGAACCACACCAGTGACCTGCATCCCTGGTTCCAGCGGGCCCGCTGGGCTCCCAAGGGCAGTCCTGAGCGGCATGTGTATGTCTGGAGCGACGACCCCAAGCGCTACGCCGAGGCACCGGTTCTGTTCCGGCACTTCGAGGCTTCGAACTGGGAGTGGGATCCGGTTGCCGAGCAGTACTACCTGCACCGTTTTCTGCGTCATCAGCCCGATCTCAATTACGAGAATCCCTGGGTGCAGGACACGATGCTGGAGGTGGTCGACTTCTGGCTGGATCGCGGCGTCGATGGGTTCCGTTTGGATGCGGTTCCGTTCCTGTTCGAGTCAGAGGGCACCCGCTGTGAGGGGTTGCCGGAGACCCACACTTTCCTCAAGCGATTGCGGGAGCGGGTGGATGCCCATGGCCGTGATGTGCTCTTGCTGGGAGAGGCGATTCAGCCGGTGGAGGAGGCCGCTCCATATCTGGCGGATGACGAATTGCATGGAGCGTTCAACTTCGTGCTCACCGCCCATCTGTTTGCCGCCATTGCAAGTGGCCGCACCCAGCAGCTCGGGGAGTGTCTGATGCAAGCCGAGCAGGCGGTGTCTGGTCCTCGCTGGGCCCTGCCTCTGCGCAATCACGATGAACTCTGGTTGGGGGATGGCCATCTCATCAGCGATGACGTGATTCAGACCATCCGGGTGGGTCTGCCCCAGGGGCAGGGGCACTGGTTGAACTGGGGCATCAACCGACGCCTGGCTCCTCTTCTCAATGGCGATCCACGCTCCAACCGGTTGCTGCATGGGCTCCTCTACAGCCTTCCAGGGATGCCCTGCCTGTATTACGGCGATGAACTGGGCATGGGCGACTGGCCCGGTCTGCGGGACCGTGATCCAAACCGCACGCCGATGGCTTGGACGCCGGCCCGTAATGGTGGCTTTTCCACCGCCCCCGATCCGTTGTTGGTGTTGCCACCGATCACCGCTCCCGGCTACGACTACCGCGTGGTGAATGTGGAGGTGCAGAAGCAGCTGCCGGGGTCGCTGCTGAACTGGCACCGTCGCATGCTCACCTGCCGCCGGCTGCTGCCAGCTCTGCGGCATGGAAGTTTCCGGTTGTTGCACAGCCCCCACCCTGGAGTGCTGGTGTATCTCCGCTGCACCGAGGCGATGACGGTGCTCGTGGCCGCCAATGTCACCGCAGCCGGAGCCTCGCTCAGTTTGGATCTGTCGGAGTGGGCTGGTCAGCGCACCCGTGAAGTGATGTGGGGCTGTGAATTCCCGCCCGCTGCGGCGGAGTGGTTCGTGAACCTTCCGCCCTATGGATTCAACTGGTGGTTGATCGGAGAAGTGGAGCCCGCAGCCACGCCCGCCTGATTCAGCAGCTCCTCCACCTGAGGCCTCAGTCGTTCGGCCTCGTTCAAATCCACCATGGCCAGACGGCAGCGGCGGGCCAGCACATCGCTGCTGCTTCGCGCATGTTCCCGCTGAATCGAATGGTCCAGTTCTGCGCCGCAGAGGGGGATCACCGGGCTGAGGGGTTCGCGTCGGCTGGGCTCCGCGGGCTCGATTAAGGCCACTGCCTCCAAGCCATAGGTGCTTTGGAGGTGGGCGACTTGTGAGGCTTTGAGGGCGGTGTCGGGAAGCAGGGCTTCGAGTTGTTGTTTCTGACGGCGGAGCCCGTCCTGGGTGGCTTCCAGCGACTCCGCTGCACCCCGCAAGGGCATTGCTTCAGGGGTGGGTAGCGCCTTTCCTAGCTGGCGTTCCACCGCGGTCAGGGTGTCTTCAGCCATCGGCCGGCAGGTGGTCCATTTGCCCCCCATCACGCTCACCAGGCCGCAGGCCAGGGTTTCCACCTCGTGCTCTCGGACCACACGGCTGCTGTCCATGCCCTGGTCCGCTGGCTTCAGCAGCGGCCGTCCCCCCGCCCATCGGCTGCTCACCTGCGGATGCTGGAGCTGGGGAAACCAATCACGCACGTAGTTGAGCAGGTAGGCCTCCTCCTCTGGAGAAGGGGATGTGGCGTTCTCCTTGGTGCAGGCTTCATCCGTCGTCCCCACCAGGGTGCGGCCGTGGAAGGGCAGCATGAACAGCACGCGTCCATCCGCGGTGGATGGCACCAGAAGCCCAAGCCCTTCTGGGCAGAGGTTCTGCTCCAGCACGATGTGAGCCCCACGGCTGGTGAGCAGCCTTGGGGGAGCATCAGCCTCCGCCATCTGGCGGATCTCATCCGCCCGGATGCCCGTGGCATTCACAAATGCTGTGGCGCACCAGCGTTCCCGTTGGCCTGTGGCGGATTCACTGATGGCGGCCTTGAGCTGGCCCGTGCCGTCAGTCTCCAGCTCCATCACCCGGCAACGGGTGCGCAGGGTTGTCCCCCGTTGCTCGGCGGTGAGGGCCAACAGCAGGTTGAGGCGTGCATCGTCGAACTGCCCGTCGCTGTAGGCCACGCCGCCTTGACACGGCTTCAGCAGAGGCAGGGCCTGACGCATCTGCTGCTGAGACAGCAGTCGGCTGTGGCCGATGCTTCGCTGGCCGGCCAGGGCGTCGTACATCCCCAGGCCAAGTCGGTAGTAGGCCTGTCCCCAGAGCTGTTGTGTGGGCAGGGCCAGCTCGAGTCGTTGGGCCAGGAACGGTGCCTGGGCCAACCAGTGGCTCCGTTCGAGCAGGGCTTCTCGCACCAGCCTCAGCTGGGCCATGTCCAGCGTTTTAAAGGCCAGCTCCAGGTAGCGCACCCCGCCATGGAGCAGCTTCGTGCTGCGGCAACTGGTGCCACCGCCGATGTCTCCTGCCTCGAGCAGGGCCACGCTCAGCCCCCGTCGTGTTGCCTCATAGGCCACGCTGGCACCGCTGGCACCGGCGCCGATGACCAACAGGTCCACCTGGTGATCAGCCATGCCACCCCAGGCTTCTGGAGACTGCGTCTTGCCAGCGTGTGCGCCAGCGGTCGCGCTGGGATGCATCCATCTGAGGGTGGAACAATTCCGCTCCGTCCCTCCGTGCGGTTGCGAGCTGCTCCAGGTCGCTGATCACCCCCGCCTGGAGGCCTGCGAACAGCGCCACCCCCCGGGCGGTGCTCTCGAGGCTGGCGGGTCGCCGCACCGTCAGACCGGTGCAATCCGCCTGCGCCTGCAGCAGAGGATCGGAAGCCGCGGCGCCACCATCGACCGCCAGTTCACCCAAGCCGCATCCGAGGGCCTGTTCGGCAAGCTCTACCAATGTCGCTACCGACAGGGCGATCCCCTCAAGTGCAGCGCGGGCGATGTGACCGCGTCCGCTGTCACGGGTGAGGCCCACCAGAACACCGCGTGCCTGGGGATCCCAGTGCGGTGTCCCCCAGCCGGTGAAGGCGGGCACGAGCATCACCCCCCCTGAATCCGGCACCGAACGCGCCAATTCATTCACCTGGGGGGCTTGATCAATGATCTGCAGCCCATCCCGGAGCCACTGGATGACGGTGCCGGCGTTGAACAGACTTCCCTCAAGGCAGAAGCTGGGTGTCCCAGCGGCATCCGTCCAGCCGAGGGTGCTGAGCAGCCCTGCATCTGAGCGGCGGACGACATCGCCGGTGTTGATCACCAGAAAAGCCCCCGTGCCGTAGGTGCACTTCCCTTCTCCGGGCTGCAGACAGAGCTGGCCCAGGGTGGCGGCCTGCTGGTCGCCGAGCATGGCCTGGATCGGCAAGCCTGCAAAGGGAAGGTCCGCAGCCATGCGCCCGAATTCTCCGCGGCAGGGCAGCAGTTCGGGCAGAGCGCTGGCGGGGAGCCCAGTGGGCTCTCGGAAGTCATCCACCCAGTGCTGTTGCTCCAGGTCCATCAGCAGCGTTCGGCTGGCATTGCTCATGTCACTGCCGTGGCGCTGGCCGCCGGTGAGTTGCCAGAGCAGCCAGCTTTCCACCGTGCCGAAACAGAGGTCATCGCTGGCCGCGGCAGCCTGGGCGTCGTCGTAGTGGTCGAGCATCCAGCGGATCTTGCTGGCACTGAAGTAGGGGTCGAGCAGCAAGCCCGTGCGCCGGCACCACTCCTGCTCCAGTCCCTGCTGCTTCCAGGCGTCGCAGATGGCGGCGGTGCGGCCGTCCTGCCAGACGAGGGCCGGTCCGCAGGGGAGGCCACTGCTGCGGCGCCACAGCACGGTGGTTTCCCGTTGGTTGGTGATGCCGCAGCTCACCACCGCTTTGCGCTGCCCCTCACTGAGCTTCGAATCGAGCTGCACCAGGGCCTGCCGCTGGCTGGTCCAGATCTCGATCGGGTCCTGTTCCACCCATCCATCGGCGGGGTAGGAAATCGGCAGCGGTGCACTGGCGCTGAGCACCAGATCCCCTGAGCTGCTGAAGAGCGCGGCTCTGGAGCTGCTGGTGCCCTGATCGAGGGCCAGAAGGAGAGGCTGTTCAGCCATGGCCAAGGTCTTTCTCTCCTGCTAGCGAGGAGATGGCTGACTGCAAAGGTTTTGGCAGCGACCACGCCCTTCCACGATCCCCCCGCCTGGGTGGCGGACGCGGTGATCTATCAAATCTTTCCCGACCGTTTCCGCCGCAGTGGCCGCGTTGAAGCGCAGCGCCATCTCGCTCTGAAGCCCTGGGGTGCGGACCCTTGCGAGGAGGGATTCCAGGGCGGGGATCTCTACGGCGTCATCGATGCTCTTGATCGGCTCCAAGCCATGGGCATCACCTGCCTCTATCTCACGCCGATCTTCAGCTCAGCCGCCAACCATCGCTACCACGCCTACGACTTTTTCGAGGTGGATCCCCTGCTGGGGGGCAATGCAGCACTCAGGGACCTGATCGACGCAGTGCATCTGCGCGGCATGAGGTTGGTTCTGGATGGGGTGTTCAACCACTGCGGCCGCGGCTTTTGGGCCTTTCATCACGTGGTGGAAAACGGTGCGGATTCGCCGTACCGGGATTGGTTCCATGCGCACCGATGGCCCCTGCAGCCCTATCCCGCCCCTGGCGAGGACTGCGGTTACGACGGTTGGTGGGCCTTGCCGGATCTGCCCAAGTTCAACCATGCCAATCCCGGGGTTCGGGAGCATCTGCTGGCGGTGGGCCGTCACTGGCTCGAGCAGGGGATTGACGGCTGGCGTCTCGACGTCCCTGCCGAAGTGCCGGCGGACTTCTGGGTTGAGTTCCGGCAGATGGTGCGGGCGACCAACCCGGAGGCCTGGATTGTTGGCGAGGTGTGGGGTGATGCCACCCCCTGGCTGCAGGGCGACCACTTCGATGGCGTGATGAATTACCGGTTGGGATGGAGCAGCCTTTGCTGGGCCGCCGCTGAAGCGTTGCGGCGGGATTACCGCAATTCCGACTATCCCCTCGACCCCCTGGATGGGCAGGCTTTGTTGACCATCTGGACGACCACAACGCGTTCCTACCGGGAGGTGGTGAACAGGGCCCAGATGAACCTGCTCGACAGCCACGACGTGCCCCGTGCACTTCACAGCCTCAACAACGACGTTGCGGCCCTGAAGTTGGCCCTGCTGCTGCTCTTCCTCCATCCAGGAGCGCCGTGCATTTATTACGGCACTGAAGCTGCCCTGGCGGGTGGTCCTGAACCGGGCCCCTCCAGCGGTCCTGGACCGGCCTGCCGTGAGGCCTATCCCTGGGACGTTCCCTGGAGTGCTGATCTGCGCCCATTCATCCAGTCCCTCGCAGAACTCCGCTCTGCCCATGGGGTCTTGCGCAGGGATGGTCTGCGCTGGTCAGCCCCAGGGGCTGACGTGCTGGTGGGCGTTGCGGATGGACTTCGGGTGGTGATCAACCGTAGTCACTCCACCCCTGTGCCCCTAACCATCGAGTCGGGACAATCCCTCCTGTGGACGCTTGGACGTGTTGACAACCAAAGCGTCAGCCCGCAATCGGCGGTTGTTCTGGGGTCTTCACCCCTCTCCCCCGGTGCCGTGGGGAGCAAGAAAGCCCTTGTCGAGACTTGAACTCGAGACCTCTCCCTTACCAAGGGAGTGCTCTACCGCTGAGCTACAAGGGCATGTGGGGATGGGCCGGGTTGGATTTGAACCAACGTAGGCAGAGCCAGCGGATTTACAGTCCGCCCCCATTAACCACTCGGGCACCGACCCGAACCACACTGCAAGAACTTACCAGTCGGTGTGTCCTTCCCCACGATCTCGATACGATCTGCCGAGCTGAACCGATCTCCAGCCATGCACGTTCTGCTGCTGAACGGTCCGAATCTGAACCTGTTGGGCCAGCGTGAGCCTGGGATCTATGGCCATTCCTCCCTGGCGGACATCGAAGCGGCGCTGACCCGGGAGGCGGAGCAGGAATCAGTGCAGCTGGACTGCTTTCAAAGCAATTTCGAAGGTGCCCTGGTGGACCGGATTCACCAGGCCATGGGCCGCTGCGATGGAATCTTGATCAACGCCGGGGCCTACACCCACACGTCCATCGCCATCCGTGATGCCCTGGCTGGCGTCGCGATTCCCTATGTGGAATTGCACCTCAGCAACACCCATGCACGGGAAAAGTTCCGCCATCACTCGTTTCTGGCTGAGCGCGCTGTGGGTGTGATCTGCGGCTTCGGACCCGCTAGCTACAGCCTTGCCTTGAGCGGATTGCTCAGCCATCTGCGCCGGAACGCATGACCAGCACTGCTCCAGCACAAACCGTTTCCTCCAAGACAGCTCCCACCAAGACAGTTCCTTCAAAGACAGTGGCGTCGATCCGCTGGTTGGCTGCGCCCACCAGCTGGAGCTGGGTGGAGCAGGCCAACGCCAGGCCGATGGAGGTGCTGATCGATCACGCCCAATGCGAACGCAAGGCTGCTGGGGCTGCGGTGCAGATGATGTTCCGCTACCTCTGCGAACCGGGTCTGGGTGAAGCCCTCAGCCCTCTGGCGCGGGAAGAGCTGGAGCACTTTGAGCAGGTGCTGGCGTTGATCAAGGCCCGGGGGCGCTACCTGGAACCGCTGCCTTCCCCGGGCTATGGCGCTGATCTGGCCCGGCAGATCCGTAAAGGTGAGCCGCAGAGAATGCTCGACTCCTTCCTTGTGGCTGGTCTGATCGAAGCCCGCAGCCATGAGCGCATGGCACTGCTGGCGGAGCACAGCCCGGATCCTCAGTTGCGGGAGCTTTACAGCGATCTGTTGGCGAGTGAAGCCCGCCACTTCGGCCTGTACTGGGTGTTGTGTGAGCAGCGCTATCCGCGGGAGCTGATCGTTGAGCGCCTCGAAGTGCTGGCCCTGGCCGAAGTGAAGGCGCTGGAAGGGGAGTTAGAACGCCCTGAAGACGTGCGGATGCATTCCTGTGGTGTAGATGCCCCACAGATCAGCAGTCAGATCAGCTGAGCCGCCTCCTGCAAGGCCTCCAGCCTGGATGGCCGAAGCACCCCCTCCACGCCAAATTGGCGCAGCCGTTGTTCGAGGCTGTGGTTGGCTCCGGCGATGAACAGGGTGCGGCCCGCTGATCGTGCTTCCTCCACCATGCGTTCGATGGCGAGGGTTGCGGTGACACCGATGCGGGACACATCGGTGAGGTCAAGGATCAGAACCCTGTAGCTCTGGATCAATCCCATTCGGGCACTGATCCCTTTAGCGGCGCCAAAACTCAGAGGGCCGCGCAGGCGAAACAGCATCAAGGCCTTGCCGCAGCGCAGGATCAGGGCTTCCTCCTCCGGGGAAAGATTGGCGTGCAGTGCATCCGTGGCATCGGAGGGGTTGTCCTCTTCCATCCCTTCCAGTTGGGACCGCGTGATCGCATCAACGGTCAACAGGTTGGCCACGAACATCCCGACCAAAACGCCCCAGATCAGGTCCCAGAACACCGTCATCAACAGCACGGCGTACATCAGCGCGGCTGTTTTCGCCGACAGGCGATGGGCGCGAA
Source organism: Synechococcus sp. N26 (assembly GCF_900473975.1). NCBI lineage: Bacteria > Bacillati > Cyanobacteriota > Cyanophyceae > Synechococcales > Synechococcaceae > Synechococcus > Synechococcus sp. N26. The sequence goes on along the minus strand of NZ_UCNM01000003.1, from coordinate 14,536 downwards.
GCAGAAAGCCCCAGTCGATGATGTCGAGGCCGACTTTGATCAGGATTCCCGCCAGCAGCGCCGTGGGGATCTGTGCCGCAAGGGGGCCTGCCCCCAGCAGCACAAGCAGCAGCACCATGGAATGGGTCATGCCCGACCAGGGCGTCTGACCACCGGATTTGATGTTGATCACCGTTCGCATGGTGGCTCCGGCACCGGGAAGGCCGGAGAGAAACCCGGCCGCGGTGTTGGCGATGCCCTGGCCGATCAGCTCACGGTTGGAGTCGTGGTTGGTTTGGGTGATGTTGTCGGCTACCAGGGAGGTGAGCAACGAGTCGATCGCCCCGAGCAGGGCGAGAACCATGCCGGCTTTCACCAGCTCCGGCAGGTGCTGACTGAAATCGGGAACCACCAGTTGCAAGCCCCCCTCCGGGATGGCTCCGATCCGGGCGATGGGTTCAAGGCCCAGCTCCAGCAGTCGGTTGTCGTTGAACAGCAGCAGCGACAACGGCGTCACAATCAGCAGCGCCAGCAGAGGCGTTGGCACCCATTGGCGGATCCGCAGGGGGGTCAGAAACACCACAGCGAGTGTCATCAATCCAACGGCGAGCGCGGCTGGATTCCAGCTCGGGGCATCGATCAGCGAACTCAGGGACGCAACCACGCCGCCCCCGGTGCTCACCCCGATGAAGGGTCCAAGTTGCAGCACAAGGATGATGAAACCGATTCCCGACATGAAGCCGGAGACCACCGAGTAGGGCACCAGGGTGATGAAGCGCCCCAGCCGCAATACCCCGAGCAGGGTTTCGAACACACCACCGATCACCACAGCGGCCATCACCAACGGCAGCATCTCGCCGGCATTGAGATCACGACCGATGCCGATGGCGGCCAGGCTGGAGACGATCCCCGCAACGGTGACGCTCATGGGTCCGGTGGGTCCGCTCACCTGGGCGGGAGTCCCCCCGAGCAAGGCCGCCAGGAATCCGGTAACGATGGCGCCATACAGGCCGTAGATGGCGCCGCCTGGCCCCAAGGCGGCATTGCCGAAGGCCAGGGCAAGGGGCAGCGCGACCACGGCGGCCGTCAATCCTCCGAGAAGGTCGCCTCGGATGTTGCGTTGATGCAGGCCGTGAATCAGTGCCATCTCAGTTCAGACCACTCCAGCGGCTCAGGGCTTCCAGGGACTGAACTCCCACTTTTCGGCGCCCATCGGGGAGAACCCAGGTGGGATAAGCCCGGATTTCTGCGGCGTTGCAGGCTTCAGCTTGCTCCGGCAGCTGCTTCGGCTTTCGGCATTCCACATAGGTCACGTCGGCTCCGGCCTGTTTGCCGAACAGGTTCATCTGCTTGAAACAGGCCGGGCAGGTCCAGGCGCCATAAAACTTGGCCCCCATCGCCTTCAAATGCTGCGTCAGTTCGAGGGCCTGGTGGCTTGAGTCGTGCAGGGGCTCTCCGAGCGTGCTGGCCCAGGGAGCGGCCGAACCAGGTGGGCCACCAACAGCTCCGCCAGCTGCGACCAGCACGGATGCCAGCAGGGATGAGGCCATGCTCCTCATGCTGATGCAGTGGTTGGCCTGAAGCTAGGTCGCATTCAGGCGTTCGGGCTTCCCTCCATGCGGAAGCAACAACGCAAGCCCTGTTGCGGTGAAACTGGGATTACCACTGGATTGGTATGGCAGGCAGCGGATACAAGGACTATTTCCAGGTGCTCGGTGTTGATCGCAGCGCTGATGCCAATGCCATCAAGAAAGCCTTTCGCAGCCTGGCGCGCCAATACCACCCTGACGTCAACCCTGGTGATGCCCAGGCTGAAGCGCGGTTTAAGGAGATCAGTGAGGCCTACGAAGTGCTCTCCGACCCCGAGAAACGGCGTCGTTATGAGCAATTCGGCCAGTACTGGAACCAGGCCGGAGGCATGGGCGGGGGAGCCGCACCCGGCATGGACGTCGACTTCGGTCGCTACGGCAATTTCGACGATTTCATCAACGACCTGTTGGGCCGTTTCGGTGGTTCAGGCGGCGGTGGCTTCCAAGGGGGTGGTTTCCCTGGGGGCGGATTTCCCGGCGGGGGATTCGCAGGGGGCGGTTTCCCGCGTGGTGCCCAGGCTTCACGCCCTCCGGTGAATCTCGATGCCGAAGCATCGGTGAATGTGACCTTTTCAGAGGCCTTTCGCGGTGGTGAACGCAGCCTCTCGGTGAACAACGAGCGCGTTCAGGTGCGCATTCCTGCTGGAGTGAAGAATGGCTCGCGGCTGCGGTTGAAGGGCAAGGGCAACCTGCAACCGGGCACCGGACGTCGGGGCGATCTCTACCTCAACCTCAAGATTCAGGACCACCCGATCTGGCGCCTGGAGTCGGATCAGCTGCGGGCCGATCTCCCCGTCAGCCTCGATGAACTGGCCCTTGGAGGCATGGTCTCGGTGATGACGCCCGATGGTGAGGCCCAGGTGAGCATTCCGGTCGGCACCGCCCCGGGCCGCAGTCTGCGGCTGAAGGGCAAAGGCTGGCCGTCGAAGACCGGTCGCGGTGACCTCCTGCTCACGCTGACGCTGGCCATGCCTGCCTCGTGGAGTGAGGAGGAGCGTCGGTTGTTGGAGCAACTGCGTGCCAAGCGCACGGACCATCCACGTCAAGAGTGGCTTCGTTCGGCGGCCCTCTGATCGGGTGGCCCTTACGATCACACCTTGTGTTTGGGTCTGATGGAGCTCACCTACCGCCCCCGTCGTCTTCGACGTACGCCCGCCCTACGCGCCATGGTGCGTGAGCACAGCCTCTCGGCTGCAGACTTCATCTATCCCCTCTTTGTGCATGAAGGCACTGAGGTGGAGCCAATCGCTGCCATGCCTGGTGCCAGCCGTTGGAGCCTTGCGGCCCTCACCGGCGAAGTGCAGCGTGCCTACGACCTTGGGGTGCGTTGCATCGTTCTCTTCCCCAAGGTGTCTGAGGGACTGAAGACCGAAGACGGGGCTGAGTGCTTCAACGCCAATGGCCTGATTCCACGGGCGATCCGCCAGATCAAGGAAGCTATCCCCGAGATGGCGATCATGACCGACGTCGCCCTGGATCCCTATTCCTGCGATGGTCATGACGGGATCGTCAGCCAGGACGGCGTGGTCCTCAACGACGAGACGATTGAACTGCTCTGCAAGCAGGCCGTTGTGCAGGCTGAAGCGGGCGCTGATCTGATCGGTCCCAGCGACATGATGGACGGCCGGGTCGGTGCCATCCGGGAAGCCCTCGACGACGAAGGCTTCGAACATGTGGGCATCATCAGCTACACGGCGAAGTACTCCTCCGCGTACTACGGCCCCTTCCGTGAGGCCCTTGATTCCGCTCCCCGTGCCGCCGGCAGCAAGCCGATCCCCAAAAACAAAGACACATATCAGATGGATCCCGCCAATGCTCGGGAAGCCATCACCGAAGCCCAGCTCGATGAGCAGGAGGGCGCTGACATCATGATGGTGAAGCCTGGTTTGGCCTATCTCGACATCATCCACAGACTGCGCGAAGAGTCGGAACTCCCCATCGCTGCCTACAACGTGAGTGGTGAGTATTCGATGGTGAAGGCCGCGGCGGAGCAGGGCTGGATCGATGAAAAAGCCGTTGTGCTGGAGACGTTGCTGAGCTTCAAGCGCGCCGGTGCTGATCTGATCCTCACGTACCACGCCTGCGATGCAGCGGCTTGGTTGAAGGAGGCTTGATCCGATGGCGACAGCCGATCAACCCAAAGGTGTGGATCGTCTCGGTCACGTTGCGATCCGTGTTGAGAACGTCGATCGGGCTGTTGCCTTCTACATCGATCTGGGCATGCGCCTGGTCTGGCGTGCCAACGACTGGTGCTATCTGGAAGCCGGGGAAGGTCGCGATGGACTCGCCTTGTTAGGCCCGGATTACAAAGCCGCTGGCCCACATTTCGCCTTCCATTTCCGCGATCGTGCGGAGGTTGATGTGATTCACGACCGTCTCAAGGCGAAGGGTGTGCACGTTGGTGCCGTCCATGACCACCGCGACGGCACGGCGTCTTTTTATTTGAAAGACCCTGAAGGCAACTGGCTCGAAATGCTTTATGAACCCCCCGGTGGCATCCCCTCCAACTGCAGCTGACTTGAGTCAAGGGGCGGACCGGGCTCAGCAGGAAACCCTTGAACTGCTGGAGTGGCATCGGGTCTGTGACCATCTCAGCGGCTTTGCCAGCACCGGCATGGGCTGTGATGCGGCCCGGGTTCAACCGCTGCCCGCCAGCCTGGAGGAGTCGAAACAGCGCCTGGCCGAGACGGTTGAAATGGCGGTGCTCGATGACCTCACTGAGGGGGGGCTCAGCTTCCGCGGTGTGCAGAATCTCGAGCCCGTTGTGCTGCGCTGCAGCAAGGGAGGCGTGGCCTCCGGAGAAGAGCTGCTGGCCGTGGCGGAAACGTTGGCAGCGGCCCGTCGGCTGCGCCGTCAGATCGACGATCCCGAGCTGCGCCCGGTGTGCACCGCGTTGATTGAAACGATGGTGACGCTGCCGGAGTTGGAGCAGCGGCTCAAATTTGCGCTCGAAGAGGGCGGCCGCGTCGCTGATCGCGCCAGCTCGGCGTTGTCGGCGCTTCGGCATCAATGGAACGGTCTGCGACAGGAACGTCGCGACAAACTTCAGGAGCTGCTGCGGCGCCTGGCCCCATCCCTGCAGGACAGTGTGATCGCCGAGCGTCATGGCCGTCCGGTTCTGGCGGTGAAGGCCGGTGCGGTGAGCCAGGTGCCGGGTCAGGTGCACGACAGTTCGGCCTCAGGCAGCACCCTCTTTGTTGAACCCCGCTCGGTGCTCACCATGGGCAACAAGCTTGTGGAGCTGGAGTCCCGCATCCGGGATGAGGAACGCAAGGTGTTGGCGGAGCTGAGTGCTCTGGTGGCTGAAGAGGCGTCCGCCCTCAACCAGGTGGTGGCCGTGCTGCGCGCGCTTGATCTTGCGCTGGCCCGTGGGCGTTACGGCCGCTGGCTTGGTGGCGTTGAGCCTCAGCTTGAGGCGGCAGCGGAGGCTCCGTTTCGCTTTTCAGGTCTGCGACACCCACTCTTGGTGTGGCAGCACAAACGGGCGGAGGGGCCGCCCGTGGTTCCCATCTCGGTGGAGGTGTCGCCGGAGCTGCGGGTGGTGGCGATCACGGGGCCGAACACCGGTGGCAAAACGGTCACCCTGAAAAGCATTGGCCTCGCTGCATTGATGGCACGCGCCGGCATGCTTTTGCCCTGTTCGGGGCAACCCTCCCTGCCCTGGTGTGCCCAGGTGCTGGCGGACATCGGAGATGAGCAATCCCTCCAGCAGAGCTTGTCCACCTTCAGTGGTCATGTGAAGCGCATCGGGCGCATTCTTGAGGCGCTGCAGCGCGGTGGTTCTCCGGCCTTGGTGCTGCTTGATGAGGTGGGTGCTGGAACGGATCCCAGCGAGGGAACGGCCCTGGCCACGGCTCTGCTCAAGGCTCTTGCGGATCGGGCTCGGCTCACGATTGCCACCACCCACTTCGGTGAACTCAAGGCCCTCAAATACGACGACGCTCGTTTTGAGAATGCCTCTGTTGCTTTCAATCCTGAGACCTTGTCCCCCACCTATGAATTGCTGTGGGGAATTCCAGGACGCAGCAATGCACTGGCGATCGCCACGCGCCTTGGGCTCGATTCGGATGTGCTTCATCAGGCCCAGCAGCTGTTGGCCCCAGGGGGTGATGGTGAGGTGAACAGTGTGATCCGTGGCTTGGAGGAGCAACGGCAGCGCCAGCAGGCCGCGGCAGAAGACGCTGCAGCACTCCTGGCACGCACGGAGCTGCTGCACGAGGAGTTGCTGCAGCGCTGGCAGAAGCAAAAGCAGCAGACCGCGCAACGCCAGGAGCAGGGCCGTCAACGCTTGGAGCAGTCGATCCTTCAGGGCCAGAAAGAAGTTCGCACGCTGATTCGGCGTCTGCGGGATGAGCGCGCGGATGGCGAAACCGCGCGAAAGGCTGGGCAACGGTTACGCAGCTTGGAAGACCATCACCGCCCAACTCCTGAACGGCGTGCACCCAAGCCGGGTTGGCGTCCGTCTGTGGGGGATCGCGTGCGCTTGCTCGCCCTCGGCAAGGCTGCAGATGTGTTGACCATCACCGATGACGGCCTTCAGCTGACGGTTCGTTGTGGGGTGATGCGCACCACGGTGGATCTGGCGGCGGTGGAAAGCCTGGATGGGCGTAAGCCGGAGCCGCCTCCAAAGCCGGTGGTGAAGGTGCAAGCCCGTTCCGTCGGAGGCGGCGGTGGTGCACAGGTGCGCACCAGTCGCAACACCCTTGATGTGCGTGGCATGCGGGTGCATGAGGCCGAAGCGGCGGTTGAGGAATGCTTGCGCAGTGCCAATGGGCCGGTTTGGGTGATCCACGGCATCGGCACGGGCAAGCTCAAGCGCGGCCTGCGCGCCTGGCTGGACACGGTGCCCTATGTGGAGCGGGTGACCGATGCTGAGCAGGGGGACGGCGGACCGGGCTGCAGCGTTGTCTGGGTGCGCTGAGCTGTTTCAGGCGCTTCAGTGGCTAACGGATGGCTTCACCATCCGCATCAAACAACCGCCAGCCTGTGGGGTCAGGGTCGAGGTGGATGGCATCGCCGGCAGTGATGTTGATCTCCGTTGAAGCTCTGACCTGGATGAGTTGATCACCATCCAGGAGCCGACAGGTGAGGATCTGCTCATTGCCCAGACGCTCGCAATGGCTTACCTCGGCTTGGAGATTCCGGTTTGTTGCCGGTGCCAGATGCCAGTGTTCAGGCCTCAATCCTGCGGTGAGGTGTTGGCCTTCTCGTTGAAGTAAAGGCTCGACCATTGCGCCTTCAACCTGAATGCGCTTGTTCCCCAGAATCAGAGTTGCATTGGGTCCCACCGTGACGGGCAAAAGGCTCATCGCTGGGCTGCCAATGAACTGGGCCACGAAGATGTTGGAGGGCCACCGGTACAACTCCATCGGTGTTCCCAGTTGTTGCAAGCGCCCTTGGTTCAATACCGCGATGCGGTCCCCCATGGTCATTGCTTCCACCTGGTCGTGGGTCACATAAACCGTCGTTGTTCTCAGTTCTCGCTGCAGCTCGACGATTCTTTGGCGCGTGCTCGTTCTGAGTTTGGCGTCGAGATTGCTCAGCGGTTCGTCCAACAAAAACACCTCAGGATTGCGCGCCATGGCGCGTCCGAGAGCGACCCGTTGTTTCTGTCCGCCGGACAGTTCCTTTGGCCTCCGATCGAGCAATTCCGTGAGTTCCAGAGATCTGGCAACGGTGTTCACCCGGGCTTCGATTTGTTCTTCTCTGACCGACCGCACCCTCAGTGGTTTGGGTAAGGCGCGCGTGGCTCGAAAGGCTTGATCTTGGATGCGCTGGACGGTTGATCTCGCCTGACTTCTGCGCAGTCCGAAGCTGAGGTTGTCCCGCACGCTGAGATGCGGGTAAAGCGCATAGCTCTGGAACACCATGGCGACGTTCCGGCGCGCTGGCGGCACATCGCTGATGGGCCGGGAACCGATTCTGATTTCGCCGCTGGTGGGGCTGTCGAGACCAGCGAGTAATCGCAGCAAGGTGCTTTTGCCGCACCCCGAGGGACCGACCAGCACCAAAAACTCGCCATCGTTGATCGTCAGATTCAACTGACGAATCACCTCAACGGGATCACCGCCGCCGCGTCCTGGGAAGGTCTTGCTGAGGTCTTCGAAACGGACGCCGGTCAACGACAGAGCTGCAGCGGCTGAATCTTAGGGTTATGGATTGGATTGAGCCGGCAGCACCGTGCAGTTCATCGATCAGGCACGGATCACGGTCCGAGGCGGGCGCGGCGGCGATGGCATCGCTGCATTTCGCCGTGAAAAGTATGTGCCCGCTGGAGGCCCCTCCGGAGGTGACGGCGGTTGTGGGGCTCCCGTGGTTCTCGAGGCCGACAGCAACCTGCAAACCCTGCTCGATTTCAAGTACAAACGCCTGTTCGCCGCTGACGATGGGCGACGCGGTGGTCCGAACAAATGCACCGGCGCATCAGGGAAAGACCTGGTGATCAAGGTGCCTTGCGGCACGGAGGTACGCCATCTGCGCACCGGCATTCTTCTGGGAGACCTCACCACCCCGGGTGAGCGTCTCACCGTTGCTTTCGGTGGGCGAGGTGGTTTGGGCAACGCCCATTACCTGAGCAATCGCAACCGCGCTCCGGAGAAATTCACCGAGGGCCGTGAGGGTGAGGAATGGCCCCTGCAGCTGGAACTCAAGTTGCTGGCTGAGGTGGGCATTATTGGCCTTCCCAATGCTGGTAAGAGCACCTTGATCGCCGTGCTGTCGGCAGCGCGACCCAAGATTGCCGATTACCCCTTCACCACCTTGGTTCCCAACCTTGGTGTGGTGCGCCGTCCCAGTGGAGATGGAACCGTGTTCGCGGATATTCCAGGCTTGATTGAGGGGGCCGCCCAGGGCGCTGGTCTTGGCCACGACTTTCTGCGTCATATCGAACGCACCCGTCTGCTGATCCACCTCGTGGACGCAGGATCCGAGGATCCCGTGGCTGACCTGAACGTCGTCCAGCAAGAGCTGGAGGCCTATGGCCATGGTCTGGTTGATCGGCCACGTCTGTTGGTGATCAACAAACAGGAGTTGCTGACAGAAGAGGATCTCCCCAGGTTGCGGCAAGACCTTGAAGCGGCGAGTGGTCGTCCCGTGCTGTGCATTTCAGCCGCCATGGGAACCAACCTCGATCAGTTGCTGGCAGAAACCTGGGCTGAGCTTGGAGTGTGAGCTGATGCTCCAGACAATCTTCATGTGATCAGCCACACCGATGCTTGTGGCCTGATCGCGGGGGAGCCATAACGGGAATGTCTCTCCCATGACATGACCTTTTACACCTGTCTGGACATCAAGGGTGACGTGATCGCCCGGTGCCAAACGAAAGAAGATGTTGCTGTGCTTCAACGCATGGGACGCCCGATCGCTGAAGTGAAGGCGATGCGTAAAGAGGAGGCTGTCGTCTGCAGCCTGACCGGCAGCCCCTCCGACTACAACGAGGACTACTGAGCCCTCGTTGATCTAGGTCGCTGGTTGACTCAATCGTCGTAGACGCGGCACTCCTCGGCATCGGGATTGGCCTCGCAATGCAGCTCGAGCGAAGTGGGGTCGTGGCTGTCGCCGGGGTGGTGTTCCTTGTATTCCTCCAGCGACTTCAGCTCATCAGTGAGGTGACGAACCTTGGCCTCGTCTCCAGCTGCTTTGGCAGCTTCGATTTCGGATTGATCCTTCTGGATGTGTTCGTCGATGGACTTCATGAATTCAGACCGTGGCCTTGCTGCACCCTACGGCGATTCATCGGTTTTGGAGTGGTGGAATCCCCCCCCATGACCATCCGTCAATCTTGATCTGAGGTGGCGGTAGCCGTGACTACAAGCACGGCTCCAGCTCCTTGCTCAGGGGGCCAATTCGCTGAGTTCCAGCCAGCGTTCTTCCGCTTGTTCAATGCGGGAGATCAGATCAGCCAGATCAAGGCTCAGATTGGCTATGTCGGCGCCCTCCTGCGTCATCTGCTGTTCCAGCTCCTCCTTCTGTAACTCCAGGTCAGGCAGCTGTTGATCAAGCGCCGCAAGTTCCTTGTTTTCCTTGAAGTTTCGTCGCCGCGGGCCGTCGCGCTTGGTCTTGCGGCTGCTCTCTGGTTTGGGTGTGGAGGGTTTGCTCGCCTGGCTTTGGCTGCGTTCCTCCTGGCGCTGCTGCTCCAGAAACGCGCTGTAGTTCCCTTCAAAGCGATTAAGCCGTCCTTGTTCGAAGCAGAACAGGCGATCAACGGTGCGATCGAGGAAATAACGGTCGTGGGAAACAACGATCACGCAGCCCCGGAAGTCTTCAAGGAAGTCTTCGAGAACGCTGAGGGTCTGAACATCCAGATCGTTGGTGGGTTCGTCCAACAGCAACACGTTGGGCGCCTGGATCAGCATCCGACAGAGGGTGAGGCGGCGGCGCTCGCCTCCCGAGAGCTTGGCCAAGGGGCTGTGCTGCTGGGCTGGTGGAAACAAAAAGCGTTCCAGAAGCTGGGATGCGGTGACCTGTTCACCCCCCAGATCGATCCGGCTGGCGGCTTCTTCCACGAACTCGATCACTTTGCGATCGAGCCCTTTGCCTTTGTTGAAGTCTTCGGTGTGCTGGTCCAGGTAGCCGATGTGCACGGTCTCCCCAAGCAGCAGGCTGCCTTGGGTTGGCTCGCGCCGTCCGGCGATGAGATCAAGCAGGGTGGATTTGCCGCTGCCGTTGGGGCCGATGATGCCGATTCGGTCTTCAGGGCTGAAGCTGTAGCTGAAGCCATCGAGGAGTGGGCGACCGCCCCCGCTGCCATCGGCTGTGACCCCAACGGCTTCCGCTTCGATCACCTGTTTGCCGATGCGCCGGCTGATGCCGGTCATCTCCAGCTTCGCTTTGGCCTGATTGGGTTTCTGCTCGCGCATAGCTTCGATGCGTTGCAGTCGCGCCTTCTGTTTGGTGCTGCGCGCCTTGGGGCCCTGGCGTAGCCAGGCCAATTCGCGGCGAAGCACGCTTTTGAACTTGGCCGCTGAGGCTGCTTCTGAGGCCTCTTCTTCCGCTTTGTGCTGCAGAAAGGTGCTGTAGTTCCCCTGATAGGTGCGGGCCTGGCCTCGGTCCACCTCCACCATCCGTCGCGTCACCCGATCGAGCACATAGCGGTCATGGGTGACCAGCACCAGAGCGCCGGGATAGCGATCCAGCCAGCTCTGGAGCCATTCCACGGCAGCGGCATCGAGATGGTTGGTGGGCTCATCCAGCAGCAGCACATCGGGGCAGGCCACTAGAGCTGATGCCAGACCCACCCGTTTGCGGTATCCGCCGGAGAGGTCGTCGACCGGGCGCTGGAGATCGCTGATGCCCAATTTCTGCAGCACTTCCCGGCATTGCTGCTCCAAGCTCCAGGCTTCTTCTTCATCCATCCGTTGGCTGAGCTGACCCAGCTCCGCCATCAGTGCTTCATTGCTGGGGTCTTCCGCGATGGCGTCGCTGAGGGCGCTGAAGCGCACCAGCAGATCCCGTTTGGCACCACAGCCCTCCAGCACCTGCTCCAGCACCGTGAGCCCCGGGGTGATCCGGCTCTCCTGACCCACCAGCTCCACCCGAAGCCGGGGTGAGCAGCGGCGTTCCCCTTCCCCGAGCGGTTCTTTCCCTGCCAGCACCTTCAGCAGGGTGGATTTGCCGGCGCCATTGGGACCGATCAGTCCCAGCCGCTCCCCTTCACCGATGTGGAGATCGAGATCGGAAAAGAGGGTGCGGATGCCGAAATCCTTGGCCGCACCCACCAGGCTGATCAGACTCACGGCGTGCCAGCGGGCAGTTGACCGTCCAGATAAGCAAACACGCTCTTGTCGCCCACATCCGCTGCTGCCTCCATGCCGAATTTGCGCAGGGCCAGCAACACCAGCAGCAACGCTGCACTTTCCAGGAGAGCCAGGCAGAGGGGACCATGGATCAGTCCCACCAGATGCCCCAGCAGCGCCGCCGGCAGCAGCAAGGTGAGGCCGATGGCTTCGGGCCGTTGGAAGCAGAAAAACTCCTTGAAGCCGATGCCCGCCAAGGCGGCAAACAGCGGCCCGGTGGCCAGGATCCACAGCGGCTGATCCTGGAGGGTTGAGAGCACCTTGGTGGGGCCGGCCTGCAGCAGCAGGGCCCCCCAACCGATGCAACCACTGAGCCAGAACAGTTGAAGGGCGCGGTGCAAGGGACGGAGATAAATGTGAATCCAGCGCAGGGCCAGGCCCAGGGCCGTGGCCATCGGCAGCACCCAGAGCCATGCCCAGGGGCTATCGGTCTGCCACCACTGCAGCACTCCTGCAGCCAGGCTGAGGCCGGTGATCAACAGGGCGATCCGATAGGAACGCACCTCCTGGCGATCGGTAGCGGTGATCGAGTAGGTGCCGTAAACACCCTCAAAGGTTGGATCTGCGCTGGTCATCCCGACGCCGCCGTGCTGTTCACCAGTGTGCTCAGGTCAGGACCGGCTGGAACGATGCCGCCAGGATTGAGGGGGAACAGGGCACCGAAGTAGTCGTGTCGCCAGGCGTTGCCGTCGCAGGTGTCCGCAACGCCCGGCAAGGCGTAAAAGCGTTGTCGCCATGCCCAGAGGTGTGGGTAGTGCCAGAGCGGTTGCCGAGTGCAGCCGAATAGGGGCGCATAGACCAGTTCCCAGCGGATCAAGGTGGGGAATAAGCGCACGTCCGCCAGGGTCAGTGTTGTGCCGCACAGCCATGGACCATTGGTTTCGAGGCTCTGCTCCACCGCAGCAAGGGCAGCGAAGAGATCGGCTTCAGCGCGGTCGTAGGCCGCTTGGTTGCGGGCGAAACCGCAGCGGTACACGCCATCGTTGATGGCCGGTTGCACCCACTGCTGCCAGGCCTGGATCCTGTCGGTGGCTTCCGCCGGTGCCAGGTCCACAACAGCGTCTTGATGGGGCCAGCGGTTCAACAGCTCCACCAGTGGTGCACTGTCATTGCCCAGCAGGGTGCGCGTCTTGGGATCCACCAGCACAGGCACGGTGGCCCGGTAGCTGGGAGGGGCGCCGCAGTGCTGATACAACTCCAGCAGCGTTTTGCACCCCTCCAAGGCTGGATCGAGGGCCCAGCGTCCAGCGTTGTGATCCGCCCGTGCCATCACGAGGGTGAGGCTGTTGTGCAGATGGCGCAGCTGATGCACCAGCCAGGTGCGGTGGGCCCAGGGGCAGCTGCGCCCGATCACCAGGATTGGCCGTTGGTCTGCGCTGCGCTGGAGCAGGTCTTCGGGGTTTAAAGCCGGCGGTGTGAGCGGATCGCTGCTTGGGCGGGTGTAATTGCCGGCCGCATCGGCTGGGCCCAGCCCACCCATGAGCCGTTGCCATTGCCATCGCCAACTGCGACGGGCGGCTGTTACCACAACAGGTGGGATCGACATGGTGTGGTTTGGATCGCTTTCATCCTCGCTGTGACTCGTGCTTCAGTCAGAACTTGGTTCGCTGTGGTCCATGAGCAGCTGTGGCGTTCTTGTGGTGGCCGGCACCCACGGCAATGAGGTCAATTCCCCTTGGTTGTTGCAGCAGTGGCAGGCCAACCCTGATCTGATCAACGCTGCTGGCTTGGCGGTGCAGAAGGTGATCGGCAACCCGGAAGCGTTGCGCCGTCGCTGTCGCTACGTCGATCGTGACCTCAACCGCTGCTTCCTCCCGGAACAGTTGGAGCAGGGGGCCCCCGGCTTGGAGTTCCAGCGTGCTGGGGAACTCCTGCGCTTGCACGGCCCGACCGGCGAGCAGCCTTGCGCTGTGGCCATCGATTTGCACAGCACCACAGCGGCTATGGGCAATTCCCTGGTGGTGTACGGCCGGCGTCCCGCTGATCTCGCCCTCGCGGCTTTGGTGCAGGGAGCGCTCGGCCTGCCGATTTATCTGCACGAAGCCGATGCTCAGCAGACCGGTTTCCTTGTTGAATCCTGGCCCTGCGGCCTGGTGATCGAGGTGGGCCCTGTGCCGCAAGGTCTGCTCAATGCCCGGGTCGTTGAACAGACCCGTCTTGGCTTGGAAACCTGCCTGAGCGCCTTGGATCAGGCAGATCAGGGCTTGGCCCGGCTGCCGGATGCTCTGGTGGTGCATCGTCACCTGGGGAGTCTGGATCTTCCGAAGGCGGAGAACGGAGAGCCTCAGGCCCTTGTGCATCCCGAACTGCAGGGCCGCGATTGGCAGGACATCAGCTCAACCCAGGCGATGTTCCGTGCTGCGGATGGGACCGATCGAGGTGAAGCGTGGGTTGAGGGGGAGATCCCGGTGTTTGTTAACGAAGCGGCCTACGCGGAGAAAAGCATTGCTTTCTCCCTCACGCGCCGGGAGGTGTGGCCCGTGGAGCCCACCTGGCTACCGGCCTTGCAGCAGCTGCTCTCTGCGGCTTAACCGCAGGCCCAAACACCTTTCCCTTCTTGAGAGCAGATCAGATTGCTCGTCTGACCATCGGCCCAGTACATCCGCAATCGGTCGTCCTCGGTGCCGATCCGCAGGGTGAGGGATCGCAGGGGACCGGCCGGGGTTTTGCTGTCGGCATCGCCGCCGGGCGACTTGATTTGTTGCAGCTCCTGCTCCAGCTGGTTGATGCGTTGTTCCAGCTGTTTGATCGAAGCGCTTGCGTTTGGTTGGTCCCCGCTTGAGCTCACCAGTCCACAGCTGGTGAGACCAACCGAGGTCAGCCCAAGACAAATCAGGAGAATCAAACGCTGCATGGGCCTGTGCTGATTGGCCCCAGCCTCTCAACAGAACTGGCCCTGGGCCAGACGTTCACTCCAATACACGGTGGCACCTTGAGCCTCCAGCTCCAGTCGCCTGTGGCGGGCCTGGCTCAGAGGAACGGTTTCCTCCAAGCGATGGCCGGCTTGCATCCAGCGGATCAGAACCAATAGTGCCTTGGTGAGTCTCATGAATCTTAAGTCTTTCGAAAGCATCGCTTTCCTCGCTTGGGGCGCTTAAGCGTTGGTTTCGCAATCTGTGGACACACAGCGCAAACTTCCTTTACACTCCCCTTTAGGCAGGGCTCTCCTGCCCT
>NZ_UCNM01000002.1:0-564340 GCF_900473975.1 Synechococcus sp. N26 | reverse complement strand
TTGACGGCCATTCTGTTCTTGCTGCCCGCCGGTGCCGTCAGTTGCTGGCATCGGGTGATCGGTGGAGACGAAGTCTGGACCCACATTGATGGGGCGACACTGGAGCTCTTTCAATGCCAAGGCGATGGCACAGGGCTGAAACGTGATGCTTTGCATGCGTCCAACCCCATACAGGTGGTTCCCGCCAACACCTGGCAGGCGGCGCGGAGTCTTGGTGACTACTCATTGATGAGCTGTTGTGTGGGGCCGGGGTTTGACTTCTGCGATTTCGAGATGGCCCGGCAGCATCCCGCGACAGAACGTCCGAAATTGCCCCATCCGGAGTTGATCTGAACCGATGGCTTCGTAGCCTCACCGCATCGATCAATGGCCATGGGCAGCAGCTTCGGCGACATCTTCCGGATCAGCACCTTCGGTGAGTCCCACGGGGGAGGGGTAGGTGTCATCGTTGAGGGCTGTCCACCACGGCTCAACCTCAGCGTCGAGTCGATTCAGGCCGAACTGGACCGACGCAAGCCAGGCCAAAGCCACATCACCACACCGCGCAAGGAAGCGGACCAGGTGGAAATTCTCAGTGGCCTGCTGGATGGCGAAACCACGCTTGGCACCCCGATTGCCATGGTCGTGCGGAACAAGGACCAACGGCCCGGGGATTACAAAGACATGGCGGTCGCTTTTCGGCCCTCCCATGCCGATGCCACTTACCAGGCGAAGTATGGAATCCAGGCCCGCAGCGGTGGCGGACGTGCATCAGCGCGGGAAACCATCGGCCGTGTCGCTGCAGGTGCGATCGCCAAACAACTGCTGAAACAAGCAGCAGGAACTGAAATCCTGGCCTGGGTGAAGCGGATCCACACCATCGAAGCCTCCGGCATCGACCCACAGCAGGTTCAGCTGAGTGATGTGGAGGCCAACATTGTTCGGTGCCCCGAGCCAGCGATCGCCGAGCGGATGATTGAGCGCATCGAAGCCATTGGCCGCGAGGGTGATTCCTGCGGCGGGGTAATCGAATGCGTGGTGCGCCATCCCGCCATTGGTCTGGGCATGCCAGTGTTCGACAAACTCGAAGCCGACCTCGCCAAAGCTGTGATGTCGTTGCCGGCCACCAAAGGATTTGAAATTGGGTCTGGTTTCGATGGAACGCTGTTGAAAGGCAGCGAGCACAACGACGCCTTTGTGCCGACCGACGATGGACGGCTGAAGACCGCCACCAACAACTCCGGGGGCATCCAGGGAGGGATCAGCAATGGTGAGCCGATTGTGATCCGAGTGGCCTTCAAGCCAACGGCCACGATCCGCAAAGAGCAGCAGACCATCGATTCCGATGGCAAGGCCACAACACTCGCTGGGAAAGGACGGCACGACCCCTGCGTTCTGCCGCGGGCCGTACCGATGGTGGAAGCGATGGTGGCACTCGTTCTGGCTGATCACCTGCTGAGGCAGCAGGGGCAATGCAGCCTTTGGTGAGCACCACCCTTGAATCAGTTCAGACGGAACTCACCGCTGAGCTAGAGCTCACCGCCGCTGCGGCCGTTTTCGTCTTTGCCGCGCTGCGGGTCCGGGTGCGGCGGGCGGGCTTTTTGCTGGCCTGAGCCTTGGCTGAGGCTGGTTTCTTGGCAGCCAACGTTTTCTTCACCGTCCGGCGTGCACGACCGGTTGTCCCACGGCTGCGATGACTCAACACCAGGGCCCACTCCTCATCACTGAGGGTGGATGGCTTGCTGCCATGGGCATAGGAGAGCTTGGCCGCCTTTTCAATGTCCTTGATCAGGTTCGTCCAGGAGGTGGCAAAACGCTTGTCAGACTGCGATTTTGCTCCGCTCTCCACCAGGGTCTCCACGACTCCAGCAGCCGAAACCTTCTTGCGCCGACGATTGAAAATCTCCTTCTGAAGCTGAGCGATCAGGGCATCGGCCTTGTCGCTGAGCTTGATCGTGAGCTGCGACATGACGCAGTTGGATAGCTATCTCATCTGTAGCATTTTGGACGCATGTCGACCAGCCGTTGGCGTCAACGCTGGCTTGTCGATTGACGCAACCAGTCGAGAAGTGCCTGGAAGGCAGGCGGCGATCCCACCACTCTGCGGCCCAGAGCCACAGCGCCATGCCCAGCCTCCAGCCATACGGGGAGGTCGCTTACCTCGAGACCACCAGCGGCAATCACGAAGGGCAGGGGGCCAAGGGGCGCCTGCAAGTGGCTCCAATAACCAGGCCCCAGATTGGCAGCGGGAAACAGCTTGACGACACGACAGCCGAACCGCATGGCCTGGTGAACCTCCGTGGGGCTGAAGACCCCAGGCACCAGCAAGACACCAAGCTCTCTGGCCTGCTCCAAGAGCTCAGGGCACCAGCACGGTGCCATGGCGTAGCTGAGATCAAGCCGCGATAGATCGTTGAGCGCCTTGGAGACCGTCACCGAAGCAGCCCCCAGATTCAGACCAGGGCAATGGTCTTGCACCCGTTGCATGAACCCCATCCAGCCTGGCTGGTCAACCCAGGCCACTTCAAGATGTCGAAGTCCTGCGGCGTGAAGCTGCTTCACCTGGTCCAACAAACCAGAGCCTGAAGCCGCGAGGTCGTCGGGCTCTGGCCGAATCACCAACAAAAGAGGCTGATGCTGCAGGGATGCCACCAAGAGCTCCTGCCGCACCAGCCAAGGGTTGGAAGACGAATCGAAATCAGACGTATTCGGCGACCCGGACGTCACGTTTAATCAGCAGCTCCTGAAGCTCTTCAGCATCAACAGTCTCCTGCTCAACGAGCATCTCAGCCAATTCATCCAGAACGGCACGGTTGTCGACCAGAACCTTGGTGGCGCGCTTGTAGGCCACATCAACCAGCTCAGAGACCTCTTTATCGATCATGGCGGCGGTTTCCTCAGAGAAGTCACGCTCCGCAGCGATGTCGCGGCCAAGGAACATGCCACCCTGCGCGCGCCCCAAGGCAACAGGACCCAGCTCATCGCTCATGCCGAAGCGGGTGATCATTTGACGCGCAGTGGACGCAACCTGCTGAAGGTCGTTGGATGCACCAGTGGTGACCTCATCTTCGCCATAGACGATCTCTTCAGCCACCCGACCGCCAAGGGCAACAGCCATCTGGTTCTGCAGGTAGGCCCGGGAATAGAGACCTGATTCCATTCGCTCTTCACTGGGGGTGAAGAAGGTCAGACCGCCAGCATTACCGCGGGGAATGATCGAGATCTTCTGAACCGGGTCATAGTCCGGCATCAGAGCGCCCACAAGGGCATGACCAGCCTCGTGATAGGCCACCAGGCGAGCGCGGCGCTCGCTCATCACACGGTCCTTCTTCTCCGGGCCCGCCATCACCCGTTCAATGGCATCGCTGATCTCGTCGTTGCTCACTTCGGTGAGCTCGCGACGGGCCGCAAGGATGGCGGCTTCGTTGAGAAGGTTGGCGAGATCGGCACCGGTGTAACCAGGTGTCCGGCGTGCAACCTTGTCGAGATCGACGTCCTTGGCGAGGGTCTTGCCGCGAGCGTGAACGCCAAGAATTTGTAGACGTCCGGAATAGTCAGGCCGATCAACGGTGACCTGACGATCGAAACGTCCGGGGCGCATCAGAGCGGCATCGAGCACGTCCGGGCGGTTGGTGGCCGCCACGATGATGATCCCGGTGTTGCCCTCGAAACCATCCATCTCCGTCAGGAGCTGGTTCAGCGTTTGCTCACGCTCGTCGTTACCACCGCCGAGGCCTGCACCCCGCTGACGGCCAACGGCATCGATCTCGTCGATGAAGACGATGCAAGGAGCGTTTTTCTTGGCTTGCTCGAAGAGGTCGCGAACGCGGCTGGCACCAACGCCAACAAACATCTCAACGAACTCAGAACCAGAGATCGAGAAGAAGGGAACACCTGCTTCACCAGCCACAGCCTTGGCGAGAAGGGTCTTACCGGTGCCAGGAGGCCCCACAAGCAGAACACCCTTGGGGATCTTGGCGCCAACGGCCGTGAAGCGATCGGGGTTCTTGAGGAAGTCGACCACCTCGGTCAGCTCAAGCTTCGCCCCTTCAATACCGGCCACATCGGTGAAGGTCACCTGGGTGGAGGGCTCCATCTGAACCCGCGCTTTGCTCTTGCCGAACTGCATGGCTGGGTTGCCGCCACCTCCACCCTGGGCGCGCCGGAAGAGGAAGAACAGACCACCAAGCAGCAGCAGAGGGAAGATCAGACTCCCAGCAGCCTGCTGCCAGCCAGGGGTCTGACGGGAGGGCTGCACGGCGATGTCAACGCTGTGTTCGGTCAGCAAACCGAGCAGCTCACGATCTGGGGCCAGGTTGACCTGGGCACGACGGCCGTCGTTTTCAACCACCTGGGCGGTGCCTTGATCAGGAGAAATCAGCACACGGCTGATTTGGTCATCCTTCACCGCCTCAACGAACTCGCTGTAGCGGATGGTGTTCACCTGGGGCTGGCTGCCACCGCCGCCACCAAAGAACGCTGGTGCAATCACAACGATCGCCAGAACCAACAGGGCCCCGAGACCGATATTTCGCCAACGCTTGTTCACAGGTCGCCTCGTAGATGAAGGAATGTTAAACGGGTTCTCAGTCTTCAGGCGGCGCGGAGCACCTCAACCACGCTCTTGAAGGCGAACCACTCGGGAATCTCCTCACCACCGCGCAGCATCTTGCGGAACTGGGTGCCGCTCAGCTTCTTCACGTGCAGGCCACGCGCTTCAGCATGCTCGGCCGTCACATAGCCCTCTTCCTGGGTGTAAACGAGGTTCAGGGAGGGAACGGTTTCCATCGTGAGCTCGGGGGCACACTCCTTCGCGAAGTTCTGAGCGTCGTAAGGGCCATAGAAATCGTCACCGGTGAGAGACGATTTGCAGCCGGCCATATCCCGGCCAATGATGAAGTGGGTGCATCCGTAGTTGCGGCGGATGATCATGTGCTGCAGCGCTTCACGCGGACCGGCCATGTGCATGGCGTAGGGCAAGTAGGCCCAGCGAATGCTGTCGTTGTTCACTTCGGCCGCCAGACGTTCATAGGTCTGGAAGCGAACGGCACCAGGGATGTCGTCCTGCTGAGTGGGACCGCAGGTGGGATGAACGAGCACCACAGCGTTGTCACTGACGTTCTGTGCATGCAGGGCACGGGTGAACAGTTCGTAGTGAGCGCGGTGAATGGGGTTACGGCACTGGAACGCCACCACGTCCTCACCTTCGGGCAGGCCTGCACGCACCTCAGCAGGGGTCTTGCAGGGGAACACCCGCTCGGGCAGAGCAAGACCCTGGAGGCTTCCACCCAGATAGAAGCGCTTGCGCTCCATCGTGATCATCCGAACCGCAGGGTGCTCAATGGAGGTGGTGCCGTAGCAGCCCTTGGCTTCAGCCACTTTGTTGGGTTCCCACTTGTCCTCCACCTCGAGGACGGCGAGGTCCTGACCCTTGTAGGTGAGCAGCAGCTTGTCGCCCACCACCACGTCATCGCGGTCGGTGTCCATCACGATCGGCAGGCCGAACAGCTGGCCAGCAGCCAGACGATGCCCACTGACCACGGCGTCGTAGTCCTCCTGGTGCATGAAGCCACGCAGGGGAGAGAAGCCACCAACACACAGCAGCTCCACATCACAGGCGTTGCGATCGGAACACTCGATCGTTTTGGTCGCCGTGGCTTTCACAGCGGCACGATCCGCCTCAGCCACCATCAGATCAACCAGCGTTCCGCCGTAGGGAGCAATCACACCGGATCGCTGGGCAGGAGCTGAAGCACTGGCGGTCATGGCTGCATGGAAAGATCGGGCGATTCTCCCAGATCGCCGGAGGATTGCAATGCGCCACAAAAAAGGGGGCCTAAGCCCCCTTGCAACCTGTTTTGATGACTTGGATCAGGCCTCTTCAAGACGGCCGTAGAGATCGCCAGTGATCTTGATGTCGATCACTTCACGACCACCCATGTCGGAGTCGGAGGGCTGGATGGCGCTGAACACACCAGCGAATTCTCCGGTTTCAGGATCAACCTTGGTGATGGAGAGGCTCATGGTTCCCACACCATCGATGTAGCGCTTGTTGTTGTCCTTCTCGAGCTGCTCGTCATCACCACCAAGTGCCACAAGACCCTGGGCGTACTGAACACCAGTCGTCAGAGCCCGACCCTTGGGATCAATGAAGTTGCTGGTGCGGTAGCTGGGGGTGCGATAGGTGCCTTCAAAGTCAGTGCTGGTGGTCAGAGCCGAGCCATCAGCAGTGGCATTGAGGGACTTGCTGGAGAACGTGAAGGGGAACTCTTCGCCACCGGGCACCAGAACGGTGATCGGCTGGAAGTCGATGCCACCTTTCTCCTGGAATTGCAGGCCTGATTCCGTCACCTTGAGATCGCCAAAAACGGAGTCGAGGCTGGAGGTGTAACGGGTGAGGATCTTGCCCTCAACAAACTCGGCTTGCTGACGAATGTTCTTGGGCTCCTCCTTGGCATAGACCTGCACGGGGTGCATGCAGATCTCACGCAGCTCGTAGCTGCCACCGGCCGTCAGAGGAATCGAGCCCCGGGCTGAATCCCCGATCGTGGGGCAATCGTTGGCTTTGCCGGTGTTGTGGATGTCGTCGTAGGTGACGTTGGATCCACCACGCTGAACTACATCACTGTCGCCACTGCAGGCCGTGGTGAAGAACGCGAGGCAGAGCGCCAGCACGACGGCCAGCAGAGGACGAATGCGCATGGAAGGAGCCGATCGGCTGAACGCTAATGGGGACGGAATGCCGTCAGATCTGGATCTTACAGGGCGAAAAATGACGTCAGGGCTAGCCTTTTGCAGCTCTCAACAACTTGTCGAAAGCGCGTGACATCCAACGATCCCGATTCGACCCAGGCACGGATGGCTCCGGCGATGGCCGCCCTAGGCGAGCTGGCAGAGGAGTTGAGGGGAAATCCCGAAGCACTGCTCACCCTGCTGCGTGAGCTGGAGGCCCTGCATCGCGACGTTCAGGACGGTCCGTTTCGTCAAAGCCTTCCAGAAAACCGCCAGAAATTGTTCACACTTCTGCAGGGAATGGAGAAGAACGGAGGCTGGCCCTACATCCCTCGTCTTCAGCTGCGCACCTTCATCGACCTGCTCGGTCAGGACTCCACCGACGCCGCGGCCTGATCCCGAGCCTCAACCAGAGCATCAAGCAATTGATGGGCCAGAGAGAGCTTTGCCGTCACAGGCAGCTCCCGTCTCCAGCCATCTCCAAGCAACCAGCCTCCATTGGGTTGGTCCCCGAAACCCTGACCATCTCGGTCCACGGGATTCACCATCATCAGATCGCAGCCCTTCGCCAGCCGCTTGCTTTCAGCCCGCTCAAGCAAATGGGCATCGCTGCCTGTGAGCGCTGAGAAGCCGAGAACCAACTGTCCGGGGCAGCGTTGGCGGGTCAGATTCGACAGCAAATCAGGCACTTCTGCCCAACCGGAGACAAGAGCCTGCTGAAGATCCTGCTTGGCCAGTTTGTTTGAGGGAGCGGCATCGCGCCGCAGGTCAGCGACGGCAGCAGCCATGACGAGCACATCGGCTCCGGGCTGAGCCAACTGCAGAGCTGAACCGAGTTCGGCGGCACTCTCCACCGCAGTGCACTCCAGGCCTTCAAGCCAGGCGTCGGGGAGATCCAATGGACCATGCACCAGATGAACGGTGGCACCCCGGAAGCGTGCCGCCTGCGCCAGCAACACACCCATGCGGCCGCTGCTGCGGTTGCTCAGGAAACGGGCCGGATCAATCGACTCTTGCGTCGGTCCAGCCGAAACAAGAACGGTCATCCCCGAGCAATCAAGGGTCACGTCAGGAATTCCCGAACCGCGGCTGAATACAGACGAAGCCGCCAACTCAATCAACAGCGGATCGGCCATGCGCCCATCGCCGACGCGATCACAGGCCAAGAGACCGGACGCCGGCACGAGGGGGATCACCCCAGGGAAGGATTGAACCTGCTGCCAGTTGCGTTGCACCGCAGGGTGACGCCACATGGCCGTATTCATCGCCGGAGCCGCGATGACAGGAGCTTCCATGGCCAGCAGAACACTGGCGAGCAGACCGTCGGCTGAACCCTGGCTCCAGCGGGACAGGCTGCTGGCACTCAGGGGCGCAACGATGGCCAACTCCGCCCACTCCGCCAACTCGATGTGCAACGGCCTGGATGAGGCGGAGTCCCACTGGTCGGCCTCGAGATAGCAGCGATGGCGACTGAGGCTGGCGAGCGCCACGGGACTCACCAAGGCAGCACCACTGGTGGTCACAAGACAGCGCACCTCAGCGCCGGCCTTAATCAGCGCGCTGACGAGCAAGGGCGTCTTAACAGCAGCAATGCTGCCGCTGACGGCCACTAGAACACGCCGCCCGCACAGTGGCGACGCCTGCTCAGTCTTCATCAAAAGGCTCTTGGTCCACCAAATGGTGGTACGGAAGGATCAGTTCGGGCCGGTGAATGGCCAGCGCCCGAAGCAGGTGCCAATCCGAAAGGCTGTCGAAAGGAGAGGGGTAATCGTCCTCTTCAAGCCGGCGGGCGAGTTCGGCCGTCGAGGCCTCGTCAAAAGCTTCGAGCCGTTCCTGCGTAAGCATCGAGCCGTCCTCAGACCCCATTCATGGCAGTTTGACGCAGGCCGTGCCAGCTAGCGTTGGCTGACCGGGGAATTAGCTCAGTTGGTAGAGCGCTGCGATCGCACCGCAGAGGTCAGGGGTTCGAATCCCCTATTCTCCACTGCGCTTTTGCAGCGTCGCCTGCCACTTATTGGCCTGTTTGTCCTGGTGGTGTTCAGCACCGTGGCACGACCTTCAGCCCTGCTCACCTTCACACTCCTGGCTGCAGCCGGTGCGATAAGTCGCGCCCCATCACGCCGCACCTGACCCCCCATGAGGTAAAAGGGGTGTTGAACTCCCCCGTAGCCGATGTCGCAATCGAAGCGCGAGCAGGTCGTGAGCCACCTGCGCTACATCCGCCAAGAGCTGCGCGAGATGCACCAAGGAGTCATGGAAGACGGCCTTCTTCCCGAAGCGGGCGAAGTTCGGGGTGTGATGGCACAAATGGAAGCTCTGCTGGAGCTTCTCGAAGGCAAAGGGTCTAGAAAAGCGAAGGCTGAGTCCAAATAACTTTCAGCGCAAGCCGTTGTCAAAGCCCTCAGCTCTGGCGTTGCTGCGCCAATCCCCATCACCTGGCCCGGGCTTGCCCCGGGTTTTTTATTGAAATCTCCTATCCGTAGTGTCTGATGCCTGCAGGTTGCCTACGGGTGGTGTAAACAGGGGCTGGCAGGGACATGGCCGGGTGATGGGGATCACTGGTTTCGACCCTGCCTCTTCCCCCTGAAACCAGTGCCGTGCAACGGCTTCAATCCACCCGGCTGCAAACCAACGTTGGAGCAGCACTTCAAAGGCTGGATCGATGGGCGCGCAATCCTTGGCGGCGGTTTTCCTTGCTGGCCCTTGCCGGACTCATTGGCTTTTTGATCGGTAGCGCCATCACATCAGTGGCAGGCGTTCTCGGGCAAATGGACCCCGTGGCTGCGCTTGTGGTGGTTCTTGGAACTGAACTCACGATCCGGCGCCGACGCAGCTCCGAACCATCACTGAAGCTGCCCCAACAGCTCCTGGACCTTGGTCGTATTGGCTTTCTCTACGGCCTCTTTCTCGAAGGGTTCAAGCTGATCTGAAGCAGAACCGTTCAAAACAGCCAACCAAAGATTGCGATTCATACCTTTCGGAAAGAATCCGATGGGATGCAAATGGCGACCCGGCAACGGGCCTCGATTCTGCTAACCGGAATGCCCAGCCAGCATCTGGCGCTTGATGCTGAGGATGCCCACTTCCCGATGGCCAGCGGCAAAGGTCCCTCCATCGCAGAACCCGATGCCGCCCTCAAGGCAGCGATGGATTATTACGCCCATCGGCTCAGTGGCCTCCCCCAAACTCAGGAGCTGCTCGACACCAAGGAGGCCTCAGTTGCGGATTCGGAAGCTGCCATCAAATAGAGCAAGGCCATCCGGGTGGGCACGCCATTCCTGACCTGCTCTTCCACAAGGCTGACGCGCGGGTCATCCAGAAGCGAGCCACTCAATTCGACGCCGCGATTGACCGGGCCGGGGTGCAGTACGGGAACGTTCTCTCCGCAGAGCTGCATGCGCTCATGGCTCAGCCCGAAGTCCCGGTGATAGCGCTCCAAGCTGGTGAGCAACTGCTGACCCATCCGTTCCTTCTGAAGCCGCAGGGTCATCACGGCATCGGCGCCCGGCAGCGCATGCTCCAGGCGCCGCACCACGCTGACCTTGCCCCGTTGCGGCACCGGATCCTTCAGCAGACCCGGGGGCGGAGCATCCACGAAGGCCGAAAACTCCTCGGGAACAAGGCTGGGAGGACCGCACAACACCACATCCGCGCCACAGGCCGTCAAAGCCCAGAGATTGGAACGGGCCACCCGCGAGTGAAGGATGTCTCCAACAATCACAATCCGGCGACCTTGCAGCGCTTCCGGCATGGGGTACTGGGGCGAGAAATGCCGGGCAAGAGTGAGCAGATCCAGCAGTCCCTGACTGGGATGACTGTGAAGTCCATCGCCGCCATTGAGCACCACGGTGCGCTCACCCATCTGCTGCAGATCCAGCGCCAGTTGCTGCGGAACACCGGTGGAACGGTGGCGCACCACCAGAACGTCGGCGCCCATGGCCACGTAGGTGCGCGCTGTGTCGAGAACGCTTTCACCTTTGCTGAGTGAGCTGCTGGAGGGTGAAAAGCTCATCACATCTGCCGACAGACGCTTGGCCGCCAACTCAAAACTGCTGCGAGTTCGGGTGCTGGGCTCGAAGAACAGCGTTGCCACCAGACGGCCCTGCAAGGCGGGCAGTTTGCGGGCACCAGTGACGGGCAGCGAACGAAACCGCTGGGCCAGCTCAAGCACCGCAGCAAAGTCTTCCCGCGAAAACGAGGCGAGATCCAGCACGTGTCGATGCGGCCAGCCACTCATGACGACGACTCCAGCGATGGCGCCCAGCACTGTGCCTTGGGTGGCATGCGATCACCCCGAGCTCGTCTGCTGACACTGCGACTGCTCCGCAGGTACCAGCGCCATAGGGTTGCAGCGCCCTGGGAAATGCCGATCCGGGTGGTTGTCACAAGATCCTGGCTGGCAAATGTGTCTGACCTTGGGGCCATCCACACGTCATGTTCGCCCGTCACCGGACGGCTGTCATCACAGCGATCAAGCCCGAAACGTCGTGCCAGCAGGCCGGGCCCTGCAGCAATCCGCTCCGGTTCATCGGGAAGTGCCACGGCACGCAGCAACACGCCGTTGGCCCAATCGGCCCGATCGGTGACCACGTTCACGCAGTGGTGGATGCCATAGCTCACATACACATAAAACCGCCCTGGCTCACCGAACAGGGTTTCGTTTTGCGGTGAACGGCGGCGGTAGCCATGACAGGCGGGATCGTCCTGGGAATAAGCCTCCGTTTCCACGATCACGCCCCAAAGCAAGCTGCCATCCTCTTGGCGTTTCACTAGCCTGCAGCCCACCAGATCGGGGCCCACGATCTGAGCCGGACGGGCAAAAAAATTGAGCGGAAGCGAAACGAAATCGATGACAGGCTGCCGGCTGGCGGCCACTCTTGTTTCAGCTTGAACGTTGCAGGCTGTGGACAGCAACCTCCAGGCACGGCGTGATGGGGTGTTTCTGGTGCTGGCGGGTTTGTTCCTCGGAACCCTCGGCATGCTCAACATCCTGGGCCTGACGCGCTTCCTGCAACTGGGCAGCATCGGCGGCTGGCCGATCGTGGTGGCCGTTGGCGCACTGCCTTACCCGATCACGTTCCTCTGCACTGATCTGATCAGCGAACTCTGGGGAGAACAGAAAGCCAATCAAGTGGTGTGGGTCGGGCTGCTGCTCAACGGCTGGGTGCTGCTGATCCTCTGGCTGGGGGGCGTTCTGCCGGGCATGAGCGGCAGCGATGACACCACCTTTCGCACCATTCAGCAGCTCAGTTTCGGTTCGGTTGGCGCCTCGATGGTGGCTTACCTGACGGCGCAGTTCGTGGACGTGCGGCTGTTCCATTTCTGGAAACAGCTCACCAAAGGCAAGGCGCTCTGGCTGCGCAACAACGGCTCCACCCTGGTGAGCCAGTTGGTGGACACCAGTGCAGTGGTGCTGATCAGCCATTACGGCGCCCATGTGCTGCCTGTGCAGCCGGAACGGTCCGTGCTGCCCCAGCTGATCAGTTTTATTGGCAGCGGGTACCTGTTCAAAGTGCTGGCGGCGTTGACCGACACGCTTCCCTTCATCTGGCTCACGGGATGGCTGCGGGAGTGGCTGGACATTCCTGAACAAGAAGGCGAACTCACAACAGAAGCCCCGTCATCGATGCATGAAGGGCGCATCCACTCCAAACTGAGATGAGTTCAGGCCAGGTGATGGACGCAGCCACCTCCAGCTTCAACCTCGGCACTGTGCTTCTCGCCAGCATCGTGCTGTTCCCCTTGGCCTGCCTGTTCTTCGGAACGCGCGGCGGCTACTACAACACCGATCAGTACGACGGCAACGGCACCGCCCACTGATCGGCGGGAGTTGAGCGATCATCGGGTCACTGGTTCAGCCTGAATGACCGCTGCAACTCCCGGTCCTGTCGACAGCACGGACGCCATTCGCCTCGCCCTGCGCAGTTGGCCTGAAGTGGAGAGCTACCTCCAAGGCTGCAAGGGGGTGATCATCCCCCTGGGATCCACCGAGCAGCACGGTCCCACGGGCGCCATCGGCACAGACGCCCTCACCGCAGAAGCGGTGGCCCTTGAGGTGGGTCGTCGCACCGGCGTTTTGGTCACCCCAGCTCAAGCCTTTGGCATGGCGGAACACCACCTTGGTTTCGCGGGAACGATGAGCCTGCAGCCAGCAACGCTTCTGGCCGTTCTGCACGACCTGGTGTTGTCCCTGGGCCGCCATGGCTTCGAACGGGTGTTCGTGATCAATGGCCATGGCGGCAACATTGCAACGGCCAAAGCCGCCTTTGCCCAGGCCCACGGCACCGCCGCCACCCGCAATCTCCCCGTTGCCCCGCAGCTGCGTTGTCGGCTGGCCAACTGGTTCATGGCCGGCCCCGTGATGCGCCAGGCGCGCGATCTGTATGGCGACAAAGAAGGCCATCACGCCACGCCCAGCGAAATCGCTGTCACCCTCGCCATGGAGCCGAGCCTGCAGAGCAAACAGCGACCGCTGCCCGACCCCGCACCAGCAGGCCCCATCCATGGACCGGACGACTTCCGGCGCCGTCACCCCGATGGACGCATGGGGTCCCACCCCTCCTTGGCCACCGCCCAGCACGGTGAGGCCTTGCTCGAGACAGCCGCCACCGCGTTGAGCGAGGATCTGCGCACGTTCCTCGGCGAGTCATGAGCCAGATTTCCAGCGACGACGTCCGCAAAGTGGCCCAGCTCGCCCGCCTTGATCTGCCCGAGGACAAGATTGCGACCTACACCGGTCAGCTCGAGTCGATCCTCGAGTACGTGGGTCAGCTCCAGCAGGTGGACACCAAAGGCGTTCCGGAAACCACGCGAGCCGTGGAGGTGACCAACGTCACCCGGGCCGATGGCGTGCAGCCGACCCCCGTTCGCGAAGACATTCTCAACCAGGCACCCCAGAGAGAGGGTGACTTCTTCCGGGTTCCGAAAATCCTGGCCGACTGAACCCGGATCAGCGGGACACCAAACGTTTGGGCTCGGTTTTGATCGCGATGCGATCAACAAAACCGAGCCAGTGGCGACGCAGCCCTCGACCTGGCATGAAGCGGGCTGCGCGCCTCATCTTTCCGCTGCGGCGCTTGTGGCTGCGCACTCCCACAAGGATGTCGTAGAGGAAGTTGTAACCATCCCGGCGGGTCTCAAAAATGCCCAACCGTTGGGGAGATCCCTTGGCGTCGAGCAGAGGCTTGGTGGCCTCATAGGCCGGTTTGTATTCGAACCAGGGAATGGATGGCCAGAGGTGATGAACCAAGTGATAGTTCTGCCCCATGATCAGCCAGTTCATCAGCCTGCCTGGGTAGATCCGGGCGTTCGTCCAGCGGTTGCGGGAGGTGAACGGCCGATGCGGGAGATAGTCGAAGAACAAACCCAGCGTCACGCCCACCATCAGGGCAGGGGCAAACCAGCAGTTGAAGATGAACGGCAGGAAGTCAAAGCGTGCCGCCGCCAGCACGATCACCACAAAAATGCTGCGCTCCAGACCCCACTGCATCAACTCCCAGCGGCGCCAGAGGCGACGTTGAAAGAAAAACCACTCGTGATAGAAAAATCTCGGAGCGATCAGCCAGAGCGGCCCGAACGTGCTGACGATGTGGTCCGGGTCGTTCTTCGGGTCATTCACATGGGCGTGATGCTCAAGATGCACCCGCGTGAACACGGGAAAGCTGAACCCGAGCAACAGCGCCGAGCCATGGCCCATGGCCTGGTTGATCCATCGATTGGGATGGGCTGCGTTGTGGCAGGCGTCATGAATCACCGTCCCTTCCAGATGCAGCGCCAGAAAGCCAGTGCACAGCAGCACCGGCAGGGGCAAGGCCGCCACAAACCAGCCCCAGATGGTCAGAGCCGCCAGGGCATAACCGCCTAGGAAGAGGCCAACGGTGGGGTTCCAGAAGGCCGGCGGGTCAACGAATTCGCGCGGAACCGAGCGATAGCCCACTCCGACCGGACGAGGCTGCTGTTGTTGAGCAGTGCTCTGATGCATCCGGAGGTCAGGCAACAAGTCTGTAACGATCCCGAACCACGGTAGGGAAAGGAATGCCCACCGGGGGACTTGAACCCCCACGACCAAAGCCACTGGTACCTAAAACCAGCGCGTCTACCAATTCCGCCAGGTGGGCAACGCCCCGACTTTAGAGATCGCACCAGAATGGGAGCAGACCGCCACACCTCGGATGCTTGCGACCCTAAGCGGCGATCTCTGCCTCCTGCTCGGCCTGGCACTCCTGTTGCTTCCCCTTCTGGCCGTTGAACTCAGTCGTCCCCGCGATGGTGCTTGGGGCGCGGTGGTCTTGCTGCTGGGTCTCGTTCTGGTCACCAGCACTGACCGTCTGCGGGGAGCACCAATGCTGGCGGTTCTCTGCGCCGGCCTGTTGATCGCACGCTTGGGATCCGAGGTCGGACAGGCCCGCTGGAACAGCCTCAGCGAAACCGAGCAGCAGCGGTTCACCTCGCTCGATCATTGGCGCACCAGCCTTCAACAACTGTTGATCACCACGGGCCGAGTGGGCGAAGGCATCAGCGGCATTGCCAAACAACTCAAACCGGCCGGGAAATCAGGAGTTACGGGCAAAAAATGGGTGCGTCCCGAGTCCCCCGAAACCACTGACGCAAGCGACACCGAATCAGCCGAAGCCGCCAAGGTCACATCTCCAGAGGGCGAAGACTGATAATCCCGAGGCCAGAGCAGGGACCCCGTGAGCAAGGAGACGCGCGACGCCGCCGCTGAGGAACGCCCCTCCTACAAACACACCCTCAATCTGCTGCAGACGGGATTCGGCATGCGCGCCAATGCCGTCCAACGCGAACCTGAACTGCAGGGCTTCTGGAAAGACCACGGCATCGACGGCGAGCTGGGCCTGAACAACAGCGGCCCAACCTTCACCCTCCATGACGGCCCGCCCTACGCCAACGGTGCGCTGCACATGGGGCATGCCCTCAACAAGGTGTTGAAGGATGTCATCAACAAATATCAGGTGTTGAACGGGCGGCGAGTGCGCTACGTACCGGGCTGGGACTGCCACGGTCTGCCGATCGAGCTCAAGGTGCTGCAGTCGATGGATCAGGAGCAGCGCAAGGCGCTGACACCGATCAAGCTGCGCAAAAAGGCTGCCGCCTACGCCCGCAAACAGGTGGATGGCCAGATGAAAGGCTTCCAGCGCTGGGGCATCTGGGCGGACTGGGAGCAGCCGTATCTGACTCTGCAAAAGGAGTACGAATCGGCTCAGATTCGGGTGTTTGGCGAGATGGTGCTCAAGGGGCACATCTACCGGGGTCTGAAACCGGTGCACTGGAGCCCAAGTTCACGCACCGCTTTGGCCGAAGCGGAACTGGAGTACCCCGACGGCCACACCAGTCCCAGCGTCTACGCCGCCTTCCCAGCCGTGGAGCTTCCAGCGGCGCTGCGGGATGCACTCAAGGCCGAGGGCCTGGACCTGCCCACGGAGACGGACGCCCTTGGGAAGGCCCTGCAGGTGGCGATCTGGACCACCACCCCCTGGACGCTACCGGCCAATCTGGCGGTGTCGGTGAATGAAAGGCTCGATTACGCCCTGGCCGACGACGGCGAAGGCCGACTGCTGCTGGTGGCTGCCGATCTGATCGAGACGCTGAGCGGCACCCTTGCGCGCCCACTGAGCCGGCGCGCCACCGTCAAAGGCGCTCTGCTCGCCGGGCTGACCTACCGCCACCCGCTGCTGGATCGCACCAGTCCGGTGGTGATCGGGGGCGATTACATCACCACCGAATCAGGCACAGGCCTCGTGCACACCGCACCTGGTCACGGCGTCGACGACTTCCACACCGGCCAGAAGAACGGCCTGCCGGTGCTCTGCCCTGTGGACGAAGCCGGCAACCTCACGGACGAGGCCGGGCCGTTCGCGGGCCTGAATGTGCTCAAGGATGCCAACCCCAAGATCATTGAGGCGCTGGAGTGCGCCGGGGCCCTGCTCAAGCAGGAGGCCTATGGCCACCGCTACCCCTACGACTGGCGCACCAAGAAACCCACCATCTTCCGAGCCACGGAACAGTGGTTTGCCTCCGTGGAAGGGTTCCGTCAACAGGCCCTGGATGCGATCGCCGCCGTGGAGTGGACCCCTGCTTCCGGTCGCAACCGGATCGAATCGATGGTCAAGGAGCGGGGCGACTGGTGCATCTCCCGTCAGCGCACCTGGGGGGTGCCGATTCCCGTCTTTTATCACCGCAGCAACGGCGAGGTGCTGCTGAACGCCGACACCCTGGAGCACATCCAGGCGTTGATCGCCGAGCACGGTGCCGACGTCTGGTGGGAGAAAGACGAAGCGGATCTGCTGCCGCCCGCCTACGCCGACCAGGCCGATCAGTGGCGCAAGGGCACCGACACCATGGACGTGTGGTTCGACTCCGGCTCAAGCTGGGCTGCCGTCGCCAGCCAGCGGGACAACCTGAGCTATCCCGCCGACCTGTACTTGGAAGGGTCCGACCAGCACCGCGGCTGGTTCCAGAGTTCACTGCTCACCTCTGTTGCCGTGAATGGCCACGCTCCCTACAAGCGGGTGCTCACCCATGGCTTCGCCTTGGATGAGAAGGGCCGCAAGATGAGCAAATCCCTCGGCAACGTGGTCGACCCGATGGTGATCATCGAGGGGGGCAAGAACCAGAAACAGGAACCGCCCTACGGCGCCGATGTGCTGCGGCTCTGGGTGAGCTCGGTGGATTACTCCGCCGATGTGCCGATCGGAGCGGGGATTCTGCGCCAGCTGGCCGATGTGTATCGCAAGGTGCGCAACACCAGCCGCTATCTGCTGGGCAACCTGCACGACTTCAATCCGGCAACCGACGCGATCCCGATTGCGGAACTGCCGTTGCTGGACCGCTGGATGCTGCAGCGCACGGCCGAGGTGATGGACGACATCACAGAAGCCTTCGAAAGCTTCGAGTTCTTCCGCTTCTTCCAGCTGCTGCAGAACTTCTGTGTCACCGATCTGTCGAACTTCTACCTCGACATCGCCAAGGACAGGCTCTACGTGAGTGCCCCCGCCGACCAGCGCCGGCGCAGCTGCCAGACCGTGATGGCCCTGATCATCGAACGCCTGGCCGGACTGATCGCCCCTGTGTTGTGCCACATGGCCGAAGACATCTGGCAGAACCTGCCTTACCCCGTGGAGGAGACATCGGTCTTCCACCGCGGCTGGCCGAAGGTCCCAACCGAGTGGCGTGATGCTGCTCTCAGCGCTCCGGTACAAGAGCTGCGGGAGCTCCGCGCCGCCGTCAACAAAGTGCTTGAAGATTGCCGCGGCCGTCAGGAACTTGGCGCATCGCTTGAGGCAGCCGTACGGATTGACGCCCGCCGTCCGGAACTCCAGGCCGCTCTCTCCTGGCTGAGTGAGACGGGGGATCCCGAGGTGGACGGTCTGCGGGACTGGCTGCTGGTCTCACAACTGCAGATTGGCGGCGAGCCCTGGGCCGAAGTGCTGGCCAGCCAGGACGACGAGCTCGCATCGATCGAGGTGAGCCGAGCGCGGGGAACCAAATGCGAGCGCTGCTGGCACTACGAGGGGGATGTGGGTCAGCACCCGGAAAATCCCCACATCTGTGGGCGCTGTGTTGGGGTTCTGGAACGCCGGACTCACCAGTTGGCCTGAACCAGGAGATCGTTCGGCGGCATCGGTCCAGCCAGGACAACCTCCTGACCTGGCGACAAGGGCCCCTGAAGCAGCTCAGCCTGATCGAGGCTGGTTCCCTCAGGGAGAACAGAGGCGTCGGGGTCAAAGGCGGTTGGATGGGTGGTGCTGCTGCTGAACCCACGGAAGATCAGCAACTCAAACGGCTCATCCACGACCTGACCCCTTAGGCGGACAACCCGCTGGGGCTGAACACGCGTTCGCTCCTCCAGGGCCTGAACCAGCGCCTGGTTAGTCATCAGAAATCCCCCGCCACGCGGCCGTAACGGGGCAAACGCACCAACAGCCACTGCAGCAGACCAGCCAGGTAAGCCACCAGGGCGACGTACCCCACAAAGGCAGCAACGGCCTCGGTCCACAAACCACCGAACAGAAAATTGAACACCGTGGCCGCAAGACCATGGATGCCCTGAGGAGCTTCCAGCCAGGTGAGGCATGCCGAGGACTCCAGCTGTTGCATACAGCCCAAACCCGTCACGCTCATGCCCAGGCTGATGAGAGCAAACCCACTGAATGCCCAACGCCACACCTTCACGGCAAGGGGCAGCGGACGCCAGAGCGGCTGGTCGTCCAGCTCCTCATTGATGTCGACCCAGAACCACAGGCTGATCACCATCAACACCGGTGCGACAACCGCCATGGCGTAGCCCAAGGGCCGCTGATCCGTCAGCAGCAACAGGCTGATCGCCATCAGGCTGGCCACTTTCCAATAGATGCCGAGCAGTCGCAGCACCAACGGCTCGCGACGCCAGGACGACCAGATCAACAGGATCAGAGGCACACCAACGGCGAAGGTGGCGGCCAGGCGATAGGTCAGCCACACCAGAGCGCGGTACGTGAGCTCGTTCACTGGGGACTGTCACAGTGCCGCCATTATCAACGTCCCGAGCTGTGCTCCAGGGTTGATAGGGTCCGCTTCATGGCACCGTTCGCACCGTTCAGCTGGTTTCGCTCCGGGGGCGCTGAAGCCAGTTGCCGGACAGGGTTGTCTGGCAAAGCGTCCCTGGATGAAGCCGTAAGGGATGTGGTCGAGCAACTGGGCCGATCCAAGGGCGAAGCCGATCTCGCCCTCGTCTTCACCTCCACGAGTTACGCCACCGACCTGCCGCGGCTGCTGCCGATGCTTCGCGCCCAGATCAGCGCGAAGCATTGGATCGGATGCACCGGTGGCGGCGTGGTGGGCACCCGCGGCGACGGAAGCGCCGCGGAACTGGAGCAGACACCTGCTTTGAGCATGACGCTGCTCTCCCTGCCGGGGGCATCGATCGCCACTCAACACCTGAGCACCGAAGAGCTGCCTGATCTGGATGGAGCCGCCCAGCAATGGCAAGACTGGGTTGGCATCACCCCCGAGGCAGCCCGCAGCCAGATCCTGCTGATCGACCCCACCAGCAGTGGAATCAATGACCTGATCAGCGGGCTGGACTACGCCTATCCGAGTGCCGAAAAGATTGGCGGCATCGCCGCACCCCACAACAGCCCGCACGGATCGTTGCTGCTGGATGACCAGGTCGTCACCGGCGCATTGGTGTGTTCCATCGGGGGAAGCTGGAGG
This sequence comes from Synechococcus sp. N26, assembly GCF_900473975.1. Taxonomy (NCBI): domain Bacteria; kingdom Bacillati; phylum Cyanobacteriota; class Cyanophyceae; order Synechococcales; family Synechococcaceae; genus Synechococcus; species Synechococcus sp. N26. The sequence continues at coordinate 544,417 of NZ_UCNM01000002.1, read as the reverse complement.
CTCGAAACCGTGGTGGCCCAGGGATGCCGCCCCATCGGCCCGGTCTTCTCAATCGAGCAGGTGCAGCGCAACGTGTTGCTGGAACTCAGTGATGGCAGCACCAAGGCCAGCCCCATCAATTGCCTGCAACGGGTTCTGGCGGACCTCAGCGAACGGGAGCGCGAACTGGTGCGTCACTCGTTGTTCCTCGGTGTGGAACGCAGCAGCCTGCGGCTGAACGCCAACGGAGCAGCCTCGGAAGCGAGTGCCTTCCTGATCCGCAACCTGATCGGAGTCGATCCCAACAATGGCGCCGTGGCCGTTGCAGAGCGGGTGCGCGCCGGCCAAAACGTGCAATTTCACCTGCGCGAAGCAACGGCCTCCCAGGACGAAGCCGTTGCCCTGCTAAAGGCAGCGACAACTGATTCTGACGACACGGTCCACTTCGGACTGCTCATGGCCTGCCTGGGACGGGGCCAGGGGCTGTTTGGTCGAGCCGATGGCGACATCAGCCTGGCGCGTCAACTAATGCCAGACCTGCCTGTGGCGGGAGCGTTCTGCAACGGTGAGATCGGACCCGTCGGCGGGACAACACATCTGCATGGCTACACCGCCTGCTGGGGCTTGCTGCGCCAGGACCCCGACAGCTCCTCCGGCAGTGGCTCTGACAATCTCGATTGAACCGGATCGCACCGCTTCAGAACCTTGCGTCAGCACGTCAATCCCCTCAGCAGCTTCTTCCAGTTGCCGCTGGAATTACCACCACCCGAGCAGCTGTTTCGCGTTCCTGATCAGCCGATCCACCTTGATATCGGCTGCGCCCGTGGCCGCTGCCTGCTGGGCTTGGCCGAGCGTGATCCCCACTGGAACCATCTCGGCGTTGAAATCCGCCGACCGCTGGTGACGTCTGCCGATCAAGACGCGCTCGCCTCGGAGCACGGCAATGTTCGGATCCTGTTCTGCAACGCCAACATCAGCCTGGAAGGCTGGATGAAGGCCCTGAAGCAGGACCGACTGCAGCGGGTCTCGATCCAATTCCCCGATCCCTGGTTCAAACGCAGGCACCACAAGCGCCGTGTCCTGCAACCCGCGCTGCTTCTGGCCATCGCAACGGCACTCCAACCAGGCCGTGAGCTGTTTCTGCAAAGCGATGTTCTGGACGTGATTGAGCCGATGGTGGCTCTCAGCGAACTCAGCGACTGTTTCGACCGCCCCGCCGAGGACCAACGTCCCTGGCGCGCCAGCAACCCGCTTTCGGTTCCCACGGAACGGGAGCGCTACGTGCTTGAGCAAAACCTCCCCGTCTACCGGGTGCTGTATCGCCGGAACCAGAATCCACTTCCTTCCGTGTCAGATCTGGAACAGCGCTGGCAGGAGATCGATAATCCGGCGGAAGCACTCACCACCTGAAGCCCCACGATGGCCTCTGCGGATGCAACCCAGACGGCACGCGGTGGGGCCCTGTTGGTGCGCTGGCAGGGGGTGAGTACTCCGGATCAGGCGGTGCTGAAACGCCTTGAAGGGCTGGCGGGACTCCTGCTGCTGGCCTTGTTCACCGGTCTTCCTTTCTTCACACGGACAGGCCTGGCCCTGGTGATTGCAGCCTGCGGCGTTCTGTGGCTGCTCTGGTGCCTCTGCAGTCCGCCACCTCAGCGCATCGGAACCATCTCGCGCTGGCTGATGCTTTTTCTGGCCATCGCGATTGTGGCCACGGGGTGTTCTCCAGTTCCAATCGCCGCCAGCAAAGGCCTGATCAAACTGCTCAGCTACCTGGGCGTTTATGCCTTGCTCTGCAAGCTGCTGCTGAGCAACAGCCGATGGTGGAACCGGCTGATCGCCGGACTGCTGAGTGGCGGGCTGCTCAGCAGTGTTCTGGCTTTGCGACAGCTGTATGCCTCCAGCGAGGAACTGGCGGGCTGGGCCGATCCGAATTCCATCAGTGCCGGCACCGTTCGGATCTATGGCCCCCTGGGAAACCCCAACCTCCTGGCGGGTTACCTGCTGCCGCTGATTCCCTTCGCAGCGATCGCACTGGTGCGCTGGCGTGGGGTGGGAGCCCAGCTGTTTGCAGGAACCACATTGGTGTTGACATCAACAGCCACGCTGTTCACCTACAGCCGCGGCGGCTGGCTGGGAATGGTTGCTGCCGGTGCCGTGCTGCTGTTGTTGCTGCTGCTGCGCTGGACACGCCACTGGCCTCCGCTTTGGAGACGTCTTGTGCCTCTGGCCGTGCTGCTGGTTGGAGCCGCTTGCCTTGTGGTGGCGGCCACCCAGATCGATCCGATCCGCACGCGCGTCACCAGCCTGCTGGCGGGACGGGGGGATAGTTCCAACAACTTCCGCATCAACGTCTGGATGGCGGCCATCCAGATGGTGCAAGACCGTCCCTGGCTGGGCATCGGCCCTGGCAATACGGCCTTCAACAGCATCTATCCCCTGTATCAGCAACCGAAGTTCAACGCCCTCAGTGCCTACTCCGTTCCCTTGGAAATCCTGGTGGAAACCGGCATTCCCGGGCTGCTGGCCTGCCTGGGATTGCTGGCCAGCAGCCTGAGGCAGGGCCTCAAGCAGCTCAATGCCGATGCTCCAAGCGCTTTGGCATCCATCGCCAGCCTCGCTGCCATCGCTGGCCTGCTGATGCAGGGCAGCACCGACACAATTTTCTTCCGCCCCGAAGTGCAGCTGATCGGCTGGTTTGCTCTGGCCAGCCTGGTGAGTCGACCCAGGGAATCATGAGACTGCTCGCTGGCTTCGATGCCGGACAGACGCACACCCGCTGCCGCCTCAGCGTGGTTCAAAACGGCATGCACCAGCCCGTTGGAGAAGGCGAGGGCCCTGGAGTCAGCCACCTGAATGCCCCCCAGGGTGAAAGTCGTTTCCTCGAGGCGATTAGCACCAGTGCGCAGCAGGCCCTGAAAAATCACCCCGATGGCGTGATCCAGGCGGCCGTTGTGGGAGCCAGCGGCATCGAACACGGAACAGCGTTGCAACAGCGTGCTGAACGTTTGGTGGGGCAAGCCCTGGCCATCGGTGATGACACAGGCTTGACCAAGGTGCTGGTCACTGGAGACGAACGCACCGCCTTGCGAGGTGCGATCCCTGAAGGCGCAGGAATCCTGGCGATCAGCGGCACCGGAATGATCGTGCTGGGCCGAGACGAGAAGGGCCATGAACACCGCTGTGGCGGCTGGGGATGGCTGCTCGATGGAGCCGGCTCGGCCTTTGATCTCGGCCACCAGGGATTGCAGCTGACTCTGCGCATGGCCGATGGACGCCTGCCCGACCATCCACTGCGCCTGCAGATCTGGAATCAGATGGGCTGCGACAGCCACGCCGCAGTGAAAGCCCGGGTGGTGCAGCAGGACTTCGGCACGGCTGACTTTGCAGCCTTGGCTCCACTGGTGGTGGAAGCCGCAGCCAAGGACTGCCCGGGCGCGGAGGAGATCGTTCAGGGATCGGCAGCAGCCCTCTCCCGCTGCATCAGCACCGTGGCCCAGCAGCTTTCCCTTCGATCCCCCCTGGTGGTCTGCCATGGGGGAGCCGTCACCCATCTCCAGGGGTTCCGCACAGCCGTGCAACAGGCCATCCATCAGTCGATTCCCGAAGCCCGATGGGGCAAGGCCAAGGGCGATGCCTGTGATGGCGCCCTCCTGATGGCCGAGGCCTTAAACCTCAGGCCGCGTTGAGATGCTCCTCGGCAACGGCGGCCAGATGCCCCGTCCAATGCTCCACAGCGTCCGACTGCTCGGCTTCCACCATCACCCGCAAGACAGGCTCCGTACCACTGGCCCGTACCAAAATGCGACCGGTCTCGCCCATCAACTGCTCCGCTGAAGCAATGGCGTCGGTGAGAGCAGTACACGCGCTCCAGTTCTTACGGCGCAAACGGTCGATCACCCGCACATTGACCAATTTCTGCGGATAGGCCTGGAAACTGCGGTCCAACCAATCGCTCAGGCTGATGCCCTGGGCATGGCACAGGGTGGCCAACTGAACGGCGGTCAGAACACCATCACCACACAGCCCATGGGAAGCGGAAAGGATGTGGCCGGATTGTTCTCCACCGAGGCCCGCGCCACTGGCCACCATCGCGGCATGGACGTGCTGATCTCCCACCGGCGTGCGATCAAGGGTGCCGCCCCGCTGCTGCCAGGCACGCTCGAAGCCAAGGTTCGACATCACAGTGGCCACCAACCGCTGATCGGGGAGCGCCTGTTGCTCCTGCAGCACGGATCCCCAGAGAAACAGCACGTGGTCGCCGTCGATGATCCGGCCGCGGCCGTCCACCGCCAGCATCCGATCGGCATCACCATCAAAGGCAAAACCCATCGCCGCGCCGCGCTCGATCACAGCCCGTTGCAGCGGTTCCAGATGGGTTGACCCGCAAGCCACGTTGATGCGGGAGCCATCGGGTTCCCCATGGAGCACGGTGAGATCAGCCCCCAGGGCACGGAAGGCATCGGCACCGCACGCCGTCGCGGATCCCCAGCAGAGGTCCAAAACGATGGGAACGCCATCCAGTCGCCGTTCAGCCACCGATTGCTGCAACACCTCTCTGTAGCCATCCAGGAGATCGGCGCTGGATCGCGCCACACCGCAGCGGAATGTTGCTTGCTCAGCCATGGGCGTCTGCCCCTGCAGACCGGCTTCCACCTGGGCTTGACGGGAGGCGCTGAGTTTGGCGCCATCGGCCCCAAACACTTTGATGCCGTTGTCTGCAGGGGGGTTATGGCTGGCGGAGACCATCAGGCCGCCGGCGGCCCCCAGCTGGCGGATCAACAACGGAACCGCCGGCGTCGGACAGAGCCCAAGGGTCCACACATCGCGACCAGCTGCCGTCAAGCCGGCCGTCAGGGCAGCAACCACCATGCTGCCGCTGGTCCGGGAGTCCATCCCGATCAGAACAGGACCTTCCGCCTGCAGAACCCGACCGACCCAATAGCCCACTTGAAGACACAGGGCGGGGGTGAGAACCGTGCCGGCGAGCCCACGGATTCCATCGGTTCCAAACCCTGGCGCAGCGTCACCGAGAGCGGGGCCGATCGGGGAGCACGCCTCTTGAACCATGGGTCTCAATCGTGGACAGCACCATAGGAAGCACCTCTGAGGCTGATTTCCAAGGACGTGACAGGTGCGGCTCTGCCCTCCATGGCCCACAGGCGATCAAAGGCTCGCCAACTCTCTTTGAAGCATCAGAATGAAACGAGTTCAAGGTTGGGTGTGCAGGCAGGGCCGCGAATCGGAACGCTGCTGCTGCTTTCGGTTGCTGGTTTCAGTGGGTTAGCTGCATGGGGCGGGCAGCTGCTTCTGAACAAGCAGCATCAGCGCCTCACGCCTGAGGTCTCGCAGGCAAGGCTCTGGCAGCACTACCGCTGGGCCATCGATCCGCAGACCCGTCGAGAGGCCGCCCTGTTGATGGTGGCGAGGGATGGGTCACCGCAACTGCTCCATGGCCAAGGCTGGGGGCGCGATCCGATGGCGGCCGTGGTGCTCGAACGGGCAGCCCTCACCGCTGCCGCCCAGGGCAAGCCATCGGACGCTGCTGAGACCTGGCAGCGCCTGTTGGATCGCTTTCCCAAAGCACCCGGCTCCGCTTGGGCTCGATTGGCGCTTGGCAACAACAATCCCGTTCTTCATCAGCAGCTGCTCCAACAGCAACCCGCACACCCCGCAGCACTGACCCTGGCGGCTCGGGATGGCTCCGAAGCGCTGGCAAGCCATCAAGGCGCCTTGCACCTGGCCCGTTGGAATGCGCGCCGAGCCGGCGCCCTTGGGCTGATGCGTGACGCCTGCGAGGCCACGGGGGCGCAGGCACCTCAACCCGACCAACGCCAAACCTTGGCGCAAGCACTGGCAAAGCAAGGCCATGCCGACACCGCAGTGACCTGTCTTCAGGAGCTTGAGGCCTCCCCTGAGACCCAGCTGGCCATCGGTCGTTCCCTGCTGCTGCATGGCAACCCTGATGCAGGTACAGCCCGGCTGCTGACCCTGGCGCAGAACCACCCAAACCACCCCGCCAGCCTTGAAGCAGCACAGATCTTGAGTGAACCGCTCGATGCCCAGCCTGGGGTTCTGGATGCGCTTCCGGCTGCCCTTGAGGAGCGCTCAGCCGCTGTTGCAGCAGCTCGCGTGCGACTCGCAGGCGGCGATGGGGCGGATGCCGCCCTGAGCCGCTGGCCCAACGACCCCGACATCTGGCAACTGCAATGGGACCTCGCCCGCGAGGCATTTCTGGCTGGAGATTGGGATCGTGCCCGTGCCCTGCTGGAACGCCCCGATAAAAATGGCCCCCTGCCTCCACCGTTGGAGACGCGGCGGCTGTTCTGGTTGGGGCTTAGCCACAAGCAACTCGGCGAAACGACAAAGGCAGAACGCAGCTGGCGCCGCCTGATCGGGGCCTTCCCCGGGGGCTACTACCGCTGGCGCGCCATGGAGCACCTGGGTGTGGCCGAACCCCTTGCGTTGCGATCCCCAGACCCGCAGCAGGAGCCGCCAGCCTGGCAACCGCTCAACAGCCATCACCGCCTGGTGAACGAGCTTTGGCGCCTGGGCCAGGTGCACGCCGCCTGGGAGGCCTGGCAGGCCCAGGCAGACCCTGCAGTCCCGCCGCCACCTGAAGAACGTCTCGCCGAAGGCAGGCTGCGCCTCGCCATCGGGGACACCTGGATGGGACTGGACCAGCTCTGGTGGCTCAGCCTCCGCTGGCGTAATCCGAGCTGCCATCAATGGACTCTCCTGCATCGCAGCCAATTCCCTCGCCTCTTCGAAGCTGAGATACAGACAGCGGCAGAGCAAGCAGGCGTTCAGGCCAATCTGCTGCGAGCGATCGCCAAACAGGAATCACGCTTTGCTCCCGGTATCGTCTCCCCTGCTGGGGCCGTAGGCGTGATGCAATTGATGCCCTCCACAGCCACAGAGATGGCTGACGCACCAACCAGCACGCTGATGCTGAAGGATCCCGCCGACAACTTCGAACTGGGCGCGCGCTACCTCAACCACTTGCTGGAGCAATGGGAAAGCGACCCATTTCGCAGCATTGCCAGCTACAACGCCGGGCCTGGTGCTGTGGCCTCTTGGGCACAACCCACGGATCAAGACGACGATGCGCTCTGGGTGGAACGCATTCCCTACCCGGAAACACGCTTCTACACCAAGAAAGTGCTGGACAATCTGCTCGGCTACCTAGGCGGCAATCAATCGTTCTGCAAAGAGACTGGCGCTGGGATGGGGCAGAAGCGTGCCGGCGACGATGCCAGCGATCACGACCAAACTCATCAGAAGGAGGCAGATCCCGGCGGCGGGCAGAACACCGATGCGGATGAGATCGAGCCTGGCCAAGAGCACGGCTGAGGCCAGGATCAACACGTCGGTGAGCACATTGAGCTTCAGCAGATAGATGCCACCGGTGATCACCACCAGCAGCGTGACCACCAACGTCATCACCCGGCTCGACGCCATCAGCAACGACACCTGGCGCAACAGCAGATCGGGCATGGTGCAGAAGACGACAACCACCTGCGTCTGCAGCAGCACGAGACACCAGAACCAGGCCGCACTCACGCCATAGAGAGACGTGAAGGAGGGCTGAACAATCTGCCAATGGTTGCCGAGCACAACCGCAACGAGAAATAGCACCGTCAGCAACGGCGCCCGAACCGGAAGGCTCAGCAGTCGCAGAATTGGCATGGCGTCAAGGTAGCGGCGGCCTTTCGAAGGAGCTGCCAGAGTGATCGCTGCGGTTGACGTGCGATGACAGGCACCCCGGAGTCTTCACCCCTGGGCACAGCGCAGCGATGGGTGCTGGTGCTGATTGCGGTAGCTCTGGCCATGGGCCTGGTTGTCCTACGCGGAGGCATTCAGAGCGAAAGTCCGATGGAGCAGCTGGCGAGACGATCCCTCGACCCACAAACAGCGTTAACCAACGGACGCCCAACGCTGATCGAGTTCTACGCCGATTGGTGCCAGGTCTGCAGAGAGATGGCACCTTCGATGCTGGCTTTGGAGAAGCAATCGCGCGATCGACTCGATGTTGTTCTGGTCAACGTCGACAACCCCCGTTGGCAAGATCTAGTTGATCGCTACGACGTCAACGGCATTCCCCAGTTGAACCTCTTCAACGCCGAGGGGGAAGCCAAGGGGCGATCCCTCGGCTTGCGCAGCGCTGAGGAACTCCAGCTGCTCACCACAGCACTGCTTGAAAATCAGCCGTTGCCGGCCTTGCCTGGCGTCGGCAACATCAGCCAGCTGCTGACGCCCCCCTCTGCGAACAACGCGATGGCAGGGGCCTCAAGCCCAGCCAACGCGGGGCCCCGCAGCCATGGTTGACACGCCTCGCCATGATCACCACAACTCGTCACTCTGACGCTCCCATGGACCGCTTTCGGGTCGATCTGATCGCAGCTACGCCGAACCCGCAGCAATGCGTGTACGCCGCCATGCATCAGGACTACAGCGAAGGATTCGTGGCCGGAGATCGTGCCAACTGGCCTGATGAGCAGCGGGCTGGAGAGATCTGTGTGAAACGCCTGCTGTCTGGAGAGCGCGGCCACTACGGCCCGATGGAGCATGCACAGATCGTGCTGAACGTGGGCTGGTTCCCGCACTCGGTGATGCAGCAGGCCCGCACCCACCGGGTTGGGGTGAGCTTCGATGTTCAGTCGATGCGTTACACAGGTGAACGCATCTGCCGTGCAGCGGATGGAGCCCTGGACCTGGAAGAGGTGTTCTATCTGAGGCCCATCGGCGAGTACAGCGATCGGCAGGGCAAGAAATACGCCTACACCGAAGCACTCCGCCAACAGGATCTTGATCTCTGCCGTAGCGCCGCCGAGCGCTACAGGGATCTGCTCAGGGAGGGCTTCGCCGAGGAGCACGCCCGCGGCATCCTTCCCTTCGACTACCGCCAGCATTTTGTGGTGAGCTTCAGCCTGCGGGCGTTCCTGCACTTCATGGACCTGCGTGCCAAGCTCGATGCCCAGCTGGAGATCCGCCAGCTCTGTGATCTGATGTGGCCCCACATGGTGGAGTGGGCCCCTGAATTTGCAGCCTGGTACGAGAAGAGCAGGCTGCACCGAGCGCGTTTGGCCCCCTAATCAGAGAGAACTAGACCTTGGCCAGCGTCACCCGTTCCGGTTGGTGCTGGTACTTGCCTTGTCGATCGCTGTAGGTGGTCGAGCAGGGATCACCCTCAAAAAACAGCAGCTGACAGATGCCCTCATCGGCATAGATGCGGCAGTCAGCACCAGAACTGTTGCTGAATTCAAGGGTGAGGTGACCCTCCCAGCTCGCTTCTGCCGGGGTGGTGTTCACGATGATTCCAAGGCGGGCATAGGTGCTCTTGCCCAAACAGATCACGGTGATGTTGGGGGGAACCCTCAACTTCTCTAAGGCCACACCGAGGCCATAGGAATGGGCCGGGAGAATGAAATATCGCCCGTCTTCATCCTCATGAAGGGGAGTGGGTTCGAGGTTGGCCGGGTTGAACCGCTTGGGGTTCATTACCGTGCCTGGAACATGCCGGAAGATCAGAAATTCCTGGGGAGAAAGGCGTAGGTCGTAGCCGTAGGAGGAGCAACCAAAACTCAGCACTGGCCGCAGCTTCTGCTCCGGCTCCAGGTGACGGACCAAACCGCTCTGGAATGGCTCGATCATTCCCTGCCCGGCCTGTTCAGTGATCCAGCGATCGCACTTGAGCATCAGAAACCTCGGCGCAACTCCGTGACTTGATCTGCCATCTCCACCACACCGGCGGGGATTGCAGGTCCAGTGATGATCACATCCATCGAAGCGGGCCGCTGCTCAAGGGCTGCAATCACGTCCGCTTCATCCAGGTATCCGAAGGCCACGGCAAGGCCGAGTTCATCCAACACCAGCTGGTCGAGATCTCCCTGGATCAGATGCTGACGGCAGATGGACCAAACCTCAGCCACCGCCTCCGCACCACCGGGATGCCCCGGCGAGGAAAGGCAGAGGGGCACATCCGGCCGCAGCCAGACGAGGCCTCCGCAGAGCTGCACCCGGCCGGCCGGTCCCTGCTGCACGCCCCCTTTGAGGAACTGACTGATCAGAACACGACTGCCCAAGCCGGCAGCTCGCATGGCCTGGCTGAGAACACTGGCGAAACTGCCTCGATAAGGCGCCGTATGCACTTGAAGCTGCCCTTCGGGAGCCACCAGATGTAGGGGTGGCGGATCAGAGACGGCAGGCAAGGGCCTCAGGCCTGCCCGTTGCAAGGCCTGCTGATCCCGATCCAGGGAATTTTGGAAGGATTGGGGGTCGGCGAGGCTTGTGGTCATCACGGAAGCATCTGTCCGGGCGACCCCGGCAAGACCTTGAATGTAGCGGCGAGATCACATTCCACAAGGGGATTGACACCACCCATGGTGTTTGGACAGGGCGAGAACCAACCGCCTGCGAGGCTTGACAAACTGCACACCACCGATGAGCCAATCCCCTGAACAACGCACTGATGACCGTCGCCCGCAGCAGTTGCGACCGTTCTCGGTGACCTGGAATCCCATGGGGTTTGCCTTGAGCTCCCTTGTGGTTCACACCGGCCGAACCGCTGTTCTCTGCAGCGTTTGCTTGGAGGACAAGGTTCCCCGCTGGCGCAAGGGAGAAGGATTGGGATGGCTCAGCGCCGAATACCGGTTGCTGCCCGGATCCACCCCACAGCGGCAATCACGGGAGCTGATGAAACTCTCGGGTCGCACCCAGGAAATTCAGCGGCTGATCGGCCGAAGCCTGCGCGCCGTGATCGACATGGAGCGTCTAGGGGAGCGCACCTTGCTGATCGACTGCGACGTGATCCAAGCGGACGCCGGCACCCGGACGGCCTCGATCACCGGGGCTTGGCTCGCCCTGGACCAAGCCTGCCGATCCCTGGTGGACCAGGGAGTGCTGGAGCAATCGCCCCTGATCGATCAGGTGGCGGCTGTATCCGTTGGCTTGGTTGATGGCCAGGCCTTGCTGGATCTGGACTACAGCGAAGACAGCCGAGCCGAGGTGGACCTGAACGTTGTGCAGTCCGGCGATGGCCGTCTGCTGGAAATCCAGGGAACTGCGGAGGGTGCGCCCTTCAGTCGCAGCCAACTCAATGAGCTGCTGGATTTAGCAGAGCCGGGATTGACATCCCTGATGCAGGCGCAACGCCAGGCCTTCAACGAGCACAGCAGCGTTACGTAATAACCGCTACACGGCGGCCACCGCCGGCTCCGTAACTTCGCCACACCAGGGGGTTGTCATGACCAGTAGCCGAGGTTTCAGCCGATACGCCCCGAAGATGGTGGCTCCAGCTCCCAGCACAGAGCCCGCCAACCGTTCTCTGCTGGAGATCATCCGGGATCTCGATGGCGCCAGCAGTGAACTGGTGGATCGCAACAAGACCATCTTTTTCCCTGGAGATCCCGCAGAACGGGTGTATCTGATCCGCCGGGGGGCCGTTCGTCTGTCCCGCGTCTACGAATCGGGAGAAGAGATCACCGTGGCCCTGCTCCGCGAGAACAGCCTCTTCGGGGTGCTGTCACTGCTGACAGGCCAACGGTCCGACCGCTTCTATCACGCTGTGGCCTTCACCCGGGTCGAAATGGTGACGGCACCAGCGACCTCCGTGAAGGCCGCAATCGAAGCAGACACCAGCGTTGGCCTGCGCTTGCTTCAGGGTCTCTCCAGCCGGATTCTGCAGACCGAGACGATGATTGAAACCCTCACCCATCGGGACATGTCATCCCGACTGGTGAGCTTCCTGCTGGTGCTTTGCAGGGACTTCGGCGTGGCAGATGAGCTGGGCATCACCATCGACCTGCGCCTGTCCCATCAGGCCATCGCTGAAGCAATTGGCTCAACACGCGTCACAATCACGCGTCTGCTGGGAGACTTGCGTCAATCCGGTCTGGTTCAGATTGACCGCAAGAAAATCACCGTTCTGGATCCGATCGCGCTGGCCAAACGCTTCAGCTAGGCCTGCCATCGCCCGACTTGTGCAGCGATGAGCGGCTGGGCACTGATTCTGGTTCTGTTGGTGCTCGGGGGCGTGCTGTCGACCCTGGGCGACCGCTTGGGCAGCCGCGTCGGCAAAGCGCGACTGAGTTTGTTCAGCATGCGCCCACGGCGCACCGCCGTTTTGATCACGGTGTTGACCGGCAGCCTGATCAGCGCACTCTCACTTGGCCTGATGCTTCTGGTGAGCCGGCAGTTGCGGGTGGGCCTGTTTGAACTGGATGCCCTGCAGGAGAAACTCCAAGACAGCCGTCAGCAGCTGAAGGCAGCCGAGCGGGAACGGGACAAGACCCAAACGGAAACCAAACGGATCGCCATTGAGCTCGAGCAATCACAGCAACGGGCCAACACCCTGCGCCTCGAACTGGCTCCTCTTCAGAAGGAGCTGGCCCAACTCGAAGCCGAACGTGAACGTCTAAGCCAGGACATCGCCTCCCGCGATGCGGACATCCAGCGCACGGAAGCCGAACTCAACAGCGTTCGCAGCCGCATCCGTGCCGGTGAGCAGGAACTCAAAGAACTGGAACGCAATCTGGTCGCCTTGCGGCGTGGATCGGTGGTGATCAGCAGCGGACAGACCTTGGCAAGAGCAACGGTTCGACTCGATGCTCCGGACCAGGCCAAACAGGCTGTCGACAGGCTGTTGCAGGAGGCCAATCTCAACGCCTACGGGAAAGTGCGACCTGGCGAAGCACCAGAACGCCAGTTAATCCGCGTTCCGCGCAGCGATGTGGAACGCCTGCAAAGCATCATCCGCAAACCGGAGACCTGGGTGATCTCGCTGCGCTCAGCCACCAATGTGCTGCGGGGTGAAACAGCGGTGTATGCCTTCCCAGAAGTGCGTCCGAACCGACCGGTGACCCAACGCGGAGATGTGCTGGCCACCACCACACTCCAACCGAATGAACGCACTCCAGAGGGCATTCGCACACGGCTGAACCTTCTCTTGGCCTCGGCCTATGCCGAGGTGCAGCGGCGGGGGTCCCTGACCGAGGGCCTTCAATTCGATGGATCAGCCCTCTCCCAACTGGCCCAGACCCTGATGGAAGGACCGAGCCAAAGCGTGGTCTTGGACGTGATTTCCGCAGGGGTCAGCGACAGTGCCGATCCCGTCGTCGTCTCCATTCAGGCCTCCCCATGAAACGGGTGGCCGTCCTCGATCCAGGCCGCTGCAAATGTGGTCTTGTGCTGGCCGATCTTCAGCTCGGCCTGGTGCGCGAAGGGCATGTGCTGGCCCCGGAGGCCGTCGAACCCTGGTTGGAGCACTGGAGTCAAGACCAAGCTCTCGATCGCATCCTGATCGGCGATGGCACGGGAAGCCGAGCCTGGATCCAGCGACTGGAACGGCTGGGCCATCTCACCGTGGTTCCGGAGCAGGGAACAACCCTGAGGGCGAGACAGCGTTACTGGGCGCTATGGCCGGCTCGAGGTTGGCGACGGATGCTGCCGGCAGGACTGCGCATTCCACCGGTGGATCTGGATGCTGTTGCAGCTTTGGTGATGCTTGAGGAGCACCTGCAATGCCGCCTGAGATGGCCTGAGCCTGCTCCGACGTTCTCGCTCAGAACCTGGCCCGGACCATGAAGGTGTAATCACCCCCCGGTTCCAGCCTGTAATCAGAACGCACCAGAAACCGCCGCAGGGCATCCTCGATAAGGGCACGTCCAAGGGAAGGCTCCACCACCAGTTCACCGCGATCAAAGGCCCAGGAAAACTGCCACTCAAAGCCTCCAGCAGAGACTTCACCCTCCACGCACTTGGCTTGAAAGCACTGGCGGAGCACTCGCAAATGGGCCGTTGTCGCCGGAAGTGCCGGCATCAGTCGACCGACTCCAGGTCATAGCGGAAGCCGTTGATCCAGGTTCCAGCGCGCTCAAAGCTCTGGTGCTGAAGACGTTGAATCCCATCCAGAACAGCATCGAGAACAGCGCCGACACAGGGTTGCTCCGCTTTGCTGAACGGACCAAGAACATGGGACACCGTTCGGGCGCGGCGTTCGGCAGGGTTCTCAGCCGGCGCACCAATGCCGATCCGCAGCCTGGGAAACGCCTGGGTCCCGAGGTGCTGAATGGTGCTGCGCAAACCGTTGTGCCCGCCGGCACTGCCCTGGGCCCGCAACCGCAAACGACCCAGCGGAAGATCCATGTCGTCCACCAGCACCAGCAATTGGTGAGGCTCCAGGCCGAACCAATCGAGAGCCGCACGAATGGCACGACCGCTGTCATTCATGTAGGTCTGAGGCATCAGCAAGCGCAGCCGCTGCTCGCCAACCCCTGTATCGGCTGCAAGACCGTGCAACTTGGCTTGCTGACGAAAACTGAACCCAGAGCGCTCACCCAAAAGCTCGAGGGCCATGAAGCCGATGTTGTGACGGGTGCCGGCGTATTTCGCACCCGGATTTCCCAAACCCACCACCAGCTTGAGATCAGTGGTCATACCGCTGGAACGACTCAGTCGCTGGGGGGAAGTTCTTCAACCGGCTTCGCAGCCTCACCGGAAACTTCCGGTTCAGCCATGGCTTTGTTGATCTCGCGTTCGAATTCCTTGGACGCGGATTGGAAGCCCTTCAGGGTTTTACCAAGAGTCCGACCAAGCTCAGGCAGGCGTTTCGGCCCGAAAACCAGCAAGGCAACGGCGCCGATAACCGCCATTTCGGGGAGACCGACGCCAAAGATGTTCATGGGTGCAGATCAGCCGAGGCCGTTCCAGTTCACGTTGATGCCCTCGAGGATGAGGGACTTGTTGTACAGCTGAAGAATCACCAGCAGAAACACCAGGAACAGCACCATGAAGATGCCCATCACGGGAGTGGTGCCCCATCCGGGAACCACCTTGCCGTACTCGGAGTTCAGTGGGCGGAGAAGGTCTCCCAGACGGGTGCGTTGTGCCATGGCGACGCCGGGTCTCGGGTGGTTTGAAGTCTCGATACTGTAGGGGCCAACTCCGGTTCGGGGTTGATCCTGTCGAGAGATGTGATGGAAACGTCGTCCCCAGCTCTGTCCGTCGCCATTGGCGTGCTCGCCGTTTTGTTCGGACTCACCGGATTTGGCGTGTATCAGGCCTTTGGCCCTCCATCAAAAGCACTCGACGACCCGTTCGACGATCACGAGGACTGATCCACCACCAGGGAGACGAGTTCTCCTGGGGTGATCACCACGGCAGAAGCGGCCATTAAGTCGGCTTCCCTGCGGACCCTCCACCCCGCTCCGGGAGTCCAGCGACAGCGCGCTGATCCCGAATTGAGCAGCTTCAGCACGCAACCATCGGCATGGCGCTCCAACCCCACCGGCGTGAGAGGAAGCGGCAGCGATGGAAACCATTGACGCTGCTCCGCCGGCAAGTCCGCACACCACCCGGGCTCACGAAAGGCAATGGCCGCCTGAGACACACCGGCATCGCTCCATGAGCCGGCGAACGGCATGAGGGCCAAGCGCTGGCGATGCCACCCCTGATCAGCGCTGGGATCTGGCCAGGTCGGGCCCCGCAGCAGCGAAATGCCAAGTCGGTCTGAAGACCAATCCACACCCTGGGGGCCGTCCAGCAACACAGCCATCCCGCCTCCGGGAGCCGCCGACTGCGAGGCGAACCAGGAGATCACAGGCACTTCCCAACGGGCTTGCTCCCGAGCTGTCATCGGTGCAGCCGGCCGTTCGATCACCCCTCCACTGGTGTCGGCAGCGATGCGGACGGCGGGGGTCGCCAGCGGCAGCTCAAGACGCAGCAACTCATGGGTCTGGCGCCAGTCGATACCGCAGATCAGCTCCAGCCAGGGCGTATCGGCCTTCAGCCGCAGGTCCAGACGCATGCAACTGGCACCGAGCTGGCGCCGCAGCACCAGATGCGCCACCAGAGGGCCCTGATCGAGCCACTCCAGGGAATCCGTACAGAGCACACCCAGGGGCTGAGATCGGTAGTCCGCCGCAAGATCCCAGGCATCCCAGAATTCGTCCCGGTCCCGATAGCGCTCCAACTGCAGGGAAGACGACAACTGATCCCGTCCATCGCGATCCCGCAAAGCCAGCAGTCCGGCCGAGGAGACATCGAGCTCGATCAGACCATTACCCACACGCCAAGCTCCCGCCCCCAGCGGCGTGATGACCACAGCCTGACGGGGCTCAGCCGCGCAGGACGTCCAGCCTGGTTCACGCCGGAGCGGCACCGAACAAATCCCGTGCTGACGCGGTAGCTGCACCCAGGTACCACCAGCAGCGGCGTTTTGCTGCGGCAGTGAAACGGCGTCCGCTGACCACGATCCCGCAGGAAGGCGAACCAGAGGCGACCAGGACGCTAAGGGCTGCAGACCCCACCAACTCCACACCGCTGCTGTGTCCTCCGGACGCGGCAGCCTTGCCAGCCGCCGGTCGCGTTCCTGGCGGACCTGGCGCCGGGCCGAGCGCCAGACCGGTTCCGCCTGGTCAAACACCTCCGGGATCGAGGTACCCGGAAGGATGTCGTGAAACTGCTGGAACAACAGCGGACGCCAATCGCTGCTGCCGCTGTCGCGACCTGCGATCGCCAACAGGGCTGAGACTGCATCAGCCTCCCGCAAAAGCCGCTCGAGCGTCCGGTTGTGGCGCTTCTGATCGGGACGGCTGGTGGCGCAACCGCGGTGCAACTCCAGGAAGAGTTCATCTCGCCACACCGGCAAGGCCTGATCGCCCTGCTCCAGCTCGGTCAAGAACTCCCTCACCGTGCCGGCACGGGTGGGCAAGGCGGCCGCTTGCCCTTCCCAGAGCTCGATCTGCTCCAGCAACTCCTCGGTAGGACCACCACCGTGATCACCAACGCCTGGAATCCAGAGCGCCGCCTCCAGCCCCGTGGCCTGATGCCAGGCCCGCTGCTCGTCCAGCATCTCCAAAGGATCGGCGCGGCGCCCGATCGGCGGCAGCATCAGGCTGTGTAGTTCCGACCGTCCCCGTGCGCGCCAGCGGAACAAGCGGTGGGGGAAAGGGTTGTCAGCATTCCAGGCCAGCTTGTGGGTGCAGAACCAGCGCACACCGGTGGCTGACGCCACGGCAGGCAGGCCAGCAGCGAAGCCAAAGCTGTCCGGCAACCAGGCCAGTTCATGGGTCCATTCCGGGAAGCGGCGGCGGCTGTCGTCCTGACCGAGCGCGAACTGATTCCACAACGACGCCGTGCTGACCAACACACAGTCGGTCTCCACCCAGGGGCCATTGATCGGTTCCCAGCGGCCGGCCCGACTGGCCGCCTGGATCTCCGCAGAAAGAGCTGGCCGATGTTGCTCCACCCAGGCGTAAAGCGCCGGCGTGGAATGGGCAAAGCGCAGCTCGGGCCAGCGACGCATCAACGCCAGCGCTGATCGGAAGGTGCGTTCAGCGGCCTGCCAGGTGTCGGCGACCGGCCAAAGCCAGGCCAGATCGAGATGGGCATGACCCAGCCAATGCAACGACCCTCGCGGCGGTTCTGCCTGATGCAGGTGCGTTGCAACAGCAGCCTGCGCGTCAACACTGCTGGGATCCAGATCAGCCCAATGCGAGGGCAGGTCTCCATCCGCCGCCAGATGCAGCTCCAGGGCCGCAGGCAACAGCAAGCCCTCGGGGTCGGAGCCTGCAGACTGCGGCTCTAGCTCGAGATGACTGCTGATCAGGGCTCCATCGTCATGCAAGGGACTGCAGAGCTCCAGAACAAAATCCAGGGCAGCCCCCTGACGACAACGCCCAGGCAGAGGCCAGCGACAGGCGGTATCGAACAGATCACCCTCATGCACCAACACGCCATCCACCCAGAGACGCATCTGCTCAGCCCACCAGCTCAGCACCAGCCGGGCACGGCAGGAATCACGGTTACTCCAACCATCAGGCCAGCTCAATCGCTGCTCAAGACGCAACCATTGGCGTCCCCTGGGCCAGATCAGCAGACCGCGCTTGGCCCAGTCCGGCCGGTGCGTTGATCCCCAGCTTTCATCGAGAAAAAACCCAGCCTGGGCGGAGCCTGAGCGGCGCCACCCGGCACGCAGATCACAACGCGAGCGACTGCGAAACGTTTCAATCCACTCCGATCGACCGACTTGATCAGGGTCCATTCCCCTGCTGACGCTGTCATGCCCCATAGGATGATGCTCTTGTCACAGACGCCGGTCGGTCTCCATGCTCGCCCTCAAGATCTCCGTTTACTCGGTCGTCTTCTTCTTCCTCGGCATCTTCGTGTTCGGGTTCCTTGCGAGCGATCCAAGCCGCACCCCTAGCCGCAAAGACCTGGAAGATTGATGCCGTCTCCCGATCAGACCGCGCCACACACTGGTCTTATCGGAGCATGATTTCTGAAATGAGCTGTCAAGCTCATGAGCCGCAGCAGTATTGCCTTGGCGGCCCTCCGCCTTTTTTTTGCATTGACCGGAACCCTGATCACAGGGTCAGTATCCGTATTGCCCGCAGCGGCCGGTTCGGCTGAATCAACGCCAGAGAAAGTTGCAACGTCAGCGGCGAGCCTCAACGTTCGCGCTGACCGTCAATACGCCGACACCAAGTCGAAAGCCAACGTCGCCGAGGGCAACGTTTCAGTTCAACTCGGGAACGCCGAACTGCACGCCGATCGGGTCGAATTTGATGCGGCTTACCGCACGCTCTACGCACGCGGCGCTGTCCGCTTCAGGCGCGGCAGTCAATATTTTCAAGCGTCAAGCTTCCGCTACAACCTCGTTCAACAGGAAGGACTGCTCAATGATGTTTACGGGGTCATCGACCTCGAGGAGCCCCTCACTAATCCATTAACTAGCTCTCAAGCAACATCAGCCCCACCGGAGTCACCCACATCAGCCGGCCGTCAAGACATGCCGACCGTGGCCTGTCCACCACTGCTTCCTCCGGTCCCCGACTGGCATCCCCATCCCTGGGCAGTAACGGCCTGGGGCGGGCAGATGATTGATGCAGACTTCGGCCCGACTTTCCTTTTCGACGGTCGAATGCGTCCCGAAGGCCTGCTGGGCGTCGGCTTACAGAAGCGAATCAAGCGAGCAGGCCCGCTTGCCATTGAACTTGAGGCTGACCTGTTCAGCCACATCGCAGACCAACAACAAGGTGGCGCTTACAACCAAAGCCAGCCCAATGCTGATCTCCCGTCCCAAAGCTTTGGGGAAGGGATTTTGGGGATCGGAGCACGCTTGTGGGTGCAGCCTTGGCTGAGTTTCAGCGTCGTTGAGGGCATCAGTTTTTACACCGATGTCAGCCTCTATGAGAAAACTTTCCGGGAGAAAAGCAGCCAGCTTCTGAACTATCTCGGCTTCGAAGTGGAAGCCGCTGTATCTCCCGACTTGTCACTCGTTGGTCGGATTCACCACCGCTCAGGAGCTTTTGGCCTCTTTAACGGAGTCTCAGGGGGGAGCAATGGCTACTTGCTCGGGCTCCGCTACCGCTGGGGGCAAGATACACACCAGGTAGAGCGCACCTTGATGCCTCCACTGCCGGAGTGTGAAGCACCGGATCGCAACAAGCACGTCAAGCCCTCCTCCCTTTCAGAACGACTCGAATCGATTGCCCTCGGAGATGGAGGTGAGCCGCAAGGCAATGTCTCGGGTTATGGCAAACCTACAGAAGAAACAATTCCGCCAGGCCAGCAGCAAGCCATGCGGGCGAACGCAATATCCAACATCGATCAGCGCATCTCGCAAATCGCTTTAAAAGGCAGCTTCATCATCGAACCACGCGTTGGAAGCCTGACCCAACGCTCGAATTCCTCGATCAGGAATGAAAATCGCTTCGGAGCAATTCGACCTACTCAACTCAAAAACCTAGAGAAAACACAACTTCTCAGTGGCAGAGTTAGCCGCTGGAGAGTTCAGGCATCAGAGGTCTTAATCAAAAACAATGGATGGGAGGCCGACCGTATGGGCTTCAGCAACGACCCTTTCACACCGACACATACAAGGATCGATGCAGAGGACGTGGTCGCACGGGAACAAGCCAATGGCGACATGATTATCTCTGCGCGGCGAAACCGCCTAATCCTCGAAGAGCGATTGCCCATCCCATTAACGCGTCGACAACTTATAAAAGGAGAGGAAGATGTGGAAAACCGTTGGATCCTTGGGTTCGACGACAGGGATCGTGACGGCTTCTTCATTGGTCGAAATCTCAAGCCAATTGAACTGACCCGCGATTTCACCCTGAGACTGGAACCCCAATTGATGGTGCAACGCGCCAACAACGGCGAAACCAGTAGCTATCCGGCAGAGGGTGAATCAGCCGATAGTGAAGATGTCGACCAGCCCACCACAGCAGCAGATTTATTAGGCCTTAAAGCCGAACTCAAGGGCCAGATCTGGGATTGGGACATCACCCTGAACGCCGACATCAGCAGTTTCAAGCCGCAAAACTTTGCTAATGGCAGCCGCTACTGGGGCTCTATTAAAAATGATATTGAGCTGCCATGGTTAGGCGACGTCACCGCTCGATTATTTGGCGCATACCGCTACAGATCTTGGAATGGCTCCCTGGGCGAAACCAATGTTTACTCAGCGCTGGGTGGATTCATCGAACAGAGAAAATCCTTCGACTTGGGCGAGCTGAGTAACTCCTACATCTGGCGAATCGGAGTGGGCAACTACCAGGCGGACAGTCATACCAACACCAATCTCACCGAAAAGCTTCGTGCCAACTTCTACGGCTCCATCAACAGCTCTTATCCGATCTGGCGCGGGGAATCAGCCGCTTTGAACCCTGAAGACGCCTACCGCTACTCACCGGTAGCCATAGTTCCAGGTCTACGGTTCAACACCAATATCAACACCCTCCTGTCGTCCTATGGCGATGGCACCAGTCAAAGCACGCTCAGCTTGTCCGTGGGGCCAACCCTCACCCTGGGAACCTTCAGCAAAGCCTTCCTGGACTACACAAAACTGACGATCAGCGGTAGTGCCACACTCAAAAATGGTTCAAGCCCCTTTGATTTCGACCAGGCTATCGACTTGGGCACCCTTGGCATTGGCATCACCCAGCAGATCGCTGGTCCCTTAGTCCTAGATGCCGGCATTGGAGTCAATGTGGATCCAGCTTCCGAGTACTACGGCAATGTCATTAATTCCAATATCGAACTTAGATGGCAACGACGTAGCTATGACGTCGGGTTCTACGTCAATCCCTACGAAGGCATCGGCGGTTTCCGATTCAGACTCCACGACTTTGACTTCAAGGGCACAGGCGTGCCGTTTGTGCCCTACATCCCAACGAACTGGATGAAAACCACCAACGTGGATCGACCCTTCTGATCAATCACCGCCCCCGATGATCAGATCGCTACCAAACAGTGAAGCTCCGGCATAGCGCATGCCGGAGGTCCGCACGTTCGGGGCATAGGCGTTGATCACCTGAGCCTCCCGTAGATCGGCATTGCGCAGATCCACGCCTGACAGCTCGGCATTGGTGAGGTTGGCTCCCCGCAGGTCAGCACCTTCGAGCAACGCTCCGGTCAGGTCCGCCCCTTCCAGATTCGCGTCCCGCAGATCAGCACCGCGCAGATCACTGCCCCGAAAATCAGCGCCGATCAGATGGGCCTGACGGAAATCCACCTCGCGGAGGTCACAGCCTGGACAGCTGCGGTCCAACGGATCATGGGGATCAACCTGAAGTGGAACGGCACCAACGGGAGCCACACCGGCAACGACCAACAGGGGCACAAACGGCAGCAACAACCGCGAAAGCAAATGGGCCATTGAGATCCAACCTCCGAATGCAAACTCCTATCTCTTTCATAGACACAGGAGTCGCGCTTGGCTGTTACTTTGCGGCGAACTGGTCGATGTAGGGCAGTGTTTGCATCAATTCCGCAACCTGAGGGCCATGGCCCAGGAGCTGGGACGTTGCATCCCAACGACCGCTGCGCAGCATGTCCAGAGGACCAGGATCGATCGAGACAGGCCAACTGGAGTCGGCTGAGGTCAGTTGCAAACTGGCAAGATCGAGACTCCAGGAGCGTCCCGGATCGCCATCCACCTGCGCCTGAATGGCTTTGATCTGCTCGGGGGCCGCCGTTGCACAGGGAATGCCAAGGGCGAGGCAGTTGCCGTAGAAGATCTCGGCAAAACTCACCCCAACCACCGCACGAATTCCCCAGCGCATCAACGCCTGAGGTGCATGTTCACGGCTGGAACCACAGCCGAAATTGCCGTTCACCACCAGTATCGAGGCCCCCTGATAACGGACCTGATCAAAGGGATGCTCACCGGAGAGTTCAAGGCGATCGTCGGCAAACACCTGGTCACCCAGCGCCTCGAAACTCACGCATTTGAGGAACCGTGCCGGAATGATCCGATCCGTGTCGATGTCTTCACCGGGGACGGCGATAGCCGTTCCACTCACCTGTTGAATCGGACCAGTGGGGAAAAGAGCCATCACGATGCGGACGGAGAAATCAAAGTACGGACATCGGTTACACGACCGTGAACAGCAGCGGCCGCCACCATGGCTGGACTCATCAACAACGTCCGGCCACTGGCCGATCCCTGCCGACCCTTGAAATTGCGGTTGCTGGAGCTGGCGCTGATCTGACGCCCCTCCAGCCGATCCGGATTCATCGCCAGACACATCGAGCAGCCGGGCTCTCGCCACTCAAAGCCCGCGGCACGGAACACCGCATCCAGCCCTTCCGCTTCAGCAGCTTTCGCCACCTGCTCTGAACCGGGGACCACAAACGCCTTGATGCCTTCAGCCACCTGGCGCCCCCGGGCCACATCGGCAGCGGCACGCAGATCGCTAAGACGACCATTGGTACAGCTGCCGATGAAACAGACATCCACAGGGACCCCTGCAATCGCCGTTCCCGGCTGGAGATCCATATAGCGGTAGGCCTCCTCAGCAATCGGACGCTCGCCTGGATCCAGCTGATCCAGGCTTGGCACCGTTTCATCGATCCCCAGTCCCTGGCCCGGGGTAATGCCCCAGGTCACCGTGGGTGGAATCGCAGCGGCATCAAACACCACCTCGTCGTCGACCGTTGCGTTGGCATCAGTGGCCAGGGAGCTCCACCAGGCGACAGCTCGGTTCCAGGCCTCACCCTCGGGGGCATGGGGGCGACCTTTCAGATAGTCAAAGGTGACCTGATCGGGATTGACGTAACCGCATCGGGCGCCCCCCTCAATCGCCATGTTGCAGAGGGTCATCCGCTCTTCCATCGACAACGCCTCGATGGCAGAGCCAGCGAACTCATAGGCGTAGCCAACGCCGCCCTTCACACCCAGGTGGCGAATCACATGCAGGATCAGGTCCTTCGCCGACACGCCCTCGGCGAGACGGCCATTCACCTGAATCCGGCGCACCTTGAGCTTGTTCATGGCCAGGCTCTGGCTGGCCAACACATCGCGCACCTGACTGGTGCCGATCCCGAAGGCAATCGCCCCGAAGGCGCCGTGCGTGGAGGTGTGAGAATCACCGCAGGCCACCGTCATGCCTGGCTGAGTCAGGCCCAGCTCGGGGGCAATCACATGAACGATGCCCTGCCGTCCACTGCCGATGTTGTTGAGAGGGATGCCGTGCTCCTGGCAGTTCCGCTCCAAGGTGCTGAGCATCTCCTCCGCCAACGGATCGGCGAACGGCCGTTGCTGAGACGTGGTCGGCACGATGTGGTCCACCGTGGCCACCGTGCGCTCAGGACAGCGCACCGTCAGCCCCTTGTCCTTCAACGCCGAGAAGGCCTGAGGACTGGTGACCTCATGGATCAGATGCAGACCGACAAACAGTTGGGTGGATCCGCCGGGGAGCTCCGCCACCCGATGCAGGTCCCACACCTTGTCGTAGAGGGTGCCGGCACTCAACAGTTCAGCCGCAAGAACCGTCGACCCTAAACCTGAGCGAGCAAGCGAAGGCGCAGACGGTCCAAGCCGCGGATCACACTCATCCTCTGAATGGCCTCCCGACCTCGCCGCTCACCGAAATGCTGGACCCAGGCCTCACAGCCATCGGGACCAGCCAAGGCCAGGTGCACCAGACCCACCGGCTTCTCAGCACTGCCACCACCAGGTCCGGCGATGCCGCTGACGGCAATCGCCCAATCGCAATTGAGGTTCTCCCGGGCTGCCCGAGCCATCGCCTCGACCACAGGCTGTGAAACAGCGCCATGGGCAGTGAGCAGATCCGGAGACACCCCCAGCAATGCCTGTTTAACGGCATTGCTGTAGGCAACGACGCCACCCTGAAAAACCGACGAAGAGCCTGGAACAGCCGTCAGGGCTGCCGCCAATCCACCACCGGTGCAGGACTCCGCTACCGCCAGCGTGTGGTGCCGTTGCTTGAGCAGGTCGATCACCACCGACGCCAGGCTGTCCGCATCGACGCCGTAGCAGTGGTTGCCCGTGCGACGGCGCAGCTCAGCTTCCAGCGGCACCAACAGCTGAGCGGCGGTATCGGCACTAGGTGCACAGGCCGTGAGCCGCAATTTCACATCGCCGAGGGAGGCATAGGGAGCCACTGTTGGGTTGGTCGACGCCAACAAATCAGCAACGCGCTGAGCCAGATCGGATTCACCAATGCCGGTGAAGCGGAGCTGACGGCTCACGAACACACCGGAAGTTCCACCATTGGCTTGTAGCCAGGGGGCGGCTGTTTCCGCCCACATCGCCCGCATCTCCGCAGGCACACCCGGGAAGGTGAGGATCGTGAAATCAGGCCGGGGAGACCAAATCATCCCTGGTGCCGACCCCTTTGAATTGGGGAGAACCTCCGCTCCACGGGGCAGATAAGCCTGGCTGCGGTTGCTGGGAGCAACCGGCCGGCCACCGGCCGATAACTTCCGCTGGATCTCCCGCCAGAGCTCGGGCCGCTCCTCCAAGGGAGTCTCGAAAGCAGCGGCCAGGGCCTCGGTGGTGAGGTCATCGGGGGTTGGGCCCAAACCCCCTGTCGTCACCAGAACCCTGCAGCGCTGCGATGCTTCGCGTACGGCAGAGATCAAACGCTCTTTGTTGTCGCCAACTACGGTTTGGCGGTAATGCGGCAGACCCAGGCCGGCCAACTGTTCGGCAATCCATCGAGCATTGCCGTTGAGGATGTCCCCCAACAACAGCTCTGTGCCCACGCACAGGATTTCAACACCCGATTCAGCCACGCGGTTCGCCAAGGGCCGCAGGATCAACAGGGGTGGAGCAGGGGTTGGTGTTTAACAGAGCTCGCTCATGCTGCAGCTGGCGACGGCTGATCACCACCGTGGCCACGAGGATGGCCGTGGCCAAAGCCAGCCAGAGGAAGCGCATCTCGGCATTGGCCACCACAAGGGCAAGGGCAGCAAGCCACTGGGTGAAGACGTAGATCAACAGCACCGTGCGCCGATGACTGAACCCCGCGCGTAACAGGCGGTGATGGAGGTGACGGCGGTCGGGATAGAAGGGGGAACGGCCTTCCCGCAGACGGCCCATGATCACGGCCGACATGTCGGCCAGAGGAAGCGAGAGAATCAGCAACGGCAACAGCAGGCTCACCGTAGTGAGCCCCTTGGCGGGTCCCACGATGCTCACGGCGGCGAGGGTGAAACCGAGGAAGTAAGAGCCCCCATCCCCCATGAAGATGCGGGCGGGGTTGAAGTTGTGGCGTAGGAAGCCGAGGCAGCAGCCCGCCAGCGCTGCGGCAAGGAATCCGGCAGCCACCTGATGCAGCGAAAAGCTGACGGAAACCAACCCAACAGCGGCAATGCCAGCCACTCCCGCAGCAAGACCATCAAGGCCATCCAGCCAGTTGATGGCATTGGTGATCCCTACCAGCCAAACCACAGTGGCCAGCAGGCTGAGGCTGTCAGGCAGAGCAATCGGACCGGCTGAAGCGGTGAACCAGGGGAGATCGATTGCCCCGATCCGAACCCCCTGGCTCCACACCGCACAAGCCACGGCAACCTGTCCAGCAAGCCGCGGCCAGGGCGAGAGAGCGAAGAGGTCGTCGGCCAGGCCGATCAGAAAAAGACAGAGCGAACCGGCCAGGGTGCCCCAGATCAGCTGATCCTTGGCCGGCGCCAGCAGGCCGAAGCCCCCCATAGACCAGACCGTTGCCAAAGCCAGGGCAAAACCCAGCACCATGGCAATGCCCCCCAACCTCACCATGGGGGTGATGTGCTGCTTGCGCTCATCCGGTTGATCAGTCCACCCAAAGCGCAAACCCAGCCGGCGCACTTGGGGCACCAGCACCATAGTGGTCACCGCAGCCAGAAGAAAGCTGACCGAGGCGACCGCAATAGGGCTGGCCAAGAGGTTCACGCAGGCTCCAGGAAAGAGACGATCCCCCGGTCAGAAGGAGTCAATCCAATCCTAGGGAGCTCGCAACCGTTCAACCAGGCAGTGCCTCGGCCCATTCGAGAGCCAAGGCCAAGCCTTAGGCCAGAACCGGCTGCTTGCTGTCGGCGTAGAGGGGAAAGCGCTCACAGAGGGCGGCCACCCGATCTAGGCAACGCTGGCGAATCGCATCATCCTCAGGATTGAGAAGACGGTCGGCAATCACATCTGCGACCTCCCGGAAGGCCTGCGCATCAAAACCACGGGTAGTAAGGGCAGCTGTTCCCAGCCGCAGGCCGCTGGTGACGAAGGGCGATTCGGGGTCGAAGGGAACGGTGTTCTTATTCGCAGTGATGTGCACATCACTGACCAACAGATCAGCCACCTTTCCAGTAATGCCGATGCCACGCAGATCCAGCAGCACCACATGATTGTCGGTACCGCCGCTGACGACATCGATGCCGCGGGCGATCAGCTGTTCAGCGAGGGCTGCCGCATTGGCAACCACCTGCTGGCTGTAGGCCTTGAACGAAGGCTGCAGCGCTTCCCCGAAGGCCACAGCCTTGGCAGCGATCACATGCTCCAGAGGGCCACCCTGGCTGCCAGGGAACACAGCCTTATCGAACTTTTTGGCGAACTCGGCGTCGCGGCAGAGGATCAGGCCGCCGCGGGGGCCGCGCAGGGTCTTGTGGGTGGTGGTGGTCACCACATCGCAATGGGGGACCGGGCTGGGGTGCGCACCAGCGGCCACGAGGCCAGCGATGTGAGCCATGTCGGCCAGCAGATACGCACCCACTTCATCAGCGATGGCACGGAATGCGGCGAAATCGATGGTGCGTGGATAAGCGGAATAGCCGCAAACGATCAGCTTCGGCTTGTGCTCCAAAGCCAGCTGGCGGATCGCCTCCATATCAAGGCGTTGGGTCTCCTTGTCGACGCCGTACTGAACAACGTTGAACCACTTGCCGCTGACGTTGACCGGGGAACCATGGGTGAGGTGGCCGCCATGGGACAAGTCCAGCCCCATGATCGTGTCACCGGGCTGCAGCAGGGCGAGGAAAACAGCGAAGTTGGCCTGGGCACCGCTGTGGGGCTGGACATTGGCCCAGGCGGCACCAAACAACTGCTTGGCCCGCTCGATGGCCAGCTCCTCAATGGCATCAACGTGCTCACAACCGCCGTAATACCGCTTGCTGGGCAACCCCTCGGCGTACTTGTTGGTGAGCACAGACCCCTGGGCCTGCATCACCGCACGGGAGGCAAAGTTCTCCGATGCGATCAGCTCCAGGTGGGTTTCCTGACGCTGACGTTCTTGATTGATGAAAGCGGCGATATCCGGATCCGACTGAGCCAGATCAGCGTCGATGGCGCGTCCAGAAATCTGGCCCATGAAATGTCAGTAAAGCTTTGACCGATCGTAAGAAACCGCAGCGATCAGCCCGAGCGATCAACCAAAAAAAAACTGCCCGCCTGGGGCAGTTGAAACGCGCCTGGAGAGATTCGAACTCCCGACCCTCTGATCCGTAGTCAGATGCTCTAATCCGCTGAGCTACAAGCGCTTGCGCCAAACCATCAGACCCCATCGAGGGTCCGCTCGTCAACTGGGTGCGGACCGCGTCAAGATTCAGGTGTTTCTGAGCCTGAGCAATGCCGATCCGCTGGTATGGCCCCGCTAACCCTGAGGATCCGACCTACCGGCATTTCGAACGCATCGTGAACCTGTGCCTGCATGGCGGCGTGTTCGCCGCGGTGAACAGCGGCGTCTGGTTTCTGCAGGAGATGCGCCACCCCTTTCCCGAAGGGAGCCTGACCTGGGTCACCAGCCTCTGGGCAAGCCTGTGGCTGGGCCAATTGATCTGGGTGATTCTTCAGCGCCCCAAGCCGGAGGAATAAAGCCAGCATGGATGCAATCCCCTCCTCGATCCTTCCGGGCTGATGTCCCTCTCCGCCAGTGACCTGCAGGACCTTCAGAGTGCTTTGGCTGACCGCCTCTACGTGCAGATCAGCGGCTGGCATCTTTACCTCGGCGATGCCGACCTGGCCTCAGCCCTGGCGATTGAATGCAGTGCCCGCGTCAATCAAGGTGCTGAAGTAGCGGCCCGGCAGGCCCTCGACGCGGTCAAGGTGCCCCTGGCAGGAGGCGCCAGTCAGCTCCCGCTCTCCAAGCTGATTCCCCCCGCCCAGCTGAGGGATCTTGAAGAGATCCTCGAGCAGTACTGCAGATAAGGTTGCAGTCCATCCGCAGCGGTTGGTGTGCTGATCATTGAAGTCACCAACTCCAGAGATTTGGTGCGCCAACGCATCGGCCGCCTTGGTGAACGGCTGATTGGTCGGGTCGTGGACGCGGAGGCTCAGGTTGAAAAAGCCCTGATCCAGGAACTGGAAACCGCCTTTAAAGAATTTGGGATCGAGGCACGGATCGTGTCTGTTCAGGGCCCGCAACTCGTGGGTCGCGAGCAACTGGAACTTCCGATTCAGGTGCGTGAAGAGCTGGATGTTCGTCTCAGCGAGCCCTGAACCGGCCCACCACCAACTGCGTGACCTCACGCACCTCCGGCACCTTGAGTTGTGCACCGATTAAGGCAAACAAGGCCAAACCCAGCAGGCCAGGAGCAGACACCTGCAGCACTAGGCCCAGCAACCCTGCCGGCCAAGGCACAACGGTCACCAGGATTCCCGCACCCCCCGCTGCCAGAACTCCGGCGATGGCGAGCCGCATCAGGTCCATCCCCCAGCGCCGCAGCGGCAGGCCTCCAACCTGTTGCTGCAGACCCACCAACAGCGCGAGGCAGGTGAGCAGGTTGATGGCAACCGTGGCGAGCACCAACCCTGGCGCACCGAAATTGAACGGCGACTGATTCCCCCAAGGGGTCGGACCACCCACCAGCAGCCAGTCAAAAACCACGTTCAGACCGATCCCCGCCAGCGAGAGCCGAAAAGGCGTCGTTCCATCGCCAAGGGCATAAAAGACGCGCACCAGCACATCCCTGCCGAGGTAAGCCGGCATGCCGAGGCCATAGGCCATCAACAGGCCCGTCACCAGCTGTGCGGCTGATGCATCGAAGGCACCACGCTCGTACACCAAGGCGACGATGGGGCCACCCAAAGCAATGAACAGTCCCCCCAGGGGGATCATCGATGCCGCAGACAACATCAACCCCTGTCGGATCCGATCGATCAGCTGTGGACGATCCTCAGGAGCCGTGAGCCTGGAAAAAGTGGGCAGCAAGGGCACCAGCAGTGCATTCGAGATCAGGCCCAGAGGGGTTTGCACCAGCAAATTGGCGTACCCCAGACCCGCCGCCGCACCGACGATACCGGAGGCGAAAAACAGATCCGTGAACACATTGATCTGAAGCATTCCGGACGACAACGTCGCCGGCCCCATCACACGCCACACCTCCCGCACTCCCGGGTGCCGCCAGTCCCAGACCAGTTGGAAACGGGCCAACCCCTGCCGGATCAACGCCGGCAGCTGGATCAACCACTGCAGCAAGGCCCCCACCAACGTGGCCAAGGCCAGCACCACACCACCTGTCATGGCGGCGGACGGCAAGGCGATATCAGCGCCGAGCTGCCACCAGAGCAGTCCCACCCCCAGGATCAAGGCCCCGCTGGACATCAGCGGTGAAATCGCAGGGATGCAGAATTCGTAAGCGGCGTTGAGGGACCCGAAGCCGAGCCCGATCAGCCCCGCCAGCAGCGCCATCGGCGCCATCACCTGCAGCTGGACCCGTGCGATGGCGTGAAGCTCGGGGGCAAGGCCAGGGCCCACAAGGGTGATCAGAGGATCCGCCGCCAGCACCAGAACGATGGTGACCAGGAGCAACAGAGCACTGACGCTGGTGTTGAGCGCCGCAAGGATGTGCGCCCCTTCAGCCCGGGGGCGCCGGCTCAGCACGCTCACCATGGCGCTGTGGAAGGGGCCATTGATCCCCCCGAGCAGGATCAGCAGAAATCCAGGCAGTACATAGGCGTAGTTGTAGGCGTCATAGGCCGCGCCCACCCCGAAGGCCGCTGCGATCACCAGCTGCCGAATCAGGCCACCCACCTTGCTCAGCAAGGTGCCGAGGGTCACCACCAGTGCGATCCCCTTCAGTGAACGCGCCATTCGGCCCCCAGCATTGGGCGCATTGTGGAGGCACCAGACGAGACCATGGGCCAATCTCGGCTGCTGCCATGACTGGCCTTCCCTCTCCGGGCGATGCCCTGCTGCGCTTTGAACCCCTAACGGAGGGTGTGCTGCTGAAGCGCTACAAACGCTTCCTGGCCGATGTGGAGCTGAGCAGCGGTGAGACCGTTACCGCCCATTGCGCCAACACCGGCCCGATGACAGGAGTCTTGATCCCTGGCCAACGGGTGCGTCTGCGCTACGCCCCCTCCCCCAAACGCAAGCTGGCCTGGACCTGGGAGCAAGCCGAGGTGCCAGGCGCCGATGGCCAACCTTGCTGGGTGGGCATCAACACGGCCCTGCCCAACCGACTGATTCGTGCCACGGTCGAAACGGGGTGCCTGGAGGCCCAGCTCGGGGGCATTGAGGGGATCCGCGCTGAAGTGGCCTACGGCACTAACAAACGCAGCCGGATCGACCTCCTGCTGACGCCATCCGCGCAGAACCCTGATCAACGACCGATCTACCTGGAGGTGAAGAACACCACCTGGACCGACGGCAGCACGGCCCTGTTCCCCGACACGGTGACCGAACGGGGGCAGAAGCATCTGATTGAGCTGATGGGGCTCCTTCCGGACGCGCGTGCGGTGCTGGTGCCCTGCCTCAGCCGGCCGGACGTGACTGCCTTTGCTCCCGGTGACAGCGCCGATCCGCGCTACGGGGAGCTGTTTCGTCAGGCCACCAACAGCGGAGTGGAAGTTCTGCCGTGCTGCTTCAGCTTCAGCGCCGATGCGGTGCACTGGCAGGGGACACGCCTAGTACACCTAGATTGATTTTGGTAGCAGATCGAACAAAGAAAGACTTTCTTGAGGTGCAGCGTGGGTTGGTTCGCCTAGTTACAACTGGGCGTGTCACGCAGCTCTGCACTCTCGTTCATGACAACTGCATTCCACGCGCCACCTCAAACGCGGCGCAAAACCCTTCAGGAGGCCAGCCTCCTGGAAGGCCCGATGCTGCTCCTGAAGAGCATTCGGGGCTTCAGCTCCAACCGTGCCATGACCTGGCTCGCCTGTGCGCCCCTGGCGCTCATGGGCCTTGGCATCTTCACCCTGTCAGCCAAAGCGGAAGAGCTGCCTGAGCTCAACGCCGCTTTCCTGGCCAACAACCTCTGGCTTCTGGTCGCCACCATCCTGGTGATCTTCATGAATGCCGGCTTCGCCATGGTCGAAGCAGGCATGTGCCGGCAAAAGAATGCCGTCAATATCCTTGCCAAGAACCTGTTCGTGTTCGCCCTCGCGGTGACCGCCTATTGGTTCGTGGGCTACTCCTTGATGTACGGCGACTCCGTCATTGGCGGCTGGCTGTATTTCGGGGGCCTCTTCTTCGATCCGACCGTCACCGCTGAGACCATCAGCGAAGCCGGCCTGGTTCCCACCGTTGATTTCCTGTTCCAGGCAGCCTTCGCCGGAACCGCAGCCACGATCGTTTCCGGTCTTGTGGCTGAGCGGATCAAGTTCGGTGAATTCGTGATCTTCGCCCTGGTGCTCACCGCAGTCATCTACCCGATTGCCGGTAGCTGGCAGTGGAACGGTGGTTGGCTCAGCGAAATGGGCTTCATCGATTTCGCTGGCTCCTCGATCGTTCACTCCGTTGGCGCCTGGGCCGGCCTCGTCGGCGCCATGCTGCTTGGACCCCGCATCGGCAAGTACGTCGACGGCAAGGTTCAGGCCATCCCTGGCCACAACATGTCCATCGCCACCCTTGGCGCCCTGATCCTCTGGATCGGCTGGTACGGCTTCAACCCCGGTTCCCAGCTGGCCATGGACCAGTGGGTTCCCTACGTGGCCGTCACCACCACCCTCGGTGCTGCTGGTGGTGCCATCGGCGCCACGGTGATCTCCACGATCACCTCCAAGAAGCCCGACCTCACCATGATCATCAACGGCATCCTGGCCGGCCTGGTGAGCGTGACTGCCGGTTGCGGCAACCTCACCCTGACGGGTTCCTGGGTGGCTGGTGTAGTGGGCGGCATCATCGTCGTCTTCTCCGTGGCCGCTCTCGATGCCGCAGGCATTGACGACCCCGTCGGCGCCTTCTCCGTGCACGGTGTGTGCGGCGTGTGGGGCACGATCGTGATCGGTCTCTGGGGCTACGACGTCCAGGGCGACGGCTCCGGCCTTGGCCTTCTGGTTGGCGGCGGCATCGACCAGCTCGGCATCCAGGCTCTGGGTGCTGCTGCCTATGCCATCTGGACCGTAGTCACCTGCTTCATCGCCTGGCAGATCATCGGCTCCCTCTTCGGCGGCATCCGCGTCACCGAACAGGAAGAGTCCGAAGGTCTGGACATCGGCGAACACGGCATGGAGGCCTACGCCGGTTTCTCCACCACCAACAACTGATTCCGCGTCGAATCTGTTGCTGTTCTCAAGCCCGGCCATTTGGCCGGGCTTTTTTACTGCCTGAGCAGCGCTTCAGGCCACATAGAGTTGCCTCACTCCAGCGCCCTCCATGGACACCCACGCCTTCAAGCGCTCCCTCCACCATTCCGAGCGTTACAACCGGCGAGGCTTCGGGCGCGCCGAGGAAGTGGCGGAGAGCCTTGAGCAGGCCTACCAGAGCGGCCTGATCGGCACGATCCGGGACAACGGCTACCGACTGGAACACGGCCGGCTCAACGTCCGGTTGGCGGAAGCCTTCGGCTTCTGCTGGGGTGTTGAACGGGCTGTGGCGATGGCCTACGAGACCCGCAAGCACTACCCCAGCGAGCGTCTCTGGATCACGAACGAGATCATTCACAACCCTTCCGTGAATGATCACCTCAGGGAGATGGATGTGCAGTTCATCCCTGTTGAACAGGGAGTGAAGGATTTCTCAGGTGTCACCTCCGGTGATGTGGTGATCCTGCCGGCCTTTGGTGCCACCGTTCAGGAAATGCAGCTGCTGAATGAACGGGGCTGCCACATCGTTGACACGACCTGTCCCTGGGTCTCCAAGGTTTGGAACACCGTGGAGAAACACAAGAAGCACACCTTCACCTCGATCATTCACGGCAAGGTGAAGCACGAGGAAACACTGGCCACCAGCTCCTTTGCCGGCACCTATCTGGTGGTGCTCGATCTGGATGAAGCCCAGTACGTCGCGGATTACATCCTCGGCAACGGGGACCGAGATGACTTCATTCAAAGGTTTGCCAAAGCCTGCTCTCCGGGTTTCGATCCCGACCGGGACCTCGAACGTCTGGGCGTGGCCAACCAGACCACGATGCTGAAGAGCGAAACGGAAGAAATCGGGCGTTTGTTTGAACGCACGATGTTGAGCAAATACGGTCCAACCCAGCTCAACGACCACTTCCTGGCCTTCAACACCATTTGCGACGCCACCCAGGAGCGTCAGGACGCCATGTTCTCCCTGGTGGATGAACCCTTGGACCTGATGGTGGTGATCGGTGGTTTCAACTCGTCCAACACCACTCACCTGCAGGAGATTGCCGTCAGCCGCGGCATTCGCTCGTTCCACATCGACACGCCCGAGCGCATCGACGTCGGCAGCAATTCGATCGAGCACAAACCACTGGCGGCCGAACTCTGTCGTGAGGGTGATTTCCTGCCTGAGGGCCCCGTGCGGGTGGGAATCACCTCCGGCGCCTCAACCCCGGATCGGGCGGTGGAAGAGGTAATCGAAAAACTGATGCAATTGAGCGAAAACTGAATCGCAAGCAGCTTTACATTGGTTCATCTTTAATTCGCCCTCCGCCGGCAGCTTCCCATCCGTGACGGTCTTGTCGCCCACTGAAACCGACAATCAGCTTCACGGTTCCGACCCGCAAGTGCGCTGCTACAGCAGCCATTTTGAGGATTCGATGCAGATGCTGGCGCCCCAAACAGTGGTTGCCCGCTATCTGGATCACCATCAGAGCTGGTTCGAACGCTGCGCCAGTCCGATGCAGGTCGAAGCCATCGATCGTCAGTCCTACAGCCTGACCCTGGGGCGGTTCGGCAACTTCGGCTTCGAGGTGGAGCCCACGATCGCTCTGCGACTGCTGCCACAGCAGGAAGGGATCTACCGAATCGAAACCGTTCGAACCGTGCCGCAGTCGCTCGCCCTGCGCCATCACTACGACGTCGACTTCCGCGCGGGGATGCGCCTGATCCCGGAACAGGAGCACACCTCTGTCCAGTGGGATCTGGATCTCAAGGTCTGGATCCGGCTGCCCAAGGTGATCACCATGCTCCCGGATCAGTTGGTGCAGAGCAGTGGTGATCATCTGCTCAAGCAGATTGTCCGCCAGATTTCACGACGGCTCACCTGGAAGGTCCAGGAGGATTTCCATGCCAGCCATGATCTGAGCTGCCCACCGCGTCAGCGGGCAGCCTTCTGAAGAATCTTCAGCGGTTGGTCCAGATCTTGTTGACGATCTCCATGCCGCTGACGGCCTGCCAGAGGAACAGCGTGAGCATGCCCATGTTCAGGCCCACATGAGCCTTTCGCGCAATCAGGTTGCCCCGCTGCATCAGGGGTGAGAGCGACGCGGCAACGGCGATCATCCCTGTCATGGCCAGACCCACCAGCAGGTGCGGACCGACAAACAACTTGCCGTTGTTCAGATAGGTGACGGCCATGCCACCCAGCGTGCCGAGGGTCATCACGGCCAACAGGATGCTGCCCCAGAGGTAGTGGCGCTGGGCAAACTTTTTCGGCACCAATTCCTTGCGCTGTTCTGGCGTGCCGGTGCGGGTTTTCTTGGCCTTGATCCCCAGGTAAAGAGCCCAACCACCGAGGGCGAGCAAGCCCCACTCCGTGAGGGGGTGAGCGAAATTGAGGCTGAAGGGAAGGGTGGCAAGCATTGAAGTGGACTCTTCAGTGACGCGAGGCTAGGGGGCCGGCGCCCCCCATCAGCCTCAGTGCAGGAAATGGCGGCGCCCCGTGAGCTGCATCGCCAGACCCAGCTCATCGCAGGCTTTGATCGAATCGGCATCGCGCATGCTCCCGCCGGGATGAATCACAGCGGTGATGCCGTGGCTGGCAGCCAGACGCACCGTGTCGTCAAACGGGAAGAAACCATCACTGGCCAGAACAGCCCCCTGGGCTTTCTCACCGGCCGCCTCCAGGGCAATCCGCGCTGAGCCCACGCGATTCATCTGGCCAGCCCCCACACCAAGGCTCTGGCCATCCTTGGCCACAACGATGGCGTTGGAGCGAACGTGACGCACCAAGCGCCAGGCAAATTCCAGGTCCTGCTTTTCCTGCGGTGTGGGCGGGCGCTGGCTGGCCACGGTCCAGTCGGCCGGCGTGATCGCCTGGTCATCGAGGTCCTGAACCAGGAGACCACCCAGGATGCTGCGCACGTGATCGGGGCCGGCCGCATCGATGGCCTGCGGAGCCAGTTCCAACAGACGCAGATTGGCTTTGGCCGCCAGCACCTCCCGCGCCTCGGGCGTGAAGCCCGGTGCCACGACACATTCCAGGAACAGGCTGGTGAGCTCACGGGCCGC
Source organism: Synechococcus sp. N26 (assembly GCF_900473975.1). Taxonomy (NCBI): domain Bacteria; kingdom Bacillati; phylum Cyanobacteriota; class Cyanophyceae; order Synechococcales; family Synechococcaceae; genus Synechococcus; species Synechococcus sp. N26. Next base: position 508,638 of record NZ_UCNM01000002.1, on the reverse strand, counting down.
CGTGGCTTCCACCACCCCATTAATGGCGATGATGCCGCCGAAGGCACTCACCCGATCGGCATCCAGGGCCCGCGTCAGTGCAGCAGGAATGGAAGCTCCGATCGCCACACCGCAGGGGTTGGTGTGCTTAACGACCACGGCGGCAGGCTGCAAGGCCGGAGCGGAACCGTCTGCTCCGTAGCCGAACTCCCGCACCGTGGCGAGGGCCGCCTCGAGATCCAACAGGTTGTTGGTGCTCAGCTCCTTGCCCTGCAGCTGAATGGCCCCGCCCCAACCCTGTTTGGGATGGCTGAACCAACGCGCTTTCTGGTGGGGATTTTCGCCGTACCGAAGGGTCTGCCGCAGCGGCACCGCCTCCAGCCAGGGGCTGTCTTCTGCGGCGGTTTGGTCGGCCATCCAGCGGCTGATCGCCGTGTCGTACGACGCCGTGTGCTGAAACGCTTCCAGGGCCAGTTGGCGCCGCAGCTCCGAAGGCACGCTCCCGCCCGACTCCGCCATGGCGGTCAACAGCCGGTCGTATTGGTCAGGGCTGGTGAGAACAGCCACATCAGCATGGTTTTTGGCGGCCGCCCGAACCATGGCGGGGCCACCGATATCGATGTTCTCGATCGCCTGATCCCAGGTGACGTCAGGCCGAGCAATCGTTTCGCGGAAGGGATAGAGGTTGACCACCACCACATCGATGGGGGCGATGTTCTGCTGCTCAAGATCGGCCTGGTGGGACGCGTCACCCCGCTTGGCCAGAATCCCGCCATGCACCCTTGGATGGAGCGTTTTCACACGACCGCCAAGAATTTCTGGAGCCCCGGTGTGCTCCGACACACGGGTCACCGGAAGGCCGGCCTGCTCGAGCACCTTGGCCGTGCCCCCACTGGAGAGCAGATGATAGCCATGGGTCCGATGCAGGGCCTCCGCCAGGGGCACCAGCCCGGACTTATCGGAAACACTCAGCAGAGCGACAGGAGCCATCGAAGGGTCGTGACTGGGTCGTGAGCCAACCTACGCAGCAGTGATGCTCATGCCCCATGGATGGCCGGCTGGTGCTGCTCCACGGCTGGGGAGCCAATGGAGAGGATCTCAAACCCCTGGGCGATCGCCTGGCGGGCGAGTGTTCCAAGACCCTTGATGTGGTGTGCCTGGAGGCTCCTGAGCTCCATCCCGACCAACCGGGAGGGCGTCAGTGGTACGGCCTGTTCCCAGCCCAGTGGGATGCCGTGCCCGCGGCCGTTGAGCGCCTCAAGACTCAACTTCAGAGCCTGAGCAGCTCAGGCCTTGGACTCGAACGAACGGTGGTGTTCGGCTTTTCCCAGGGGGGAGCCATGGCCCTGGAAGGCGGCTGCGCCCTGCCGATCGCAGGGCTGATCAGCTGCAGCGGCTATCCACACCCCAATTGGGCTCCGCCCCAGCAACATCCCCCCGTATTGCTGATGCATGGTTCAGACGATCCCGTGGTGCCGTTCCAGGCCATGCAGTCGATCGCTACGCAGTTGCAGCCCGATCAATGTCAGACAGTTCCATTCAAAAACGGCCACACCATCCCTGATGAGACGGTGCAGCCGATCCTGATGTTTATCGAGCGTGTTCTGGAGAACTCCTGATCAAACGAAGGCGTATTCGTACTCCTCCATTTCCTCCCAATCATCAGCGCCAAGCTCGAGCCCCTCGAAGAGCTTGTCTTCACCGATGGAATCAACAATTGTGCGCAATGAGGGGAAGAGGAAATGGTTCTCTTCGGCGTATTGAGCGCTGAACAGACCTTTCTCACCCCAGAAGAAGCGGTCGGTGGTGTGCTCATTGCGGCGCACATTCAGCAACGCCGGAGGCACCAGTCCGCCCTCAGCGATGTAACGACGAGCGGCCGTCACGGGTTTGTACTCACCGGTTTCGAGGTGATGGGTTGGCACATGGGCCAAGACCCGCTGACCTGCCAGGCGACGACGGCTAATGCGCTTGCGCTTCTTGGACATGGGAGGGCTCCGGTACGAAAGGAAGAACGGGGTGGATCGTCAGAACAAACAGGTGCCGTCGGCGCGAAAACGCCAGACGCAAGGGAAGCGTCGGGGCAATTGCAGACACACCACAATCACCGGCAGGACACCAACACCCAAGCGGGAACCAGCGGAGGACACTGCAACCTCTGCTGTAGCTTTGGTTGCGAAGCAATTGCAACCGTTGCGAGAGCTGGCGGGCGTCTGTTCATGGTGAACAGCGCCTCGGTCGATAAGAGGATCTTAAGACTTTTCCCAGATTTTTCAAGTCCCCCTGGCGCAGGCTTGCCCAAGCACCTGAATTGATCGTCCGGAACTGATGCAGCTCACCGATCGATTCTTCGATTTCACCGATCAACAGCTGGCTGATCTAACCGCCAAAGAAGGCATCCAGCATCTGGGGCTGTACGTCAGTGCGCCACCCAATCAGCAAGGTCCGCCACTGCTGCTGATCCGGCAATGGTCAGCCAATGAACGATCGCTTCCCCCTGCCGACGCAGACCCGAACCTGCGCCTGCCGCACGAGAGTCGGCGCTGGTACCCCCTCCAGGATGCCGGTCTGATCCTGGGAGCCCTGCGCGCGGACCTGGATCCGCAGCGGAGCTGGACGCTGACCCTGGACCAACGGATGCGGCGCAGTGCCGCCGCCATCAGCCACGCCCTGGGGCGTGACCTGGAATGCCTGCAACTTCGCCAGGAACTCAGCCAACAAAACGAGCAGCTGCGCACCCTCGTGCATCAGCTGCGCAATCCACTGGCTGCCCTCCGCACCTACGCCCAACTGCTGCTGCGGCGGCTCGAAGCCGACAGCTCCCACCGTCCACTCGTGGAGGGAATGCTCTCGGAACAACGCCAACTCGGCCAGTACATCGACATGCTCGATGGCCTCGGACAACAACGTCTCCCCGAACAGGACCCCCTTGGCCCCACCCTGTTGCCCCCCGGGCCTGCCGAAGGTGAGGCCACCATGCAAACCCTGCTGATGCCTCTGCTGGAGCGGGCGGAAGCGACGGCAAGCCTGCAGGGCCGACCCTGGCGGGGACCAGACCTGTGGCCCCAGTGGATTGATCAACCGTCCCAGGACGGAACGATCGCGGAGATCGTCGCCAACCTCCTTGAGAATGCCTTCCGTTACAGCCCAGCGGGCTGCAGCGTGGGGCTGTGCCTGTTACCCGATGGGCTCTGCGTCTGGGACAACGGGCCGCCGATCCCCCTGGAGGAGCGCGACCTGATTTTCGAGCGGGGAGCACGGGGGTCCACCGGACAGGACCGGGCGGGCACCGGCCTTGGGCTCGCCCTTGCACGCTCCCTGGCGGAGCAGCAGGGCCGCAAGCTCACGCTCTGCGTGGCGCCTTCCACGATCGCTCCGGATCTGCCCGCTCAGGGCAATGCATTCGTCCTCAGCTGGCCGGCAGGAGCAAGGCCAGACCCAACAACGTAACCATCTCTGTGAGCACAAGAGCTGCTCCATAGCTGTCACCGGTGTGCCCCCCCAATCGTCGCCCAAGGCTCTGGGCGACAAAGATCGCCACCACGCCCCCCAGGAGAAGGGGCATGGCCCCCACCCAACCGGCCAAGAGAACCACCACCAGAAGTGAGGGCAGGGCATCCCAGAGCGGCCTGCCGTGCTCGCGATGAAACGCTGCGGTTCCATCAGCGCGGAGGTAGTCGAAACGTGCCATGGCCCAGAGCGGTGCCACCCGGGCCCAGAACGCAGCCAGGCAGAGCCCGAGCGGGGCATGCCCCCCCAGCTGGATCAATGCCGCAACCTGTAGCAGCAGCACCATCACGAGAGCCAGCACACCACTGGCGCCCACCCGGCTGTCCTCCATCGCCTCGAGCCGCCGCTCCGCTGGCGCCCCGAGGCCATCCGCCGTGTCGATCAGGCCGTCGTGGTGCAAGCCACCACTGAGCTGGATGCCGAGAGCCACCACGCAAAGCGCACAGGCCGCCGGAGGCCAGGAGAGCCTGGACAGACCAATCCAGAGCAGCCCCTGCAACGCACCGATCAGGAGCCCCATCCAGGGGGCGAAGCGGGCAATGCGCTGAAACGAGGGCTGCGGCCAAGGCCATGCGGGCAGCACCGTGTAGAAGATCCAGGCTCCCGCCAGATCGGAAAGCCAGGGCGGAACGATCCTGGGAATGGCGCGATGGATGCAATCGGCCCTCACCGTAGGGTCAATACAGGGGCGGATCAGTCGTGTTCGGCTTCGAAATCAACGCGCATTGCGCCAACACATCAGCACGGTGCGGCACCTTTGAGACCCCCCATGGGCCGGTGCACACACCACGTTTCATGCCCGTGGGAACCCTGGCCACCGTCAAGGGCATCAGCACGGAGCAACTGGGGCGCACGGGAGCCCAGATGGTGCTCTCGAACACCTACCACCTGCACTTGCAACCGGGCGAGGAGATCGTGGCGGCGGCCGGTGGCCTGCACCGGTTCATGGGCTGGAACGGCCCGATGCTCACCGACTCCGGCGGCTTTCAGGTGTTCAGCCTTGGGGACCTCAACAAAATCGATGATCGCGGCGTGGTGTTCCGAAACCCCCGCGATGGACGCACCATCGACATGACCCCGGAACATGCCACCCAAATCCAGATGGCCCTCGGGGCGGATGTGGCCATGGCCTTCGACCAGTGCCCGCCCTATCCGGCGACGGAGAACGACGTCATCGATGCCTGTCGCCGCACCCATGCCTGGCTCGAGCGCTGCGTCACAGCCCACACCCGCGAGGATCAGGCGCTGTTCGGCATCGTTCAGGGCGGCTGTTTCCCCCATCTGCGGCGGGAGAGCGCCATGGCCGTCGCCTCCTTTGATCTGCCTGGCATTGCCGTCGGTGGCGTCAGCGTTGGTGAGCCCGCTGAGGAGATGCATCGCATCGTGCGCGATGTCACGCCCCTGCTTCCCTCACACAAACCGCGCTATTTGATGGGCATCGGCACCCTGCGCGAGATGGCCATTGCCGTGGCCAACGGGATCGACCTGTTCGACTGCGTCTTGCCCACCCGACTCGGCCGTCATGGCACCGCCCTGGTGGGCGGTGAACGTTGGAACCTGCGCAATGCACGCTTCCGCCACGACCACACCCCCCTGGATCCGAGCTGCTCCTGTGTGGCCTGCACCGGTCACACCCGGGCCTACCTGCATCACCTGATTCGCAGCGAGGAGCTTCTGGGCCTCACCTTGTTGAGCATTCACAACATCACCCATCTGGTGCGTTTCACCTCGGCCATGGCACAAGCCATCCGCGACGGCTGTTTTTCAGAGGATTTCGCTCCCTGGGAGCCAGACTCGCCAGCCCATCACACGTGGTAGCGTCCAGCCCAACGCCTTTTTGATGCAAGGGATGGCCGCCTTCACCCTCGACCTGCTGGCACAGCTGCCCGAGGCCTATCAGGCCTTCTCTCCGCTGATCGACATTCTTCCGTTGATCCCGGTCTTCTTCCTGCTGCTGGCCTTCGTTTGGCAGGCCTCTGTGGGCTTCCGCTGAAGCCTCAGCCCATCCGGATCACCTTCAGAGCAAACGCCGGCAGCGACAGCATGCGTCGCCAGCGTGATGGCTCCTGCATGAGCCGATACAGCCATTCAAGTTGCATCCGGCACATCCAGCCGGGGGCACGTTTTTTGATGCCGGCCCAGACGTCAAAACTGCCGCCGACACCCATCCACAGTCCTGGCTGCCCGGTGCCCACGCGTTGCGACCAAGTTTCCTGGCGCGGCACCCCCAGAGCCACCAGCACGAGATCCGGCTTCAACGCCTTGAGCTGAGCCTCAACACCCGGCCAGGCCTCAGGAGCTTGATAACCGTCCACCGCGAGCGCCAGGTTGAGACCGCTGATCCGTTGCGGCAACTCCGCACGCAGCGTTGCCATCACCTCAGGTGATGCGCCCACCAGCGCCACGCGCCATCGATGGGCTGCGGCGTACTCCAGCAAGGTCCAGGCCAGTTCGATGCCCGCCGTTTTGACAACCCGGATCTGCTGACGGCCCAGGGCCCAGACCACTCCCGCACCATCGGGAATCACCAGATCAGCCGTTCCAATCGCCTGACCCAGGGCGGCATCGGCCCGAGCCGACATCGTCATCTCAGCGTTGAGGGTGACGATGCGTCCGCCGCCCCGGGCATGCAGACCGAGTGCAGCAGCACAGACATCACGGCAGGCATCCACAGGCACGCCGAGCACCTGGCAGCGGCGACGGTCATCGGGGGCGGTGCTGACAGAGTCCATGGCCATGGGCTGCGTTGGAGAATTTAGGGGCGGTAATGGATGAGGGCATGGTTGTGACGACGACGGAAACCCTTCCGCAGAACCACGCCACGACCCTTCAGCGTCTGGATCAATCCATCCAACGGGTGGTTCTCGATCGGCAGGACCCGATCAGCGGCCTGCTCCCCGCCAGCACCGCGCACACCATCCATGGCAACTACGGCGATGCCTGGGTGCGGGACTGCGTCTATTCGGTGCAGTGCGTCTGGGGACTGGCCCTGGCCCACCGCCGTGAGCAGGGGCAGAACAGCCTGCGCGCCTGGGAGCTGGAGCAGCGGGTGGTGGCCCTCATGCGCGGCCTGATGCGCTCGATGATGCGGCAGGCCGAGAAGGTGGAGCGCTTCAAAGAGAGCCTTAACCCCCTCGACGCCCTTCACGCCAAATACGACAGCTGCACCGGCGAGCCGGTGGTGGCTGACGACGCCTGGGGACATCTCCAACTCGATGCCACCTCCCTGTTTCTGCTGCAACTGGCGCAGTTGACCAAGGGCGACTGCGCGGTGGTGCAAAGCCGTGATGAAGTGGATTTCCTTCAAAACCTGGTGCACTACATCGCCAGGGCCTACCGCACCCCCGACTACGGGATCTGGGAACGGGGCGACAAAGGCAACCATGGTTTGCCGGAGCGCAATGCCAGCTCCATCGGCATGGCCAAAGCCGCCCTGGAGGCCCTGGATGGAGTTGACCTCTACGGCCCCCATGGCGACGGCAGCTGCATCCTGCTGATTCCTCAGGGGGCTATCGCACGGCTCCGGCGGGCCTTGCAAGGGCTCCTGCCGCGGGAATCCGCCAGCAAGGAAGCAGACAGTGCCTGCCTCTCGGTGATTGGTTATCCAGCCTGGGCCGTGGAGGATGCCGCCCTGGTGGAGCGCACCGGCCGGCGGATTCGACGGGAACTCGGCGGGGCTTATGGCTACAAACGCTTCCTCCGGGATGGTCACCAGACGGCGGTGGAAGACGTCAACCGCCTGCACTACGAACCGGAGGAGCTCGCCGCCTTTGAAGGGATCGAGTCGGAATGGCCGTTGTTTCTGGCCTTCGAACTGGTCACCGCCTGCTGCGAAAGGCGCTGGGACGAGGCCCGGCAACTGCACAGCCAGCTCAAGACGCTGGCCGTTGAACAGGACGGCGAACGTCTCTACCCCGAGCTCTATCAGGTGCCGGCCAGTGCCGTCGATCTGGAACGGCTCAATCCAGGCAGCCAAGAGCGGGTGGCCAACACCAACCTGCCGCTGATCTGGACCCAGAGCCTGGTGTGGCTCGGGGAAATGCTGCTGGACGATCTGATCCGTCCCGAGGACATTGACCCCTGTAGCCGCAGGGAGCCGCAGCCGCTCGGCGCCGAGACTGTTCTGGTGGCGATGGCTGCGGAGACGGATGACGTGCGCCAGGCGCTGCTGGCTGCAGAGGTACCGATCGACCCAACCTCAGTGATTTCCGTGCAGTCGTCCGACGAGCTGAAGCAACGGTTGAAAGCCGCCGGCACCAATCCGCGGCTTGAGCTCACTGGGCGCCCCGGGCACCGGGTGGAAACCGAGGACACGGCTCGGGTCTACCGCCAGGACGGCGCCATCAGTGTGTTCACCCCGTCCGTGCTGGAAGACGTCAGCAGCTATCTGGCCGATGACCCGGAGGAGCTGGTTGAAACCGTTGTGGACGAGCTGCATCTGCTGCAACGACACTGGCGCGGCATGGGACATCCCCTTCTGGTGATCCCCATTCGCGACGCAGCCCTGCAGCAGCACCGCGACGTCATCCTCAAACTGGCCCGGCAACTCGGCAGCGGCGTCATTGAAAGCATCCCTGTCCGCTTGGGCTGCCTCAGTGAACTGGTGGATCAGGCGCAGGAGGTGCAGCTGCCGCCGCTTCAACAGAAACCGGTTCCATGCTCGGAGCCAGCCAAGCCGCTCCTGCGCGACGCCACCGATCTACGGGATCTGACCGCCGCAGAGGAGCAGGAGCTGGATGACACACCGATCGAACAATTGAGCCAGCGCCTCTGGAACAGTGCGCTGCTGCATGAACAGGCGGAAGTGCTCGAGTTGCTGCAACGGCGTCTCGGCCCCCAGGGGATTCAACACAGCCCTGAGGGCCATCCGGTGGCCCTGCGCACCCTGCTTGAGGAGGTCTATCAACGGGGATTGCGTTGTGAAGACTGGAATGTGGTGCGGCGCTGTGCTGGCGCCATGGGGATGGTGCATCCCCAACTCGAAGATGCCCTCACCGATCTCCTCGTGCGCCAGAAACAGGTGGTGGTGGGGCGCAACTACACCGGCGACTCCCGGCTGCGTCAGCCGATGGACAGTGCCGCCATCGCCGAACGGATTGAAACCACCAGCGGAATCGACGGCCGTGAACGCATGCTCGAACAGGAACTCCTGCTCGCCCTCGACAGCGTGGCGCGGCGGGAGCCAGCGCTGCTGAAGGGGAGCCTCACCCTGCAGCTGGGGCAGCTGATGCTGCTGCTGATATCAGAGCTGGCTATGGAGAAAACGCTCAGTCAGGACGAAGCCTTTGAAGCCCTCTGCAGCGAAGCACCCCATGCGATTCGCAAGCGCTTGCGCGCCGTGCTCTCCGATGTGGACCATGCCAGAGCAGCCCTGCAACGCGGCGAACAGCTGCACGTGAGCGGCCGGGTGCAGTGGTCAGTGCCTGACCCCTTGGAGGAAACACCGGGGGGTGGGGACTGGCTTCAACACCGCATCCGCCTGGGTTCCTTCCAGAAAGTTCCCCGCGATTTCTATGCCGGGATCTGGTCGCTGCTGCAGCACTGCCGCGGCCTGGTGATTGGCGACAAGCTGGAGCGGCGCAATCGCCTCAACAGCAGCCTCATCCTCGAGAAGACGCCAGGGGAGCGCAATTTTGCCGCCCAGGTCGACCATTTGCTCAGTCGGATCAAGGCACCTGAATACCGACAACTCTGCAGCGAATGCCTGCTTTCGCTGATGGCCTTCGTCGAAGCCAATCCAGAGGTGCGCTTCGAGGATGACCTGGCCCTCGACGTGGTGATCGGTCATGCCGTCCGGGTGGGCTGGCAGCAGAGCCATCCCTCTCTGCGTCCAGAGAACTACCCGCAACACAAGGCCCAGGCCTGGGGGCAGTTTTATCGGTCCTCACCCGGTGATTGCCGCCGCTGGCAGGTCACGGCGTTGCGGGAACTGGCCGAAGAGCAGGGGCTGGTGTAATCCCAGTGAAAGCCCTCAGATCGGTGCGCACAGGGGCGCCCCCGTATCCGGGTGTTCAACGGCCTGCTCGATCAGGTCTGCCAGCTTGAGAGCCCGCGAAGCCTGAAGACCATCCACCGCAGGGGTCTCCCGGCCGCGAACGCACTGCAGAAAGTGCTCGAGCTCGGCATAGAGCGGTTCGATCGAAGTGGTGCTCACCTCCTCGATGAAGCCGTCATTCCGATACAGCAGCTCGCCGTGATCAGCTGAATACCACTCGTGGGCCCGGCGATGAACATGCAGGGTGTGGTTGAGGAAGTCCGTCTCCACCAGGCTCGAACGGCAATGGGCACTGAGGCTGCGGATTTTGCGGTGGCTCATCTTGCTCGCCGTCAGGCTGGCCACAACACCGTTCTCGAAACCCAACGTGGCGTTGACGTAATCGATCGGGCCTTCGGCACTGCGACCGCCGGCAGCGGCAAGCCGCACCACCGGTGCCTTCGCCAGCTCCAGCACGAGGTCGATGTCATGGATCATCAGATCCAGCACCACGGAGACGTCATTGGCCCGATCGGAGTGGGGGCTGTGGCGACGCGCCTCAAGAACCACCACCTCCTCGTTGGCCACCACCTTGGTGAGCTCACGGAAGGCAGGGTTGAACCGCTCGATGTGGCCCACCTGCAGCAGACACCCCGCCCCTGAAGCGGCCTCGATCAGTGCGGTGGCTTCGTCCTGACTGGCCGCAATCGGCTTTTCAATCAAAACGTGCACACCCGCACGCAGGCAGGCCAGACCGACGGGATGATGCAGCAGCGTGGGAACCGCGATGCAGACGGCCTCCACCTCCGAGAGCATGGCGTTGTAATCGGCGAACCAGCGGCAGCCGAATTGCTCGGTGGCGAGCTTGCCGCGCTCAGCATCCGGGTCCGCGACGCCCACCAGATCGGCATCCCGCAGAAGGCTGAGCACCCGCGCGTGGTGCCAGCCCATGTTGCCGATGCCGATCACCCCGACCTTGACCGGGACCATGGGGTCGGGAGACATCAGCGCAGGCGGTCGATTGGGAGAAGACTATCGGCCTTCAGTCGGAATCTTCCTCTGAGGTGGGGAGAACAAGCCGGACCCGCTCGATCCGCGGCCCTGCCATGGCTGTGATCTCGAACTGAAGGCCGTTGAAATGAAGCCCTTCCCCCGCGGACGGAATGTGCTGGAGCCGCTCCAGCAGGAAGCCCGCCAGGGTGTGATGGTCATCGGCCTCGGGCAGATCGAGATCGAGCTGTCGGTTGAGCTCGAAAATCTCCAGATCTCCGGCCACCAGCCAGGCACCGGGGCAGTCCTCCTCTTCGAGCAGATCCGGTTCGTCGGTCTCGGCGGGATCCTCATCACCAACGATTTCTCCGGTGAGGTCCGCAGCGGTCACCAGACCCTCGGTTCCACCGTGTTCATCCACCACCAGCAGGAGCGGCTGACCGCTGCGGATCATCGGCAGCAGTTCCGCCAGCGTGCAGGTCTCCAGCACGGGCACCGCAGGCTGGAGATACGGCTCGAGCAACGAATCGGCCTGGAGCTCACCCCGTGCGATCGGTTCGGCCATCTGACGCAGATCCAGCACGCCGCGCACGTCATCCAACGACTGGCCGATCACCGGAAAGCGGGCATGACGGGTGTGGTGCACGGCCTCCATCATTTCCGCAAAACGGACCGTGGCCGGCAGAGTGACCATCCCAGAGCGCGGCACCATCACCTCCCGCACCTGGGTGTCCCGCAGGGCGAAGACACCTTCGAGGATGTTCTTCTCATCCGGGAACAAGCCCGTGACCCGTCCAGATTCCACAAGGGTTTCCAGCTCACCAGCGGAAAGGGCTGGCACCAGCACATCCCATTGGGGAGCCAGGCCAAGCAGACGCATTAACAGGCCCGCCAGCGCCTCAAGCAGATTGAGCAGTGGGGCCAGGCAGCGCATCACCACCTCCAGCAGCGGCACCAGGCGAAGCGCCGAAGATTCCGGACGGTTCAACACCCAGGCCTTGGGCAGCAAACCAGCCACCAGCGTGGCCAGCAACACGATGCTGAGGAACAAGGCTGTGTCGCGCCAAGCGACACCCACAGACCCATCCGACCAGAGCCGCCCCCCCAGACCACGGCCAGCCCAGCCAAGGGCCACCAGCGCAAGGGTTGCACCCAGTTGAGACACCAGCAGAGCGCGCCGCAGGCGTCGCTGAAGACGCTGGATGGAACGGGCCCCGGCCTGCTCTTCCTCAACGAGCACTTCAACGCGACTGGGGCGTAGCCGCAGCAGGGCCACCTCTGCAGCCGCGAAGAAGGCCGGCAGAACCAGCAGAACAGCCAGCAGAAGAAGCCGCATCAACAGGGGGGAATGGGGGTCGCGAGGATCGAACTCGCCTTAGGCGAATTATGAGTTCGCTGCATTCACCAGATTGCTAGACCCCCATGGGGAGAGTGTTACCACAGGGGAGTCACGCTGGGGAAGTGATCGCCTGAGGGCGCATCCTGCACGGCTTCGATCGTCTCGGTGGCCGCCAGGCTGCCGTTGAAACCGCTTGAGATATCCATGGTTCGCATCGGCAGCGGCGGACTCTGCTCCTCCAGCAGGGCTCCCGTCGTGTTCTGAAGTGCAGACCCATCCCAAATCAGCGTCTGGTCAGGGAAGCCGAATCCCATGACCCCGATTCCCCTCGATGCCGCCAACTGCGATCCCCAGAAAATCGGTCAATTGATGCAGGGGGTCCACGCCCCGGGCCATGGGCGAGGTCCAGGTGTAGAAGCGACGGTTGACCAGCTCACTGGTGGTGTCCGTGGGGTGGCACACCGTGACTTCGACGGGAGCACCACCACTGCCGGGCGGAGGCGCCTCAACACTGGTGGTGCAGACCAACGGACCCGCCAACACCGATGGGCCGGCGAGCAGGAGCAGGCTCGAACCCAAGAACGACCGCAGCAGCACCGGATGAATCAGCTCTAAGCGCAAACTAAGGACATCTGCGAAGCGCGGCCAGCCCCATGTCTGAATCGTCGAGTGTCCCGACTGAGAGGGAGCAACTGCTGAACCGTCTGGCCACCCTGGCCTACCGACGCGGAGACTTCACCCTGGCTTCAGGCCGCAAGAGCGAGCACTACGTGAACTGCAAACCCGTGAGCCTGAGTGGTTCCGGTCTGGCGCTGATCAGCCGGGCGATGCTCACCCACGTGGAGGCCGATGCGCTGGCCGTGGCTGGTCTCACCCTCGGAGCAGACCCACTGGTGAGCGGTGTTGCCATGGCCGCCGCCGACCGAGGTCGGGAGCTTGATGCGCTGATCGTGCGCAAGGAAGCCAAAGGCCACGGCACCGGTGCCTGGCTGGAGGGTCCGCTCCCTGCCCCCGGGGCACGCATCACCGTGCTGGAAGATGTTGTCACCACAGGAGGCTCATCCCTCAAGGCTGTTCTGCAGCTGCGCGACGCCGGCTACAAGGTGGAGCGGGTCGTCACCATCGTCGACCGGGAAGAAGGGGGTGACGCTGCGATGACAGCTGAAAATCTTGAACTGATCAGCCTTTTCAAGCTGTCTGAAATCGCCGCCTTCACGCCGGCATGAGCAAGTTGTTTTGGGACGCCAAGGTCCCCTGGCTGCGCTTGAACGGCAGCGGAGCACGCCAGTTTCTTCAGGGGCAGACCAGTGCTGACCTCACCGCACTCCAATCCGGGGATTTGCTTCAGACCTGCTGGCTGACCGCAACGGGACGCTTGCGGGCCGTGCTGGAACTTCGTTTCGATGCAGAGGGGGCCGATGTGATCGTTCTGGCGGGAGAGGCCTCTGCCATTCACGCTGGATTTGATCAGGTGATCTTTCCAGCCGATCGGGTTCGCCTCCAACCCCTGGGCCAGTTGCGCCGACTGCAGTGGCTGGAGCCCATGGCTGCAGCCGTGTGGTGCGATCCGGATGTGCCCCTGCCGGAGCCCTGGGCATCAGGGGAAGCAGCCACCGCGACGGCTCTGGAGCAATGGCGGCTTCAAAGCGGATTCCCCCCGGGACCCGGTGAACTCAATGGCGAGACCAACCCCCTTGAGCTTGGGCTCATCGCTCAGGTCAGCACAGAGAAAGGCTGCTACCTCGGCCAGGAGACCATGGCCAAACTCATCGGCCAGGCAGGGGTGAAGCAACAACTGCGCTGTTGGAGCTGCCCCAGTCCGCTGGCGGCCGCCGCCAAGCTCACGCTGGATGGCGAGCGAGCCGGGGTGATCACCAGTGCGCTCGAACGCGATGGCACTTGGCTTGGGCTGGCCCTGGTGCGCCGCCAGTGCCTGGCCAGTCCAACGCTGGAAGGTCCCAACGGAGAACAGCTCCAGATCCGTCAACCTGAGGCGTTTCAGGATCCCGACGCCTGATCCTGTTCAAGCAACCAGTCGGCTACGGCCCAGGTGGCCAGGCAGTCGTCGCGGTTGTAATCGAAGATCCAGCGCAGCCCGTGCCTGGTGCCGCGTCGGTCGGGCCCCTCTCCCTGCCACTGCCGCCACCAGAGCAGGGCCCTGGCCCCATCCACACCGGCCTGACTCCATTGGAACCCCTGCCAAACAGCCACGGCCTTGAGGCCATAACTGGCCAGGGGTAGGCGCCAGTGATGTCTGACCCGGGCATGCACATCCACCAACCGCTGACGAAGTTGCAGCACCTCGGCCTCGGCAGCACCCTGCCGCTCAGCCATACGCCTTAAGGCCAGGCTTTCTGTCTCCCCGTAGTGGAGGATCGGCCAACCCCGATAGCGATTCAGCAACCGCTGCAAACGAAGCCAGCAACGGGCTTCACCATGCTCCGCCAGGGCCAGGATCGGGTGATACGCCACGGATGCCAGATCCCAATTTCCGCTTTTGGTTCTGGGCAACACCAGAAAACCGTGAAGGAAGTCGTGACGGGCGTCGGGATCGGATTCGATGTCGTAGAGCAGCACACCAGGACAGTCCTGCAGTTCCGGCAGTGCCGCTGAGGCATCCAAACGCTCCACCCGTCCATCCCGCTGCGCCCGGGCCTGAGCCACCAGGGATGCGGCCACCTCACCATGCTGATCCCCAAAACGCTGCAGCTGCTTGGCGAGCTGCAACGGATCAGCCCCGGCGAGATCGGACAAGCCGCGAATCCCAAGCTCCAGCAACATCTCGCGCCGCTTGGCGCCGATGCCGCTGACCTCGCTCAGATGCCCTTCCTCCGCCGCCACGGCATTGCAGGCGACACGCCAGCTGCAAAGTGAGCACTTGCGCCGGTCAGCGGCCAGCGGAGGAGGAACCGGGCTCTCGAGGTCAGAGCGCAGTTTGCGCAGCCCCTCCGACAGCTGTCGGCGCAGACTACTGGAGAGATGCAGCCGCTCCTGTTCCAGGCGCCGGCCACCACCGCCGAGCACCAGCATCGACGGAACGTCCCCCTGCTGATGCTGCTCAAGCAACAGGGCCATCAGCGCCAGCGGCAGCTGATGTTCCCGGGTGGTGCGGCGGCCCTGACGGGCCAGCACCGGTTGATAGGCGAAGTCACCCCAGCGGCTCTGCCCCTTGACCCGCCGCAGCAGTGGAGGGTGTGCCTCCAACGGCTCACCGGATGGGCCAAGCCCCTTCAGACGCAGACCCACCACAGCCTCGGCTCCGGCAGCACAGGCGGCGATGCCATGACCAGGCTTGCGGGGCAGCAAGGCCACAAAACAGCGCTGCTGGTCGTCCAGCAGGAGATTGCGATGGGCCGTCCAACGCCGCTCGGCAGGATTCCCGTGGCGATCGAGCCAGGCCTTGCGACGGCAACGCAGCCAACTGCGCAGCAACCGGTCGGTGAGAGCGTTGTCGGCAGCCGGGGTGTCACCCATCCGCCGACCCTACGGCTGCCAGCTGCTAGATCCACTGAAGTGCAGGCTGTGCCATGGCATCGGCTCCCCTCCCTCTGAGTCCAGCTCCGATCAAGTTCGGCACCGATGGCTGGCGCGGGATCACCGGCGTCGACATCACCGTTGAGCGGTTGTTGCCCGTTGCCGCTGCCGCGGCTCAGGAGCTCGCCCATCGCTCCCCCGAAGGTCTCAACAGCCGAACGGTGGTGATCGGTTACGACCGGCGCTTTCTAGCTCCAGAACTGGCGGAAGCCATCGCAGCCGCTGTGCGGGGTTGTGAACTGGAACCCCTGCTCACCGACACCGCTGTGCCCACGCCGGCCTGCAGCTGGGCCGTGGTGGAGCGCAAAGCCCTGGGAGCGTTGGTGATCACCGCCAGTCACAACCCACCGGAATGGCTGGGGCTGAAGATCAAAGGCCCCTTTGGTGGATCGGTCGAAGGAGACTTCACGGCCGCCGTGGAACGACGTCTGGCTGCCGGGGGCATCACGGCCCCGATCAAGGCGGAGGTCCCCCGGTTTGATGGACGCGGCGAGCATCTCGAAGGGCTGCGCCGCAAGCTGGACCTGAATGCCCTGGTTGCTGGCCTCAAGGCCATCAACCTCAAGGTGATCGTCGATCCGATGCACGGATCAGCCGCCGGGTGTGTGACGGAGCTGCTCGGCCCTGAAGCCGCTGGCGTTGTGGAGGAAATCCGCAGCGAACGAGATCCCTTGTTCGGCGGTCATCCGCCGGAACCCCTGGCGCCCTACCTCGGGGCATTGATCACGGCGGTGAAAGCCTCAACCGCCGCCGGAACCCCTGCCGTGGGACTGGTGTTCGATGGCGATGGTGACCGCATCGCCGCCGTGGATGAAACCGGCCGGTTCTGCAGCACCCAGCTGCTGATGCCCCTGTTGATCGATCACCTGGCCCGGGCCCGCCAGCTGCCGGGCGCCGTGGTCAAGACCGTGAGCGGTTCGGATCTGATGCGGCTGGTGGCGGAAGCCCAGGGGCGGAAGGTTCTGGAACTCGCGGTGGGCTTCAAATACATCGCCGCAGAGATGCTGGCCGGAGATGTACTGATCGGCGGCGAGGAATCGGGTGGTGTCGGCTTCGGCATGCACCTGCCTGAGCGTGACGCTCTGTTCGCGGCGATGCTGGTGTTGGAAGCCCTTGTGGAAGGCAAGCAACCCCTGGGAGCGCGGCTGGATGCACTTCAGCAAGAGCATGGAGGCAGCAGTCACTACGACCGGCTCGACCTGCGCCTAGCCGACATGGAGGCACGCCGGCGGCTCGAGATGCTGCTGGCCCAGAGCACGCCATCGATCGTCGCTGGCGCAGAGGTGCTGGAGGTGATCAGCACCGACGGGATCAAACTGAGAATGGGACCGAGCCACTGGCTGATGCTGCGCTTCTCTGGCACGGAACCGCTGCTGCGGCTCTACTGCGAAGGGCCCGATGCCGATCGGGTGAACGAGGTGCTCGCCTGGGCCCGCGAGTTTGCGGAGGCCGCATGAAGACCCTTGTGATCGCCAGCGGCAATGCCGGCAAGATTCGTGAATTCCAGGGCCTGCTGCAGGCCCTGCCCGTCAGCGTGCAACCCCAGCCAGACGGATTGGAGGTGGAGGAGACGGGCACCACCTTTGCCGCCAATGCCCGGCTCAAGGCTCAGGCGGTTGCAGCCGCCACAGGGGAATGGGCCCTGGCCGACGATTCAGGCCTCAGCGTCGATGTCCTCGATGGCGCCCCGGGTGTTCACTCCGCCCGCTATGCCCCCACCGACCCGGAACGGATTGCCCGGGTGCTGAAGGCCCTGAACGGCTCAGACCAACGCCGCGCCTACTTCTGCGCCGCGCTCTGTGTCGCCGCTCCAGACGGCACGATCCTGCTGGAGGTGGAAGGCCGTTGTGATGGCTTGATCACGACCGCACCCCGAGGGGATCAAGGCTTTGGCTACGACCCGATCTTTGAAGTCGAGGGAACCGGCCGCACCTTCGCCGAGATGCCCTTGGCTGAGAAAAAACAGCACGGCCACCGCGGCAAAGCCTTCAGCCTCCTGGAACCCCGTCTGCGTGAGTTACTCCAAGCCAGCTGAAAAGGAACCACGGATTCCCAGCCCCCGGACCACGCTCTGCATAGTGATCCCGATGCCAATCAATGCAGGCAGTAATCCAGCTTGAGGGTGAGGCTCTGACTGGGCTTGGGAGCCTCACCAGGCCTGAAGCTCGCCTCCCCCATGCGCGCAGCCATCGCCATGGATCGATAAGTCGAACCACGCTGGTCAATCAGCAACAACTCCACCTTGCGCAGGCCGAGAGCCCGTGCTGTGGCTTCGGCGCGACGTTGCCCCGTCTCCAGAGCTTGTTTCAGCAACTGATCCGCCAATGAGGCACTGCTTGAGCTCGACGCCAAGGACGTCATGCCCTGCAGTCGAACACCCGGCAAGCGACCGGGGGCCTGAATCACTGCGTCGTAATTCTCACGGCTCACCTCGCCGGTGATGGTGGTGCTCGCCCGCTCCAGCCGTGGTCCCGACGTGCCTCCCCCAACGGGGTAGCTCCGGGGTGCAGGGATCGTAAGCCGTCCCATCGCCAGGGGCTGAATGACCTGACGCGCCTTCGCCAAACGGTCGTTTAAAGCAGTCATCGCAGCATCCTTGCTGGCATGTTCAGCGTCGAGACCGAGCGAGAGCGAAAGCGATCGCTACGGCTCGTTCCACGCTCGTTCACCTGGATCTGAAGCAGGGTGCCGTTGCAAACGCGCTCCCCAGCCCTCAGGGGGAATGACGCCACAGCACTCAGCCCGAAGAGAACGGGCGCGGCGACCTTCACAGCGCCCCAGAGTCGATTCGTCATGCCGAGCCTTCTGTTGGATCCCCATGCTGGCGAGCCTGGAGCGGCAAACCCTGCTCAACCATGACCGGCCTGTATCAAGCCGTGACTCATCCCGCCGCCCAGCTCCCGTGCAGGCCATGGGGAACGGCCAACGGCAGCTCAAGCACCGCCACCTCAGACAGATCACGGGCGTTGAGGATCACCAGATCGGATGCGGCCCGGGCCCCGTTCCACACCAGATCCAGCACCCAACCGTCGTCCTCCGATTCAGCGCCAGGGCGCCGCACCATCAGCGGCTCACTGACAAAACCGCGGGGCGCCGCACTCCAGGTGTGGGTCGCCCCGGAGTCCAGATCAAGTTTCTGAATGGCCTGCAACGGATCGTTGCCCGTCTCCCGCTCCGCCACCGCCATCCAGGCGTAGCGAGCACTGAGGCCCTGACGCTCGGGGTTGACCATGGCGAACTCACAGGTGCGCTCGCTAATCCGCTCGGTCTGAACCGATTCACGGCTGAGATCAAGACGGCAACGGTGCAGAATCCCCTCCGGAACCGTGTCGAAATTCACCTCGGCGAAATCCTCATCAGGTCCGATGGACGGGAAATCGTCGTAGACGATGCTCTCCACCACAACGTGATCGCCATCCTCAAAGGCATTGAGGTGGTGGAAAACGAAGCCGTCGGGGGCTTCGAGGATGCGGGGCTTCTGACCAGCGAAGCGACCGGAATCACGGGGGATCAGCCAGAAACGCCCCTTGCCGCCGGGTTGAGATGCCAGGCACTGGGCCGCACCCTTTTCGCCGGTCACAAACGGCAGGGGATTGAAGGCGATGGCGTTCTGGAGGAACACCACCCAGTTGGGGGTAATGGCGAAGTCGTGGAGAAAGGCGAAGCCGGGGAAGCTGTCGGAACGGTCGTGCAACAAGGCGCCGGCCTCCGGGCCATCGGTGGCGAACTCCATCAGACGGATGGTGCTGCGGGGCCCGGTCTTAACTCCGAAGGTGACCATGCAGGGCCGGCCGTTATGACCAGGATCGAAGCGGGGGTGGGCACTGAAAGCCTCGCCCTTTTTCAACACACCATCGAGTCGTGAAAGACCGCGGGTCTCCAGGCTGCGGGGATCGAGCGCATGGGGTTCCGCCGCCTCCCAGAGGGCAAGCAGCTGATCGCCCAGACGCACCACATTGGTGTTGGCGATGTTCTTCAGGCGCAGATCAAAGGCATTGGCCAGCCGACCACCCGGCTTCTGGCTGCCGAACACACCTCGGTAGAGCACCTTGCCGGCCTTCTCCTCCGCCAGCCAACCCTCGGTGCGCACATAACGGTTGCTAAGGGAAACGCTGCCGTTCTCAAACCGCATCGCCGCGATCATGCCGTCGCCATCAAAGGGGTGATGCACGCGATGCCCATCACGCTCAAGACGTCCGGGGCCATTGCGATAAAAGGTGCCCTGAAGTTCGGCAGGGACCACGCCACGCACCGGCGTCAGCGCCACGTCGGTGAGTTCCTGCTCAACGTTCACAAAGGCGCTGGCCCAGTCGCTGCGGTCGTAGCTGCGGGCGGGGGCGACGGTCACGGGCAAACGATCAACGTTCGCCCATCCTCTCGTAACGGACTGTGAAGCGCGGAGCCGCCCTCAGCTGGCGCCGGCCTGCTCCAGCACGCCTTTGCTGCTGGGGATGGCGCCGGCCCGGCGTGGATCCACCTCCGTGGCCATGCGCAGGGCCCGGGCAAAGGCCTTGAAGCAGGCTTCAACGATGTGGTGGGAGTTGGCCCCATCCAGCTGCCGGATGTGGAGGGTCAGCCCGCTGTTGTTGACCACCGCCACGAAGAACTCCTTCACCAGCTCGGCGTCATACGTGCCGATCTTCTGGCTGGGAATCGCGAGGCTGTAGCTGAGGTGGGGGCGACCGGAACAATCCAGGGCCACCTGCACCAGGGCTTCATCCAGTGGTGCCACGAAGTGACCGAAGCGATGAATGCCGCGCCGGTCCCCCAGGGCCTGGGCCAGGGCCTGCCCCACGGCAATGCCCACGTCCTCATTGGTGTGGTGATCGTCGATGTGAGTGTCTCCCACCGCATTGATCTCCAGATCGATCAGGCCATGGCTGCTGATCTGATGAAGCATGTGGTCGAGAAACGGCACACCAGTACTGGCCTGGCACTGGCCGGAGCCGTCCAGATCCAGACGCACCTTCACGTCGGTTTCACCAGTGACCCGATGGATCGTTCCCTGACGTGCCATCACCCGAGCTTCAGTGCCCTCATCGTGCCTCACATTCCGGTGACGCAGTAGCCCGCATCCACGTAGATGGTCTGACCGGAGATGCCGCTGGCCAGATCGCTGAGCAGGAAGGCAGCGGTACCACCCACTTCCATCTGGGTGACGGTTCGGCGCAGAGGAGCCTTCTCCTCCACGTTGTGGATCATGTCGAGAATGCCACCGATGGCGGAGCTGGCCAGGGTGCGGATCGGGCCGGCGCTGATGGCATTGACGCGCACCTGCTTTTCGGGGCCCAGCTCTGCCGCCAGGTAGCGAACGGACGCCTCCAAAGCCGCCTTGGCGACGCCCATCACGTTGTAGTTGGGGATCGCCCGCTCAGCACCGAGGTAGGAGAGCGTGATCACACCGGCCTTTTCGCTGAACAGCGGCTTGGCATGGGCGCAGAGGGGCGCCAGGGAATAAGCGCTGATGTCGAGGGAACGGGCAAAACCCTCAGCGGTGGTGGCGCTGTAGTCACCGATCAGCTCTTCCTTGCCGGCAAAGGCCAGGCAGTGCACCAGACCGTCGAGGACGCCCCACTTCTCCTTGATCTCGCCGAAGACCTCAGCCATCTGGTCGGCATCTTGCACATTCAGAGGCAGAAACAGACTGGGCTCCAGAGGAGCGGTGAGTTCGCGCACCTTGGCCTCAAAGCGGCCCTTGTCGTCAGGCAGGTAGGTGATGCCCAGTTCGGCACCGGCCGCTTTCAGCTGCTGAGCGATGCCCCAGGCGATCGAACGGTTGTTGGCGATGCCGGTGACGAGAATCTTCTTGCCGGTGAGATCAAGCAGCATCGGGACAGACCGGAACGGGTTGAATTCGCGCGATTCTCCCCCATCCCCCGCCAAGATCACCGCTCCTTTGCTGACAAAGGCCGGTGCCCAGCGCTGCGTCACCCCCGATCAACGGCGACCTGCCGCGGCAATTCGCGTCCCGCTATGCCCTCAACACCCTGTTGGCGCAAGAGTTCCCAGGGGCGGAGGGAGAACTCAGCCCGATCCGCGGTGGGCGTGAAGCAGCCGAAGACAAACTGCGGCGCATTAACGCAAGGCGCTACGCCAAAAGTCGCAATCACCTCAAGGGTGCGGTCACCGGGCTGTCGCCCTACATCCGTCACGGCGTGCTGACCCTCGCGGAGGTGCGCGATTCAGTGTTTGCACGGATCCGCAACCGCGATGAGGGCGGAAAGTTGATCAACGAACTCGGCTGGCGGGACTTCTGGCAACGGATGTGGCTCGATCTGGGGGATGGCATCCATGACGATCAGGAACCGTTCAAAACAGGCCATGACGCCGGGGCCTATGCCCGGGAGCTGCCGGCCGATGTGCGGGCAGGGAGCACGGGGCTGGCCTGCATGGATAGCTTCCACGATCAACTGGTAACGACCGGCTGGCTGCACAACCACGCCCGCATGTGGATGGCCGCCTGGCTCGTGCACTGGCGACGGGTGCACTGGAAAGCCGGAGCCGACTGGTTCCTGGAGCACCTACTGGATGGCGATCCGGCCAGCAACCATCTGAGCTGGCAGTGGGTGGCCAGCACCTTCAGCCACAAGCCCTACTTCTTCAACCGCGGCAACCTGGAGCGCTATAGCGACGGGCACTACTGCGACAGCTGCCCCAGTGCAAACAGCTGCCCATTCGAAGGCAGCTACGACCAACTGGAGAACCAGCTGTTCTCCCCGATGCCGGCCATACGGGAGACCGGCAACAACCGCAACCAACAGCGCAACAGCCAACGCCGGAGCAGCGGAGGCGCCAATGCCGCCCTGGCCCGTCCCAAGCGATAAGCAGGAGATTCCTCAATGACATTTCAACGCCCAATCCTCTGGATTCATGAGGAGGCCCTTGGTGCCAACAACCCAGCGCTGCAGGCCTGGCCCGAGGCACCAGCGGTGTTCGTGTTCGACACCCGCTGGATCCAAGAGGCACGAATCAGCCGCAAACGGCTCGGCTTCCTCTACGAAAACGCCCTCGACCTTCCTCTAACCCTGCGCAAAGGGGATGTAGCCGATGAGGTACTGGCCTTTGCCCGCCGCCATCATGCCGATGGTGTGGTGAGCAGCAGTGCGGTGGATCCACGCCTGGAGCGCATCGGTGAGGCCATCGATGCAGAACTGCCGCTGGAACTGCTGGATCCCGAACCGTTCGTGGAACTGCCGCGGCCACCCCGGCTGGGGCGGTTCAGCCGCTACTGGCGCGACGCCGAAGGGGTGGTGTGGGAGGGCTACTCACCAGCCCGTTGATCCCTGAGCAGCTGCCGGGCCCGCTTCAATTCCTCCACGGGATTGGTGAGCAGGTCTTCTTCCTCGAGTGAGGGCAGCTGCACGGGAACCACCTGATTGTCGTTCCGGGGCGGCTCGATCCACTGCCAGCGGTCTTCCGGAGCGCGCGCCTGGCACAGAGCTTTCAGCTCGCTCTTCAACAGGCCACGCACATCGCGCCGGGCCACGGCATCAAAAAACTCCTCACGGGTCGCCAGCCCGGAACTGAACGGTGTGGATCCATTGCCGTTGAACAAGCGAGCTGGATCCGGCAGCCATCGGGGACGACACACCCCCGGGAAGCTGGTGTCTGTCTCCAAATAGATGTGGAGGCCGTAGCCATCGGGTTGGTTGACCACAGCCACCCCGTCATGGGGGGTGTAGCGCTGCAGCGGGAACAACCGCCAGCTGGGCGGTTCCTTGGGCGCACCGCAGGCCACCAGCAGCAGTGCAACTCCCCAAAGCAGTCGCAGGCGCGGCATCCATCACCACCGGAGGTGGTCATCCTGAAGCAGATTCGCCGCATCTGCCTGCGCGTTATGGCCCTGACACCATCCACGATGCTGGCGCTCGGCACAGGCCTACCTGGTTTTGATCTGCCCCAGGTCAAGGGCGGCCGACTAAACAGCCAATCGCTGGACGACCGTCCGGTGCTGCTGATGGTGCTTTGTGCCCATTGTCCGTTTGTGAAACACGTGGAGCCAGAGCTCACCAGGCTGGACAACGATTTCAGCGATGGGGTGCAGCTGATCGGCGTCAGCAGCAACAGCCTGATCACCCACCCCCAGGACGGGCCGGAACAATTGGCGGCTCAGGCTCAACAGCACGGCTGGAGCTTTCCCTACCTGCTGGATCAACAGCAAAGCCTGGCCCGAGCTCTCCGAGCCGCCTGCACGCCGGAGTTCTATCTGTTTTCAACCGATGGCGAAGGCCTGCAGACCCTGCGCTATCGCGGCCAGTTGGACGGCAGCCGACCTGGCAACGATCAGCCCCTCGACGGCCGGGATCTGCGGGCCGCCCTCCAGGCCGTGCTGACGGGATCCCCCGTCAACCCAGACCAGACCGCCTCTGTGGGCTGCAATGTGAAGTGGAACCCCGGACAGGAGCCGGAGTGGTTCGACTGAGCCACTTAAGCTTTGCTTTATGCAAGTACCTCCCTTCAGCCTCAGCCAGCAGATCGACGATCTTGGCGTGGACCTCGAAGAGGCGGTGCTCGAGGTATTGCGCAGCGGTCAGTACATCGGTGGACCGCAAATCAAACGCTTCGAGGAGGCCTTTGCCGCCAGCGTTGGCTGCGAGCACGCCGTGGGCTGCAACAGCGGCACCGACGCTCTGATCCTCGCCCTGCGCGGCCTGGGCATTGGCGCCGGCGACGAGGTAATCACTTGCTCGTTCAGTTTTTTCGCCACAGCTGAGGCCATCAGCGCCGTCGGCGCCACGCCGGTGTTCGTGGATGTCGACCCCAGCACCTACCTGATCGATTTCGATCAGATCGAAGCCGCCATCACCCCCGCCACCAGGGCCCTGATGCCGGTTCACCTGTTCGGGCGTGCGGTGAACATGACCCGGCTGATGGCCATTGCCGAACGCCATCAGCTCAAGGTGATCGAAGACTGCGCCCAGGCGTCGGGAGCCCGCTGGCAGGGCCAGGCGGTGGGCAGCTTCGGCAATGCGGGCTGCTTCAGCTTCTTCCCCACCAAGAACCTCGGCGCGGCGGGCGATGGCGGTGCTGTCACCACCAGCGATGCCCAACTGGCCCAGGCCATGCGTGAGCTGGCCGTGCACGGCATGCCCGAGCGGTACTTGCACACCAGCCTTGGCTACAACA
The DNA here is from genome assembly GCF_900473975.1 of Synechococcus sp. N26. NCBI lineage: Bacteria > Bacillati > Cyanobacteriota > Cyanophyceae > Synechococcales > Synechococcaceae > Synechococcus > Synechococcus sp. N26. The sequence continues at coordinate 484,186 of NZ_UCNM01000002.1, read as the reverse complement.
GCCGGCTGGATGCGATCCAAGCAGCGGTGCTGAACGTGAAGCTGCCGAAGGTCGAGGAGTGGATCAGCAAACGCACCAGCATTGCCGAGCGTTACCGGGATGCCCTTGGCGATCTCCACGGGCTCACCCTGCCGACAGCCGACGACGGTCACAGCTGGAACCAGTTCGTGGTGCGCATCGGCAGTTGCCCCACCGGCCAGCCGCTCTGCAACGCCAGCTGCAATCCCTCCAGCACCAGTGCACGCCACGGCATCCCCGAGAGCTGCTGTCGCGACTGGGTCAAGCAGACCCTGCAGGAGCGTGGGGTAAGCACGATCATCTACTACCCCATTCCAATCCACCGGCAGCCGGCCTACGCCCACCTGGGCTTGAAGCAGGGATCACTGCCTATTACAGAACAGCTCTGCAGCCAGGTGCTGAGCCTGCCGATCTTCCCGGAGCTAACGGTCGACCAGCAACAGGCAGTGATCGACACCGTGCGCCAGTTGCTGGGATCCAACACACCAGCTCAATTCCGCCGCGGCGACGACCGTGATCAGGACCGGATGGTGGCGTAAAGCGCCTTGAACCTGGCCTGCTGGGTTTTGTGATTCACGAGAGGCTCGGGGTAATCGCGTCTCTCGAGAGCTCCGATCTCACCGCTGAGCAGATCCTTTGTGTTCACATGGCGGAGCTCAGGCACCCACTGGCGGATGTAGTCGCCAGCTGAATCGAATTTGGAGGCCTGGGTGGCGGGGTTGAAGATGCGCAAGGGCTTGGGGTCCATGCCACTGCTGGCGCTCCACTGCCAACCACCGTTGTTGGCGGCCAGGTCACCGTCCACCTCGAGTTCCATGAAGGCGCGCTCGCCCCAGCGCCAGTCGCAGATCAGGTCTTTGACCAGATAGGAGGCCACGATCATGCGGCAGCGGTTGTGCATCCAACCGGTCTGGTTGAGCTGACGCATGGCGGCATCGATGATCGGCATGCCGGTCTGCCCCTCCTTCCAGAAGTCGAACCAGTCCTCGTTGTTCTCCCAGGGGAAGCGGCGCCACTGCTCGCGGTAGGGGCCATCGGCCAGTTCCGGGAAATGAAACAGAGCCTGCTGGTAAAACTCGCGCCAGCCCAGCTCCTGCTCCCATACTGCAATGGCCTGCAAGTGTTCCTCGCTGCGGGCTTGCTCTCTGGAGTCCTGGGCGGCACACCAGGCCTGGCGAGGGCTGATCGTGCCGACGCTCAGGGCCGCACTGAGATAAGAAGTGCCTGGTGTTCCTGGAAAATTGCGATCAGGCTCATAGCCGAGCAGCGGCCCATCACAGAAGCTGGTGAGTTGCTCCAGGGCCGCCGCTTCTCCAGGACGACAAGGGCAGATCTCGGCGCCCTTGAAACCATGGCTCTCCCTCAGATCCGCGAGCGGATCTCCGGCCGGCACTTGAGCGGGATCAAGATCCACCAGCCCGGTGGGGGCAGCAACGGTGCTGGGTTGCTTGGCCAGCACCTGGCCGCGCCAGTTGCGCAGGAACGGGCCATACACGCGATATGGGTCACCACCACCGGTCTTGAGCAGCTCCGGAGCGATCAGCAGCTGATCCCAATCCACCAACACCTTGCGGCCATCGGCCTGCAGTTTTTTGGCCACCTGGCGGTCCCGCTCACGGGCATAGGGCTCGACGTCGCGGTTCCAGACCACAGCATCAGCACCGATCTGCTGGGCTAACTGCGGCAGTAACGCCACCGGGTCTCCTTTGACAATCAGCAACCGGCTTCCGGCCTCCCGCCAGCGCCGTTGCAGTTCCACCAGGCTCTCGATCAGAAACCACAGCCGGGCCGGCGCCATCGGCGGCAGATGATCCGGCGGGTTGATCAGCTGCGGGTCGAGCACGTACACCCCCGTCACCGCCGGACTGATGTCTGTAGCAGCCACCAAACCAAGGTTGTCCGCCAGGCGCAGGTCGCGGCGATGCCAAAACAGAACGCGGGAGCTGGTCATCAGAGGCCGAGAAGCTGCTTGGCACGGAACCAGGCGGTCACGCTTTTGCCATCGAGCCATTCGTCGCCCGAGGCCAATGCTGCATCCAGCTGAGCTGGGCTCATCAGCACCACCTCCAGATCTTCGTCGTCATCGCCGGCTGGCGGGTTCTCCAAGGGCGTGAGCTCCCGGGCCAGGAAGCAATGGATCACTTCATCGGAATAACCAGGGCAGGGAAGCATCGGCCCCAGCACATCCCACTGCGCAGCGCTGTAGCCGGCTTCCTCCCCCAGCTCCCGCTGCATCGATTCCAGTGGATCTTCGCCATCTTCAAGCGTGCCGGCAGGGAATTCGAGCAAGCGGGCCTGAACCGCAAAGCGGTACTGACGCAGCAACACCACCTGGCCATCGTTGGTGATCGGCACCGCCAGAGAGGCGCCTGGGTGACGAATCATCCCAAAGGTGGCCTCGACACCCATCGGCAACTTGATCCTGTTGCGCTCGAAACGGAGCTTGCGAGCATCCACCACTTCAACGGTGTCCAGCAGCTCGAACGGTTCCGGCGACGGCAGGGGCGCCATGGCTCAAGGGCATTGCTAGGGCCCAGCATGGCGGGTAAACCCAGCCCCCGTGTCGTCTGCCTTGACCGAAACAGGCCCGCAACCACTGCCCCGTCGGCGCCAGGTCCAGCTGCTCAAGGCCCTGGCCCTCGAGGCGGGATGGCGCCATCTGGCTCTGCTGAGTGGCCTGAGCACCCTCAACAGCTTGCTCGATATCGCCGGCCTCGGCCTGGCGGTAACGCTGCTGCTGGGATCAGGCTCCAGCACGGACGCCGCACCACTGATCGGCGGCCTTCCCATTGCCGCCAGCCTCGGGCTGCTGGTCGGCCTCATCCTGCTGCGGGGTCTGATCCAGGCCCAGGTCGACATCAACCGGGAACGGCTGCGCTCCGGCTTCACCGATCGACTTCGGCAACAGCTGCTGCATGAAGTGTTCGAGGCTTCATCAGCCCAACTCGACCGGCTGGGACGCGGTGAGCTGCTCGCCCTGCTGATGGCCGACATCAACCGCACGGCACTGAGCCTGGATCAGGCGGTGCGCATGGGGCAGTCGCTTCTGGCGATGACGATCTATCTCGCCAGCGTGCTGCTGGTGGGCCAGGCCACCGCCTGGCCGCTGTTGCTGGCACTGTTGGCCACCACTGCAGCGGCGTTGCTGCAGCGCTCCGGCAGTTGGGGACTGGGGCGGATCCAGAGCCGCCTCAATGCCGCCTTGCAACGCACCGTCGGCGATGGGCTGCATGGCCTCAAGGCCCTGCGCGCAGCAACGGCGGAGGCCTGGCTGCTGCAGCGCTTCGCCAGGGAAACCGCCGAAGGACGCTGGCTGCTGCGGGAACGGGTGCGCCGCCGGGCCAGCTTCAACGCCTGGCGCGACACCCTGGTGGTGGCCGTCGCCGGTCTCTGGATGCTGCTCCAGGGCGAAACCCTGACAGCCGAAGTCCTCACGACCACCCTGGTGCTGGCCTACCGGGCCAGCGCATCCCTGAGCACGGTGGTGCAAGCTCGCCGGCTCTGCCTGGGGAACCTGCCGGGCTATGAAGCACTGCGGCAACGGCGCGGTCAACTGATCCCCCGCCAAGGCGAAGCCAGCGACCTCACCATCACTGACGACACGCTGTCGAGGCTCAGCCGTCAACGCTGGCATCAGTTGCAGTGGAGCCGTCGTGATGACGAAACACAAAGCCTGGATTCCCTCTGCCTGCGCGCCAACGGACTGGTCGCGATCACCGGACCCTCCGGCAGCGGCAAGACCACCCTGCTCGATCGGATCTGCGGGTTGCTCCGCGAAGAAGACAGCCATTGGCAGCTGAGCTGCGATGGGGGGGGCCTGGTCGCTGAGCGGGCTGGCCGGCGCTCGGCAGATGCACCAGCTGATCGCCTACGCGCCCCAGAACGCCGTGCTGTTTGAGGCCAGCCTGCGCGAGAACCTGCTTCTAGGGGCTGAATGCCCACAGCAAGACATCGCAGCCTGGCTGCAGCGGCTGGGCCTGGCCCACCTGCTGGAGCGACCCGACGGTCTGGATGCAGCGCTGGCCCTGGCGCAGGATCCGTTTTCAGGCGGCGAGATTCACCGGCTCGGCCTGCTTCGCGCCTGGCTGCGCGACAAGCCGATGGAGGTGCTCGATGAGCCCACCGCTTTCCTCGATGCCAAGGCCGCTGAGCAGGTTCGTTCGGTGATTCGCGAACGTGCCGAGCAACGGCTGATGCTGATCAGCAGTCATGACCCGGAGCTCCTGGCCCAGGCCGATCAGGTGATCACGGTGCAGCCGAGCCCTGCATCGCTTCCAGCAACGGCGCCAGCACGAAACGCCTGAGATGCAGGCGTGGATGCGGGAGCTGTAGGCGCGGGTGCTCCATCCGCAGCTCACCCCAAAACAGCAGATCCAGATCGAGGCTGCGCGGCCCCCAGAGCTGTTCCCGCGATCGGTCGCGGCCGAACTGCTGTTCCAACCGCTGGAGCTCATCCAGCAATTGCAGTGCGGAGGCCTCGCTTGGCGAGGCTCGCAGCCCCTCCACCAGCATCACGGCATTGCAGTAGCGGGGCTGGTCCGGGGGGCCACCTACGGGGGCGGTGTCGTGCAGGGATGACCAGCGGCAAACCAGCTCCTGATCGGACCAGACCCTGAGCAGATCCTCCAGCAAAGGCCGCACCGCCACCAACGTCTCGCGCGGCGATCCCGCCGCACTGGGCCGGTTCGCCCCCAGCGCCACCGCAACAGAAGCGTCATCGATGGAGGGCATCAGCGAGACTGGCGCGCACGAACGGGCTAAACGCGTCCATGGTGGCAACCGGAGTAGCGGTGAAGGACGACCAGGCCACCCGCGCCTTTCCGCTGGCAGCGATCACGGGCCATGGCACGTTGAAGCTGGCCCTCCTGCTGGCGGCTGTGGATCCTGGGTTGGGCGGTGTGGTGATCGCGGGGGGACGCGGCACCGGCAAATCAGTTTTGGCTCGGGGGCTGCATGCCCTGCTGCCCCCGATCGACATCCTCGATGCCGAAGGGGGTGTCGGCCGCAACCTCGATCCCCAGAACCCAGAGGAATGGGACGACACCACCCGTGAGCGATTCACAGGCGAAGCACCGTCCACGGTCATTCCCGCCCCCTTCGTGCAGATCCCCCTTGGCATCACCGAAGACCGTTTGGTGGGAGCTGTGGACGTGGCCGCTTCACTCTCCAGTGGCAGTGCAGTTTTTCAGCCGGGACTGCTGGCGGATGCCCATCGCGGCGTGCTCTACGTCGATGAGCTCAATCTTCTTGACGACGGCATAGTCAACCTGATGCTGGCGGCGGTGGGCAGCGGCGAAAACCGAGTCGAACGGGAAGGTCTCAGCCTCAGCCACCCCTGCCGGCCGCTGCTAATCGCCACGTACAACCCTGAGGAGGGCAACGTCCGCGATCACCTGCTGGATCGTTTCGCCATCGCGCTCTCCGCCAACCAGCTCGTTAGCACCGAGCAGCGGGTGGAGATCACCAACGCAGTGATCAGCCATGGGCAGTGCAGCCGCAGCTTTGCCGAAAAGTGGAGCGAAGAAACCGACGCCCTGGCCACCCAGCTGCTGCTGGCCCGCCAATGGTTGCCGGATGTTCAGATCAGCGGCGAACAGATCGAGTACCTGGTGACTGAGGCCATCCGAGGAGGCGTCGAAGGGCACCGCTCCGAGCTCTACGCCGTGCGGGTGGCCAAGGCCCATGCCGCCCTCAGCGGCCGGGACCAGGTGGAAGCCGACGACCTCCAGGTGGCCGTCGCCTTGGTGATCGCGCCGCGGGCATCGCAGATGCCACCACCGGACCAACAGATGGAACCACCGCCACCGGAGGATCAGGAACCGCCACCGCCGCCCCAGGACCAGGGCGACCAGGAGCAGGAGAATCCGCCGCCGCCGGAGGGATCCAGCGAAGAGGAGAACGACCCTCCGGAAGACAACAATGACGACGACAACTCCGACGACGATGAGGGCGACGGTGAGGAAGATCAGGCCCCACCAGCGGTGCCCGAGGAGTTCATGCTCGATCCCGAAGCGATCGAGGTGGACCCTGATCTGCTGCTGTTCAATGCCGCGAAGGCGAAAAGCGGCAACAGCGGCAGCCGTTCAGTTGTGCTGAGCGACAGCCGTGGTCGCTACGTGAAACCGATGCTTCCCCGCGGACCGGTTCGCCGCATCGCCGTCGACGCCACCCTGAGAGCAGCGGCGCCTTATCAGAAGATTCGCCGCGAACGGGAACCGGGCCGCTCCGTGATCGTGGAAGAGGGCGATCTGCGGGCCAAGCTGCTGCAGCGCAAAGCCGGTGCCCTGGTGGTGTTCCTTGTGGATGCCAGCGGCTCGATGGCCCTGAACCGGATGCAGAGCGCCAAGGGCGCCGTGATCCGCCTGCTCACCGAGGCCTACGAAAACCGCGATGAAGTGGCTCTGATCCCCTTCCGAGGTGATCAAGCCGAAGTGCTGCTCCCTCCCACCCGCTCGATCACGGCGGCGCGCCGCCGCCTGGAATCGATGCCCTGCGGCGGCGGTTCACCCCTGGCCCATGGCCTCACGCAAGCGGCCCGCGTTGGTGCCAATGCGCTGGCCACGGGGGATCTCGGCCAGGTTGTGGTGGTGGCCATCACTGACGGACGCGGCAACGTGCCCCTGAGCACCTCTCTCGGTCAACCCGAACTGGAAGGCGAAGAGAAACCCGACCTCAAGCAAGAGGTGCTGGACGTCGCCGCCCGCTACCGGATGCTCGGGATCAAGCTGCTGGTGATCGACACCGAGCGCAAGTTCATCGGCAGCGGCATGGGCAAGGACCTCGCCGAAGCCGCAGGCGGCAAATACGTACAGCTGCCCAAGGCCAGCGATCAAGCGATCGCAGCGGTTGCAATGGACGCCATCAGCAACATATAGGCGGCACGATCGGCTCGAAATCGTGCCAACACCGACCCGATCTCGAGCCTATCGAGCGGTATGTGCCGGATAAATTTCGCCGAACAATTCACCCAAGCCGATGGTGAGATTACGTACGCCCTTCATGAACTCAGGATCACCTGTGAGCCGAGCCACATCACTGCCCACAGCATTGATCTTGGCGGAGAGCTCCGCGGCATTGGCGACCGTTTGCTGGAGCCCACTCAGCGTCTGGGGATTGTCGAGGGAGGCCACGATGTTGTTCATGTGAGCCGTCGCCGTCTCCAGATTGCGAATCACAGGAGCGGCCTTTGCAAGATCGTCCTGCAGTTGCAGCGTCAGAGCCTCGAATTTCTTCGTGGTGGCATTAATCAGCTCAAGGGAGGCAGCCATATTGGGGATCACCCTTTCTTCCTGCACCTGGGCCAGCAGCTCCTGCATGGTTGCAGTCACGGTGGAAAGGCTGGGGACCTCTTGCCCCACAACGGTTCCACCGCTGCAGAGTTGTCGCGTTGGCTGACAGCCAGGCGCTTGAGGGAGGGGTGCATCCTGCGGAAGCGGGGTTCCGCTGCTGAGCAGTGCCACCTGCGCATCCCCACCCAGCAGAGAACCAGCCCCCACCGTGGCGGTCACAGGCAGAGACAAGCGCAGGTCTCCCTTGTTGATCTCAAGCTCAGCCACCACCGCCTCAGGTGTGACCGCAATCGAGCGCACGGAACCCACCGTTATTACCCGATAGGTGACAGGTGAACGCTCCGCCAGTCCTGCCGCATCATTGAAACGAGCGGTCACCGTCCAGTAGCTGGCCCCCAAACGAACGCCTCGCAACCACAGGGTGGTTGAAGCAAATCCGACAATGCCACCGACCACTGTGAATCCGACGATGGCATCACGAACGCTGCGTCGCATGGTGATCAGTGCTCCGCCGGTTGCATTGGTCCGCGCAGGCTACCCGTCCTGAACTGGACGACATAGGGATTTTCTGTGGTGCGAAACTCCTCCACCGACCCTTCCCACCGGAACTGTCCGTCGTAAAGCATCAACACCCGTTCCGCAGATCGTTCGATCGTGCTGCGCACGTGGCTCACCACCACTGAACATCCATGAGCCACGGTGGTGGTTTTGACAATCAAGTCCTCGATCCGCGTGCACGCCACGGGGTCAAGCCCAGCGGTGGGCTCGTCGTACAACAGCAAGGGCATCGATTGATCCCCCCTCTGAGGATCATCAATCAGGGCACGGGCAAAGCTCACCCGCTTCTGCATCCCTCCACTCAACTCACCGGCATAGAGGTGAGCCACGTCATAGAGCCCCACCGCCTCCAGGCAGGCATGCACACGATCGCGAATCTCTTGCCGCGACAGCTGTGCCCGTTCCCGCAGCAGAAAGCCAACGTTCTCCTCAACTGTGAGCGATGCCAACAGAGCGGGGTTTTGAAACACCAGCCGCACGTCCGGTGGATCGGTCTGGTCCAGTCGCAGGTAGGTCTGGGCTTTGTTGAACAAGCGCAGCTCACCACTGGTGGGCAACTGCAAACCGGCAAGCAGGCGCAACACCGTTGACTTGCCAGCCCCCGATGGGCCCACCACGGCCAAGCGCTCCCCTGCATGCAGGGTCAGGTTGACCCGATCCAGAACAGGCCGAGGACCCCACTGCTTCGTGAGGTCCCGCATCTCCACGACGGTTTGAAGCTGCGGCACGGTCTGGGCCGAAATACAGAGACATCCTGCCGCCTTTCCACAAGCTCCGTACAGTTCGGTGAACCTGCGAATCAAGCCGTTCCTTGGCGCTGAAGCCCCCAACAAGCAGACGCCAAGCCCGGATGATGCGCGATCAGCGGCGACGGGATCTGATGACCCGATCCCAACGGGCCGTGCGCTGGTTGCAACCTGGCCTGGTCGTCAAACGCTGGCTGCTCACCTCCGGCCTGGGTCTATTGATGGCGCTGCTGGGGGCCGCCGTCTGGGCCGACCTGAAGCCGATCTACTGGATTCTGGAAACACTGAGCTGGCTGCTGAGCAGCCTCACCACCGTGTTACCCCGGGAGATCACTGGCCCGCTGGTGGTGCTCATCGGCAGCGGTCTTTTGCTCTGGGGGCAAAGCCGCAGCTTCGGCTCAATTCAACAGGCTCTCGCTCCCGACAAAGACACCGTGCTGGTGGATGCCCTGCGGGCCAAAAGCCGCTTGAACAGGGGTCCCAACATCGTGGCCATCGGCGGAGGGACAGGCCTATCAACCTTGCTGAGCGGCCTGAAGCGTTACAGCAGCCACATCACCGCCATCGTCACCGTCGCTGACGACGGCGGCAGCAGCGGGGTGCTCCGCCGGGAACTGGGGGTGCTTCCCCCGGGCGACATCCGCAACTGCTTAGCCGCCCTGTCCACCGAAGAGCCACTGCTCACACGCCTGTTCCAATACCGCTTTGCCGCCGGGAGCGGTTTGGAGGGGCACAGCTTCGGCAATCTATTTCTCTCTGCCCTCTCAGCGATCACGGGCAATCTGGAAACAGCCATCACCGCATCAAGTCGTGTGCTGGCCGTACAAGGTCAGGTGGTGCCCGCCACCAACGTGGATGTACGGCTCTGGGCCGAACTTGAAAACGGCCAACGGATCGAAGGCGAAAGCAACATCGGCCACGCCCCCAGCCCCATTGTTCGCCTGGGCTGCAGTCCTGAACGACCGCCGGCCCTGCCACGGGCACTCGAAGCGATCGCCAATGCCGACCTGATCGTGCTCGGACCGGGCAGCCTTTACACATCCCTGCTCCCCAATCTGCTAGTGCCGGAATTGGTGGGCGCCATCAAACGCAGCAAGGCCCCTAGGCTCTACATCTGCAACCTGATGACGCAACCCGGGGAGACCGATGGCCTGGATGTGCGCGGTCACATCCGGGCCATCGAGGCACAGCTCGCTACCCTCGGCATTGAGCCCAGACTGTTCAATGCCGTCCTGGCCCAGGACGACCTGCCCGATTCAGACCTGGTGCGGTACTACCAAAGCCGCGGCGCTGATCCGGTGCGTTGCGATGCGGAAGGACTCCGCTCAGATGGCTACGACGTCACTCAAGCACCACTGCAGGGGGTGAGGCCAACAAAAACGCTGCGCCACGACTCGCGCAGCCTTGCCCTTGCGGTGATGCGCTTTTACCGAACCCATCGACGAGAACGCGATCAATAGGCGTCCTGCATTTCATAGAAATCAGGCTGGACGTAGTCCTTACGCAACGGCCATCCTTTCCAGTCCTCTGGCATCAACAAGCGTTTGGGATGCGGGTGCCCCTCAAATTGGATGCCGTACATGTCGAAGGTTTCGCGCTCCTGCCAATCGGCGCCACGGAACAGTCCATAGATCGACGGCAGCGAGGGGGTGCCTTCACGATCGAGGAAGACCTTGATCCTCACTTCCCGCAGCTTGGCTGAGGGATCGGCCGCCATGGCTTCCACCTGTTCCGCCATCGCCAGGAAGTGATAGAAGCAGACCAGCTGCTCACCGGGGCCTTCGTCGTAGCCCCCTTGGCACTGGAGATAGTCGAAACCGTTGCTCTTGAGCGCCGCAGAGATCATCGGGAGAACCGCAGCGTCAACGCCGATCTGTTCAACACCGAGATGATCAGGCTCGAGGCTGTTGTGGTCAAAGCCCTGCTTGTTCAGCCATTGGCTCACCGGACCAGGCTCGGGAGCAACAACCGCACCCGCGTCATCCGAGGCGGCTGTCTTCTTGGAAGGGGTTTCGCTCATGACTCGACAGGTTCAGCAGCAGGGGTGAGCACGGCGGCATCGGTGGCCAAAGTCTGACCGGCCGGCGCTGCAGCCAGGGCAGCTTTCTGAGATTCAGCCCGAAGGTAAGAACCTGTCACGACAGGTTCAACGCGCTTCATCTGATGGGAGACCGTCATGTAGCGATGGGTCTGCTGGTGCTTGCGCCGCTCCGCCAGCGACTCATCGCCGACTTTCTTGCGCAGTTTGATCACGGCATCAAAGATCGCTTCGGGGCGGGGCGGACAGCCCGGCAGGTAGAGATCCACCGGGATCAATTTGTCGACGCCGCGCACTGCAGTCGTGGAATCAGCGCTGAACATGCCGCCTGTGATGGTGCATGCACCCATGGCGATCACGTATTTCGGCTCGGGCATCTGCTCATAAAGCCGCACAAGGGCGGGTGCCATCTTCATGGTCACGGTGCCCGCCACAATCAGAAGGTCGGCCTGACGCGGCGAGCTGCGGGGAACAAGACCGAAACGGTCGAAATCGAAGCGGGACCCAAGAAGAGCAGCAAATTCAATGAAGCAGCAGGCCGTTCCATAGAGAAGAGGCCAGAGACTGCTCAACCGAGCCCAGTTGTGCAGGTCATCCAGACTGGTGAGGATGACGTTCTCGCTGAGATCATTGGTGACCGTTGGGGCACCAATCGGACCGCAGCTGGCTTCGCGCAGATCGCGAACAGCAGCAATGGAGGGGGATGTGTTCTCAGACATAACTAGCTCCACTCAAGGGCGCCTTTGCGCCAGGCGTAGGCCAATGCCACCAGCAAGATGGCGATGAAGATAAGGGCCTCAATGAAGGCCAGCAAGCCGAGACGGTTGAACGCCACAGCCCAGGGATAAAGGAACACGGTCTCGACATCGAAGATGACGAAGACCAGCGCAAACATGTAGTAGCGGATATTGAATTGAATCCAGGCCCCGCCAATGGGCTCCATACCGGATTCATAGGTGAGCTGGCGCTCGCCGGCACGGCTTTTCGGCGCCACCAATTTGTTGGTGATCAGCGCCAAGGCAGGCACTGCAGCAGCAATCAGCAGAAACCCCAGAAAGGCGTCGTAGCCGGGCAGGGCAAACATGGAGGTCCCCGTAGACCGAGCCAGTCTGGCATTCACCGCCTGGAGTTGTCGTCGATAGAGTCGATCGGCCCAGCAACACAGCGGTGAGCGACGAACAACAGTCCGTCCAGCCGGTCGAAACCACCGAAGCGGTGGAACCAGCGGTTGAGACCGCTCCGGAGAGCGACCCACGGACCCACCGTTTCGAATGTCGCAGCTGCGGCTACGTCTATGACCCCGACGAAGGGGTCAAGAAGGTTGGGATCGAACCCGGCACGGCCTTCGAGGATCTCGACGCAATGGCCTTCCGCTGCCCGGTCTGCCGCAGCAAGGTGGCCGCCTTCCGCGACATCGGTCCGCGCGCCAAGGCCAGCGGTTTCGAGGAGAACCTCGATTTCGGCCTTGGGGTGAACCGGATGACCCCCGGGCAGAAGAATGTTCTGATTTTCGGCAGCCTTGCCCTCGGCTTCGCCTTTTTCCTGTCCCTTTATTCCCTGCGCTGAAGCCCACCCATGAAACGCCTGTTGAACACTGTCAGCCAGCTTCTGCTGGTGCTTGTGCTGGGGGTGAGCCTCAGCGGCTGCGTCACCACTCACGTGCCCACGGCCAGCACGAGTCCGTGGCAGGCCATGGATCTCGACACCCAGGCCAACCCGCTGGATGTTGCCTTCACCGACAGCCGCCACGGCTACCTGGTGGGCAGCAACCGGATGATCCGGGAAACCAACGACGGGGGTGCCCATTGGAATGAGCGCAGCCTTGATCTGCCCGATGAAGAGAACTTCCGTCTGATCAGCATCGACTTCAATGGCGATGAAGGCTGGATCGCCGGTCAACCCGGGCTACTGATGCACAGCGACGACGGCGGCCAGAACTGGACCCGCCTGTTCCTCGACACCAAATTGCCCGGCGAGCCCTACCTGATCACAGCGTTGGGCAGCCATTCCGCAGAGCTCGCCACCAACGTGGGCGCGGTTTACGAGACCCATAACGACGGCAGCAGCTGGGAAGCCAAGGTGACTGATGCGGCGGGTGCGGTGCGGGATCTGCGTCGCAGCAAGGACGGCAGCTACGTGAGCGTGAGTGGCCTCGGCAACTTCTACGCCACATGGGAACCGGGTGATTCCGTCTGGCAGGTGCACCAACGCGTTAGCAGCCAGCGGCTGCAAAGCATCGGCTTCCAACCTGACGGCAATCTCTGGATGGTGGCCCGCGGCGCACAAATCCGCCTTAACGATGAGCCATGCAACTTCGACAGCTGGAGCAAAGCCATCATCCCGATCACCAACGGCTACGGCTACATGGATCTGGCCTGGGATGACGACGGCGCCATCTGGGCCGGCGGTGGCAACGGCACCCTGCTGGTGAGCCGGGACGGCGGTGACAGCTGGGAGAACGACCCCGTCGGGGACCGTCAACCCAGCAACTTCACCCGCATGGTCTTCGACGGAGAGCACGCCTTTGTGCTGGGTGAGCGGGGCAACCTGCTGCGTTGGGTGGGCAACGCTGTGTAACTGCGGCAACGCCTCAGCCTCAGCTCACCTGAGCCACCTCCTAAGATCATCTTCCTGACACGCCCAACGCCATGGCCGCCGGCTCAACAGGAGAACGCCCGTTCTTCGAAATCATCACGAGCATCCGTTACTGGGTGATCCACGCCGTGACACTGCCTTCCATCTTTTTGGCAGGCTTCCTGTTCGTGTCCACCGGCCTGGCCTACGACGCCTTCGGAACACCTCGTCCCGACGCCTATTTCCAGGCTTCGGAAAGCAAAGCTCCTGTGGTGAGCCAGCGCTACGAGGGCAAATCAGAACTCGACATCCGTCTGAAATAAGCCATGACTCAAGCTCCTCCTGTCGCCACAACGCCACGCAATTACCCGATCTTCACGGTGCGTTGGCTGGCGTTGCACACCCTCGGCATCCCGACGGTGTTTTTCCTGGGCGCCCTTGCCGCGATGCAGTTCATCCGCCGCTGATCCGAACCATGGAACGCAATCCCAATCCCAACAACCTGCCGGTTGAGCTCAACCGCACCAGCCTGTATCTCGGTCTGCTGTTTGTCTTCGTGACCGGCGTGCTCATGTCCAGCTACTTCTTCAACTGAGGATTATTCGATGAGCGGAAAAAAATCTCCCTATCCCGACGGTCGAATTCCCGATCGCAATCCCGATGGCACACCGGCTGTTCCCTGGAGAAGCCGCTGGACCGAAGGCGTCCTTCCCCTCTGGCTGGTGGCCACTGCAGGTGGAATGGCCGTTCTGTTCGTTGTGGGTCTGTTCTTCTATGGCTCCTACACCGGTGTCGGTTCCGCCTGATCGGAAACCACTTACGAAATAAAAAAAGCCCACTGGTCTCTGTCCAGCGGGCTTTTTTAATGCAACAACGCTGCGACGACTGCAGCCTGACGGCAAGCGATCAGATGCCGTAAAAGGAGCGATACCAATCGGCGAAACGCTGCACGCCAGTTTCGATCGGCGTTGAAGGCTTGAAGCCCACCCACGCCTCCAGAGCTGCAGTATTGGCTGCAGTGGCCACCACATCGCCCGGCTGCATGGGCTGGAAATCCTTCATGGCTTCGCAACCCAGGGCCTCCTCCATCACCTCGATGAAGCGCAGCAAAGGCGTGGGCTGGCTGTTGCCGATGTTGAACACCCGGTGCGGTGCCGCGGCCGTGGCGGGATCAGGGGCCAGGGGGTCGAAGTCGGGGTTTGCGGTGGCTGGTTTATCGCAACAGCGCAGCACCCCCTCCACGATGTCGTCGATGTAGGTGAAGTCGCGCTGCATCTGGCCGTGGTTGAACACCCGTATCGGGTTCCCCGCCAGGATCGCTTTGGCGAACAACATCGGTGCCATGTCGGGCCGGCCCCAGGGGCCATACACGGTGAAAAAGCGCAGGCCCGTGGCCGGCAGCCCATAGAGATGGCTATAGGTGTGGGCCATCAATTCGTTGGCCTTCTTGCTGGCGGCATAGAGGCTCACTGGGTGATTCACCGGTTGGCGCTCATCGAAGGGCAGATTGCGGTTTCCGCCGTACACCGAACTGCTCGAGGCATAGACAAGGTTTTCAGTGCCGTGGTGGCGGCAACCTTCCAGCAGATGGCCAAAGCCCACAAGATTGCTCTGGATGTAAGCCGCCGGATTCTCCAGGGAGTAACGGACCCCGGCCTGAGCCGCCAAGTTGACCACCACTGTCGGCTTCTCGGCAGCAAACAACGCCATCAGGTCATCGCCGTCCTCCAAGGCCATTTCCACAAAGCGCCAAGCACCCTCCCTGGCGACCGCCTGGATCTGACGCAACCTCGCCTGCTTGAGAGACGGGTCGTAGTAATCGTTGAGATTATCGAGGCCGACAACCCGATCTCCGCGCTGCAACAGGCGGATCGACAGGGCTGCACCGATGAATCCGGCGGCACCCGTTACCAGGATGGTGCATGTCACGATGCTCCGTTGCCGATACGCCAGAGGGTCAAGCCGGCCGCACGAATCTCTTCCGGATTGACCACAGAACGTGCATCAAACACCCAAGCAGGGCATCGCATCCGCTGCGCCAGATCACGCCAGTTCAAAGCCTTGTAGTGCTCCCACTCCGTGAGAATCAACACCGCATCAGCACCAGCCACAGCCTCCTCAACGCTCCCCGCACTCCACCAGCTGCCCTGACCACTCAAGGCCTGCGCCGTTGGCCCTGTTTCTGAATCCGGTGCTATCGAGTCCAACTTAAGATCCCGAGAGATCTGAGAGGGCTCAACCTTGGGATCATGAATGGCCAACTGAGCGCCTTCTTCCAGAAGATCTGAAGCGATCCGAATCGCAGGAGCTTCACGGGTGTCGTTGGTATCGGCTTTAAATGCAAAACCGAGAATCGCCAACCGCTTCCCGGTCACCGTGCCAAACAACCGCTGCACGATCAGCCTGGCGATCCGATGCTGCTGCCAGGTGTTAAGCGCAACGACGCTCTCCCAGTAATCGGCCACCTCGGGCAAGCCGAAGTGACGGCAGAGGTACACCAGGTTGAGGATGTCTTTCTGAAAACAACTACCACCGAAACCGGGGCCTGACTGCAGAAATTTCGGTCCAATACGACTGTCGGTTCCAATCGCCCGGGCCACCTCCTGCACATCAGCCCCCGTGGACTCACAAAGTGCGGCGACTGAATTGATCGAGCTGATCCTCTGGGCCAGAAATGCATTGGCAGTGAGCTTGGAGAGCTCACTGCTCCACAAATTGGTGCGGAGAATCTTGTCCTTCGCCACCCACTGCCCGTAGATGCCGGCGAGGGCATCGATCGATGCATCGTCCTCCCCACCGATCAACACACGGTCTGGATTCTCCAGATCAGAAATCGCGGTGCCTTCAGCCAGAAATTCCGGATTGGAGAGCACCGCAAAGGTTCGGGGCTCTTCACCATTCTCAACGGGCTCTTGAGCTGCCTCGAGAATGGTGCGGATTGCTTCGGCCGTGCGCACCGGCAACGTGCTTTTTTCCACCACGATGGTGTGACCACTGGAGGCCTTGGCCACCTGACGGGCACAGGCCTCGACCCAACGCAGATCACTGGCCTGACCGGCACCAAGACCCTTCACCTTGGTGGGCGTGTTCACCGAAATGAACACCATGTCGGCGGCAGCAATCGCACCATCCACATCGGTCGAGAAGTGGAGGTTGCGGCCCCGCGCTCGAGCCACCACTGCATCCAACCCGGGCTCGTAAACAGGCAACCGGCTCAGGTCTGCATCATTCCAAGCCGCAATGCGGTGATCATTCAGATCAACAACCGTGACCTGAACGTCAGGACAGCGGTCGGCAATTACCGCCATGGTCGGACCGCCAACGTAGCCGGCACCCATGCAACAGATGCGTTGAACGGTCATGCCCGGACTCCCTGAGTTTGCGTGGCCTGCTGGTCGAGGACCTTACGGAACCATTCGATCGTGGGAATCAGACCGTTTTCCAATGAAACGGTCGGGCTCCAACTGAGTTCCCGCTGCGCTAGATCAATCACAGGCTGTCGCTGCAGCGGATCATCTGCGGGCAGAGGTTTCTCGATCAGCGGAAGGTCCGGATTGATGCGCGCACGGACAAGCTCGGCCAGCTGCCGAATTGTGAATTCACCGGGGTTGCCGATGTTCATCGGACCGGTGTGAGACCCATCCATCAAGCGAATCATTCCCTCCACAAGGTCATCCACAAAGCAGAAGGAACGGGTCTGCGAACCATCGCCGTACAAGGTCAGCGGCTCTCCCTTGAGCGCCTGAACAATGAAGTTGCTGACCACACGGCCATCATCAGGAAGCATCCGAGGGCCGTAAGTGTTGAAAATCCGCATTACCCGGACTTCCACGTCGTGCATCCGCTGGTAGTCAAAACACAGTGTTTCAGCGATGCGCTTGCCCTCGTCATAACAACTGCGGATTCCGATAGTGTTCACGCAACCGCGGTAGCTCTCCGGCTGTGGATGCACCTCCGGATCGCCATACACCTCGCTCGTACTGGCCAGGAGCAGCCGAGCACCCACACGGCGTGCCAGCCCCAACATGTTGTAAGTGCCGAGAAAGCTGGTCTTGGCAGTTTTGATCGGATTGAACTGGTAATGAACGGGCGATGCCGGGCATGCCAGGTGCCAAATGCGATCACATTCCAAACGGATCGGATCGGTAACGTCGTGCCGGATCAGTTCAAACCTGGGATGACCGATCCACTGGCTGATGTTGCTTTTGCGGCCAGTGAAATAGTTGTCAAGGCAAATCACTTCCTGCCTGGCCTGCATCAGGCGATCAACCAGATGTGAGCCGACAAAGCCAGCCCCTCCAGTCACCAGGTTGATCAACGCCCAATCCCCGAACGTCCGAAAAAGTACCACGCATGTCTTTGTTCCGTTCCCTTACAGGGACTTGAGAATCGCCACAAGTGCTTCCCGGTCATCGAGCCGGATGCAACGCTCCTCTCCAGACTGCTGAAGTGGCTTTAAACGCAGTTCACCCCGCTCCGCCTCATCATCGCCAAGCACCAGGGCCCAGCGAGCTCCATGGCGGTCTGCACGTTTGAACTGCTTCCCGAAGGCTGAACCCGAGTCATCAAGGACCACCACCAGACCGTTGCCCCGCAAATCGCGTGCCAGCGCCAGAGCGGCAGCCGAAGCCTGCACGCCACGATTGACAATGAAGACATCAGGTAGCGAGGCAGCCACTAGGCCAGCCGCCCTGCCTTCGGGGTCAACCTCAGCCGAGGCTTCAAGCACCAGGAGCAGCCTTTCCATTCCCAAGGCCCAACCGATGGCGGGCGTCGTTGCCCCGCCGAGTTGCGCGATCAAGCCGTCGTAGCGACCACCACCGCAGACGGTGGCCTGAGCGCCCAACCGATCGCTGGTGATCTCAAAGGCGGTGTGGCTGTAATAGTCCAGGCCCCGCACCAGTCGGGGGTTCAATCGGAAAGGGATCTCCAGGGCAGTCAAGCCCTGCTGCACCGCTTCAAAGCGCTGACGGCTCTCAGGGCTGAGGGCATCGGCCAGGGTTGGCGCATCCTTCAGCAGAGCCTGCGTGTTTTTGTTCTTCGAGTCCAGGATGCGCAGAGGATTGGTACTGAGCCGGGCCTGGGAATCGGGATCGAGAGCCTCAGACCGCTGCTCCAGCCAATGCACCAGCGCCGCTCGGTAGGCCTGGCGATCCTCTGATGACCCGAGGCTGTTGAGTTCCAGCTCCAGGCCACCCACCCCGAGGCGAGCCAACAAATCCCAGGCAAGAGCAATCACCTCAACGTCGCTGCGGGCGCTTTCCGCGCCAAGCCACTCCACCCCGATCTGATGAAACTGTCGCTGCCGACCAGCCTGAGGTCGCTCGTAGCGAAACATCGGACCGGCGTACCAAAGCTTCTGCGCACCTTGGCTCAGCAGTCCATGTTGGAGTGCAGCCCGCACCACCGAGGCCGTGCCCTCCGGCCGCAGCGTGCAGGAGCGATCGCCGCGATCCTGAAAGCTATACATCTCCTTACCCACCACATCGGTGGCTGCACCGATGCCACGACAGAACAGGTCCGTCGTCTCCAGAAGCGGCGTCCGAATCTCACCAAACCCAGAACGCTGGAAATGCTCCCGCGCCACAGCCTCCACCGCTTGCCAGCGCTGAAGCGCCTCCGGCAGCAGATCCACCATGCCCCTGAGGCTCTGGAGCTGACTCACTTACGGGATTCAAGTACAGCGACTCAGTCTGCCCGCTGGCGGCAGTTGCTTCAAAATCAGACAGTGTTGTGAATGCTGCAAAAGATGGGCAGCCGCGTTTTGGTCACAGGCGGCGCCGGTTTCATCGGCAGCCACACCTGCCTCGTTCTGCTCGAGGCCGGTTACGACCTGCTGATCCTGGATAACTTTGCCAACAGCTCTCCAGAAGCCCTAACCAGGGTGGCCGCTGTCGCCAACGTTGCTCTAGGCAGCCAACGGCTGCAGATCCAGCGAGGGGACATCCGCGATCCCATCACCCTCGATGGGCTCTTTTCAGCGGCTGCCGCCAACGGTCGTCCCTTTGATGCCGTCATCCATTTCGCCGGGCTTAAAGCGGTTAGCGAATCTATTAAAAAGCCGCTTCTCTACTGGGATATAAATGTCGCGGGCTCACGAACTCTGCTCGCGGCCATGGATGCCCATGCCTGCCGCACCCTTGTCTTCAGCAGCAGCGCCACCGTCTACGGATACCCCGTAACCGTTCCGATCCCTGAATCGGCACCCATCCAACCCAACAACCCCTACGGCTTTTCTAAAGCCGCTGTTGAGCAGATGCTCACGGATCTCAACAGCAGCGCTCCAAACACTTGGCGCATCGCATCCCTCCGATACTTCAACCCCGTGGGCGCCCATCCCAGCGGTCGCATCGGAGAAGACCCTATGGGAATCCCCAACAACCTCTTTCCTTTCGTGACCCAAGTCGCTGTCGGCCGCCGTGATCAGCTCCGGGTATTCGGCAGCGACTGGCCAACCCATGACGGCACGGGCGTTCGCGATTACATCCACGTAATGGATCTGGCAGAAGGCCACAAAGCCGCCCTCACCACCCTGCTCAATCAGGGGCCACAGCACCTCACCTGCAACCTCGGCAGCGGCGATGGGGTCAGTGTTCTTGACGTGGTCAACGCCTTCTCCGCCGCCAGCGGACAAGACATTCCCTATGCCCTCGTCGACCGACGGCCTGGCGATGCCGCTGTCACCGTCGCCGATCCCTCACACGCCGCTGACATTCTCCAGTGGCGAACGAAGCGAACGCTCGGCGACATCTGCCGCGATGGTTGGGCCTGGCAGCAGGCCAATCCCATGGGCTACCGACAATCCGCATGACGACCGGCGAGACACTGCTATTAGCCGGCGGCGGCCACAGCCATTCACTACTGCTCAAACGCTGGGCGATGCAGCCGGAGCGACGCCCAGCGCAGAGCATCACCCTGGTCAACCGCTCCAGCACAGCCCTGTATTCCGGCATGGTGCCGGGCCTGATCGCCGGCATCTACCAACGCGACGAGCTCGCCATCGACCTGCGTCAGCTCTGTGACAGGGCCGGGGTCGCCTTTGTTGAAGCGGAAATCACCGGATTAGACGCCGAACAGAACTGTCTGCACCTGCGTGACCGTCCTGCGCTCCACTTCAACTGGCTGAGCCTGGATGTGGGAGCGGTGAGTCGACCGAACAGCAGGGGGATTCCGATCAAGCCATTGGAAGCCGCACTCGCCTTCCTCGAAAGCGAAGACCCAAGCGATCCCAGGCCACTGCGGGTGATCGGAGCGGGAGCAGCCGGCCTGGAAGTCGTCCTGGCGCTGCGGCGCCGCTGGCCGCAGCGGGCGCTGCAGCTGCAACAGCGCATGGGACAGCTAGATCCAGCCGTCCAACACGTGCTGCGAAAGGCCAATATCGCCGTCACCGACGACGACAGCCACCACAACGGACCCAGCCTGCTCTGCACGGGAAGCCAGGGCCCCGCCTGGCTGGCGACGACTGGTCTGCCCTTAACTCCCGATGGCCGGGTCCGCACCGATCGCCACCTCAGGGTCGAAGGCCATCGATGCCTGTTCGCCAGCGGCGACTGTGCCGTGATTAGCGCATCACCCCGGCCGGCGTCTGGGGTATGGGCGGTGCGCGCCGGACGCCCCTTGGCCATCAATCTGGAAGCGGCCTGCAAGGGGCACCCCCTGCGGCCCTGGCATCCCCAGCGCAAGGCGCTGCAGCTCATCGGCAGTCATCAAGATGCCGCCTGGGCACGTTGGGGCGGCTGGCGACTGGGGCCATCCCGCCTGCTTTGGCACCTGAAGCAACGCATTGATCGGGCCTTCATGACTGGATTTCTGCAGCCAGCAGCGATGGCCGATGCAGCACCGATGGCCTGCCGGGGCTGCGCGGCCAAGTTGCCGGCCCAACCCCTGGCAGCAGCACTGGAGCGGGTGGGGCTTAGCGGACAGCCCGAAGACGCTGCCCATCTCGCTGGGCATCCAGGACTCCTGCAGAGCACGGATGGCTTTCCGGCCCTGGTGAGTGACCCCTGGCTCAACGGACGTCTGACGGCCCTGCACGCCTGCTCTGATCTCTGGGCCTGCGGTGCCCCGGTCTCCAGCGTCATGGCAACGGTCACGCTGCCGATGGTTTCAGCCGACGAACAGCAGGAGCTGCTGGTGCAGACCCTGGCGGGCATCCGCTCGGTTCTGGATGAACAGTGCGCCGAGCTGATCGGTGGACACACGATGGAATCCCGCAGCGCCTCACCGCTGCCGACCAGCCTCGGGGTGCAGATCACCCTCACGGTGAACGGCAACAGCCCCCAATTGCCCTGGCTGAAAACAGGACTGCGCCCAGGAGATGCCCTGCTGATCAGTCGCCCCCTGGGCACCGGGGTGCTATTTGCAGGGGCCATGAGTGGCGCCACAAGGGCGGCTGATCTGGATACTGCACTGCAGACCATGGCCTGCAGCCAGCACACGCTGCTTGACCAGATCGAGCCGATCCGCGGGGGCATTCACGCCTGCACCGACATCACCGGTTTCGGCCTGCTTGGGCATCTGGGCGAAATGCTCCAGAACAGTCCAGGACTGACCATCGAACTGGAGGGTTCTGCCATCCCGGCATACCCCGGTGCACTTGAGCTGTTCGAACGCGGCATCTCCAGCACGCTGGCCCCCTCGAACCGTGCTGCCTGGCGATGGCTCGAAGGTCCGGTTCAGCTAAGAGACCACGCGTCCCCGGCCTTGCTCGAACTGCTGGTGGACCCACAGACCTGTGGCCCCTTGCTGCTGGCCTGCACCAGCAAAGCCGCCGCTCAACTCACTCGGAACGGCCCATGGCTTCAAATCGGCAACGCAACAGCCGCGCATGACTGAGGTCGTTTGCACGTTGGTCACAGTTGTAACCCGCCTGCACAACTTGTGATTGCAGGCGTTTGAGCTTGCGCTCCATGGCCTGTAAAGGCCCACTGCTGGCCAGCCAGAGCTCCGAAGGCAACGGCGGCGCGGCCAGATGTTTCTCCAGATCGTCAGCATCACCCCAGGGCACGGGATCCGATGGGATCCGCCCCATGGCAACTTCCATTCGATCGCTGAGATTGAGCAAACGGGCCCGCGGGCCATAACGCTCCACGAGGCCACCGGTGCGCTGGCTGATCAGACGGAACTGATCCTGTTCACGCACTCCCCCCAGAGCGGGATCCAGTTCGGCAAAACCCGGCCCCCACCAACTGGCCAACAACACGCTCAGCGCCCCAACGGCACAGCCGCGGCCAAGGCGATTGAGGTTCAGAGCACCGAACTGAACCGCCAGAACAGGAAGCACAGCCGGCACCAGCACCACGAAATAACGGCTGAAGGCCATCGGCTTCACGAACGACACCAGCACAACTCCAACCACTATCAACAGGGACGGGGTCAAGCCGCTTCGATCCAGAACACCAGGCTCAGGCCAAGACAACCGTTGCAGCCCTCCCCAACGCCTTAACACCACCAACAGCAGCAGAATCAATCCCAACTTGGGCAGCGGCCACAGCCCAAGCCCCCGGGCCAGGGTCTCCTCCAACAGGGCGTAATCCGGGGCACCAATCCAGCTGGCGGCTCTGGAGCGGAACAAATAGTCAGCGGCATAATCAATCCAGCCCAGGCCAGGCAATGCCGCCATCAGCGCCGCCAAAGCAAACCGGGTGCGGCCCTTCAGGCCATCCCAGACGGCGGCAGCAAGCACCAAGAACAGACCATAAAAATGGGTGATTCCTGCCAAGGCAGAGACCAGCGCGTACAGCAAGGGACGTTGCGAGCGCCGACACCACCACGCCAGCGCAACCATGAGCAGCAGTAAGGCATAACTCTTGCCTTCAATGGCGAAACACACCGGATAAGGACTGCAAAGCGCAAGCAGAGCAGCCACCGTCAAGACCTGCATGTTGCGCCCACCCGTGGCGAGGGACTGGCGCACCATCACAATTCCGCCCAGACAATAGACACACCACGAGAAAAGCCTCAATGTGACCGGAGTTTGACCAATCAGCTGTCCCTAAACCCACAGAAGAAAGTAATAAAAAGGTGGATGAGTGTCTTCACGAAGCATCTCAACAAGGGCTCCCAGACTGGGCTGGAAACTCTTACCAACGCTGTAGAGCTCATCGCTCCACAAGGACGTGGTATCAATCAGAAAAGGGTCCGAAATGCAAAGGCACTGCAAACCAAAGCGAGGGAAAATAGCTACCTGTTATTCATCACGACTTATCCAGAGCCTCACAACGGAGCCTGTGCAACTCCTGTCCCAATGCAGGGCCAGGACACCAGCCGGAGTCCAAAAGCTGACGGGCGGTTTTCGGCGATTTGATCTTCCGCCAGCGCCCCCACCAGCGCAAAAGAGGCTTCCATTGAACGGGCATCAGACAGATCAGCAGAGCGACGCTTTCAGCCTTCGCACCACGCTCCTCCAGGGCCTCTGACCAGACCGACGGGAGCGACGACACCCTTGGGCCATCCGCGAGAAGCCATTGCTTCAAATCCAACATCTGGCTTAACCACTGCTGCTGCTGACCAGGAAGCTGAAGTCGCTGCGCAACGCGCAGCGGATGCCTGGCACCAGACAGCAAAGCCGGCAAGAGGGGGAGCTCCAAGCGCTGAGCCCAGTGCAGACGACGCATCAGCCGCGGATCATCCTGAAGACTCGGATCAACCAACGGCAAAGCACGCCATTGCTCCAGACAAGCAATGGCCTGTGCCCATGGCTCATTTTGAAACAAGCGGTCGAGTTCCATCCTCAGACGGGTCGAGAGGGCCGGTGGGGCCGCCTCTGCGGAAGCGCTGGTGGTCCAAGCCCAGGGCCAGGCCTGAATGGTTTGGGTGATTTGATCCTCCGTTTGTTCATCCAACGTGAAGCCCAGTCGAGCGGCATAACGCGCTGCCCTGATCACGCGCGTGGGGTCATCCCGAATGCTCTGGTCATGCAGCAGTGTCAATTGCTTGTTGGTCAACCCGCGTTGACCCGAATGGGAATCAACCAACTGCTCCGCCATGAGATCAATGGCCATGGCATTGATCGTGAAATCCCGCCGGAGAAGATCCTGCTGCAACGTGCCGGGTTCCACCTTGGGATTCTGAGCGGGAACCGGGTAGATCTCCCGCCGGGCTGATGCCAAATCAATGGGGATTCCATCGAAGCGCAGTGCAACTGTCCCGTAAGCCCCGTAATGCTGCACATCCGTGACCCGTTGCGAACCACAGCGCTGCAACAGCGCGTCAGTGAGGGCCAGAGCATCCCCCTCAACAACCCAATCCAGATCGGGAACACCGGCCCATGGAACACCATGCAGCTGATGCAGCAACAGGTCTCGGACCACGCCACCCACGAGGGCCAGCCGCGTCACTCCTGCGTCTTGAGCAGCACCACGAAACTCAGACGCTAACGATGGCGGCACACCCGGCAGATCCAATGCGTGGTGCTTCGGTCGGCAGCTCAATCATCACGCATCTGCATGGGATTGACCGCTTGCGATCAATCGCCTCAACCAACAGGCTCGATTGGGGCGAGGCGCGGATCAAGGATCTTGGGGCCCATCCCTACGAACTTGACCGCGATAGACACCTTTTCGCCACTACCGAAGGTATGGGTGATCTCGCCAACACCGAAGCTGGCATGCAACACCTGGTCACCCACCTGCCAGCTCCGACCGGGAGCTGGCCCTGCCTGACGTCGCCGCACCGCATTCGCGGGGGCCGATGACGGTTTGTCCCGATCCACACGGGTGAGCCGTTCCAGGCGCCGCTCGCGCCGAAGCGCTGCACCACCACTCTGGGGAATGTCCCCCTGCACCAGGGCCTCCGGCAGCTCCGAAAGAAACACCGACGGAACCGCCGCCTCACGCATGCCACCCCAAAGACGCCGCTCACTGGCATGGGATAGGAACAAACGCTCCTTCGCCCGGGTGATGCCCACATAGCAAAGACGTCGTTCTTCCTCCAGTGATGCCGGATCGTCGAGGGAGCGATAGCTGGGAAAGAGTCCCTGCTCCAAACCCACCAGGCAGACCACAGGAAATTCCAATCCCTTGCTGCTGTGCAGTGTCATCAAGGTGACACGGTCCGCAGCGGTGTCCTTGCTGTCGGCATCACTGGAGAGTGCAGCACTGGCCAGGAATCCCTCCAGATCTCCCTCCTCGTTCTCCTCCTGGTACTGAAGAGCGGCGTTCACCAATTCCTGCAGGTTGCGACGCCGTTCCTCGGCCTCATCGGTGCCATCAGCGATCAGCTCGCTGACATAACCGCTTTTCTCCATCACCTGCTGAATCAGTTCTGAGGGAGCCACCTCACGGCTGCGCGACTGGAGATCGTTCACCAGATCGCAGAACTGCAGCAGCCCCTTGGCGGAACGACCGCCCAGGGAACGTACCGCTTCAGGGTCACTCACCACATCCCACAGCGGAATGCCCAGTTGATTGGCCGCATCGGTGAGCCGCTGGATCGTGGTCTTGCCGATGCCGCGCTTGGGCACATTGATCACCCGCAGCAGGCTGACGGTGTCCGCCGGATTGATCAGCAGCCGGAGATATGCCAGAAGATCCTTGATCTCACGCCGGTCGTAGAAGCGCAGTCCCCCGACCACGATGTAAGGAATTCCCCAACGCACCAGCGATTCCTCGATCGCACGGGACTGGGCATTGGTGCGATAAAGCACGGCCATGTCACCCCAACTGAGCTCGGGATTGGCCGCTTCCATCGTGCGCAACCGGTGCACCACGGCTTCCGCTTCAGCGATTTCGTCATCGCAGCGGGTGAGAGAGATCAATTCCCCCTCACCACGTGTGGGTCGCAACACCTTGTCGATCCGTTCGCTGTTGTTGGAAATCAGTGCGTTGGCCGCTTCAAGGATCGTGGCGGTGGAGCGGTAATTCTCCTCCAGCTTCACCATCGTGCGCGTGGCCTCATCCGGAGCCTGATCACCGAAATCGTCCTGAAAACCCATCAGGATCGTGAAATCTGCAGCCCGGAAGCTGTAGATGCTCTGGTCGGCGTCACCCACCACAAACACCGAGCGCCCGGCCCAGTCGTCGACATCCTGAGGGTCCTTGCCATCGGTGACCAGCAGCTTGATCAGGTCGTACTGGGTGCGGTTGGTGTCCTGATACTCATCAACCAAAACATGACGGAAGCGGCGGTGCCAGTAGCTGCGCACCTGCTCGTTTTGCTGCAAAAGCTGTACAGGGAGGAGCAGCAAATCGTCAAAATCGAGGGCATTGTTAGCAGCAAGCGCCTTTCGATAACGCCGGTAAACATCAGCCGTGAGCTTGCCCCGCTGTCCATCGGCATTGGCCTCGAGCTGATCGGGCAGCCAGCCCTGGTTTTTGGCGTTACTGATGGCCCAACGGGTCTTCTTGGGATCGAAGCGCTTCGGATCAAGCTGCAATTCCTGGGTGACGATTTCCTTGACCAGGCTCTGGGCATCAGCTTCGTCATAAATAGAAAACTGCTTGGTCCAGGTGAGCCCTTCGGCGTCCTTGAACTTATCGATGTCGTAACGCAGCATTCGCGCGAATAACGCGTGAAAGGTGCCGATCCATAACTCTTTGGTCACCTCGCGGTAGATGCGCGAGCGCAACTGACGCTGCTCCACCGGCGGCAAAGTGCTCCAGGGTTGGCCAAATTGCCCCTGTGCAAGCCTCTGAGACAGAAGCAACTCGAGCCGCTCCTTCATCTCCCGAGCGGCTTTGTTGGTGAAAGTAACAGCCAAAATCTGCGCCGGATCTGCGCCGTGCTCACCAATTAGGTGGGCGATGCGATGGGTGAGAGCCCTCGTCTTGCCGCTGCCGGCTCCGGCAACAACCAACATGGGGCCTTGATAGTGATCGACAGCCCTGCGCTGGGCATCATTGAGGCCATCCAGGAAGCTCATAGTGACTTATTGTAGGCATAGTGCGCAGTGATGATCGACAACTGCAAAACAAATTTTGTCGCGACTTTGGAATCCATATGAAAGCTCACATTTCCAGACCAGACACACGCAGGCTAATAAATAGATTCACTGAACGGTTGCAACAATCCACAAGACACCCAAGAACGCCTTAAAGACATCCAAAAAAGATGCAACATAACAGTTCACATCAAAAATTCAATCATACTAATTAGGCAACAAATTCACTTTCAAACCACGTACTCCCCATAACCATGGGGCCAATGAATTAGGCTTGGAGCATTCATGGTCCGAAACAATGGCACCAAAGAAGCCCACAGGCACCGCCGATTTATCACTAGTAGTTTGCACATATGGCAGAACGAAGCAATTATCAGAACTTATTGACTCAATTAAGCATCAATCGGTCCCACCAAAAGAGATTATTATTGTAGACCAAAATCCACCGAGCTTCTTGGACGCCCTAATCAAAGATTCTGCAGGCAGCCTAAATATTGTTCACGCTAATGTTCCATTCACTGGGGCCTCAAAAGCAAGGAATCATGGAGCCAGTATAGCCACAGGCGAAATAATTGCATTCCCCGACGATGACTGCATCTATAGAAAAGATACTATAAAAAATGTCATGAGCGGATTTGAACGAAAAGACGAACTTGGCGTATTAATAGCAGGGAAAGACGAAACTTTAAACGCCGTCCATCACGATAATGGCCTAAAGAGAAATGCTGTCACGGAGATACATACAGTCTTAGACTTGTTCAAAGCAAAAGCCGAAACATCCAACATTTTTGCACGAAAAGAATACTTAAGCAAATTAGAATATATTTTCGACAATAATATAGGCCCAGGGGAGCGAACGAAATGGGCCTCTAATGAAGAAACTGATTTACTTGTAAGACTTCTACAGAGAAATATATCAATAATGAAAGACGAAAATGTAAGAATAATACATCATTCTAGCCAAGGATCACTAAAGAAAACACTGCAGTATGGGATGGGCAGATATGAACTAATCAGGAGAAATAATCTTGGAATTTACATCTACATTATAAATCTTTTGCAGCCAATCGCAAGACTGATTCTTAAGCCACGACTAAAGAATGTTCCAACCTGTTTTATGACAATAATTGGACGATCTGGACTAATCAATAAATTCACTATTCTTTGGAGATAATATATATTTAGTTCGTCGTTGATTGATTTGTATGCTAATTTAATTTATCCTCTCTCCCTGCGACAAGACCAAGAATAATCCAAAAAGCAGGATACTCACCTAAGTGACCATTATGCATGGAGTATATTATTACTTGTGCGGCCAAGAGAGATAGGGAGATATGCGTAAAATCTAAGATCTTGAAATTAAATATCTTGATTATTGGAATCATAAAACAAACTAGCAATGGTGTGGCCAGCAAAAGACCTCCAATGGCCAAAGATTCAAAAATATAGTTATGCGGGAAGTAAATACCCTGCTCAATCTTAAGACTTTCTAACAATGACTGTATGTTAAAACCAGTACCATAAAGTGGACTTGTTAAAAATTCACTTAGGCATAACTTCCAAAATTCAATTCTTGTAAAAACTGTATCCCATAGCCGAATCGTAGAAAGTTTATCAAGCAAAAGGTCTGAATAGGACGTGACGCAAACAATAAATATCACCAAAAAAAAGGCAAGCAAGACACGTGAGGCTGAGAAAGAAAATTGGGAAAAGGAAGAACGTCTTGCAAACAATATGCCAAAGAGCGAGATAATTATCATTGCCAAAATCGCTCCCCTAGTACCACTAAAAACTACAATAAAAGAACCAATTATTATTCCGAGAAACGACACATATTTTGAATAGCAAAAGGGATTCAGATAATCGTTTCTTACAATAAGGCTGCATACACTTAGCAAGACTAGAGAACAGCCAGCATTGGCAGCAGTAATTGCATTTAAATGGTCTAGATAAAACCCACCTTGCTCCAATCCCGGCTGAAATGCGAAGCAAATTACCGAAATGCCAAGCAAAGCAACGCCAAACTTAATTACTTTGTACAAAACTCTTCCAAGATTTATAAATGGCGCGAAGAGAAAGGCGGCCAAACCACTAACCAATGAACTACCCAAACCCCATGCCAAAAGTTCCCAAAGTGGAACAGATAGGTTAACTTTCGCTAGGAACACATCATAAAAAAGCCTGCTTGTATACATAGTCCAAAAAATTACGGTTGCATTAAACCATGGCTTGAAGGTAATTGAAAAAACTTTTTTCTGAAGAAGGAAAAATATAATATAACAGGTATTTATAAGCATTAGGCACAGACGAAATGCAAGCATCACAGAACGGTTGTCCAAAGACAATACGTTGACAATAGAAGAAAAGAATACTTGACCAAAAAGAGCAAACGAAAGGACTAGAGCTGCTATCTCGACAGAATTTTTTTGCGTAAACTGTAAAATTCTTTCCATGATATGCATCATGTATAAGTGATAGGCTCCAAAGTAAATATCAAGTTAAGGATTTGTGCAAGATTGCAGATTAATCATCTGCCTGAAGCTCGATGAAAGTTCTTTAAGCTCATCGAAGTTACCACTTGCAACAATTTTACCTGCATCAAACTCATATATACGATCACATTTTTGAATAGTAGAAAGACGATGGGCAATAACTAAAGTAGTACACCTTCTTCCAATGATCTCTAGAGACTGTATAACTTCGGATTCCGTTTTATTGTCTAAAGCACTCGTAGCCTCGTCTAGAATTAAAAACTTTGCAGACCTGTAAAATGCCCTAGCTAGAGCTAATCTTTGACGTTGTCCTCCTGACAAGCTAATACCATTATCACCAATGGGTGTGTGCAAACCGTAAGGAAGATCTGATACCACTACATCTAATTGTGCGGCTTCAAGCGCATCCCAAACCCTATTCTCATCGACATCATTTAAACTAACACCAAAAGCAACGTTAGAGATAATAGAGTCAGACAATAAATTTATAGACTGAGGGACTTGAGCACAACACAAATGCCAAGAAATTATTTCATCGGCTAAAACGGGAATACCATCGAGAATCAAATTTCCTCTTTGTGGAGTTAACAGTGAAAGTAAAATATTTGCAGCTGTAGTTTTTCCACTACCTGTAGGACCTACAAATGCCACACGAGATCCCACTGGAATGTTTAGTGACACATTATCAAGTGCATTCTTAGTTGCATCTGGATATCTATAAGTAATGTTTTGGAGGCCTATTGATCTAAGAGGGAAAATGCCTGCTGGAGTCCTATTAAGAAGCTGCGCAGGGGCTTGAAAATTGACAGTATTCTCAAGCAATGCTGTTATATTCATAATTTCAGGCAATCCTCCTCTCAAAATTGATATTGCAGAGAAAAAGTCTTGAAGTGGCTTTGCAAGGCGTAAAGCTCCTACAGATAATATAGATAAAAATGGAAGAACCTCAATAATTTCTTCTTGTTGCCCAGATAAAACTGGTAGAAGGACTCCAATAAGAAAGATCATTGAGATACCAAGGGGCTCAATAAGCAGCCTAGGTATCTCGGGAAGAACTGTCGCATTAACTACTGATCCCTTAAATATCGATGTAGATCGATTAAATCTTCTTGAAAAGTATGGCTCGCTGAGACCAAGCTTCAAGTCAACTATTGCTTGGAAAGATTCAAAGAACCCTTTAGTGTATCTCTCTCTCGTAACAATCTTTTGTCTTGAGGCTTTACGCAACGCAGGATTTATCAAATAGCCAATAAGAATATAAAGAATAAACATCGATAGTATCAATATAAATGCAGAACTTCCGCCGACATACAAAATCCCTGCAACCAGAAATATAATACTAATTAAACAGCTTATTGCCCTCAAGGCCGGAGTCAAAATATCCCTCAACAGACACTCCAGATTTGACAGTAGATCCGAAGCAAGTGCTGATATATTCCCCGTTAAATGATATTCATAAGGCTGACCCAGTGTCTGCTTGAAGATTCGACTTGATAAATCCAGCCACAATTCTCCTGCAAGATTTTCCTGCATAAAGCGAAGTAAGAGTCGGACCCCAGACTGCAGCCAATTTACTAGGACAAAAATTGCAATTAACCACAAAGATTGTATGTATGTACTGGCTCCAAATACCTTTACGCCAGGCAACAAGTTGATGAGATCAGTACCAACAAGTGTTCCGGTGAGCCTGCCTATAACTGCGACAGTAGTAATATCAAGCAAGCCAGAAAAAATGGAAACTGGTATAATTATCCATAGCCTAATTAAACTTTCCTTTTCAACATACCTAAATAAATTTTTTAGCTCATAGAGCGTCTCGCTAGTAAATACTTTTAACACAGCGACAATACTAGTATATCCACTTTAAGCTGTCTTGCCTTTCCTTTAACATTTGATAGACAGTTAACCAACCGATTGGCCAATATGCCTACCAAAAAACAAAAAATATATGCAAGACAAAGAATTTGGCAAATGGAAGTCGAAGAGACGGCAAATTCTCTTGAAAAAACAAGATCTTTTAGAACATAATTATACTCAAAGATGGAAGAAATTTAAAATTTTCCTTAGAGATTGCTTGAAAAATTTAAAAAGTAAAATCAATCCATAATTTGGCTTCAACAAAAGGCGAGGATTATTAATTAAAATCGGCATTAGAGAATCTAACTCTGTCAAAACAGTACGCCATCTTTGAACGAATAGGGACTCTGAAAAATCTCTCAATGCAAAGTCCAAAGCAGATTCTGATGGCTTCCACTCATCAGGATTTGCAACGGCTGCAGCTATTCTGTCCACATCATTCGATAAACATCCGTAACCAATTTGATGCCCCATGACGCCAGGTGTAAAAGTATCTGCAAGGGCATGATTCAAACTACTAAATACAATGCAACCGCAAGAAATGGCTTCCAAAGGAGGCAAACCAAATCCTTCGCTCACACCAGCTCTACTCCAATGTTCAGTAGAGTCATATAAAAAAACTTTAGCGCTATTAAATAAATGCACCAAATCTTCCACCCAATCACTCTGTATCTCTACATGAAGGCCCTTGGCACGAAGAGCTGGGACCAATTCATACAAGAGATAATTACTACTTTTTCTTTTTTGAACAAGAACATCTATTGGTCGACTCGATACATCTCCTCTACGATCTCCTCTTGCTAACCATTGAGATTCAAGTGCATTAGGAATTAGGAATAAGGGGTTCCTTGGTGCACGATGCCCCCAATAGCCCATTGTATTCCTACTAACAGCGACAATAGGAACACTCGGAGGAAGAGTAAATCCATATCCAGTACTATGAGCTTGGTAAACAACTTTTCTTCCTCGAAGACGTTTTATCAATTTAGGAATATCAAATCCCCAACTAACTATCCATATTGAAGTATCATGGATAGATTGTTCGTTGGACAACAACGAATCAAAAAAAGGGTATTTATCGCTTCGCTCTCTATAAGTAACAATTGTTGTGCTTCGAATTTGCGCAAGTAAACCCGCTGTCTGCTTCGCGACATTGAGACCTCCACAACGAAAGCGTGGGCCAGTGCCTGGAACTAGAACCCGAATTTCACGCAAGGAAATCAAAGAGTCACCAATCTGACTCTAAGCAGCGGCAGCTTCAGTACTGCCGGCCCGCTGACGGCGAGTGAGGAAGCCAAACAGAACCTTGCCGATGGCGGCGACCAAGTTGCCCTCCAGCTCCTTGAACATATTCATGTTCAGGTGGAAGGCGTGGTTGGCCTCCTCAACGATGCGATCGGCCATTGCCTGATCAATCGGCAGCGTGTCCATGGCAGAGCGATATGTCGTCTTGAACGCTTTTTCGTCAGCGATGTCGTCGAAAACGTAAAAGCGGAGGCCGTCATCCCCCTCCATGTTCATCGCCTTCTGGGCGATGTTCTTGAGGATCTGACCACCGGAGAGATCACCGAGATAGCGGGTGTAGTGATGGCCTACCAACAGCTCAGGAGACTCCTGGGCCACAGCGTGAATGCGCTCCACGTAAGCCGCTGCTGAGGGCGAGGGTTTGATGTCTTCCTTCCAGCTCTCACCGAAGTAATAGGTGAGGTCTTGCTCCAACGCCTCACGACGGTTCAGCTGAGCCATCGCGACAGGCCCAACAACCGGGTGGTCCGCCAACTTGGTGATCTCCTCCTCCATCGCGGAGTAAACGAAGTAGAGATCAGCCACCAGCTTGCGGTAACTGGCCTTATCAACAACTCCCTTCAGAAAACAGCTCACGAAGCCCGTGTTCTCGGCCATGGTGTGCGACTTTTTCGTGCCTTCCCGGAGCTGGGCAGCAAGGGCGACAGACATGATTGCGAGAAATGGCCTGACCTCGAACTTAAAAGGAGTTCAAGGCAGAACGGCTGTATGCGTTGCGAAGGGTTACGCCGCTGGTTCAGAAGCAGCGGTTCCATCAAAGAGCTCGAACAGCTCGCGACAGATCTGCTGCAGCTGCTTCACCTGCTGCTGCTGAGGCAGGTGGGGGCCTTCCGGCAACCATTCCCCAACCGTGGCGAGGCGCCAGCGTTCGCCGTCGTAGGTCATGCCCCGCATCAACACCCCCAGCAGGCGCAACTGGTCATCACCACGGTCCGTGCTGATGCGCAATTGCATCAGCAAACTGCGGCATTCCAGGCGTGGACTCCAACCAGGGAAGTGAAACGAGAGGTCGAGCGATTCCGTCTCAGTCCACTGTCGGGTCTGCGGGTCGTCCCGCCAGGGGCTGAGGTTGACCTGTGCAGCAGGAAATTGGCGACGCACAAGCGTGATCGTGGATGCAAGCGCTCGCATCCGGGCCACGCTATGTACCGATTCGCCCGCGTTCACTGCAACCTCGTCACTCCGCACAGTGTGGGGGGAGATCAAAAAGGTCGCCGTTACGGTTGCGCGAGGTTCACGAAACCATGACGCAACCGCTGCACCTGGGCCTGCTGGGCGCCATGCCGGAAGAGATCGGCTCAGATCTCAGCCACCTCAAGGATCTGAGCTGCAGCGACCACGGCGATCTGAAAATCCACAGGGGATCGTGGGGCGACGAGGTGCGCCTGAGCCTGGCCTGGAGCGGCTGGGGCAAGGTGAGCGCTGCGCGGGCCGCCACTCGCCTGCTCGCCAGCGATCCCAGCATCGATCTACTGGTGTTCACTGGCGTTGCCGGCGCTGCAGATCCAATCCTGCGCCAATGGGATGTGGTGTTGGCCGATGCCGTGGTGCAGCACGACATGGATGCCCGACCCCTGTTCACGCGCTTCACGGTGCCAGCACTGAAGAAGGAACAGCTCCAACCGCAGCCGGCCTGGTTCAACTGGGCCGAGACCGCCCTACGTGAGGCTCATAGCGCAGGCGATCTGGACGGGTTCGCTCAGCCCAGCAGCGGGCTAATAGCAACTGGAGATCGTTTCATCAGCAATCCAGCCGTGCTGCAAACGCTGCGAAATGCCCTGCCCGACCTGCGGGCCGTTGAGATGGAAGGCGCGGCCGTCGCACAAGTGGCTGAGCAAGAAGGCGTCCCCTGGCTAGTGCTGCGAGTGATTTCCGATGGTGCCGATGCGGCGGCGGCCCAAAGCTTTGAAGACTTCGTCAAACTCTACGAAAAACAGGCCTGGCGGCTCATTGAGGCCCTGCTTCAGCGCTGCAACAACACGCCCCGACACTGCGCATGATGCCTCTGCTCAACTGATTGCTGCGCTTTGGCCTGATGGTGGAGGGGCACGGCCGCAGCCGTTCACATCAGCGTGTGCTGCTGCTGGGCCCAAAGATGCGCCTGAGCCTGGCCAACCCCATCGCCTCCGTGGCATCGGACGAACCGTCATCGATGAGCAGCAGATGATCCACATCCGGCAAGGCCATGACCCGCTCTAAGAAGACGCTGATCACCTCGGCTTCGTTGAAGCAGGCCGCCACCACCCACACCTGCTCGCTGGCCATCAATGCGCGGTCTGCACTGTTTGGAACCGTAGGGCTACCGGCTCAGTCATAGGCTCAGCCTGCTGACGCCCGACCAACCGCCATGGCCCAGTTCGAGAAGCTCACCGCCCCCAGCCAGGGCACCCCGATCCGCTTCGAGAACGGCCAGCCCGTGGTGGCGGACAACCCGATCATCCCCTTCATCCGCGGCGATGGCACCGGCGTGGACATCTGGCCCGCAACGCAAAAGGTGCTGGATGCGGCTGTGGCCAAGGCCTACGGCGGCAGCAAGAGCATCGAATGGTTCAAGGTCTACGCCGGCGATGAAGCTTGCGACCTCTACGGCACCTACCAGTACCTGCCGGAGGACACCCTCGAGGCGATCCGCACCTACGGCGTAGCCATCAAAGGCCCCCTCACCACACCCGTGGGCGGTGGCATCCGTTCGCTGAACGTGGCCCTGCGCCAGATCTTTGATCTGTATTCCTGCGTGCGGCCCTGCCGCTACTACGAGGGCACCCCAAGCCCCCATAAGCGTCCCCAGGATCTGGACGTGATCGTTTACCGGGAGAACACCGAAGACATCTACATGGGGGTGGAATGGGAAGCCGATGACGCCGTTGGACAGGAGCTGCGCAAGCACCTCAACGAGGTTGTGATCCCTGCCAACGGCAAACTGGGCAAGCGCCAGATCCCAGAAGGGTCAGGCATCGGCATCAAGCCGGTGAGCAAAGCCGGCAGCCAGCGCCACATCCGCAAGGCCATCCAGCACGCCCTGCGTCTTCAGGGCGACAAGCGCCATGTGACCCTGGTGCACAAGGGCAACATCATGAAGTTCACGGAAGGAGCCTTCCGCGACTGGGGCTATGAACTGGCCACCACCGAATTCCGCGATGTGTGCATCACCGAGCGGGAAAGCTGGATCCTCGGCAACCTCGAGAAGGATCCCAACCTGAGCGTGCAGGCCAACGCCCGCATGATCGAGCCTGGCTATGACAGCCTCACTCCAGAGAAGAAAGTCGACATCGACGCCGAGGTACAGGCGGTGATCGACGCCATCGGCAGCAGCCATGGTGGCGGCAAGTGGAGGTCGATGGTGCTGGTGGATGACCGCATCGCCGACAGCATTTTCCAGCAAATCCAAACCCGGCCCCAGGAGTATTCGATCCTCGCCACGTTGAACCTCAACGGCGATTACATCTCCGACGCCGCCGCCGCGATGGTCGGTGGCTTGGGCATGGCCCCCGGCGCCAACATCGGCGAAAACGCCGCCATCTTCGAAGCCACCCACGGCACCGCCCCGAAACACGCTGGCCTCGACCGGATCAACCCCGGTTCGGTGATCCTCAGCGGCGTGATGATGCTGGAGTTCCTCGGCTGGCAGGAGGCTGCTGATCTCGTGACCAAGGGCCTCAGTGCCGCCATTGCCGACAAGCAGGTCACCTACGACCTGGCCCGACTGATGGAGCCCAAGGTGGATCCGGTGAGCTGCAGCGGTTTCGCCGAAGCGATCATCCAGCGCTTCTGATCACCAGAGCTGCCATTCACGCCAGACTCAGGCGATGGCCTCTCCAACCCAGCTCCCCGGGCTTCCCGAAGGTGCAGCAGACCCCTGCGTGCACTGCGGCTTCTGCCTGCCCACCTGTGCCAGCTACCGCGTGCTGGCCAGTGAGATGGACTCACCCCGCGGCCGCATCCATGCGCTGCGGGCGATCGAAGCCGGTGACCTGGAGCTGGATGCCACGGTGGCAAGCCATTTCGACACCTGCCTGGGCTGTTACGCCTGTGTTTCCGCCTGTCCTTCGGGAGTCCGCTACGACCAGCTGATCGAAGCCACCCGGCCCAAGCTGAATCAGGCCAACCAGCGCAGCAGTTGGCAAACCAGCTTCCGCAAGGTGCTGCTGCAGGTGCTGCCCTACCCCAAGCGCCTGCGGGCCCTGCTGCAACCCTTGCGGGCCTATGCCGGCACACCGCTGCAACAGCTGGCCCGCCGCTCCGGGCTCACCCGTCTGTTCGGGCCGGAAATCGAAGCGATGGAGCAGCTGCTGCCACCCCTGGTGCCGGAGAGCTTCAGCGACCGACTGCCCCAGATCAATCCCGCCTCCGGCAAACGCCGCGGCCGCGTGGCGCTGTTGCTGGGCTGCGTGCAGCGCTGCTTCGATCCCAGCGTCAGCACCGCAACGGTGAAAGTGCTGCAGGCCAACGGATTTGAGGTGGTCATCCCAGCAGACCAGGGCTGCTGCGGGGCGGTGAGCCATCACCAGGGGGAGCTGGAACTCACGCGCCAATTGGCAACGGATCTGGTTCGGAGCATGAATGCCGTTGAGGGAGATCTGGATGCGGTGCTGGTGGCTGCTTCGGGCTGCGGCCACACGATGAAGGCCTACTGCGAGCTCCTGAACGGCAAGGCGGCCTTCCGCGCTCCGGTGTTGGATGTGCAGGAATTCCTGGCGGACCGCGGCCTTTTGGAGTCGTTCCGCGCCCAACTGCAACCACTTCCCGGCGTCGTGGCCATGCATGACGCCTGCCACATGATCCATGGCCAGGGCATCCAGGCCCAGCCCCGCCAGCTGCTGCGGGCCATCCCCAACGTTCAGCTGCGGGAAGCAACCGAGGCGGGGGTGTGCTGCGGCAGCGCCGGCATCTACAACCTGGTGCAGCCAGAGGAAGCCGCCGAACTGGGCCGAATCAAGGCCGACGACCTCAGCAGCACAGGCGCCGAACTGGTGGCCAGCGCCAACATCGGTTGCACCCTGCAGCTGCGGCGCCATCTAGGCGATCGGGCCCAGGTGCAGCATCCGATGGAACTGCTGGCCGCCTCAGCCGGCCTCCATCCGCTGCCAGGCGTCCCTCAACGTGCCAGCAACGCCGAGATTGCCGGGGAAGGTGAGAATCGGCAGTCCCCTGAAGGGTCCCGCTGACGGACGCACCAACGACAGACCCGGCAGCAGCTGCCCTTCCAGCTGCACCGACTCGAGGGCCAGACCCCGGGCCAGCAGCGTCTGGGTGGTGATGCCACCTTTGCTGAGCAGATAGCCCAGATCAGGAGCCAGGGCTGACGCGAGTCGCCCCATCAACTCGGCCAGAGCGCAGGACAAGCGCCGGCCCTCCTGTTCGGAAGCACAACGCAGCTCACCGCGGCTGGTGAACAACACCGGCGTCAGACCTTGATCCAGCAGTGCCAGCAGCTGCTGCAACCAGACCCGCTCAAGATCCGCCAGCAACAGATCGGGTGTCGGCCCCTCCAGCACCCGAGCGATGCGCGGCACCGGCAGTTCAACCCCTTGGCAACCCGATTCCTGCAGCAACAGCTCCAGCTGCTGATCCGCCAAGGGCACGTGGGAGCCCACCATCACCAGGCCCGGCAGAGGCGTTCCATCGTCAGCCAACCGTCGCAACCCCGCTAAGCCCTTGGGATCAAGCGGCGGCGGGCCTGGATCCGCCAGGGCCTTCACCATGCTGGCGGCGGAACGGAACAGAAAGCGTTTCTGCCCCTGAAGGGCGCGCGCCGCTGCTGCCAGAGCGGTGAGCTGCTCCTGCCGCTCGGCATCCACCACCACAGAGGCATTGCCCTGGAGCCCACGCAGACGCTCGATCAACAGCGGCAGGCCTGCTGCGCAGGCGGCATCAAGCTCCCGGCCACAGATGCGCTTCACAGACGCCGCGGCAATGGACCCATCACTCTTCTCCTCCAACCAGCGGGCCAGATCACTGCTGGTGAAACCGAACAGCCGATCCTGAGCGAACGGCGTGGTGTGCACCGGTTCCCCGTGGAGGAGATGCACCCCGTTCACGGTGGTGCGGCCCCCTTCCAAGAACGCCGGAACATGGAACGTGGCATCAAAGGGCCCGAAGGACGCCTGCAAAACCTCAGGCTCCAGCACCCCATGGCCGCGCAAGGTCGAATCACCACGACTCACCAGCAGCACCTGATCACGGGCCAATCCCTCCAGCTGCAGCGCCTGATCCAAGGCCACCGCAATACCGCGGTTGCGTTCCGCGGCATCCGTGGGCATCAGCGCCCGGGTGTCAGCCAGCAGAAACAACAGAGGCGACGCATGACGCAGCCCCTTACGCAGAGTGTCGACATCCCAGCGCAGCAGCAGCGGACAGCTGTGCACCGTCTGCGAGCCGGTGGGATCGTCGTCAATGACAACAACCTTCATGGCACCATCGTGCCGTGAGCCATTCCCCCGCCAGCCGCAGTGCCCTGATTGATCTGGTGCGCCAGTGGCACCAGAGCGGCACCCACTGGAGTCCCAGTGGCCTGGGCACACGCCTGGACTGGGGTCCGCCGCTGGACCCCCGCCATGAGGTGCTCTCCTGCCGGCAGCTCAACCAGGTGATGGACCATGCCGTGGACGATCTGACCATCACGGTGGAAGCCGGCATGCCATTGCAGGACCTGCAGGATCTGCTGGCGGAGCAGGGGCAATGGCTGCCCATTGACTGGCCACGAGCCGGCGCTGCCGGAAGCATCGGAGGCCTGGTGGCCCGTGGACTGGCGGGGGGACTGCGGCAGCGCCATCTGGGGGTGCGCGATCAGATCATTGGCATCGGCCTGTTGCGAGCGGATGGCGTCGAAGCCCACGCCGGTGGACGGGTGGTGAAAAACGTGGCGGGCTACGACCTGATGCGGCTGCTCTGCGGCAGCTGGGGAAGCCTGGCGCTGATCACCGAACTCACCCTGCGGCTGCAACCGCTGCGGCCCGCCCGGAGCGGCCTGCTTGTGGAAGGCGACCTGAAGGCCCAGGAGGCCTTTCGCAGCGAACTGCTGCGCTCCAGCCTGACGCCGGAACGCTGTGACTGGATCAACGGCGGCGATGGTGCCTGGCGGCTGCGGCTGGTGGTGAGCAGCGTCTCGAAGCAGGCGGTGAACGATCAGCTGAAGCAGCTCGAGGCGTTGGCGCTGAACCAACAGCTCAGCTCCGAACGCCAGACATGTTCCGATGCCCTCACCACACCCTTCGATGCCAGCCCCTCTGCGCAGCTGGTGCGGCTGGTGCTACCGCCGGCCCAGTTGCACCGGTTGTTGCGGGATGAGGCGATGAGGGCCCTCAAACCATGGACCTGGGAGCTGGCCGCAGGAGCCGGCTGCGGTGATGGCTGGTGCGACGCGGCGACAGCGGATCACCAGCTGGAGGCGCTACGCCGCAGCGTGATCAGCCTCGGCGGCGAAATGACGCTGTTGAAACGGGCGGCCGGATCAACCGTGCCGGTCTGGCTTGACCGTCCTTCCCGACCGCTGATCGAAGCGGTGAAACGCCAGTTCGACCCCAAGCTGCAGCTCAGCCGCGGCCGCCTGCCGGGGGTGAATCAGGAGACGCTGTAGCGACAGGCGAGGGGCTGCATTGCACCGGGCTCGAGCACTAGTTTTCGATCACCACTCACCAGGGCCTGGCGCGGACCGGTCCACGGTTCCAGACAAACCATTGGCCGCGGGGGCTCGGTCCAAACCACACTGAGGTCCAGCGGTGCCTGATGCTGCAGCTGCAGCGTCAAGCCGGTGGCGTCATCGATCAGGCTGACAGGACCCGCAGGCCGGCAGAGGAAATCCACCCCTTCGGGCAAGCGCTTGAGCTGATCGGCGGTGGCGGCCTCCGCCATCTCCAGATGATTGAGGCAGCGCTCTGCCAGACCCGTGAGCCGGGTCTGGGCCAGATCGCTCACGTTGAAGTAGGGGTGCAAGCCGAAACTGAACGGCATGGCGGTATCACCGCAGTTGTGCACCGTGGTGGAGATCTCCAAGGCAGAGGCCACCGGGCGCAGCTCCATCTCCAAACGGAAGGGGAAGGGATAGGCCTTCAGCGTTTCGTCGGTGCTGGAGAGGCTGAGGCACACACCGCACTGATCCTCCAACAACTGAAGCTGCCAGGGAAGATCCCGGGCGAAGCCGTGCTGCTTGAGGGGATAGTCGACGCCATCCACCGGCAGAACATCTCCGGGCAAATTGCCGCAGATCGGAAACAACACCGGAATGCCCCCGCGAATGCTTTTGCTGGGATCGGCGTAACGCTCTTGATCGAAATACAGGATCTCCCGCCCCCCGCAAGACCAACCACTCACCAAACCACCCCGCTCGGGAATGATTCGCAACCGATCACCGCTGCTGGGATGCACGAAGTCCCAGTGGGCGTAGGGGGCCGACTGCTGGGTGAGGGTCATGGGCATCCGCCGATGCGGGGTGGCTCATCCATTCACTT
The DNA here is from genome assembly GCF_900473975.1 of Synechococcus sp. N26. Classification (NCBI taxonomy): domain Bacteria; kingdom Bacillati; phylum Cyanobacteriota; class Cyanophyceae; order Synechococcales; family Synechococcaceae; genus Synechococcus; species Synechococcus sp. N26. The sequence continues at coordinate 442,983 of NZ_UCNM01000002.1, read as the reverse complement.
AGCCAGCAGATCCGCATTTGTCGGTGCCGCAGCCAACTTGAGGCTCTCCAGCCATTGCAGCAACGCCGCATTCACCTGATCCGGCACCTCATCGTGGGGGCAGTGCCCGGCCTCCAGAACCACCTCAGTGGTGGCCTCAGGAGCATGGCGCTGGAAGGTGGAGCGGCGACCGGGGGCGTTGATCCAGGGATCACGAATGCCCCAGAGCAGCAACAGCGGCGCCGTCAGTTCCGCAAAAAGCTCATCGAGGGGCTGACCGCGAGGGATATCGAAGACCGTGCGGAACACCCCGAAGGCGCCGGGATCGAGGGAGGGGCGCCGGATCGACTCCACCAGCCAATCGTCGACGTTTGTCTTGTCGACGTACACCTGATTGAGGGTGCGGCGGATGGTGGCGGGTCGGCGCAGGTTTTCGAACAGCAACCGCTGCAGCACCGGACTCTTCAGCAGGGCCGTGCCGATGCTCTGGCGGGCGATGGCGCCCCAGCCTTGCGGCGGTTTCTGCTCATCACTGAAAGGACCGGCGGCATTGAGCAGCACGACGCCCGCACAGTCCGATCCCAACGCGGCCCCGGCAGCAAGGGCCGCAAAACCACCGAGGGAATTGCCCGCGATCACCGTCGGACGGCCGATCCGCTCGCGCACATAGGCCACCAGTTGATCGCGCCACAGAGCGCCGCCGTAATTCAGACCCGCCGGCTTGGCACTTCTGCCGAAGCCCAGCAGATCAATCGCATGCACGGCATGGGTCTGGGCCAACACAGGAATGTTGTGGCGCCAGTGATCGGTGGATGCCCCGAACCCATGCACCAAAAGAAGCGCCGGATGATCGGTGCTGTCTTGCTCGGGATGCTGCTGCACCGTATGCACGGCGTGGCCGAGATGGCTCCAGGTGACGCGATCCACAGCCGGCTGCGAAGGACGCGATGCTAAGCAGCACTGAAGCGGCCTGGATGGTGAGCTACGAGGCGATGGGCGGACCGCTGGCGGACGCATCCGTCTGGCGCGGAGCTTTGCTCTGGGCCATCGCCCTTTACGTGCCGCTGAGCGCACCGCTCAGCACGTTGGAATCAAGCCTCAAGGAGAGAGAGCTGCCCGAATCGGTGCGTCAACCGGTGCTGGTGATCAGCAGCCTTCTGCTGGCCCTCGTCACGGGCGTTGTCACCCAGCTCGGATTCAGTTGGATCCTGGGTCCGAGCTGGGCCTCCAGCCTTGGTGTTGTGGCCGTGGGCTGGAGTGTTCTGATCGTCCTCGCCAATGCTGGAAAAGACGACTGATTCAGGAAGCACCCGCCAGGGGATCGGCAGCGAATTCGTCGGGAACCTGATTGCCGTCTTCAGGGGGCTTGTCTTTGAGGACGATGCGCAACAGCACCGGCGCCAGGAACGTGGTTCCGATCACCATCAGCAGAATCGCCGCCTCAAGGCCAGGGCTGAGCAGGCCTGAAGCGGTGCCCAGGCCCAGGAAGATCAGGCCAACTTCGCCGCGGGGCATCATCCCCAGCCCCACCACCAGGTTGTTGGTTTTTTCCTTGCTGAAGATGGCCCAGCCGGCAGCCACCTTGCCGATGATCGCCACCACGAACAGGAAGGCTGCCACGACCAGGGCGGAACGGGCCCCCGGATCAGAGGGGTTGATCACTGAGAGGTCCATTCCTGCACCCACCAGCACGAAGAAGACGGTGGCGAACAACCCAACGATGGGGATGACTGCCGCCTGAATCTCTTGGCGGTGCTTTGAGGTGCTGGCGATCAAACCAGCGGCGAAGGCCCCGAGGGCAGCCTCCAACCCAATGGCTGACGCCACGAAGCAACTGATAGCGAGGAGCAAATAGGAACCAATCAACTTGGCTCCGGGCGCCTTGAGTTGATCAATCAACCAGTCAAAGGCAGGGGCTGCCTTCTGGCTCAACAGCAAGGCCACCACCACAAACAGAACTGCTGCCACGACCAGCTGAACGATGGGCCCAATCTCCAGGCTGCCGCCGGCCGCAAGGGACACGACGATGGCCAGGATGACGATGCCGAGGATGTCGTCGAGCACCGCGGCGCCGATCACGATCTGGCCTTCTCGCGTGCGCAGATAGCCCAGTTCACCGAAAACGCTGGCGGTGATGCCGATGCTGGTGGCCGTCATCGAGGCACCGGCGAAGATGGCCGGGATCGCATCCACATGGAAGATCGCCATCAATCCAAGGGTGCCGAGGGCGAAGGGCAGCACCACGCCAACCACGGCGACGCTGAAGGCCTGGGCCCCCACCGCCATCAGTTCCTCCAGCTCACTTTCAAGACCCGTTAGGAAAAGCAGGGAATAAAGCCCCAGCGTTGACACCGCCTGCAGGGCTCCGAAGCTCTCGTTGTAGAGGGCCGGAATCTCCTCCACCGGCACATGCGAGAGGTCGGCCACCACCTCGGAGAAAGCCCCGGAAAGCTGCACCTGGGTCTCCGGCGGCACCAGAAGGTGAAGGCCTGAAGCACCAATCAGCACGCCAGCAAGAAGTTCCCCGAGGATCGTGGGCAACTCGAACCGCACCAGAACCTCAGCGAGGGTGCGGGCCGCCACGAAGATCAGCATGAAGCGAAGGACGCCGATCAGCGTTTCCGCCAATTCGAGGTCGTGACTGCTGATTTCGCTCAGCAGGGTGGGCAACAGCATCAAGCCGGGCATGTCTCACGCCGAACCTTAATGGTGATTCCGCCGCTGAACTGTTCGCTGGATGATCCCAATTGACCGGGAATGCTGTATTAAGCGCTTTTTTTCAGGCAGCCCCAGTTGTGATGGCTACGGTCCGGGTAATTCATTGAGTTGGGCTCCGAGCACCCCTGGCCTGACGGTGATTCCACGCTCCATGGCTCGCTGAACCCCCATGACCACGTCACAACCGTTCGATCTGCGTCTGCCGACCCCCGGCTGTCACAACGACCCAGAACGCGCCGGCCTCGATGCCAAGAGCGTGTTCGACGGCATGACGGAACACCTGTTCTTCACGCTCGGCAAGCTCGCCCCCACCGCCAGCCGCCATGACCTCTACATGGCCCTGAGCTATGCGGTGCGTGATCGGCTGATGATGCGCTATCTAGCCACCACTGAAGCGATGCGGGCCCGCCCGCAGAAATCGGTGGCCTACCTGTCGGCGGAATTCCTGATCGGCCCACAGCTCAACAGCAACCTGCTGAATCTGGGAATTCAGAAGGAAGCCGAAGAGGCACTGAAGAATTTCGGCATCGAGTCGTTGCAGCAGATCCTGGATGTGGAGGAGGAACCGGGCCTGGGCAATGGAGGCCTCGGCCGTCTGGCCGCTTGCTACATGGAGTCGTTGGCCAGCCTGAAGATCCCGGCCACCGGCTACGGCATCCGCTACGAGTTCGGCATCTTCGATCAGCTGATCCGCGACGGCTGGCAGGTGGAGATCACCGACAAATGGCTCAAAGGAGGCTGGCCCTGGGAACTGCCCCAGCCCGATGAGGCCTGCTTCGTGGGCTTCAGCGGCCGCACCGAGAGCTACATCGACGACAAGGGCAACTACCGCTCCCGCTGGATCCCGGCGGAACACGCCATCGGCATTCCCCATGACGTGCCGGTGCTGGGCTATCGCGTCAACATCTGCGACCGGCTGCGGCTCTGGCGTGCCGATGCCACCGAAAGCTTCGACTTCTATGCCTTCAACATCGGCGACTACTACGGCGCCGTTGAGGAAAAGGTGGGCAGCGAAACCCTCTCCAAAGTGCTGTACCCCAACGACGGCACCGACGAAGGCCGGCGTCTACGCCTGAAGCAGCAGCACTTCTTCGTCAGCTGCTCGCTGCAGGACATGCTGCGCAGCCTCGACAACCGCGGACTGTCCGTCGAGGACTTCCCCAACTACTGGACGGTTCAACTCAACGACACCCACCCGGCCATCGCCGTGGCGGAGCTGATGCGACTGCTGATCGACGATCGGCATCTGGAGTGGGACCGGGCCTGGGACATCACCTCCCGCTCCGTGGCCTACACCAACCACACCCTGCTGCCCGAAGCGCTGGAGAAGTGGGACCTCAACCTTTTCAGCAGTCTGCTGCCGCGCCATCTGGAGCTGATCTACGAGATCAACCGGCGCTTCCTGCAGCAGGTGAGGCTGCGCTACCCCGGCAACGACGCGATCCAGCGCAAGCTCTCGATCATCGATGAAGAGGGCAGCAAGGCCGTGCGCATGGCCCACCTGGCCACAATCGGTGCCCACCATGTGAACGGTGTGGCTGCGCTGCACTCCGATCTGGTGAAAACCGATCTGCTGCCTGAGTTCGCGGCGCTGTGGCCGGAGAAATTCACCAACGTCACCAATGGCGTCACCCCGCGCCGCTGGGTCGCCCTGGCCAACCCCGAGATGTCGGCTCTGCTGCATCAGCACGTTGGCCCCGACTGGATCTCCAACATGGAGAGCCTGCGCAAGCTGGAGGAGCGGCAGAACGACCATGGCTTCCTCGAGCTCTGGGGCAACACCAAATTGTCGGTGAAGCGCAAGCTGGCCACCTACATCCACCGCAACACCGGTGTGCTGGTGGACCCCGCCAGCCTGTTCGACGTGCAGGTGAAGCGCATCCACGAGTACAAGCGTCAGCACCTCAATGCCCTGCAGGTGATCACCCAATACCTGCGGATCAAAAACGGCCAGACCGACGGCATGGCGCCCCGCACCGTGATCTTCGGCGGCAAGGCCGCTCCCGGCTATTACATGGCGAAGCTGATCATCCGCTTCCTCAACGGCATCGCCGACACCATCAATGCCGATCCGGACATGGATGGCCTGCTGCGGGTGGTGTTCCTTCCGGATTACAACGTGAAGTTGGGGGAACAGGTGTATCCCGCCTCCGACCTCTCCGAACAGATCTCCACCGCCGGCAAGGAAGCCTCCGGCACCGGCAACATGAAGTTCGCCATGAATGGGGCCCTCACCATCGGCACCCTTGATGGGGCCAATGTGGAGATCCGCGAGCTGGTGGGAAGCGAGAACTTCTTCCTGTTCGGCAAGACCGTGGAAGAGATCACGGCCCTGCAGCAGGACGGTTACCGCCCTGGCGATGTGATCGCCGCACTGCCGGAACTGCAGGAGGCCCTGCGGCTGATCGAGATGGGGCACTTCAGCAACGGCGACGGCGAACTGTTCCGCCCCCTGCTCGACAACCTCACCGGGAACGACCCCTTCTATGTGATGGCCGACTACGCCGACTACCTGCGGGCCCAGGAGGCGGTGAGCCGTGCCTGGAGCGACCGGATGCACTGGAATCGGATGTCACTGCTGAACACGGCCCGCACCGGGTTCTTCTCCTCCGACCGTTCCATCGGCGAGTACTGCAAGAACATTTGGGCCGTGGATCCACTCAACGTGGAAATCACCTGCGACGTGCGCTGAAAACGACCACAAAAAAGCCCTGGATTCATGTCCAGGGCTTAAACCAAAAAGCAAGTACTTCAGTCAGCTTCGATCGGGTAAGTCCGGCGTCTGGTGCAACAGGCGGTTGAGCCGCAGACGGTCCACGTTCAAGGGGTCTGGAGCCAGCTCACCGGCCAGTTCACGGAATTTCTGCTCGATTTCTTCCGGGACGCGCACATCAAACACCCGCTCCATCAACACCTCGATCGAGAACAGATGGGCGTTGATGTTCTCCAGATCGGCAATGGCCTGCTGGATGCCATCACCTGAATCCTCCGGCACAGGCGCGCCGGATGCTGCGGGCTTCGAAGCGCCTGCATCGGCGGTCTGGCGGGAGCCATGCTGCTTCTGCAGATCCTCGAGCACCCGGCCCGACAGGGTGCGGAACGACTGGAGTGCTGCCCAGTTGAGCTCCTGTTGCTGACGAAGCGTGGGGGACTCCCGTATCAGCCGGTCATGCTCCCGGTAAAACCGTTGGCAATCCGGGCACTGGCAGGGCTCTTCCGGCAATGCAGTCCCTCGCGGTCATTCCCCACTATGCCACCGATCAAGCCGCCTGAGGCCCCAGATCCTCCTCGGCCTGAGGGCCATCCTCACCAGCGGTGTCGGGCAGAGGGATCTCAATGGACGACACCACACCAATCACATCCCGCAGCCGCATCGAATCAGCGAACCAGCCCATAGCCTGTTCCGTGTCGCCGCGACGTTCCGCGTCACTGGCCTGGTCTTCGTGGGCTTCCGCCAGGAGAGCAAGCCAACAAAGGCAGCGGGCCTGCACCACGGATAAATCCAGATCCGTGGGCTGGGATTCCGCAATCCGCTCACTTTCCTGCTGCACCAACAGCCGCAGACGGAGATCGTGAAGCTGGGTCATGGCACCCAAACCCGGTTGCACTAACCCTAGCGGTGGTGAACGATCTGAACACCCCACCAGATGTAGCGCTCACTACCTCTTGAGCAAGTCTTACGGGGCTGGCGGGACTCGAACCCACGACCTGCGGTTTAGGAAACCGCCGCTCTATCCAGCTGAGCTACAGCCCCAGACCTCTGAATTATGCCCACGAGGCATGATTAGATCTGAAAGCAGGCGAGGTGGTTGCGGCCGATCTCTTTGAGTGTCGGCTGAGGAAAGTCCGGGCTCCCTGATGGCCAGGCTTGCTGGGTAACGCCCAGTGCGGGTGACCGTGAGGAGAGTGCCACAGAAACACACCGCCGATGGCCGGTTCGCCGGCACAGGCAAGGGTGCAAAGGTGCGGTAAGAGCGCACCAGCAGCATCGAGAGGTGCTGGCTCGGTAAACCCCGGCTGGGAGCAAGGCCAAGGAACGACGGCTGGCCATTGGCCCCGTTCCGCTTGAACGCGCCGCTCGAGGCCGTCGGCAACGGCGGTCCCAGATAGATAGCCACCCACCCTCTGCAGACCAACCTCTGTGGGGCGTGAACAGAACCCGGCTTATGTCCTGCTTTCACCCCTTTTTCAGCGTTGCTCAGGAGTCCTGATGGATCCATCCCGCGCCGCAGAGCTCACCGACTTCATCCAGCAGCTCGACGCTGAGATCCCCATCAACGCTGAGCTACTCGCCCTGGTGGATCAGGCCCTCACCCACGTGTCGAGCGGCCGGGCCCGCAACCTGGAACGGCTGGAGTTCCTTGGTGATGCGGTGCTGCGGCTCGCCGCCACCGAATTCATTGATCGCCAACACACCGATCTGGCGGTGGGTGCCTGCTCCAACCTGCGGGCCCAGCTGGTGAGCGATCGCTGGCTGGCGGACGTGGGTGCAGCACTTGGCATCGAACAGCATCTGCTACTGGGGCGGCACGCCCAGGGGGATCGTTCCGCAGAATCCAGGCTGCGAGCCGATGCCACCGAAGCTCTGATCGGTGCGTTGTATAGCGCCCTCGGCAACGTTGAAGCGATTCACCGCTGGCTCACCCCGCACTGGTGCGCCACTGCCGAAGCGGTGCTGGCGACTCCCCATCAGTTCGCCGGCAAAACAGCCCTGCAGGAGTGGAGCCAAGGCCATGGACTGGGACTGCCCAGCTACACCACCGAAGAATGCAGCCGCCAACACGGCGACCCCGAACGCTTCCGCTGCCGGGTGAGCATCCAAGGCCAAGATCTGGCGGAGGCCAAAGGCCGATCCCGCAAGGAGGCTGAGCAGAACGCGGCAACAGCCGCTCTTCAGGCCCTGGAGGGCAGCGACTCACCGCAGGCATCGCAGTGACGGGCATCCCTGCGGTGCCCCTGACGCCCACAGCTGCTGCAGACCAGTTCAGCCGACCGCTGCTGGTGATGGCGCACCCCCGACACCGTCAGGATCCTTGTGGGAATGGCAATGATGCCGAAACCCAAGAGCATCACCACTGAGGCCAGCAGCCGCCCCAATTCCGTCTGGGGAACCACGTCGCCATAACCCACGGTGGTCATGGTGACGATCGCCCAGTAGACGCCGCTCGCCACCGTCTGGAACTGGGAATCAGGCCGGGCACTCTCGATCACAAAAATGCTGTAGCCGTGCACCACCTGCAGCAGGAAGACAAAGAACAAGAAGACGCTGATGGTGCGGGCACTTCCCCGCAGGGCCTGCCCCAGCACGCGAGCTTCATCGATGAACTTGAGCAGCTTGAACACCCGCAGGATGCGGCCGAACTTGAACACCCACAGCAGCAGTTCACTGCGCACCTGCGGCACGAAGAAAAACAGGACTGCCGAGGCGTCAATCAGCCCGGTGAAGCTGAACAGGTAACGGCGAGGCCTCTCCACCAAGGCCAGATGAAGAACGAAATCCACCGCAAACACCGCCAAGCAAACGTTCTGAACCAGATCGATCCAGGGCACATTGGTTTGGTGCAGGGCTGAGTTGCCCAGGGGGTCGGGTTCCAGCAGCAGCGCCAAAACACCCAGCAGAATCGCCCCGAAAACGACAACGTTGTAGGTCTGCCCGCCGGGATGCTGGCTTCCAGCACCGTGGACTGCAGCCGTTGTCGCAGGCTTCGGTGGATCTCCATCGCCTCAGGCCGGCTGGAGGTCCTTCAACCGCAGGGTCACCAACTTGTCCCAGTTGCCACCTTCGAATAAAACAGCCGCACGGTCGCCGCTGATTCGTTGCACGAAGCCGGTGTAACCGTTGTAGATCGAGGTGGCATCCGCCACGGTGACGGTGGAGCCGGGGAGGATCGGAGCGGTTGCAGGCGCCATGGCTCGTTCACGGACGGGTCTGGCGCCATTATCGGCAGAGTGCGTGGCGGATGGCATGGCGGAGAGCGACGACTGGCTCAGCGTCGGCAAGATCGTGGGGGTCCAGGGGCTGCAAGGGGAACTAAGGGTGAACCCCGCCAGCGAGTTTCCCGAGCGTTTCACAGCGCCGGGGCCCCGCTGGCTGCGCAGTCGCAAGGGGGTTGAGCCGACAGAGATCCAACTCAAGAAAGGCCGGCAACTGCCCGGCAAGTCGCTCTTCGTGGTGCGGCTTGAAGGAATCGACAGCCGCAGCGCCGCCGAAACTCTGGTGGGCCAGGAACTGCTGGTGTCAGCGGATGACCGGCCCGAATTGGACGAGGGAGAATTTCACCTGCTCGATCTGCTGGGCCTGGAGGCACGTCTCGCAGCCAATGGACCTGCCGTTGGCACCGTGAGCGATTTGATCAGCGGCGGCAACGACCTGCTGGAAATCACCACAGCGGAAGGCCGCAAGCTTTTGATTCCCTTTGTGGAGGAGATCGTGCCGGAGGTGCATTTGGAGGACGGCTGGCTGCTGCTCACCCCACCGCCGGGCCTGCTGGAGCTCTGAAAGATTTCTCTGGGCATCGACAGAAGCCCCTGGGGCAAGCGATTCTGAGTCACCGTTTTCAGGACGTGATGGCCGCCACACCGCTGATTCCTGTGATCCTTTGCGGAGGAACCGGCACACGGCTGTGGCCGCTCTCGCGGGCGAGTTACCCCAAGCAGTACTGGCCTTTGAGCGGTAACGGCGAGGCAACGTTGCTGCAGCAGACCCAACAGCGGCTCCAAGGCCTGGATGCCCTGGAGGCTCCCCTGCTGATCTGCAACGAGGACCATCGCTTCATCGTGGCCGAACAGATGCGGCAGATCGGGGTCGAGCCGAACGCAATCCTGCTGGAACCGATGGGCCGCAACACCGCTCCAGCGGTGACGGTGGCCGCACTGCAGGCCACCGCAGATGGAAGTGATCCCCTACTGCTGGTGCTGGCGGCGGATCACCTGATTCGCGAGGGCGCCCAATTCCGCCAAGTCATCGACGCTGGTCGTCAGCCTGCCGAAGAAGGGCGACTGGTGACCTTTGGAATCGTGCCGACGGCCCCCGAAACCGGGTACGGCTACATCGAAGCCAGCGAACCTTTCTCCCTTGGGGGACCGGCCCATCTGCCGATCAAGCGTTTCGTGGAGAAGCCCGATCAGGCCACGGCGGAGCAATTCCTGGCCACCGGCCGCTTCACCTGGAACAGCGGCATGTTCCTGTTCCGCGCCAGCGCCATGCTGGCGGAACTGGAGCGACTGGCCCCGGAAGTGGTGAGCTGCTGCCGGGCAGCTCTGGAGCAGGACACGGCTGACCTGGAATTCCAGCGGCTGGAGCGAGAGGCCTTTGCTAAGTGCCCCAACGTGGCCATTGACGTGGCCGTGATGGAAAAAACGGAACTGGGTAGTGTGCTGTCGCTGGATGCGGGATGGAGTGACGTCGGCAGCTGGAGCGCCCTCTGGGAAACCTCAGAGCACAAGGATTCCCAAGGCAATGTGTTGCAGGGCCACGTAATAAGTGAAGACAGTCGCGACTGCTACCTACGCAGCGAACACCGCCTGGTGGTGGGGCTAGGGGTTAAAAACCTCGTGGTAGTGGAAACCGACGACGCCGTATTGATTGCGGATCGCTCCAAAGCCCAGGACATCAAAAAAGTGGTGAAGCAGCTGGAGACCGCCGGCAGCCCAGAGGGCAAGGCCCACCGCAAGATTTATCGCCCCTGGGGCCACTACACCAGTGTGGTGGATGACAGCCGCTGGCAGGTGAAACGAATCTCTGTCAAGCCTGGCGCCAGCCTTTCGCTGCAGATGCACCACCATCGCGCCGAACACTGGATCGTTGTGCATGGCACTGCGATCGTCGAACGCGACGGAGAGGAGCAACTGCTGGGTGAAAACCAGAGCACTTACATCCCCCTGGGATGCAAACACCGGCTCAGTAATCCCGGGAAAATCCCTGTGGAGCTGATTGAAGTGCAAAGCGGGGAGTATCTCGGTGAGGATGACATCGTGCGCTTCCAGGATCGCTATGGCCGTAGCGACCTCAACATCAGCGCAAGCTGAGGCTCACTCCACCGTGACGCTCTTGGCCAGGTTGCGGGGTTGATCCACGTCCAAGCCCCGATGGGCGGCAATGTGATAACTCAGCAACTGCATCGGCACCACTGTGAGCAGAGGGCTGATCCACTCGCTCACAGTGGGCACAGGCAGCAATTCATCAAAGAGTTCAGTGTCGGGCCCCTGGGGCGCCACACCGATCAACTGGGCGTCGCGGGCCTTGGCTTCCTGGGCGTTGCTGAGCACCTTCTCAAACACCACACCGGGCACAGCGATCGACACCACCGGCACCCGGGAATCGAGCAGGGCGATCGGACCGTGCTTCATCTCCCCGGCCGGATAGCCCTCGGCGTGGATGTAGCTGATCTCCTTGAGCTTTAAGGCTCCCTCCAGAGCGATCGGATAATTGATGCCCCGGCCCAGGAAGATCACATCCTGGGTGTCGGCAAAACGAGGAGCCAATGCCTCAGAACGCTGATCGTGCAGATCCACCAGCTGGCGCAGTTGCTGGGGCAGACCGCGCAGTTCGTCCGCCAGAGCATTGATCTCAGCCGCGGGGCGAGCACCACGGCGAACCGCAAAGGCCATGGCCAGGCCATAGAAGGCCAGCAGCTGACCGAGGAAGGTCTTGGTGGCCGCCACGCCCACTTCGATGCCGGCCCCAATGTCGAGGATGTGGGGCACCTGGCGTGACAGGGAGCTCTCCGGACGGTTGGTCACCCCCAGCTGGCGGGGGGCAAATGCTGGATCCCCATGGGCCAGACGCCGCTCCGCCTCCATGGCCAGGGCAGCCAGGGTGTCGGCCGTTTCTCCGGACTGGGTCACCCCAATGGTGAGGGTGTGGGGAGCCAGCGGCGGCGGCGCATAGCGAAACTCACTGGCGTAGTACACCGATGTGGGAATCCTGGCGAACTGTTCCAGCAGGTAGGCCCCCACCATCGCGGCGTGGCGGCTGGTGCCACAGGCCAGGATCTGAATCTGCTCAATCCCGGCGTAAAAGGCATCGTCCATCGGCAGCGCCACCGGCTGTTCCGGCGGCAGTCCCTGGGGGAGATGGCGCGCCACCCACAACTCTGCGGTCTCCGGTTGCTCATGGATCTCCTTGAGCATGAAGTGGCGGAATTCGCGCTTGTCGGCAACGTGATCCACACCGCTGAGCTGGGTGGGCATGCGTTGCTGGCGCACCCCTGCCGCGTCGTAGAGCTCAACCCCGAGGGGGGAGAGCAGGGCCACCTCGCCGTCTTCCATCGGCAGGATCGTGCGGGTGAAGCCCGCCAGGGCCGGCGTGTCGCTGGCGCAGAGGAATTCGCCTTCCCCCAGACCGATCAACAGCGGTGCCGCCTTACGGGCCACCACCAATGCCCCCGGCGCCTGATCCCAGATCACCGCCAGGGCATAGGCCCCCTGCAGCCGGAGCAGCACCTGCTGAAGGGCCTCCAGCAACAGCCCACCGCCTGGTCTTCCACCCGCAGATTGCAGCTGCTGCAGTTCTGCAGCCAACAGATGGGGAATCACCTCGGTGTCGGTTTCCGACTGGAACACCACCCCTAAGGCCTCCAGCTGCTCCCGCAGGGCCCGGTGGTTCTCAATGATTCCGTTCTGCACCACAGCCACCGCCCCGTCATTGCTGCGGTGCGGGTGGGCATTGCGCTCTTCCGGTTTGCCATGGGTGGCCCAGCGGGTGTGGCCAATGCCGCATTGCCCGGGGGCACCTTCTGCCTCAAAACAAGCGGTGAGGTTGCGCAGCTTGCCTTTGGCCCGCAGGCAGGTCAGCTGCCCCTGAGCAGCCACCGTGGCGATCCCAGCGGAGTCGTAACCGCGGTACTCCAACTGCCGTAAGCCTTCAAGGAGCTGAGGCGCCGCTTCTCGGGCACCCACCAGGGCAACGATTCCGCACATACAAAAAAAGCCCGGCTGAAGCCGGGCCGAGCTTATGAGGTAAAACGGGCCAGATCAGTAGGCCAGACCCATGGAGCGCGTTGTCTCGTCTCCGAGATAAACGCGGATGCTGAGGAAGTCGGTAGGGCAGGCAGTTTCGCAGCGCTTGCAACCAACGCAATCTTCAGTACGAGGAGAAGACGCAATCTGGCCGGCCTTGCAACCGTCCCAGGGAACCATCTCAAGCACGTCGAGAGGGCAGGCACGCACACACTGGGTGCAGCCAATGCAGGTGTCGTAGATCTTGACGGCGTGGGACATGTGCCCGATGCATACGAAGGCTTGCGGCAAACGTACCCGTCCTTCGCCGGTCCATGGCCATGCCGTCACCGTTGTTAACGGCACAGTTGTTGATGAGGAGACACTGAAGGCGTGCCCGTAAGATGCAGCGTCCCGTTGCCACGGCTATGTCCCAGGAAGCGATTCTCGAAAAGGTGCGTTCAATCGTTGCGGAGCAACTGAGTGTTGACTCCGGCGAAGTGAAGCCCGAATCCAACTTCCAGAACGATCTGGGTGCTGATTCTCTGGATACCGTGGAACTCGTGATGGCCTTGGAAGAGGCCTTCGACATCGAGATTCCTGACGAAGCAGCTGAGGGCATCACCACCGTTGGTGACGCCGTCAAATACATCGAAGACAAGCAGGCCTGAGCAACGCAATGGTGGATGGTCTCCATCGCGTCGTCATCACCGGCCTCGGCGCGGTCACACCGATCGGCAACACGGTTCAGGACTACTGGAAGGGCCTCACCTCCGGCACCAACGGAGTGGACGCCATCACCCTGTTCGATGCATCCGCACACGCCTGCCGCTTTGCAGCGGAGGTGAAGGATTTCGATCCGTCCGGCTTCATCGAACCGAAGGAAGCCAAGCGCTGGGATCGGTTCTGCAAGTTCGGCGTAGTTGCAGCCAAACAGGCTGTGGCCCATGCCGGCCTTGAGATCAACGACGACAATGCGGATCGGATCGGCACAATCATCGGTTCCGGCGTCGGTGGCCTGCTGACTATGGAGACGCAGGCCCATGTGTTGGAGGGCAAAGGTCCTGGAAGGGTGAGTCCGTTCACGGTGCCGATGATGATCCCCAACATGGCTACAGGCCTAGCCGCCATTGCCCTGGGCACCAAGGGGCCCAGCTCCGCGGTGGCCACCGCCTGTGCTGCCGGCTCCAATGCTGTTGGCGATGCCTTCCGGCTGCTCCAGCTGGGCAAGGCTGACGCCATGGTGTGCGGTGGCGCCGAATCGGCGATTACTCCCTTGGGGGTGGCCGGCTTCGCCAGCGCCAAGGCCCTGTCGTTCCGCAACGATGATCCGGCCACGGCCAGCCGTCCGTTCGACAAGGAACGCGATGGCTTTGTGATCGGCGAAGGTGCCGGTGTGTTGGTGCTTGAAACCCTCGAGCACGCCCAGGCCCGTGGCGCCACGATCCTCGGCGAAGTGGTGGGTTACGGGATGACCTGCGATGCCCACCACATCACATCACCCACACCGGGCGGCGTCGGCGGTGCCGAGGCCATGCGCCAAGCCCTAGCCGATGGCTGCATTGATCCTTCTGAGATTGACTACGTCAACGCCCACGGCACCAGCACTCCAGCGAACGACAAAAACGAAACCTCGGCGATCAAAAGCGCCCTGGGTGAGCGGGCGCTGCAGATTCCGGTTAGCTCCACCAAATCGATGACTGGTCACCTGCTGGGTGGCTCCGGTGGTATCGAAGCGGTGGCCTGTGTGCTGGCGCTACAACACGGCGTCGTGCCCCCCACGATCAATCACACCACCCCGGATCCCGACTGTGATCTGGATGTCGTGCCGAACGAGGCACGGGATCAGACACTTGGAACCGTCTTGTCCAACTCCTTTGGCTTCGGCGGCCACAACGTCTGCCTGGCTTTCAAACGCGCCAGCTGAGCCTTCGCGCTCACGTCGTGCGTCAAAATCGCTTCAACTTTTCCTCTTAACACCATGGTCGCTGCGCCCGCGTCACTCGACACGCTCTGCATCAACAGCATTCGGATGCTGGCTGTCGACGCCATCAACAAGTCCAACAGCGGCCACCCCGGCCTGCCGATGGGCTGCGCACCCATGGGTTATGCGCTCTGGGACAAGTTCCTCAAGCACAACCCTAAGAACCCCAAGTGGTTCAACCGCGACCGCTTCGTGCTGTCGGCCGGCCACGGCTGCATGCTGCTCTACGCGCTGCTGCACCTCACCGGATACGACTCGGTCTCCATCGAGGACATCAAGCAGTTCCGCCAGTGGGGCTCCAAGACTCCCGGTCACCCCGAAACCTTCGAGACCCCTGGTGTTGAAGTGACCACCGGCCCTCTGGGTGCCGGCATCTCCAACGCTGTGGGCCTGGCCATCGCTGAATCCCACTTGGCGGCCAAGTTCAACAAGGCCGACGCCACCGTGGTGGATCACTACACCTACGTAATCATGGGCGACGGCTGCAATCAAGAGGGTGTGTCTTCTGAAGCGGCCTCCCTGGCTGGACACCTGAAGCTGGGCAAGCTGATCGCCCTGTACGACGACAACAACATCACCATTGATGGACGCACCGATGTGTCCTTCACCGAGGACGTGCTGAAGCGCTACGAGGCCTACGGCTGGCACGTGCAGCACGTGGCCGAGGGCAACACCGACGTGGATGCCATTGCCAAGGCAATCGAAGCCGCGAAGGCCGTGACCGATAAGCCGTCGATCATCAAGGTGACCACCACCATCGGCTACGGCTCCCCCAACAAGGCCGATACCGCCGGTGTTCACGGTGCAGCTCTTGGCGAAGAGGAAGCAGCCCTGACCCGTCAGCAATTGGGTTGGGACTACGCACCCTTCGAAATACCCCAGGACGCCTACGACCAGTTCCGCCAGGCCGTCGACCGCGGCGCCAGCCTCGAGGCCGAGTGGAACCAGACCCTGGCCACCTACCGCACCAAGTACCCCATCGAGGCCGCCGAGTTCGAGCGGATGCTGCGCGGTGAGCTGCCCCAGGGCTGGGACAAGGACCTGCCCACCTACACCCCCGAAGAAGGTGGCCTGGCCACCCGCAAGCACTCCCAGATCTGCCTGGGTGCGCTGGGCCCCAACCTGCCCGAACTGATCGGCGGCTCCGCCGACCTCACCCACTCCAACTACACGGACATCAAGGGTGAAACCGGCTCTTATCAGGCCAGCAGCCCTGAAAAGCGCTACCTGCACTTCGGTGTGCGCGAGCACGCCATGGCCGCCATCCTCAACGGCATCGCTTATCACAACAGCGGCTTGATCCCCTACGGCGGCACCTTCCTGGTGTTCGCCGACTACATGCGCGGTTCCATGCGCCTGTCAGCCCTGAGTGAGCTGGGAGTGATCTACGTGCTCACCCACGACTCCATCGGCGTCGGCGAAGACGGCCCCACCCACCAGCCGATCGAAACCATCCCCTCCCTGCGGGCGATGCCGAACATGCTGGTGTTCCGTCCTGGCGACGGCAACGAGACCAGCGGCGCTTACAAGGTGGCCATCCAAAACCGCAAGCGCCCCAGCTCCCTCTGCCTCAGCCGCCAGGGCATGGCCAACCAGGCCAACTCCTCGATCGACAAGGTGGCCCTGGGTGGTTACGTGCTGGAAGACTGCGCCGGCACTCCCGATCTGATCCTGATCGGCACCGGCACCGAACTGGACCTCTGCGTCAAGGCCGCCAAGCAGCTCACCGCTGAAGGCAAGAAGGTCCGCGTGGTCTCCATGCCCTGCGTCGAGCTGTTCGACGAGCAGACCGACGCCTACAAGGAAGAGGTGCTCCCCAACGCCGTGCGCAAGCGCATGGTGGTGGAAGCCGCTGAATCCTTCGGCTGGCACCGTTTCATCGGCCTGGATGGCGACAGCGTCACCATGAACCGCTTCGGCGCTTCCGCCCCCGGCGGCACCTGCCTCAAGGAATTCGGCTTCACGGTTGAGAACGTGGTGGCCAAAGCCAAGGCTCTGCTCGGCTGATCACCAGAACACTTCAACAACAAGGCCTCCTGCATCGACAGGGGGTCTTTTTTATGCCGCCAACCCAATCAATGGCCTTACGCAAAAAGCCCGACGTCCAAAAGGACGCCGGGCCAACTGCTGGCTTTAGTCAACACAATCAATCAGCTTTGTCGAGCTTGACCGATGTGAGCTCGGCGGCTCCTCCTTTGGTTTCGAGCACCTTCTCAAGGCCCTCAAGATCTTCATCAGTGATCTTGGTCTGCATCGGGCAGTGCTTGGGTCCGCACATGGAGCAGAACTCCGCCTGCTTGTAGATGTCAGCCGGCAGGGTTTCGTCGTGATATTCCTTGGCCCGCTCAGGGTCCAAGGACAGCTCAAACTGCTTGTTCCAGTCGAAGTTGTAGCGGGCGCGGCTGAGCTCGTCGTCACGGTCACGGGCACCGGGGCGATGACGGGCGATGTCTGCCGCATGAGCAGCGATCTTGTAAGCGATCAGGCCTTCGCGCACATCCTCAGCGTTGGGCAGACCGAGGTGCTCCTTCGGCGTCACGTAACAGAGCATCGCCGTGCCATGCCAACCGGCCATGGCCGCGCCGATGGCTGAGGTGATGTGGTCGTAGCCGGGAGCAATGTCAGTGACCAGGGGGCCGAGCACATAGAAGGGTGCTTCGCTGCACTCCTCCATCTGCTTCTTCACGTTGAACTCGATCTGATCGAGGGGAACGTGGCCGGGACCCTCCACCATCACCTGCACGTCGTGCTTCCAGGCGCGACGGGTCAATTCACCGAGGGTGTGCAGTTCAGCCAATTGAGCGGCGTCGGACGCATCGTGCTGACAACCGGGGCGCAGCGAGTCACCGAGGGAGAAGGTGCAGTCGTAGCGCTTGAAGATCTCGCAGATGTCGTCAAACCGCGTGTAGAGCGGGTTTTGACGGTGGTGGTACAACATCCATTGAGCCAGGATGCCGCCGCCGCGGCTGACGATGCCGGTGATGCGCCCCTTCACCTTGGGCAAGTGCTCGATCAACAGGCCGGCGTGAATGGTCTGGTAGTCGACCCCCTGCTGGCAGTGCTTCTCGATGATGTGGAGGAAGTCGTCCTCATCCAGCTTCTCGATCGATCCGTGAACGCTCTCAAGGGCCTGATAAACAGGCACGGTGCCAATCGGCACGGGGGATGCACCGATGATCGCGGTGCGCACCTCATCGAGGTTGACGCCGCCGGTGGAGAGATCCATCACGGTGTCGGCGCCGTATTTCACCGCCAGCTTCAGCTTCTTCACCTCCTCGGCCGCATCAGACGCATTCGGGGAGGCGCCGATGTTGGCGTTCACCTTGCACTTGCTGGCGATGCCGATCGCCATCGGCTCCAGATTGGTGTGGTTGATGTTGGCCGGGATGATCATCCGCCCGCGGGCCACTTCTTCCATCACCAGCGATTCGGGCAAGTTCTCCCGCTTGGCCACATGGGCCATTTCTTCAGTGACCACGCCCTGACGGGCGTAGTGCATCTGAGAGACGTTGGCCTGACCCTTGCGGGACTCAACCCAGGAAGTGCGCATGATCTGAGGTGCGACGGACAGCCCAGGGGTCGACGTTTGGCCGAAGATCACGCTCAAGCACTTCCCTGCGCCGGCATGACCCGGAATCAGGTTCGGAGGGTGTGATCTCAGTCTGAGTTAATGGTGAAACCCAGACACCCCTAGTGATGTTTGAACGCTAGCAAGCGTTGCCCAAAGGCCCGTTCAGCTGACCTGCAAACCATTGAGCACCGCAGCCACCACCCGGTGATCGCTGTCCTGCTGCAGAGATTGCAACAGGCCTCTGGCCTGCACCGCAATGGGATCGGTCCCCCCCTCCCGAACAATCCGACTGAGAATTTCAGCCCCACTCACCCGCACCGTGCCATCAGCATCGGCAATCGCCATGGTTGCCAAGTCCAGCAACCAACCCAGATCAATATCGGGCTGTTCCGCCAAGGCGGACAAGATGCTGCAGCGCACCAACCAAGCAGCATCAACTTCAAAGGCCGTACGCAGCAAAGGCCAGGCCCGCTCAACCCCGTAGCTGGCGAGGGCATTGGCTGCCTCAGCCCGAACATTGGGGTCTTCATCGGCAGTGATCAACGCACTGAGCACAGTCCAGCCCTGTTCGGTGCGCTTGTAGCCCAATCCACTGCAGCTCAAAGAACGCACCAGAAAGGGCTTCTGCTCCGTGCCCAGCACCAGCAACGGCACAGCCTCAGCATCCGAGCAATGGCGGAGCTTTGTGATCGCCGGCATCGCCTGAACCGGATCACCACTGGCAATGGCCTGGCGGACCTCCTCGAGATCAGGGCGTTGCGGATCGGTCTCGTTCATGGGTTGCTGCCAGGGGTGCGCGCCCGTTGAAGATCGGCCAACAGCCTGGCGCGGCGGCGCTGCCGACCGAGAGCGCTGCTGATGATCAGACCTGAACCAACCAATATCCCGGGCAACACCTGCACCCGGTCCTTGCCCTGGCGCTGGTTGGTGGCCAGCAACGCGAGCAGGATCAGCAATGGAGCCCCGAGGGAAACCCAAATCACCGCACGACGTTGGTTCATGCCGAGGTGTTCTCCGTGATCCACGCCAGCACGGTGGCCGTGAGAACCGCAATACCAACACCGAGGGCATCCTCCTCCAGTGCGAACGCTCCGTTGTGAAGCGGCGCACACCCCTCGGGCCCGGCCACGCCCAGCCGCACCATCATTCCCGGCACATCCCGAAGCAGCTCAGCAAAGTCTTCCGCCCCCAGGGAGGGCTGCTCCACCGACAGCACCTTGTCGCGCCCCAGACACTCCACCGCACAACGTTCCAGCAAGGTCGTGAGCTGCGGATCGTTGTGCACCGGTGGCGCGATGCAGCGGTAATTCACCACTGCCGTACCCCCTCCAGTGGCACAGATCCCCTGCACCGTCTCATCGATCCAAGCCGGCAGCTGGGCGTGCTGCTGCAGATCCAGACAGCGCACCGTGCCCAACAAACGCACCTGATCGGCAATCACGTTGAAGGCGCGGCCGCCCTCCACCTTGCCAAAACTGATCACCACCGGATGCAACGCATCCAAGCGGCGGGCGATGGTCTGCTGAAGCTCCGTGATCACCCGAGCCGCCAGCCAAACAGCATCCACCGACTGATGGGGACGAGCACCATGGCCGCCCTCTCCCTGCACCAGGATTTCCAGCTCGCCGGCCGCTGCCGTAAGACAGCCCCGCCGGATCCCCACGGTGCCCACCGGAAGATTCGGAACCACATGCACGCCATACAACGCGTTAAGGCCCTCCACCGCCCCTGCATCCCGCATCCACACCGCTCCCTGGGCTAGCTCTTCCGCGGGTTGAAACAGCAAGCGCACCCGGGCCCCCAAAGCCGGCTCCTGAGCCAGCAACCGCGCCACCCCCAGGCCCGTGCAGGTGTGCAAATCGTGGCCACAGGCGTGCATCAGACCCTGCCGGGTGGAGGAATAGCTCAGCCCGGTGCGCTCTTCCACTGGCAAGGCATCCATGTCCACCCGCAAGCCCACCGTGGGGCCGTGATCAGGTCCCAACTCGGCCACCACGCCAGTACGGCCAACGCCTTCACGGACCCGCCAACCCAGCTGACGCAGTTCACCGGCTACCAGGGCGGCGGTCTGGTGTTCCTCACCGCTGAGTTCAGGGTGGGCATGAAGATGCCGGCGCAGCTGCAGCAGCTCAGGCAGCTCACGGCTGAGTCGATCGGCAAAGGACGCCGCGTGGGTCATCTCAGGACGCCTCCAAGGCCAGGAACGCCATCAGATCCGCCGTCGGCTGCGGTGGCCAGCGGCGCACCTGTTGCAGCCAGTCGGCCTGGCGGTAACGCTGATCCAACCCGGCCGCAGCGGTCCAGTGGCTTTCGGCTTCACCACTGGATCCTTCACGCCAGAGCAGGCCGCTGAGGGCCGCCCGAGCATCGGCGAACAAGGGATAGCGACGGATCAGTTTGCGCAATTCCGCCTCCGCCCAATCGAGATCTCCCGCTTGCCAGGCCGCCAAGGCCTCGCTAGAGCGGGCCATGGCGAAGCCGGGGCGGGCGAGGGCCGCCTGGCCATAAAGCTCTCGAGCCTCAGGCCAGTCCCCTTGCGAACCGCGCACATTGGCCAGGTTGTACAGGGCTGAGGCATCTTGCGGATCGCGCTCCAGAATCCAGAGATAGTCGTCCGCCGCCGCGGACCAGTCCTGAAGCGCCTCCTCTGCCGTGCCCCGGTTCAGATGCGGGTCGCTTTCCTCCGGCGCCAGCGCAATCGAGGCGCTCTGATCGTCGATGGCCCCGGAAGGATCACCCAGAGCGAGACGCACATTGCCGCGGTTGCTCAGCGCTGCTGCATCTTCTGGAGCCTGCTCCAGAAAGCGGTCCCAAAGGGGCAACGCCTCCACAAAATCTCCCTGACGGCTTGCCGTCAGCGCCTGCTCATAAAGCCCCTGCAGATCGATGGCCTGCACCGGCAGGGCCAGCACCAGACTCATCAACAGGACGAGAAACCGATTATTCATGCCGCCTCGGCCAGATGACTGCGGGCCGCATCCGTGACCATTCGGCCGCGGGGGGTGCGCATCAGCAACCCCTGTTGCAACAAAAATGGCTCCACCACGGTCTCCAGGGTGACGGGATCGTCGCCAAGGGCCGCCGCCAAAGTCTCCAGGCCCACCGGGCCACCACCATGGTGGTCGATCAGCAGCTGCAGCAAACGCCGATCGCTGGCATCGAGGCCCCGATGATCCACGCGGTGCAGGCTCAGGGCCTCTCCCACCAGGGCCTGATCAATGGCTCCACCACTACCGCCACGCACGCTGGCCACATCCCGCACCCGGCGCAGCAGGCGGTTGGCAATCCTGGGCGTACCGCGGCAGGAGGCGGCAATGCTGCTGCGGGCCTGCGGTGTGAGGGTGACCCCGATCAGCCCGGCGGTGCGCTCGACGATCGCTTCCAGGTCGTCCTGGCCGTAAAACTCCAACCGCTGGATAAGGCCGAACCGGTCCCGCAGCGGGGAGCTCAGCGATCCGGCGCGGGTGGTGGCGCCCACAAGGGTGAAGGGAGGCAAGTCGAGGGAACGGGTTCGTGCTGTGCTGCCCTTGCCCACGGTGAGATCGAGGCGACGGTCTTCCATCGCCGGATAAAGCAGCTCCTCCGCCACCCGGCTCAGGCGATGAATCTCGTCAATGAACAGCAGATCACGAGGCTGCAGGTTGACCAACAACCCAACGATGTCGCGCGGGCGTTCCAAGGCCGGTGCACTGGTGACCTTGCACTGCACCCCCATCTCTTCGGCCAGCACCATGGCCATGGTGGTTTTGCCCAAACCCGGCGGGCCATAGAGCAACACATGATCGAGGGCATCGCCGCGGCCAAGCGCCGCTTCCACCGCAATGCCCAGCACCTGCTTGAGCTCGCTCTGGCCGATGTAGTCGTTCAGGCGCTGAGGCCGAAGCTTGTCTTCCGGCCGACTCACCACCTCTTCAGGTGCCGGCTGGGGATCCACCAGCGCTTCAGGGCGGCGTGGTGGCTTGCGACCGGAGCTGGAGGAGACAATCGCCATGCGGGCAGGGTACCCAGACCTGGATAGGGTCGGAAGACACAGCCGCAGCCATGGCCAAGGGAGGAGCGAAAAAAGCAGCCGCAGCCGCGGCAAGGGCCGCCGCCAATCGGATGCTGGCGGACAACCGGCAGGCACGGCACCAATACGAAATCCTCGAAACCCTCGAAACCGGCATCGAGCTGGTGGGCACCGAGGTGAAGTCGATCCGCAACGGCAAGGCCAACCTGCGCGATGGCTTCTGCCTGATCCGCAATGGGGAACTGCAGTTGCACAACGTGCACATCTCACCGCACACCCACGCCAGCAGCTACTTCAACCACGACCCGCTTCGCACCCGCAAACTGCTGGCCCATCGCCGTGAGATCGACAAGCTGCGCGGTTTGGTGGATCAAAAAGGCCTGACGCTGATCCCCCTCAACATTCACCTCAAGGGGTCCTGGATCAAGCTCACCATCGGCCTAGGCAAAGGCCGCAAGTTGCACGACAAGCGCGCTGCCGAAAAGGAAAAGCAATCCAAGAAGGACGTGAAAGCAGCGATGGAGCGCTACTGATCGAGCGGGTCCGCCCGACAGGACAGGGTGAACAGACTCGAAGAAACCCCTTCGTTGGTGACCAACACCTGCAGGGGCGAGCCCGCTTGCGGAGCAATCCGAGTCACCCGCAGGGGACCACGCTCCGCCTCCACCTGCCCATTGACGCCGAAAACCATCATCTGCATCAGCGGTGTGCCGTTGATGCCCAGAGCGACGGCATCACCTGCTGGAGCCTCCACCAGCACCAAACGCGCACCACCGGCAGGGATAGGCAACGACGTGATGGCGGGTTCAAGCGGGCGCGCTTTGAGCCGCACGATCTCAACGTCATCAAGGCTCTGAATCGCCGCTGCAATCCAAAGCTGAAGGAAGGGGTCGGCGGGTTTCCGGCCACGCATGGTGACCGGCAGCAGATCCTGGGCTCCAGCACTCACCAGCTGCTGCACGACCCGCGGATGAACGCCCTGTTTCAACAGCACCTCACGCAGCTGCTGCCAGTCCCCTGCCCCCAGACGCCCCAACTGAGCCCGAATCGCCGGCGGCAGCAAGGCGATCCGAGCCAGCCATTGCTCGGCCAGCTCGGTCCAGTTCCTACGGAGCGGCGCACTCCCCAGCGCCTCCATGCTGAGCAGGCTGGCATCCACAAGTCCAGTAAACCAACTCCGATCCACCTGCAGGGCCCGCAAGCGGCTGAACAGCTGCTCGCGTTGATCCAACTCCTCTGGCGGCGGACTGACGGCCGCTGTAGCCCCATCCCTGCTGGGGCGAGGAGTCCTGTCTGCAGTGGAGATGCGCGGAAGCAGGAACCAACCGATGACGGAACCCACCAAGGCCGACAGGACCAAGCCGATCACCACAGGCCAGAGGTGCCCCTCCGCTCCCTGCTCGCGAGCCATCGCTCGCTTCTGACGCGGAGATGTTGAGAAGGGAGCCATCGCAGCGAAGCGTCCCGATGCAGCAATTGGCTTCTCGATCGGACCGGTTTGTTCAGGCATCGCCAGCTGCTGCAAGGCCTCCTGGGCACTTGCAGCATCAGGGAAGCGGCGGTTCGGATCCTCCGTAAGCAACCGCTCGAGCACAGCTTGATACTCGGGATCCAGCCCCAGCCTTTCGAGACTTGAAGGGGGATTAGACGGCTGGCCCGTCAACAAGGCCACGGCTGAAACGGCCAAATCCCGTACATCCATCCAGCCGGCAGCGTCTTCAGCGGGAACAAGCTCACCGTTGAATACAACCGGCAATCCATCACTGGTGCGGCGCCACAGGTTTTGGAGACTG
The DNA here is from genome assembly GCF_900473975.1 of Synechococcus sp. N26. Classification (NCBI taxonomy): domain Bacteria; kingdom Bacillati; phylum Cyanobacteriota; class Cyanophyceae; order Synechococcales; family Synechococcaceae; genus Synechococcus; species Synechococcus sp. N26. Next base: position 418,990 of record NZ_UCNM01000002.1, on the reverse strand, counting down.
ATGTGCCCATGCACCAGGTCATCGGAATGAAGCGCTCCCAAGACTGGTAAGACCTGCCTCAGCAGCAGAAGCACTTCGCCAGCGCTGAAAACCATCTGGCGTCGCGCGCGTTGTTGTTGTAGCGAAGCGAGGCTGCTGCCTTCGATCCAGTCGCGAACGGCCCACAAACCATCCTCCAGATCAAGCAACTGACCAAAGCGAGGCAACTGATGCGACCCGATCGTCTGCAAAACGTCCCAGCGCTGACGGAAAGGCTCTTGGCTGGGCAAGTCGTTCAGCTGACGTAGCGCTACAGGGCAATCGCCTGCCATCACATCCACCGCACGCCAGAGGGAACCACGCAGCGGATCGGGTCCACTCAGCCGTTCCTCCAGGCGATATCGCTCCACCAGCACCGTGCCGGAACCGCTCAAGGCATTCAGCCACATCGATGGGCTGATGGTACCGATGGTTCGCTGCACCCCCTAGGGCCCTCGAGGGATGGATCAAGCCCGTGCCGCTGGACCCAGCCGCACCAACAGATCGCTCTGGATCTGCTTTTGCCGGCAAACTGAATCCACAGACTTATCCAACAAACGGAGCCCAGGAGCTCAGGCGGCATGAAATCAGACGAACGGCGTCAGGCGATCAAACGGCAGCGTGAGCAGCTGATCCAAGACCTGGAGGCCGTCTACATGGCGGCCTTCGATCGCCTGGGAGACCTGGAAGGTGAAGTGGGAGAAGTGAAAGCAGCGCAACTCACCCAGATGATCCTCAACTCCAAAACGGCCGCGATCGAGCCGCTGGAGAAAGAGATCGAAAAACCGGTGATCACCACCCCAGGCGAAGCATGAGCAGCTGGCTGGAGCAGTTGGAGCGGGAGCTGGACGCGAGGCTCTCGGCTTTTCTGCGCAACAACCCCGTCCAGGAGCACCTGTTCAGCGAACAGCACCTGAAGGATCGGGCGGCAGCCCTGCAACGGCAACATCAGCAACTGCAAAGCGAAGCGAAGCAGCAACGCCAACAGCTGCTGAGGCTGGCCGAGGACGTACGGGCCTGGCGCGACCGGGTGGAGCGTGCCAGGGCAGCCGGCGCGGCCGATCTAGCCGGACGCGCCGAACAACATCTCACCAGCCTGATGAACCAGGGCCGCGCCCTCTGGGCCGACCTGGACGATCTGGGACGCCGCTTCAACGAGGTGGAGCGACAGCTGCAGGAACTTCACCAGCAGAAGCAAACGCCCAGTCCTTCAACACTGGAGAAGGATTGGGCGTTGTTTGAAGCGGAACAGGAGCTTGAACAGCTGCGCCGCGACGCTGGGCTGAGTTAAATCAGGCCTTTGGCGCGGGGGGCTCCAGGCTGACACCCTCGGGCGGAGGTGTGGGATCCGGATCGGCGATCAGCATGTGCTGCAACACGATTTCCGGGCGCTCACTGTCGCGCCAGCGGATGCGGTATGCAGGCATTTTGGTGCCACGGCTGGTGGTCTGCTCCACCGGCTCCATCACCCATCCCCGCCGGGAACGGCCCTGGGGATTCCGCTTGACCACGGCATCAGCGTGCTTGAAGCGAAATCCGACGCGTTCTCCACTCATGGGGATAGGACCATGCCACTCCCCCCATTATTCCACTGAAGGTGCTTCTCCCTTGCGAGACTCCGGCCGCAGCAGCGGGAAAGCGATCACATCCCGAATCGAAGGGCTGTCGGTGAGCAGCATCACCAAACGGTCGATGCCGATCCCCAAACCTCCGGTGGGGGGCATGCCCACCTCCAGGGCTGTAACGAAATCCTCGTCCAACCCCTGGGCCTCCAAATCACCCGCCGCCTTGCGCGCCTGCTGAGCCTCCAGGCGCTGACGTTGATCCACGGGATCGGTGAGCTCACTGAAGGCATTGGCGTGTTCACGGCCAACGATGAACAACTCAAACCGTTCCACCAAGCCGGGCTTGCTGCGATGGGGCCGAGCCAGGGGCGAAATCTCCACCGGGTAATCGGTGACGAAGGTGGGCTGAATCAGGGTTGTCTCCACCGCTTGCTCAAAGGCTTCGTTGAGCAGACGGCCCACCGAGTCGGCCAACTCAGGCGCATGCAGGCCCTTGGCGGTCATCGCCGCGGCCGCCTCCTCGCGGCTGCTGAAGCTATTGAAATCAAGCCCCGTCGCATCCTGCACGAGCTCGTGCATCGTGGCGCGCCGCCACGGCGGAGCCAGATCGATGTCGGTGCCCTGATAGGTGATGGTGGTCGTGCCGCAGACCTCCTGGCACACCGCGCTGACCATCTGCTCGGTGAGCTCCATCATCCCGAGGTAATCGCTGTACGCCTGATAGATCTCTACCGAGGTGAACTCGGGGTTGTGGCGGGTGCTGACCCCCTCGTTACGGAAGATTCGGCCCAGTTCATAGACCCGCTCAAAACCACCCACCACCAGGCGTTTGAGGTGCAACTCGGTGGCAATCCGCAGGGTGAGGGGCAGGTCGAGAGCGTTGTGGTGGGTCTCGAACGGCCGCGCGTCAGCGCCACCGGGTTCGCTCTGCAGCACGGGGGTCTCGATCTCGAGAAAGTCCCGCTGATCGAGCCAGCGACGAATGCCGCTCACCAGGCGGGCCCGACGCCGGAAGGTCTCACGGCTGTCGGGGGACACAACCAGATCCAGATAGCGCTGGCGGTAGCGCTTCTCCACGTCGGCCAAACCATGCCACTTGTCGGGAAGGGGCTGCAGCGCCTTGGTGAGCATGCGCCAGTCGCTCACCTTCACCGACAGCTCGCCACGGTCGGTGCGACGCAGGGTGCCGCTCACCCCAAGCCAGTCGCCGCTGTCCACCAGTGAGGTGATCTGTTTGAACCAGCCCTCCTGCTGGGCCTCGAGACCCGCCTTCTCCAGGAACAGCTGAATGGAGCCCGTCTCATCCGCCAGGGTGAAAAAGGCCAGCTTTCCCATCACCCGGCGGGTCATCACCCGTCCGGCCACGGAAACGCTGACGTCCCGCTCTTCCCCCTTGGGCAGATCGGCATGGGTCTCCTGCAGCTCAGCCATGCGGTGGCTGGGACTGAAGGTGAGGGCATAGGGGCCCTGCCCCAACTCTTCCAAGGTCTTGGCCTTGTCCAGACGGGTGTCGCGCAGCTCAGACACAGCAGCAGGTCAGTCGGGCGCCATCCTGCCCGCCCGCGGGTTGATCAACCGGCAGCGGAGGCCTCGCCCATGCGCTGGGAGGCATAACCAATGCCTCGCACAGTGAGGATCAACTCTGGATTGCGAGGGTCAGGCTCCAGTTTTCCGCGCAACCGCGCCACGTAGACATCCACCACGCGCAGATCGGCGGCACGGCGAGGGGGATAACCCCAGAGCTGCTCCAGGATTTCAGCCCGTGGCACCACATGGCCAGGATCGCGGAACAGCAACTCCAGCAGGCTGAACTCCGTGTAAGTGAGGTTGATACGCTCCGATGCACGGGTGACCTGGCGACGGTTGGTGTCGACCACCAGATCGCCGAGCCGCAAAACGCCTTGCCCTGTGGGCAGTTCGCGGCTTTCAACAATCGCGTTGCCCCGGCCCACCCGGCGCAGAATCGTGGCGATGCGTGCCTCGAGTTCCTTGGGGCTGAAGGGCTTGGGCAGGTAGTCATCAGCCCCCAGATCCAGACCGGCGACCCGCTCGGAGATCGCTTCCACCGCAGAGAGGAAAATGATCGGCACGCAGGATTCGGCCCGCAGGCGGCGGCAGACGGCAAAGCCATCCAGCTTGGGCAGCATCACGTCGAGCACCACCAGGTCGGGAGACTCGTTGTGGAACATCTCCAGGGCCTGTTCACCGTCCTCAGCGCAGATGACGCGATAGCCCGACAGCTGCAGGCGCATCACCAGAACGCGCCGAACTGCAGCCTCGTCGTCAACGACAAGAATGGTCGCTTTCGGTTGTGAGGGCTGTTCGCCCGTCATCCGAATCAAACCCTTAACGAGCTGCAACCTTACTGGTCAGGGCCTGGACACCGACACAAACACCCTGGCGCGCAGCCGGTTTACCGATTGTTTTAAGAATTGCCGGCGCCCTCAGGCCAGCGCGAACGGGCGTAAAGGTTCCATTCCGACGCAGCAGCTGTTAAAGCCTGCTCAGGGCTGATCTGAGCCAACATCGCCCGCTGCATCTGGGTGTAGAGGATCTTCTGCAGGCGCTTGATCCCCGGCAGCGCCGGCACCAACACCCTGGCCCGGTCCAAAGTGCTGGCCGACAACAAACGGGCCTGGCGAATCTGGCGCTCCGCGATGGTCGAGGGCTCCTCCTGCTCCAACGCTTCACGCACCCGGGCCAAGGCCTCCAACGACGACGGCAGCACCCGGGCCTCAGCCGCGAAGCGCGCCTGTTGATCAGCATTGGTCAGGAACAACGCAAGATCCACGGCCTCCTGGACGCGCTGGCTCTGACGCGGCACCGCCAACGTCATCAAGGCCACATTGGCTGTGCCATCGGCACCGGTCACCGGAGGATGGGGCTCCGTCACCGCGGCCACCCCTGGCGCATTGGTCTGAATGCTGCGCAGGAATTCCGCTCCCGTGGCCGCCAGGGCCAGATCACCGCTCTGGAACAACTCGATCGCCCGGCGCTGCCCCTGACTCACCACCTCCCGGGGCAACAGCCCCTCCCGATAAAGATCACTCCAGAAACGAAAGGCCCGGAGCCCCGCAGGGCTGTCGAAGGCGGCCCTGCGTTGGTAATCGAGCAGGGTCACTCCCATCTGCACCAGGGTTTCCAGGAGCTCGGCCGAGTCGTCCGGAACGGTGGTGAGAAACAGGCCATAACGGCCCGTGCGCTCGCGGATCCGACGGGCGAATGCCGGCACCTGCTCCCAGCGGCTGGGCGGTGCAGCGATCCCGGCTTGATCCAACAGCGCCCGGTTCACCAGACTCAGCCGCACCGTGAGGTACCAGGGCACAGCAATCTGCCCGGCATCGGGATCGCGGCAGGCGTGCCACACCGAGGGCAGGTAGCGACCAGCGGCAGCAGCCGGCAGCAGCGGTGTCAAGTCGGCCAGTCCCCCCTTGCTGGCCAGATTGGCCGCGAAGGGCGGATTGAGGTTCACCACATCCGGGGCCGTGCGCGCAAACACCGCCGCCAGCAACTTGCGTTCCACGGACCCCCAGGGCAGATCCGTCCAGCGCACGGGCGCATCGGGATGGAGGCCGCACCAGGCCCCCAGAACATCGGCGAAATAGGGGTTGAACTTGGGAGCCAATTGCAGGGTCCAAAACTCCAAGGCCCTGGTCTGTGGGGTCCTCGGGCCGCAGGCCGCCAGCCCAAAGGCAGCTGCCCCCAGCAGCAGATCCCGACGGGTCAGCCTCATCAAGGAACCCTCCTGCGCCAAAGCAGCAACTGCAACGACACCAACACAGGCGCCAGCAAACCCGTCACCAGGGCTTGGCACCAGAGGGTCTGCAGGCCCCAGCTCTGGATGAGGGGATCCAACACTCCGCCTTGACGCCACCAGAGCTGAAGGATCAACGACAAACCAAGACCCACGGACCCGAGCCAGGCCAACAAGCCCAGATTCAGGCTGCGTTGGATCGGTGCTGCACGCCGCCCCAGCCGTCCCCACCACCAGCCCAGCAGCAAAAGCGCCGGAACCTGACTGACACCGCCCAGATTGAGACCATCCAGCACCAGCCCCAACGCCACACCCGACAACGCCCCCGACACCGGACCATCCACGAGAGCCCAGGGCAACAGCCAAAGCACAGCCCAGGCAGGACCAACCCCATCGATGGCCAAGCAGGGCGGCGACGCCAAGGCCAGAAACGGCACCACCAAAGCTGAGGCCACACAGATCGGTTGTCGGTGCAGACGCGTCATGTCAGTGGTTCAATTCAACGGGTCTGCACCTGCACCCAGTCGATCGCCTCCGGTGCTGCGATCAACTGCACCACAGCTACGGGTGCAGGAACAGCCTGTTCATCCACCGACTGGATCACCCCCACCGGCACGTTGGGGGGCAACAGGGTGCTAGCAGGGGACGTGGCCACCAGATCCCCGGGCCGCATATCGGGGTCCTTGTCGATGAAGTGGAGCGACAGACGGCTGTTGCCGCGGCCCACCAGCAACCCATGACGGCGGCTGCGGGGCAGCCAGACGCCGATCTCATGGCCCGGGGCGGTGAGCAACTTCACCCGAGCTGTGGCGGGGGTGACACTGTCGATGCGACCCACCAAACCGCCGGGGCCAAGAACCGCATCGCTCCTACCGATGCCCTGCAGCGAGCCCTTGCCCAGCTGCAATTGCTGCCACCATCCCCGCGACGAACGGGAGATCACAGCAGCGGACACTTGCCCCTCTTCAGAACCTTGTTGCTGAAGATCGAGCAGAGCGCGCAAGCGCCGATTGTCCTCTTCCAGCAGCTGCAGGCGAGAGCGCTCCTCCAGATCCACCGCGGCCGCCACCCATTCCCGTTGCGCGGAACCCGGCCAAAACGGGCGGCTGAGCAGGGCATAGGCATCGCTGAAACCAGCGCCCTTGCTCAGACGCACCATCAACAGCCCGGCCACAAGCAGCAGCCAGGGGGTGAGTTGCCCCAATCCGCGCCAGCGGCTTTTGCCGGAACGGAGCGTCGGGGCCATCGCTTCAGACGCCTGCCGCGGCGCGGACGAATTCGGGGGTGTCGACCACCCGCTGTAGGCGTTTCCAGTCCTCCAGCACCTGGCCGCAACCGTTCACAACACAGAGCAGGGGGTCTTCGGCGATGTGCACAAAAATGCCGGTCTCATGGCTGATCAGGTCGCTGATGCCCCGCACCAACGCACCACCTCCAGCCAGCATGATGCCGCGGTCCACGATGTCGGCCGCCAACTCAGGAGGTGTGCGCTCCAGGGTGCGTTTCACTGCTTCCACAATCACGTTGAGCGGCTCCGCAATCGCTTCCCGCAGATCACCTGCTTTGAGGTTGATGGTGCGGGGCAAACCGGAGAGCAGGTGCAGACCGCGCACATCCATGGACTGCTGATCGAACTCGTCGTCGGGGAAGGCAGAGCCGATGCGGATCTTGATCTCCTCGGCGGTGCGCTCGCCCACCACCATGTTGTGCACCTTTTTCAGATAAACGCTGATGGAGTCGCTGATCTCATCGCCGGCAACGCGAACGGATTCACTCAGCACCGTTCCACCGAGGCTCAGCACCGCCACCTCAGTGGTGCCGCCACCGATGTCGACAATCATCGTCCCAACGGGCTCAGTGACCGGAAGGCCCGCACCGATGGCCGCGGCCACCGGTTCATCAATAAGGTGAACCTCGCGCGCCCCTGCCATGCCGGCTTCGCGGACGGCTCGACGCTCCACACCGGTGACGCCACTGGGGATGCCCACAACCAGACGAGGGGCCATGATGCCGCGGCCCTCATTGCCCTTGGTGATGAAGGTTTTGAGCATTTGCTCAGCGGCATCGAAATCCGCGATCACCCCGTCGCGCAGCGGACGAACGGCCCGGATGTTTCCAGGGGTGCGGCCGAGCATCAACTTGGCTTCATCGCCCACAGCCATGGTGGTGCCACGCTCGAGATCAAGAGCCACCACTGATGGCTCCTGCAGCACTATTCCCCGGCCGGAAACGTAGATCAGGGTGTTGGCAGTGCCCAGGTCGATGCCGATGTCGCGCGACAGCTGGAAACGACGAAAGAACACAGACACCGCAATCTAGATCGCCGGATCATAGGGGCGTTCTCAGCGGTTGCCTGTTACACCCAGAGGCTTGGGTGGAACTCCTTAAAAGCAGTCACCCAACCGGTGCCGCATCATGAATCCAAATTCAGGAGATCAATCGTCTATGGGCGTTAATTCCGTCACCCTCGTCGGCCGTGCCGGCCGCGATCCCGAAGTGCGTTACTTCGAGTCAGGCAGCATGGTGGCTAACCTCACCATGGCGGTGAACCGTCGCAGCCGTGACGATGAACCCGACTGGTTCAATCTCGAGATCTGGGGCAAGCAGGCCCAGGTTGCTGCGGACTACGTGAAGAAGGGCTCCTTGCTCGGAATCATCGGCAGCTTCAAGCTGGACCGTTGGACCGACCGTGCCAGTGGTGAAGAGCGCAGCAAGCCCGTGGTCCGTGTGGATCGACTCGAACTGCTCGGCTCCAAGCGGGACAACCAGGAAGCTGCCGGCAGCTTTGGCGGCCAGGCCTCCGATGAGGACATCCCCTTCTGAGCCTCCTGCCCGAGCGAGGCCTCAGCGCCGGTGGTCAGTCGGACGACTGACGCCGGCGCCAGATGCGCAGACCCAACCAGATCGCACCCGCCAGCACCGCCACGACCAGCAACACCTTCACAGCCTTGGAAACAGGATCAATCCAGAGCTCAACATTGCTGTAGCCCTCTCCAAGAACCATGCCGGCCACGGTGAGCAGGGCTGTCCAGATCAAACTGCCAGCAGTGGTCCAGACCAGGAACGGCGCCATCGGCATCATTTCAATGCCGGCTGGAACGGAAATCAGCGTGCGAATGCCAGGCACCAAGCGGCCCCAGAACACCAGGGCGGTGCCGTAGCGGCTGAACCAGCGGCGGCTGCGGGCCAGCTCATCGGCACTGATGCCGATCCAGCGCCCGTGGCGCTGGAGCCAGGCTTCGATGCGTTCCTCATTGATCAAACGGCCAATCCCGTACCAGGGCAGAGCACCGAGCACCGTGCCCAGCAAACCGGCCAGCACCACAGGCACCAGATCCAGCTGACCCTGCTGCACATAGAAGCCCCCGAGGGGCATGATCAACTCGGACGGGATCGGCGGAAACAGATTCTCGAGAAACATCGCCGCGAAGATCGCGGTGTAACCCAGCCCCTGGTTCGCCTCCACCGCCTGGCCAATCAACTCCGGCAGCTGTGTGATCAGATCAGAAAGCCCCATGGAGACTGCGCTTGATGGCGCAAGTCTTCCATGAGGCCGTGAGAATCAGATTCCGATCCGCAGGATCGTGATCAGTAGCGGTAGTGGTCCGGCTTGTAGGGGCCTTCCACGGGCACATTGATGTAGTCGGCCTGATCTTTGCTGAGCTCGGTGAGCTTGGCGCCGATACGACCGAGGTGAAGGCGAGCCACCATCTCATCGAGATGCTTGGGCAGTACGTACACCTCCTTGGCGTACTCATCGCCCTTGGTGAACAGCTCGATCTGAGCCAGCACTTGGTTGGTGAAGGAGTTGCTCATCACAAAGCTGGGGTGGCCGGTGGCGCAGCCCAGATTCACCAGGCGGCCTTCCGCCAAAAGGATGATTTTGTTGCCGCTGGGCAGGGTGATGTGGTCCACCTGCGGCTTGATGTTCTCCCACGCGTACTTCTTGAGCGAGGCGACATCGATCTCATTGTCGAAGTGGCCGATGTTGCAGACGATGGCTTCGTCCTTCATCTTCACCAGGTGCTCGTTGCGGATCACCTGGTAGTTGCCGGTGGCGGTGACGAAGATGTCCATGTCTTCGACCACGTCCTCAAGACGGACGACGCGGTAGCCCTCCATGGCCGCCTGCAGGGCGCAGATGGGATCCACTTCCGCAATGCAGACGGTGGCACCAAGGCCGCGCAGGGACTGGGCGGAACCCTTGCCCACATCGCCGTAGCCGATGACCAGGGCCTGCTTGCCCGCCACCATCACATCGGTTGCGCGCTTGATGCTGTCCACCAGTGACTCGCGGCAGCCGTAGAGATTGTCGAACTTGCTCTTGGTGACCGAGTCGTTGACGTTGATGGCGGGGAAGGGAAGCTCACCGCTCTTCTGCATCTTGTACAGACGTGCCACACCTGTGGTGGTCTCCTCGGTCACGCCCTGGATCTGAGCCTTGGTGCGCGAATAAAAACTGGGGTCCTGGGCCAACTTCTTCTTGATCGAAGCGAACAGGAAGGTCTCCTCTTCGTTGCCGGGGTTGTCGAGAACGGTGATGTCCTGCTCGGCCTTGCTGCCCAGCATCACCAGACCAGTGGCATCACCACCGTCGTCCAGAATCATGTTGGGAGAACCGCCGTCACCCCACTCAAGGATGCGGTGGGTGTAGTCCCAGTACTCCTCGAGGGTCTCGCCTTTGACGGCGAACACGGGGATGCCCTGGGCGGCAATGGCCGCAGCAGCATGATCCTGGGTTGAGAAGATGTTGCAGGAGGCCCAGCGCACTTCGGCGCCCAACTCCACCAGGGTCTCGATCAGAACCGCGGTCTGAATCGTCATGTGCAGGGAGCCGGCGATGCGGGCACCCTTGAGAGGCTTCTCGCTGCCGTATTTCTCGCGCAACGCCATCAGACCGGGCATCTCGGTCTCGGCGATGTCGAGCTCCTTGCGGCCGAAATCGGCCTGATTGATATCGGCAATAACGCAATCAACGCCGAGCTTCAGCTCAGCCGGGGACGTGGGCGCTGCCACCATGGTTTCGGTGCTCCCTAATGAATCGTGGAGTTGAATCTCTGCAGAGACGCCGAGGCTTCGGGCTCGCTTGAGCCGGACTCTACAGGGCATGTCTGGGCTCTTGAGACCCTTGAGACGACCCGGGCCCTGGGCCGATTGCTGGCGCGCGAGCTTCCGACTGGAGCAATTCTCCTGTTGAGCGGGCCCCTTGGCGCCGGCAAAACATCATTGGTACAGGGCCTGGCCGAGGGCCTCGGGATCAGCGAGGCGATTACCAGCCCCACTTTTGCCCTGGCCCAGCACTACCCCCAGGGGGAACCACAACTGGTGCACCTTGATCTCTATCGCCTGGAGCAACCGGCCTCCGCCGATGAACTGTTTCTTCAGGAGGAGGAGGAAGCCAGCGCCACCGGGGCGTTGATGGCCGTGGAGTGGCCAGAACGGCTGGGGCTCGATCTGGCCGAGGCCTGGCACCTGGAGCTTCGCCATCAAGACGAAGGGCGGCTCGCTCAGCTCACCTCTCCAAGAAAGGCCTCGACTTGAGCCTGCGTGGGCTGAGGATCAATGCCACCGGCCCCGCCGCAGACCAAAGCACCACAGGCGGCAGCAAAACGGATGCGCTCCTGGGGCGCGGCGGCCCAGCGGTGCAACAGCCCAGCCGTGAAGGCATCACCAGCACCGGTGGTGTCGACGACACTGGGGGGCTGAAAGGCAACCTGCTGACCAGAGTCGTCAGCGAATTGCCAGCGCACCGGGGCCGCGCCATCGGTCACCACCACATCCGGCCGCTGGGTCAAGGTCTGCTGGATCGCACCGGGATCGTCGGTATTGAACAACCAGAGCGCCTCCTCCCGCGCCAGCTTGATCAGGGCCGCCTGGTCCAGGAGCGGTTGAATCGCAGCCTTCGCCGCAGCCGACGGACCCGCCGCGGGATCAGCGGTGGCATCCCAGAACGTGGGACGCCAATTCACATCAAGGGCAATCGCCGTGCCTTGGCTGCTGGCCTGGCGCACGGCCGACAACAAAGCCGAAGCCGACGTTGGTGCTGCCAACGGAAGGGTGCCAATCAACAACCATCGGGCCGGGGGTAGGGCAACCGGCTCCAACGCCTGGTCGGCAAAGCCGGCCCCCTGATCTCCTTCAAAGCCCTGAAACTGTCGTTCCCCATCCCTCGCACGGCGCACCATCACGATGCGACTGGGACGCTCGGCATCCCGCTGCAGGAGCGAGGTGTCGACACCACGCTCAGCAAACAACCTGGAAAAGGCTTCACCGATGGCGTCCTGCCCCAGTCGACCGGCAAAGGCCACGGGGGTCTCCAGGCGGGCCAAGCCAGAGGCCACATTTGCTGGCGCTCCTCCCAGACGGTCGTCGACCGGACGATCCACCGCCGGATCACCACCCGGTGGACCGAGCCGGTCAATCAGGGCTTCACCGAGACAAACGACAACGGAACCAAGCGCCATCCGACCGCATCAGAACCTTCCCTAAGGGTGGGCAGAGCTTTCCAACCTGCCAAGCAACGCCTCAATGATCCGAGCATTGGCGGCCGGAAAGGCGTAATTCCCCAGGTCCTCCGGCCGCACCCAACGCACCTGCTGACTGGCAAGGGGCTGCGGCTCCCCCGAGACCCAGTCGCAGAGATGCACCACGAAGCGCAGCTTCTTGTGGCTGTAGGCGTGATCAACGGTGATCAGTTCAGCGCCGACCGTCACCGCAATGCCCAGCTCCTCCTTTAACTCGCGGGCGATGCAGGTTTCGATCGTTTCGCCCTGCTCCTGTTTGCCACCGGGGAACTCCCACATCCCCCCCAGCAGGCCTTCCTCCAGGCGCTGGTCAATCAACACCTCCCCGGCCGCCTTGAGCACAACCCCCACTCCGATCACCTGGAAGGGCAGGGGCTTGGGGGCTTCGGTCACGGGCCAGCGGCAAGGATCGCCGGCACCGTAGGCCGCGCAATGGGATTGCCAGGGGCAGCGGTGGCAGTCCGGCTGGCGGGGGGTGCAAAGCGTGGCCCCAAGATCCATCAAAGCCTGGTTGGTGTCCCGTGGCCGAACCGGATCAAGCAGGGCCTCACTCCAGCACCAGAACAAGGCGTCGTCACGGGCCGGTGGGCGCGGATGGGCCGTCAATCGCGCCAGCACCCGTTTGACGTTGCCATCCAGAATCGGCAACGGTGCATTAAACGCACTGGAAAGGATGCTGCCGGCAGTGGTGCGACCGATGCCCGGCAAGGCCATCCAGCCCTCCAACGTGCGGGGCCAGGATCGGTCCACCAACAGCTGCGCCGCCTGATGCAGCCGGCGGACCCGGGAGTAATAACCGAGGCCCTGCCACTGCAGCCGCACCACATCCAGAGACGCCGCAGCCAGGCTCTCGACAGAGGGAAACGCCTCCATCCAACGCGTCCAGTAGGGGAGAGCCACGGCCAGCTGGGTCTGCTGCAGCATCACCTCGGCGATCCAGATGCCGTAGGGATCGAGATCCTGCTCCGGCGCTGGACGCGCGCCACCAGGCAACTGCTTCCAGGGGATGCCGTCGCGGCCATGCCGCTCCCACCAAGCCAGCAAGGCTGTCGATAGAACAGCAGCTTCGGCCTCGGTCAACGCATCCATGGGTTCGCGATTGGCGTCAGAACAGGGCCCGAGCAACGACCGTCATCCAAGTGATTCCGTCGCCAGGATGCACGGGCGCAGCAAACCAAGGCGTGAGCCCAAGCCACAACCTCTGGAGCTGGAACGAGCGATCAATCGGTTGGAGCCTGATGGGCGACCCCAATGCCGAAGAGGCCGTGCTGCTGATTCATGGCTTCGGGGCCAACACCAACCATTGGCGCTTCAACCAGCCGGTGCTGGCCGAACTGCTGCCCACCTACGCCATCGATCTGCTCGGTTTCGGGCGCAGCGATCAGCCTCGGGCTCGCCTGAAGGATGAGCCCGTTTCAGCGGATGCCGTTCATTACGGCTTTGATCTATGGGGCCAACAGGTGGCTGACTTCTGCCGCCAAGTGATCGATCGCCCAGTGCGACTGGTAGGCAACTCGATCGGTGGGGTCGTTGCCCTACGAGCCGCACAACTGCTGGGGGAACGATGCCGGGGCGTGGTGCTGATCGACTGCGCCCAGCGCTTAATGGACGACAAGCAATTGTCCACCCAACCCGCCTGGATGGCCTGGATCCGACCGTTGCTGAAGACGATGGTGCGGCAGCGCTGGCTCAGCACCGCGCTGTTCCGCAATGCAGCACGGCCCGGCGTGATCCGCGGTGTGTTGAAGCAGGCCTATCCCAGTGGCGCCAACATCGACGACGATCTGGTGGATCTGCTGTTTCACCCGACCCAACGCCGGGGTGCGGCTGAGGCCTTTCGCGGCTTCATCAACCTGTTTGACGACTATCTCGCCCCACAGTTAATGGCGGAGATGTCGACCCCCGTGGATCTGATCTGGGGTGAGCAGGATCCCTGGGAGCCAGTCGCAGAAGCGGGGCGATGGGCGCAGACATTGGACTGCATTCAATCCCTTTCACTGATTCACAACGCAGGCCATTGCCCCCACGACGAAGCACCGGATCAGGTAAATCCGGTTCTTCAGCAGCTGATCAACGCAAGATCAACTCAACAGGCGACATAGGCCTCCACCTGATGACTCACCCGGCGCAGACCGGCCAGGCCATCACGCTCAAGGTTGCGAACACGGTCGCGGCTCATGCCCAGGATCCGACCGATGCCGGTGAGGCTCATGGGGTCTTCCCCATCCATGCCGTAACGCATGCGCAACACCTGCTCCTGCAGGTGGGGCAACTGGCCCAGGAGGCTGCGCAAATCACCCTTTAAGCAATCTTCTTCCACTTGATCACTGGGCAGATCGCCATCGCCGGAGAGCAGTTCCAGCAATTCGGTGTCGTCGCCATCACCAACCTTCATCTCCAGGCTCACGGGCTGACGGGCACGGCACATCAGATCCTTGACGTCATCTTCCGGCAGCTCGACGAACTCGGCCAGCTCGGTGACGGTGGGTGTGCGCCCCAGCTCCTGACTCAACTCCCGCTGACCCTTCTTGAGCTTGTTCAGCATCTCCGTGATGTGAATCGGCAACCGGATCGTGCGGCTCTTCTCCGCAATGGCCCGAGTGATGCCCTGGCGAATCCACCAATAGGCGTAGGTGGAGAATTTGTAGCCGCGGGTGGGGTCGAACTTCTCCACTCCACGCACCAAGCCGATGGTTCCTTCCTGGATGAGATCCAGAAGTTCCATGTTCCGCTTGGTGTACTTCTTGGCCACGCTCACCACCAGCCGGAGGTTGGCGGCCACCATCCGCTCCTTGGCGCGACGGCCGTGCTGCATCTTGCGCTTGAGCTGCATCGAAGACAGCCCTGACGCCTTGGCCAGCTGGTCGCGACTGGGCTTTTCACCAGCCTTGTTCTCAAGCTCGGACTCGAGCGATTCCAGATCCATCAACTCCTGCACCTGGCGGCCCAGAGTGATTTCCTGCTCGTGGGTCAGCAGCGGCACGCGGCCAATGTCGCGCAGATATGAGCGAACCAGATCAACGTCGGCCGTAACGGCCTTAGCCGTCTTGGCAGCAGTCTTCGACTTGGAAGCAGCGGTCGCAGCCGGAGCCATGGAGTGCTTCTTTTAGTTATGTGAAGCGTACTCCTAAGAAACGTAAACAGGCTCTCAGAAAACGCGGAAGGCGAAGAAATGGGTAGAAATACCTGTGGCTTGCACGAGCTGCGGCAGATGCACCAGCAGCCACCCCGCCGTCTTCAAGTAGATCAGCGTTCCCGCCACATCTGTGCAGGTGGTGATGAAGGGTGTGGACATCAGCGCCGGATCCAGGCCCATGCGGTCAAACAGCAGTGGGAACGCTGCGCCGGCCGTGGCTGCCAGGGTGGTGATCGCCAGCAGGCTCATCCCCACCGAGAGTCCCACCAGTGCGCTTTCGCCGCGCCACCAGGCAAAGGGAACCACCAGCAGCAGCATCAACACCCCCAGCAACGCCCCAGCCATGGCTTCGCGGCCAATCGCCCGCAAAGGTCCAAGGCTGGAAATGCTCTGAGTGCTCAAACCACGGATCACCACCGTGGAGCTCTGGGCCCCCACGTTGCCGCCGGTGCCACCGAGCAAGGGAATGAACGCCGCCAACAACACCACCTGCTGCAGCACCCCTTCATTGGCGGCGATCACCTCTGAGGTGAAAAAGCTGGCCAGCACCAGCACCGCCAGCCACACCACGCGGCGCCGGGCAACGGTGAACAGATTGCTGCTGAAGTAGTCGTCGTCATCGCCCGCCTGAACCGCCCCAGCGGCGTAGAGATCACGGGTGGCCTCCTGCTCGATCACATCGATCACGTCGTCCACCGTGACGATGCCCACGAGACGCTGTTCCAGATCCACCACGGGAACGGCGAGAAAGTCGTAGCGCTGAATCGTGCGGGCCACCTTCTCCTGATCGGTATCGGTGCTGACGCTGAGCACCTCCTCCGTCATCACATCACCGATGCGGGCCTGCGGGTCTGCCGTCACCAGATCCCTGAGCGAGAGGATGCCGGTGAGGCGTCGCTCCGCATCGGTGACATAAAGGGAATAAATCGTCTCGGTGTCGCGGGCACGCCGCCGCACGATTTCCAACGCCACAGCGGCGGTCTGGTTTTCCTTGAGGGCGATGTATTCGGTCGTCATCAGGCGACCCGCCGTCTCGGAGCGGTAACCCAACAATTCAGCGGTCACCTTGCGCTCGTCAGGACTGAGCTCGCTCAGCAGCTGGCGCACCACCTTGGCCGGCAGTTCCTCAAACAGACGAGCGCGATCATCCGGTGACATCTCCTCCACCACATCACGCATCTCACCGGAACGCAGCAGGCTCAGCAGGCTCTGCTGGGTGGCGGCGTCGAGGTACTCATAAACGCTGATGGCTTCGTCTTTGCCAAGCAGGCGAAAGGCAATCGCCTGCAGGTTGGCCGGCAAGTTGCCGATTGCTTCAGCGATATCCACCGGCTGCACCGGTTCCAATAGCACTTTCACCGCGTCGTAATTGCCCGCCTGGAGCATCGCGGCGAGCTCATGGGAGACCGCCTCGGCCAGCAACTCGGGCTCCACGCTCACGCCAGAACTGCTCAGCCCCGATGCCTCCGTCATGCTCCTCCGGCCGGGAGCCCAGTGTATGGCCGTTCGAGCCGGTTAATCTCTGCGCTCCATCCCTGTTCCACCATGGCGATCAGCGTCAGTTCCGTCTCCGTCACCACCCCCGACGGCAGCAGCAAGTCCCTGGGTGACTACGCCGGCAAGGTGCTGCTGATCGTGAACGTCGCCAGCCGCTGTGGCTTCACCAAGCAGTACGCCGGTCTGCAGGCCCTGAAAGAGGCCTACGCCGCCAAGGGCCTGGCGGTGCTGGGTTTCCCCTGCAACGACTTCGGCGCCCAGGAGCCCGGCAGCCTTGAGGAAATCAAGAGCTTCTGCTCCACCACCTACGGCGCTGACTTCGAACTGTTCGAGAAGGTGCACGCCAAAGGGAGCACCACAGAGCCCTACACCACCCTCAATCAGATGGATCCCGCTGGTGATGTGGAGTGGAATTTCGAGAAGTTCCTGGTGGGCAAGGACGGCACGGTGATCGCCCGCTTCAAGAGCGGCGTCACCCCTGAAGATCTCAAGTCGGCGATTGAGGCAGCTCTGGCGGCCTGATCAGCGCAGCTCCAATGCGGCCAGCAACTGCTGGCCGTAATCCGACCAGGTTCGAAGCGGTCGCTGCTGAGCAGCTTTGTTGAGATCGACCACGCGATTAGGAAAGGCCAGCAGGGAAGCCATGGCCGCCGCCAACGATCGCCAGCTGCGGGTGTCCACCGTCAGGCATCCACCCTCTGCGGCCAGTTCTCCGAGGGCACCATTACCGCTGCACAGGCAGCCACGGCCGTGCCAGAGGCTTTCGGCGACGGGCAGGCCGAACCCCTCCTCGATCGAGGGGTAAACCGTGAACTGCGCCCAGGCATACAGCTGATTGAGGCGGTCATCGTCGGCCTCACGGATCCAGTCGACAGGCAGCCCCAGAGAAATCGCACGCTCGACCAACGCTGCGATTGCAGGGTCGTTGGCCCATCCAACAATTCGCAAATCCACTGCCTTTTCCTCAAACGCCAGCAGCCAGGCCAAGGCCTTCAGCAGCGTGCGATGGTTTTTGCGCGTTTCCAACGATCCAACACAAAGAAGCCGCAGAGGCTGCTCCGGTTGATGGAGGTCCATGTTGCAGACCCGCTGAGTCCCTGGACAGGCTTGCGCCAAGGGAAGCCCCTGAACGTGGGCGAAGGGCAGCTGCTCCTGCTTGAGGAAACTGCGGAGATGGTCCGCCGTGGTGAGGGAATTGGCCAGAACCCGATCAGCACGTGCCAGGCCACGCATGTAATCCCCATGGGATCGCGCTGCCATTGAGTTCTGCCCCCCATACAGATGGGCCAAACGAATGGGGATGGCGTCATGAAACACCCACGCCACCTTGAGCCCAAGCGTCCTCGCGGCACGGGTCAACTCATCAACGGACGGCCCGACACGGCTTCGAACAAGTTCGACCACAAGGAGCCAAGCCGGCTCGATGGCCGAATCGAGATCAAGGGTCCATGCATCCACAGGCGGCCCGTTCCAACGTTCCAGATGTCGAAGTTGAGCTGGAGTCGCCAGCACAAAGCCCTGATCTTGCTGCCAGCAGACCGGCCGTAGCGGCATGCCCAGCTCGAGCAAGGCCCGAGCCGTCAGTCGCACACAGCGCTGGATCCCGGTGTTGTGGGCAAAGCGCGTCGTGTGATTGACGTAAAAGAACATCCAGAACGGATCAGTTGCTGAAGCGGCGCCCGCACCAGAACCCAAGCCCTGCAGCCCCGAGCCCCAGCCCAAGAGTCAGCCCGATCAAGCCCAATGCAGCGGCCCAATCACCGGCGCTGAGGTGCTGCATCGCCGCCAGCATCCAGCTGCTGAAGGTGGTGAGCGAGCCGCAGAAGCCAATGCCAAGCAGCAACTGACGCCGTGGTGCGGCGGGTAGCCCGGCCAACAAGCCCAACAGGGCAGCTCCGAGAACATTCACCAGCAGGTTCTGATCCCCCAGATGCAAAGCCACCTGCCAGCGCAGCAAGGCTCCGGGCACAGCACCGACACCAACAAGCAACAACTCCTGCAGTTCAAGTTGCAGGCTGGGTTTGGTTTCAAGCATGGGTCCCCAGTGCATAACCCACGGCAGAGGCCAGCAAGCCGGCTCCGATTGAGGCAAGCGCCAACACCAGCGCCGTCAGCGCCTGGCAGGCCCGCAGCTCGTTGAGCAGCTCAACGGCGAAGGTGGAAAAAGTGCTGAGGCTGCCAAAAAAGCCCACCCCCATCAGCAGGGCAATGCCTGTGCTGGCCGAACAGGTTTCATTGAGCGCCAGCACCAGGCCCAGGGCGAAACAAGCCACCACATTCACCAGGAAGGTGCCCCAGTGTTTCTTCGGCACCATGGGCTGAAAGTGGTTGACCACTTTCAAGCGCAGCCAGGCCCCGGGGATCGCTCCCAGACCCACCAGAACCACTTCAGGCGCGGAGCCAGCCACGGCGTTGAACTCCCGAAAGGGTTTGAACGTGCAGCCAGTCTTGGCCATCGGCGGCGGACCAACGCCGCAGCAGCCGCAGGGAGGATCCTGCCTTGAGGGTGCTCAGCCGGGGAGCCACTGCCAGGGGGCTCAGCCGAAGAGGTTGGTCGGTGGCCGTATGCAAGGGCCCGGAGGCAGCGCGGCGACGGGGCTGCGGTTGACGCCGATCAGCACCACCGGCAGGCAAGGCAGCGGGGGCCATCAAAGCCACCCCCAACAGCCAGCTCCAACGCAGAACAGGCCCCATCAAATGTCAAGGGCTGCCATGTCCAGCTCGGCGCTGTGGGTCTCGATGAATTCCCGGCGAGGAGCAACCTTGTCGCCCATGAGGATCGTGAAGATGCGATCAGCTTCGAGAGCGTCTTCGATCTCGACCCGCTTCATCGTGCGCGTGGTGGGATCCATGGTGGTTTCCCAGAGCTGCTTGGGCATCATTTCGCCAAGACCCTTGAAGCGCTGGATCGTGTAATTGGCCTTCTCGCCGAAGCCCTCCAGGGTCTTCTGCAGATCGCCCTCGTTGTAGCAGTAGGTGTGGTTCTTACCGCGCTCCACTTTGTAGAGCGGCGGACAGGCGATGTAGATGTAGCCGCGCTCCACAAGCTCTTTCTGGTAGCGGTAAAAGAAGGTGAGAAGCAGTGTGCGGATGTGGGCGCCGTCCACGTCTGCGTCGGTCATGATCACGACCCGGTGGTAGCGGAGGTTCTTCACGTCGAAGTCCTCCCCCTTGATCCCCAGGCCCAGGGCGGTGATCAGGGCCTGGATCTCCGTGTTCTTGTAGATCTTGGCGTCGTCGGTCTTTTCGATGTTGAGGATCTTGCCCCGCAGCGGCAGGATCGCTTGGAAGCGACGGTCGCGGCCCTGCTTGGCGGAGCCACCAGCGGAGTCACCCTCAACGATGTAGATCTCGGATTCGCCAGGGTCGCGGGAGCTGCAATCAGCCAGTTTTCCGGGCAGGGTTGAGCTCTCCAAAACACTCTTGCGTCGCACCAGTTCGCGTGCCCGGCGGGCGGCTTCAGCGGCATTGAAGGCCTGGATCGCCTTCTCCAGGATCAGGCCGATCACGGAGGGATTGAACTCAAGGAACTGGCTAAGGGCTTCACCCACCAGGTTGTCGACAATGCCGCGCACCTCGGTGTTGCCGAGCTTGGTCTTGGTTTGACCCTCAAATTCCGGTTCCGGCACCTTCACCGAGAGCACCGCCGTCAGGCCTTCGCGGATGTTCTCCCCCGCCAAGTTGGAATCGGATTCCTTGCGTTTGCCCAGCTTCTTGGCAAACGCATTGAGGGTGCGGGTGAGCACCGTCTTCAGGCCCTCGATATGGGTGCCGCCATCCACGGTGCGGATGTTGTTGGCAAAGCCGAGGATGCTGTCGGAGTAGGCATCGGAGCACCACTGCAGGGCTGCCTCCACCTGAACACCGTCCTTCTCGGAATTCACATAAATGATTTCCGGATGAAGGGCGTCCTTCTCCTTATTCATGTAGGCAACGTATTCCTTTATGCCGCCTTCGTAGAAGTAGGTCTCTTCATGGGGGTTCCCCTCCTCATCCCGGGCCGACTCCCGCTCATCGCGGAACACGATCCGCACACCACCGTTGAGGTAGGCCAGCTCCCTCAAACGGGCCGAGAGGGTGGCGTAGTCGAAGACGATGCCGCCGGTAAAGATTTCAAAGTCAGGCTTAAAGCAGACGGTGGTGCCGGTCTCACCGGACTCCGCTGCGGGCTGCGACTCCGACGCCAGCGCCCCGATGGCCGCGCCGCGCTCAAAGCGCTGGCGATGCACCTGGCCCTGACGGCGCACCGTCACCTGCACCCATTCGCTCAGGGCATTCACCACCGATACGCCAACGCCATGCAGTCCGCCGGACACCTTGTAACCACCAGCTCCAAACTTGCCGCCGGCATGCAACACAGTGAGAACCGTCTCCAGGGCGCTCTTGCCGGTGCGCGGGTGCACATCGGTGGGAATGCCGCGGCCGTTGTCGCTCACCGAGGCGGAACCGTCTTCCCCCAGCACAACAACAATGCGGTCGCAATGGCCCGCCAGGGCTTCATCAACCGAGTTATCAACAACTTCGTACACCAGATGGTGCAGGCCCCGCGGTCCTGTGGAGCCGATGTACATGCCCGGGCGCTTGCGTACGGGCTCAAGCCCCTCCAGCACCTGAATCTGCTCGGCGCCGTAGGCGTTCTGGACCTTGGAAGCGTCGCTCATTCAAAAAGTCTCAAGCCAGGAAACCGGGTCATGGGCGGGCACAACGGCTCTAAACCTCGACCTGACAATGTCAATCTACCACCGGCTGTCTATAGAGGCTTGCAGAGGCCTCTCAGCGCCCATTTCACGCCGGGCTGCACCCCCTCACCCTTTTGAACAGCTCCCACCCCCTGGTGATCACCCTGCTCGGGCCCACCGCCAGCGGCAAAACCGCCCTGGCGCTGGACATCGCCGAACGGCTAGATCTGCCGGTGATCAACGTGGATTCCCGCCAGCTCTATCGAGAGATGGACATCGGAACCGCCAAGCCCACGGCTGAGCAACAGGCGCGGGTGCCGCACCATCTGCTGGACCTGCGCACGCCCGATCAGCCGATCACGCTGCAGGAGTTTCTGGCGATCGCAACCCCTTGCATCGACGCCGCTCTGGAGCAGCGGGGCGGGGCGTTGCTGGTGGGCGGCAGCGGGCTGTATCTCAAGGCCCTCACCAGTGGCCTTCAGCCTCCGGCCGTGGCACCCCAGCCGCAGCTGCGCCGGCAGCTGAAAGCCTTGGGCCAGGGCATCTGCCACCCCTTGCTGCAGGCTGCTGACCCCAAGGCCGCCGCCAAAATCGCCCCGGCTGATGCGGTGCGCACCCAGCGCGCCCTGGAAGTGCTCTACGCCTCCGGGCAACCGATGAGCCGCCAGGCCACAGCCACGCCTCCGCCCTGGCGGGTGCTGGAACTGGGCCTCAACCCCGCCAACCTGCGCCAGCGCATCCAGCAACGCACCGAGCAGCTGTACCGCGATGGGCTGGTGGAGGAGACCCGGCGGCTGAGCGAGCGCTACGGCGCTGATCTGCCGCTGCTTCAGACCATCGGCTACAGCGAAGCGCTGCAGGTGATCGGCGGCAGCCTGAGCACCGCAGATGCGGTGAGGATCACCAGCCAACGAACCCGCCAGTTCGCCAAACGCCAACGCACCTGGTTCCGGCGTCAGCACAACCCCTATTGGCTGGCCGACCAGGCAACGCTGACGGATGCCATGACGTTGATCGAGCAACATCTAAGGTGAAGGATGCAGACGTTGTATTAAGCGAAGTTGTCTGCACCTGTCCCCGTCACCGCCTGAATGCCCCCACGTCCCCGTTTTGACCGTCGTGCCCCGGTTCGGGAGCTGCCCAACATCAACGACCGGATCAACTACCCCCAGTTGCGGGTGGTCGACTCAGACGGCGCTCAGCTGGGCGTGATCAGCCGCGAAGAAGCCCTGGATGTGGCCCGCGACCGGGAACTGGATCTGGTGCTGGTGAGCGAGAAGGCTGACCCCCCGGTCTGCCGGATCATGGACTACGGCAAATTCAAGTTCGAGCAGGAAAAGAAAGCCAAAGAGGCCAAGAAGAAGTCGCACCAGACCGAAGTTAAGGAGGTCAAGATGCGCTACAAAATCGATCAGCACGATTACGACGTGCGGATCGGTCAGGCCCAGCGCTTCCTCAAGGCGGGCGACAAGGTGAAGTGCACCGTGATTTTCCGCGGCCGTGAGATTCAGCACACGGCGCTGGCCGAAACCCTGCTGCGGCGCATGGCCAAAGATCTTGAGGAAAAGGCCGAGATCCAGCAGGCGCCCAAGCGGGAAGGCCGAAACATGATCATGTTCCTCACACCACGCAAGACGCCGTTGGTGAAAAAAGAGGAGAAGGAGCAGGCCGCCAACAAGGCCGTGCGCACCATCCCCGCACCGCCAAAGCCCACCGCCGCCAAAGTGACCAGCCCCCAGAGCTAAGCCTCAGCGTCGCCAGCCAGCAGCAAGCGCCATCCCTGGGCTGAGGCCTGGGGATTGAAAGCGCTGCGGGCTTCGCACATGAAGCCGTGGTCGGCACCGGCAGACTCCACAACGCGCAAGCGCTGGCCAGCGGAATCAACCTTGCTCAAGGCGGCCCCTATGGCTTCGCGATCCTCGGAAGGGATCAGCGGATCAGCCGTACCGAAGACACAGGTGAGCCGCGACTTTATCTCAGGCAGCAGGGCCAAAGAGGGCTCACCACCACCAGGTCGCATTCGGCTCACACCGGCACCGTAAAAATTAAAGGCGTGCTCAACCCCGGGCAGCGTGGCTGCAAGAAAAGCGGCATGCCCCCCGAAACAGAAGCCCACCACATGGATGGCGGCCTGGGGGTAACGGGGCCTGAACCAGCTCACCGCTGCGGCGACATCAGAAAGGATCTGCTCACTGGTGGTGGCGTCCTTATGGCGGCGTCCTTCAGCCAGATCGGAGGCGTCGTAGGCCAACTCCAGATCAGGAGCCGTGCGGGCAAACAACGGCACCGCAAGGGCCGGGTACCCCTGGGCAGCCAGGCGATCGGCCACGCTGCGCACCCAGGCGTTAAGCCCGAACACCTCGGGTAGCACAATATAGACACGATTTCTGCACGGTTTTAGATCAATATCGCTCACTTGATCCTGAGGCTCTGTCCACCAGCACCGCAGGCGAACGGGGCCATTCAGAACGTCGACCCAAGCACCGCCGCGCGAACCAGAAGTTTCCATAACTGCTTAGGACACACCCCCAATTGTCACCAAGCAGTTCGCTCCGTATGGTGGCCGCATTCAGACCTGTCCCACCGGCGTGCGATTCCATATCCAACAGGAAAGCGACATTCCGGCGTCGACGCAGCTTTACAACCAGATCTGCTTCGCCATCGCAGCGCGGCATTACCCGCCGGGGCATCGCTTGCCCAGCACCCGCCAGCTGGCCATGCAAACCGGCTTGCATCGCAACACGATCAGCAAGGTGTACCGCCAACTGGAAACCGATGGCGTGGTGGAAGCCATGGCCGGCTCCGGCATCTACGTGCGTGACCAGCAAAAGCCCCGGGAAATCAAAACGCCACCGCACATCCGCAATCGGGGCGTCACCGATCTCGACCGGGAGGTACGCAAGTGCGTGGATGGCCTGCTCAATGCCGGCTGTACCCTGCAGCAAACCCGGGAACTGCTGACCCGGGAGATCGACTGGCGGCTGCGCTGCGGCGCCCGCGTGCTAGTAAGCACGCCGCGGGAAGACATCGGCGCCTCAATGCTGATAGCTGAAGAGCTTGAGCCCTGCCTGGATGTGCCAGTGGAAGTGGTGCCGATGGAGGAGCTGGAGAGCGTGCTGGAGAATTCCAGCAACGGCACGGTGGTGACCAGCCGCTATTTCCTCCAACCGGTGGAGGAGCTGGCCAAGAAGCACAGCGTCCGCGCCGTGGCCGTGGACCTCAACGACTTCCGCCAGGAGCTGGCCATGCTCAAGGAACTCCGGCCTGGCAGCTGTGTGGGCCTCGTGAGCATCAGCCCCGGCATCCTGCGGGCTGCAGAGGTGATTCTCCACTCGATGCGCGGCAACGAGTTGCTGCTGATGACCGCCACTCCCGATGTGGGCAGCCGCCTGTTAGCCCTGCTGCGGGCCTCCAGCCACGTGCTCTGTGATCGGCCCAGCCTGCCCCTGGTGGAACAGAGCCTGCGCCAGAACCGTTCCCAGCTGATGCGCATGCCTCAGGTGCATTGCGCCGAGAGCTACCTCAGCACCGATACGATCGATCTGCTCCGCAAGGAGATCGGCCTGCAGATCCCGGCGGCCGCCAGCTGACAACTCTGCGATGTTTGATCACATCCGTGCCGACCTCGCGATCATCCGCGAGCGTGATCCGGCTGCCCGCGGCTGGCTGGAAATCGTGTGCTGCTATCCCGGTTTCCAGGCCATCAGCCTGCACCGGATCAGCCACCGGCTCTGGACTTGCCACTTACCACTAAAGCTTGCCGCCCGCTGCCTCAGCCAGATCGGCCGGGGCCTCACCGGCATCGAAATCCACCCCGGCGCCCGCATCGGCCACAGCGTGTTCATCGACCACGGCATGGGGGTGGTGATTGGAGAAACCGCCGAAATTGGCAACCGTTGCCTGCTCTACCAAGGGGTGACCCTGGGGGGCACGGGCAAGGAGCACGGCAAGCGCCACCCCACCCTGGCGGAAAACGTGGTGGTGGGCGCTGGCGCCAAGGTGCTAGGTGCGATCACGATCGGCACTAACACCCGCATCGGCGCAGGCTCCGTGGTGGTGCGCGACGTAGAGAGCGACTGCACCGTTGTGGGCATCCCTGGAAGGGTGATCCACCAGAGCGGTGTACGAATCAACCCACTGGCTCACTCGGCCCTGCCGGATGCCGAAGCCAACGTGATCCGCAACCTGATGGAGCGGATCGATGAACTGGAAAGCACCGTGGGCAACCTGCAGCGCTGCCTTCGGGAAGTAGCGGAAGGCCGGGCCCTACGGGAGGTGTGCCGCGGTGAGGCCCAGAACCTCAAAGACCGGGAGATCCTGGAGTTTCTGGGCGAGGAAACCGGCTGAAGCTGATGCCTCAGGCCTCAGATGCAGGCCGCGAGGGCTGGAACATGAACATCGAATAGATCACGTTCCGGCGCATGTTGGTCATCATCTCGAGGAACATGTCATAGCCCTCGTTCTTGTATTCGATCAGTGGGTCCTTCTGGCCGTAGCCACGCAGGCCGACTGACTCCCGCAGAGCATCCATTGCCTGGAGATGCTCCCGCCAGAGGGTGTCGATCTGCTGAAGGATGAAGAAGCGCTCAGCTTCTCTCATCAGACCCGGACGTTGCTGCTCGATCTGTCCCTCTTTGAGGTCGTAGGCATTGCGCAGTTGCTCCTGCAGGAAAGCCTTGAGTTCCTCCATGCCAAGGCCCTGCACCTGCTCGGGGGTGAGGTCTTCGAGGAGATAAATGAACTCTTTCACCTTGCCCACCAGCTGAGCCAGATCCCATTCTTCAGGCGGCAGATCGGGATTCACATAGGCCTCAACAATCTCAGCCATTGTGCGTTCGCCATAGCCGATCACCTGCTTTTTCAAAGCCCGGCCATCAAGCACCCGCCGACGCTCGGAATACACCGCCCGGCGCTGGTTGTTCATCACCTCGTCGTACTCGAACACCTGCTTGCGGATGTCGTAGTAGTAAGTCTCCACCTTTTTCTGGGCCCCTTCCAAGGAGCGGGTGAGCATGCCGGACTCGATCGGCATGTCTTCCTCCACGCGGAACGCATTCATCAGGCCGGCAACGCGATCCCCACCGAAGATACGCAGCAGGTTGTCGCCCAACGAGAGGAAGAAGCGGGTGGAACCAGGGTCGCCCTGGCGGCCAGCCCGACCGCGCAGTTGGTTGTCGACCCGGCGGGACTCATGACGTTCGGTGCCGATCACGTGAAGGCCGCCGGCTTCGCGCACGCTGGCTTCGTCTTGCTTCACCACCGCGTCGTACTCCGCCTTTACCCGGGCAATGGCCTCGCGCAAGGCCTGTATCTGGGGGTCTTCCGTGGGGGCCTTTTCAGCGGCGGTGGCGATGCGCTCTTCCAGCTCAATCACCGTGAGAGCTCGGTCACCCCAAGCCTTCACCAGATCACGGGCCAACTGGCCCAGGGCCTGATCGGTGTCGTCGGTGAGGGGACAGGGATAAAGGCTCTCGCCGGTGCGGGGCAGCGTTGGAGGAGCGGCATCAGCAAAACCGCCGGGCGCCGAACTGCGCTGGAGAGGCACCGGGGGTTTGTGGTCGTCTTCCGGTTTCACCAAACGGCCCAGCAACACTTCCCGCAACTTCAAACGGGCCATGTAGTCGCTGTTGCCGCCCAGGATGATGTCGGTGCCCCGGCCCGCCATGTTGGTGGCGATGGTCACCGCTCCAGCACGACCGGCCTGGGCCACGATCTCGGATTCCCGTTCCACGTTCTCGGGCTTGGCGTTGAGCAGGTTGTGGGGGATCTCCTGCTCCGCCAACAGGGAACTAAGCAACTCGCTTTTTTCCACTGATGTGGTTCCGACGAGCACCGGCCGGCCTTTTTTGTGGATCATGGCGGTTTCATTGGCGACGGCCCGCCACTTGGCCGTTTCGGTTTTGTACACCTGATCGGCCCAGTCCTGGCGAGCACGCACCCTGTTGGTGGGCACAATGGTGGTTTCGAGCTTGTAGGTCTTCTCAAATTCCACCTCTTCTGTTTTGGCCGTACCGGTCATGCCGGCCAAGCGGGGATAGAGCAGAAAGAAGTTCTGGTAGGTGATCGAAGCAAGGGTCTGGGTTTCCGCCTGAATCGGCAAAGCCTCTTTGGCTTCGATGGCCTGGTGTTGTCCATCACTCCAGCGGCGACCAGGCATCACACGGCCGGTGAACTCATCCACGATCACCGCTTCGCCATCGCGAACGATGTAGTTCACATCCTTCACAAACAGCTCCTTGGCCTTGAGGGCATTGGTGATGTAGTGGGCCCAGGGGTCCTGGGGGTCGAACAGGTCCTGCACCCCAAGCATCTGCTCTGCCTTGGCAAAACCCTCATCGGTGAGGGTGCAGCTGCGCTGCTTCTCATCCACCTCATAGTCGCCTTCCGGATCGATGCCGTCCTTGCCCATTTCGGCGGCACGCTCGAGGGCCAAAGCCACCTGGGCTGCCTGCTGATACTTCTCCTGGGGCCGCTCCACCTGGCCGGAAATGATCAGAGGCGTGCGTGCTTCGTCGATGAGGATTGAATCCACCTCATCAATCACGCAGTACTGGAACTCCCGCTGGACCACCTCGCTGATGTCCGCGGCCATGTTGTCCCGCAGGTAGTCGAAACCCAACTCGGAGTTAGTGGCGTAGGTGATGTCGCAGTTGTAATTGCGTCGTCGCTCCTCCGGCCGCATGTCCTGCTGGATCAAGCCCACGGACAAGCCCAGAAATCGGTGCACCTGGCCCATCCACTCCGCATCACGGCGAGCCAGGTAGTCATTCACGGTGACCACATGGACTCCACGACCAGTGAGGGCGTTGAGATAGCTAGGCAAGGTCGCGACCAAGGTTTTGCCCTCGCCGGTTTTCATCTCAGCGATCTGGCCTTCATGCAGGACCATGCCACCGATCAGCTGCACATCGAAATGGCGCATGCCAAGAACCCGCTTGCCGGCTTCGCGCACCACAGCGAAGGCCTCGGGCAAGATTTCATCAAGGATCGGGCGCTGATTGGCCAAACTGCCAGCGTTGGCAAGACGCTCCTGAAAGACTGCAGTTCGGCCGCGCAATTCGTCGTCCGAAAGAGGGGCGACCTCCTCTTCCAACAGATTGATATCGGAAACGATTGGCTGATAACGCTTCAGCTTGCGGGCATTGGGATCACCCAGCAGGAGCTTGAGCATGGAGTCAGCGAATCACTTCCGAAGCAGCCTACCGATGCTTTTAAACAGCAGTGCCGCGGGAGCCGTACCCCGGGAGAACCATTGATACAGTCTGCCCAGTTTTTGGGGACCGATGCGCCTTTCCATCCTGGTTGTGTCCCGCACAGCAGGCCTTGTAAGCAGGATGCTCGGCGCTCTCAAAGACGCATTGCATCTTCCCTCAGATCAGGTTGAGGTTCTTTGCTCCTGGAATGGGAATTCAGCAGAAGAGGACCGCATTGAAAATCTTTCGGGCTACGAATTTTTGATAGCCAATAGATCTCCATATCACTTCGCCAGCAACATGAACAGCCTGGCTGAAAAGGCCAACGGTGAAGTGCTACTCCTAATCAACGACGACGTAATTCTCGATAGCCATAGCCTCGACGCAGCTCTGAGCTGCCTATCTGATCAACCAAAGACCGGCTTAGTCGGTGCCCGCTTATACGACAGCGAGGGGCGCCTCACCCATGCTGGCATCCTGTTCGATCGACGACATAACCCTTACCACCAACTCGATCGATTAGTGAGTGCTGATCACCATGGCGTACTTGGAGATCCAAGACCAATACCAGCGACCACAGGCGCTGCAATGGTGATTCGTCGGGAGCACTTTCAAGCTCTTGGATTCAACACCAATTACAAGGTATGCGGCGAAGACGTGGAGCTCTGCTTAGCCGTTAGAGAACATCTGAGATTAAATGTTATCTACTGCCCCCGTTTCAGCGGCGAGCACAGTGGTGAGGCAACTCGCAGCGAAGAGAAAAGTCAGGGCGGGAACAGTGAGGATCTTACCCGCATGCGCGGATTGCATAAGCGATTCCTTAACTCCGCATGCCGCGATCAACTGAAAATTGAATTGGCAGCCAGCGTGATCGAAGCAGATGTTTTGCGATCAACAATTTTGGCCCAATTCAAAAATATGCACCACAGCCATTGGGAGGACCAAACGCACGCCCTTCAGCTCGAACGCTTAAAGCTCAAACAGAAGCTAAAGCAAACCGAGCGAGGAGCCTGATTAATGACAGCACAACCACTCAAAGGTCGCAAAATACTTATTACGGCCTACGACTTGGAACAAAGTGAACATCGTGGCATTGCTGTATACAGCAAATCACTAATGCGCTGCTTACACGAAGCCGGAGCTGAGGTATGGCTGCTTACTGAATTTTTCGACAAACTCTCGGGCAAGGGATTAAAAAATCTTCCTAAGAGGACGCAGTCAATGATTCAAAACGCCCGAATTCTTTCCAGTCTCGCGCAGGGACGGTTAGACCAACCACTCAACATATGGCAACGAAAATTTAGACTTGCCCGTAAAACAAAAAATTTTGGGGCATATTTTAGACTGCTAATAAACATCGTTCGGCGTCCAAGAAGCTACAAATCTAGAGATCTCAACCATTTCCACCTCAAAGAACTTTATGATAACCCATATGTTCGCGTAGAACGGTTAAGTTACCTCGAAAATGTAGCTGGCATTGTAAGCGCGCCTGAAATTTACCTTGCCTCACAGTTGGCTGCAGAGCTAGCAACACAAAGACCCGTTCGTATCGACTTAAGCGGCTTTGACGCGCTAATCACAACCTGCCCTCTAAACATCAGCCCTCAAAAAGTGCCCACCTTTATTCAGACAATCCACGACTTAATCCCCCTGGAGTATGTCGCCCATAACGAAGACCCGCTGATGTTCAGTCACCGCTTGCAAGCCTGTAAGGCCGCACGCAGGCTATTTGTCTCACAAAGTACAGCCAACAAGTTCAGCGCACATATCCACAGATTCCATACACCCCGATCTCCTCAAAGGAAAAATGTTGGCGATAACTCCCTGGAAACTGTCATCATCCAACCCCCGTCTTTACACTTCCCAAGCTGGCTAACAGAAGACGGAGGAAGAATCGCTGATCTGCTACCCATCAGCCATCTATTGAAGGATGATGCTTTTATGACTTCTATGGCCATAAGAAAGACGTCATCAGCATCTGGAGCACTCACCCCATTTCGCTATTTCTTGTTTAATTCTTCCGTTGAGGCGCGCAAAAATCTGCTGTTCCTTGCAAAAGCCTATGCAGAATCAAATCTAAGCAAGAAAGGCATAAAACTTTGCGTCACCGGAAAACTTAAAGGTGACAGCTACAGCAAAGCCCTAAAAGACATTGTGGCTCATGAGCCTGGCATCATCCTCACAGGTTATGTAGATGAGAGTTCCAAGCTTGACCTATATCTCAATGCTCTAGGACTTGTAAGCCCGTCATTAGTAGAAGGATTTGGCATCCCCGTTCTCGATGGCGCATGCCTGGGCATGCCAACTATCGCAAGCGATTGCGAATCTCATATCGAAATCCAAAGCCTTCACGACTTCTCAGAACATGTGTTGTGCCTGGACACACTCGACAGTCGAGAATGGGCAACAGCACTGCAAGCGGTAGCAAACAGGAATCGGGACCTAGCCAAACAGCCAGCCAATTCACGTCGAGAACGGATAGCTCGATACATCAAATTTCAAACCGGATTCACCGACAAACTTCAAGAAGATCTCGTAACCATCCTTAGCTGAGCTCTGCTATCTGAGCGCACAAAGAACGCTGCTGACGCGTCACCGACAATGACAAAGACAACTCACGACCACTAGCACTGAGATCCCACCAAAGCCGGGAGTCGGTCAACAAACGCCGCAAAGCGCAACTGAAAGACGTTCCTCCATTGTCAGCAGAGAAAAACAGGGAGCTGCCAGTATGAAATTCGGTATGCACCGGAATCTGGCTGAGCATGGTGGGGATGCCTTCCGCCTTCGCCTCTAGCACCGGGTAGTCAAATCCCTCTTCCAAGGACGCCGACACCAAAGCCAAACTACTACGAAGTGTGGCCAACAACTGGGCAGGATTCAGCTCCTGGATCAATTCCAGTCCAGCAGGCCGCGGCAAAGCGCTGCGCAATCTCTGCAACTCCATCGAAGCAACAACGCCGCGACCCACAATTCGCAGGACGCCTCTCCAATTAGGCAATTGCTGCTGAGCGATAGCCAAGGCCTTCAACAAACCTCTCAGGTTCTTATTGGCATCATGGCGGGCAATAACCAGCAAATCTTCAGTAGCGGGAGCTGGCACAGGCGGACGAACAACTTCAATTCCATTGGGGACCACAACTACCCGGTCAGCCGCCATTCCAAATGAAATTAACTGGTCGGCCACATGTCGACTGATAGCCACCACACGCGTCGCACAAGCAAGATGACGTGGCTGCCAAAGGCGATATTTCAACCATGCCTTACGACTATTCGGATGGCTGAGGGGGGTAAGGTCATGACAAGTGATCAGCTGAGGAATCCGAGAAAACCCTAATAAGGCATCAAAAAAGGGGGAATAGATCACTTCTGGACGCACATTGGCACTGTGCAACAAAGGCTCAAGCCGCTGACCATGCTGAACCATGGCATTACGCTGAAGAAGTCTCATAAATCGACCAGGTGCCACAGGGGGTGCGTTTGGCGTCCATTGATCGAAAGGAATCAAACAAGCCTTACCATGAATGTCGAGCTGCAAGCGCAAACCAGGAATACCGGGAATGACGCGCTGCACATAAGTACTGAAGCCTGATGGGCCAGTCTGCCAAGAGAGCAAATTGATCAGCTGGGTCAAAACAATGAGCCCTCTATAAATCGGTCAAAATGCTAGACATGCTTCAAATCAAAAAAGGAATCTTGGGGCGTTCACGATTCAACCAACGCAGGGCGAACCAGAGACCGAAGGTATTAATAGCCACCATCAAAAATCCGATCGACCACTGCACCTCGCCAGCCATAAGAGAATGACGAAGAGGACTTAGAACACGATATAAAGGATTAAGGTTGGCGGTCCAAGCCATCGTCCCTAGATTGTCTTTTCGGTATAAAATTGGCGACAATAGAAAAACTAGCTGTAAAACAATAGGAACTAATTGGTAAAAGTCACGATAACGAACGCCGAGCAAACACACAACCATCGGCGCCCATATCATGAATAAGAATAAATTAAGCAAGGGCAACCAACAACAAGCCAACAAATTAATGAGCAAGTTGTGCTGAAAAAAGCTCAAAGCCAGTAACACCAAAATGAAAGATTGCAGAAATGTCTGCACCTGGAAAGCCCATTCTTCTAACACGTAAAAAATGGGATTCAGATTAGTGTTTTGAACATGGGCCTGATTGTGCTCAAACAAGTTGGGCGCCGTACCAAGCGCAGCGCTGATGCCGTTCCAAACCACCAAGCCTATGCCTAGATACACAACATAAGTCCCGAAATCCTGGACCTTGAAAACGGTTCCGTACACCAGCGCCAAAGCCGCGATCGAGAGCACATTGGATAACCCCAACCAGAAACTTCCTAGTAGCGTCCGAGCAAAACGTGCGCGTGTGCGGGCAGTAGCGGTGAACCACCAAGCCCGACGCATCCTCCATGCGTCCTTCATGGTGGAGCTCACAGAAGCCCTAGTGCTGAGCTTTTGAAGGCGACCAACCTGCGTCATGAGACCAGTCTGCCGGTGGACTCTTGGACTTGATTGGAGTGGTAATAGTCCAAAGCACTTTCCAAAGGGCCCGAAAACACCAACCGACCGCTATCAAAGACCAAACCGCGGCGACAGAAACGTCGCAGCAACTCTTCGGAATGAGAAGCCAACAACAAGGTTCCAGCCGAACTGAGGAAACGAGTCATACGATCCTGTGCTTTCTCGTAAAAACTGCTATCGCCTGCACCAAAGCCTTCATCCATGGCCAAACAATCGTGGCTACCACCAGTAAGAACGGCAAACAAAAGGCGGGCTGACATCCCTTGACTATAGGTTTTTAACGGCAAATGAATAAAATCACCTAAACCAGAAAAGTCAATCACATCATCAGTGAATTCTTCAAAACCACGAAGATTATTATTCACTAAAAGATAGTGGGCTTTAATTGCCTGCAGGCCACTCAACTCTGGGCTTGTGATAAAACCCTTATGAATCATGGGGAAAACAGGAACGTGGGCCTTGAAGTGACCTGAAGTTTGCTGGTAGATGCCTGACACAAGCCTGAGGAAAGACGACTTCCCTGCTCCGTTATGACCAATAAGGGCCACTCTTCCGCCCTGGCGAATAATCAAAGAAATGTCTTGCAAAGCTGTCACAACAGCACCACCACGACTACGACTCAGACGACCTCCAGTGACAGATCGAATCAACGACGACTTCAACGAGCGGGTTTCGGTGGTTAGAACAGGAATCTCTAGGCCAACGTTCTCTAGCTCAAGCACTGGTGGGCGATCCTGCGCAGGAGAGAGCTGTTGTTGCTCGATCGCCAAGGCCCCTTCATTCCTCTGAAGTTCAAACACTACTGGTTCCCACCGCATAGCCCAACCGCTGCACGTGTTTCAGCCAGACCCCACGGGCAAAAAGCGTGCGATAGCGATCCCTCGACTGCATACTTAACTGTTGGCGCAAAGCCGGTTGATCTGCGAGTCGTTGTAGGACCTCGGCCAAACCATCGGGCGACTGAGACCAAGGCAAACCGGACAACTGCCCGACCCAGCCCATACCTGATCGCGGCCTATCAAAAGCTAGTGCAATTCTTCCAGCCGCCATTGCCTCCAGCTGAACGATGCCAAAAGCCTCATTGCTGCGATCGGATGGCAACACCAGCACATCTGCCCGGCCTAACTGCTCAAGCTTCTCGCTCTCAGATAAACGGCCGAGGAAACGAACCCGCGAAAACATATGTGCAGAACGTTTAGCCAAATGCTCAAAATGCGGGCGGAGGGGCCCATCCCCAACAACGGCAAGCTCCCAAGGTGAAGAGAGCGTCGAAAGCGCCTCCATCAACCAGTCAAGGCGCTTGTAAGTATCGAGACGACCTATAAACACCACTCGTAGCGGTGCGCCGACTCGAGCCTGAGGCAGAGGTAAGGCCAAACCCAGCTGCTCCTGCTGCTGGCTGAGGCAACAGGGCAGAACAGAGACCTTCTGCTGGGGACAACCGCAACGATTCAGCTCCTGAGCCAACAACGGCGAAGTCGTGACCACGCCGCAAAGCAGAGGCATCAGCAGCAAAGCAAGCCGTTGATAGACCCCATACAACCATCCGTTAATGCCCCGGTGTGGTTCCAGAAAGCAATGCCAATGAGCAGTAACACAGCGACGAGGACGGACTAACCGAGCCAGCAACAAAATCAGCAGCACTCCTGGGGAAGGCAAATGACCATGCAATGGCCTCGGAGATAAAAGAAGTGACAACAACTGACTTGATGGGAGTGGCAACTTCAAACGACCAAACGACACCGGCGAGGGAAGGCGCGTTCGGGGGTAAGTGACCAGGAGTGGATCGTCGAGAACTGAACTATGTCCCTGAACATCAAGGCTGTATACAACTCCGCCCAAGACACTGGCCAGCTCATGGGTTACCCGTTCCACACCTCCATAGCCAGGAGGCCATTCCCGTAAAACCTGCTCAATCAAAGCAAAACGTCAAATACTGTTGATAAAAATGATGCGCTTCCAATCCTAGACGTAAAAAGCAGATCAAAACTACGAGAGTCACTAGTAAGATCTAAACAATAGATTATGCTGATTAGCACAATAAGGTATTGCAGCCGCCGAATGACTTAATATTCTCAACAAAATGCAGCACGCCGGGCTTGAACCAACAAAGCCAATCCTAAAAGATCGGGATGCAATCTTTTTAAACGCAGCTGCTGACGCATAAGGAGTTTTCCCTTAAGCCAAGTACTGTAGCGAGTGTCTAAAAGAGAAGTGATAAGAGCAGCAAGATGAGATGAATTATCGGGGCAAAATCGAAGTGCTGCCTCACCACCAGCTTCACGCAACCCTCGAGAATCAGCGACCAGAGGTATCCCACCAGCGGCCATCACCTCTATAGCAGGCAGTCCAAAACCTTCAATCCGACTCGGTAAGACAACAGCCAAGGCATAGCGATACAACAGAGCAAGCTCGATGTTTGACAAACCAATAGGAATAATTCGACCATCTAAGGCAGGTGCATGCTGGACAAATTCATTGGCACGCTGTTCAGCACCAACACCACTGATCACAAGCTGTACGGCTTGCAATAGTGGTGTCTGGAGAGCATCGAGAACAACCTCAGGGTTCTTGTAACTGCCAACTCCACTTGTGGCAGAGAGCACAATGAAAGGGAATCGCAAACCTACACGAGAAGACAGAAGTTGCCAGTGGTGCTTCGCAAAGCTGTAAGAACGAGAGTATTCGAACACAGGGTCTGGAGCTGTATGACACCAAGGCACTGGTTGAGGCAAAGTTGTTAAGAGGCTGGACACATCAGCAGCAGTATCTGCAGAAACAGCAAGATGAGCTCTAGCACCGTGGAGCCAGCGCTGACGGAGTCGTTTCAAGGCTTCAGGGCAAGTCGAACGTTCTGGCATGCAGTCGTGAACGAGAGCCAGCTCGGAACAAGCTGGGTGTAGGACCCCTGAAGTAGTTATCCAACTAGAAACAAATACATCAGCCCCCCAATCACGTGCAATACAAGAATTTTCCTCGGCGACTGCATCAAAAGCGAAAAAATCGAGAGGATCAACTTTGTTTCCTTTAACACTCGATAAATGAGCAGAACGAACCAGGCGACATCCTCGATCAATGAATAATAAGGGAGATGATTCGGTAAAGAGCTCGGGGAGCTGCCAGAAGCGCAAAATCTGATTCCATACTCGCGTAATGCCACCGACCGGTCGACACAACCAAACGCCATCAAATAAGATTCTTGGACCGTCTTGATGGAACAGACGAAGCTCGAGCTCCTTCAATAAAGGATTCTCAAGAGACTTCAACCTCAATGTTCGCCGAGCAGCATCAGGACCATGGGTTCGCCAATCATCCAAAACACGCAATACTGGTTGCACTGTGCCAAAAGATGAAGCCAGTGATTGAGAAGAATGGCGACATATCATCTGCGTCGCATTTGCCGCATAAATAGCCGGAGAGGTGCAGTCAGTCGCCAACTAGTCGATCTTCTCAGCGCTTGATACTCAACTTGAAGATCACGAAGCCTCGCTTCCAATTGGTTATGCTCCTGATGAGAAGAATCCACAAGCTCACGCATCCGGATAAACTCCATTGGATCAGTGCTTGGGCAAACTCCGAAAAGCTGCTGGATCTCGAGTACCACTCGGGGCAAAGACCCAAAAGACTTTTGTAAGGCGAACCCATCAGCTCCATATTCTAAACAGGAGTTGTATGCGGACTCACAAGTTTCCAACAAGGTATGACTAACTCTAGGAGAAGAAGATGGCTCAAGCACCCCACCGGCTCGATCAAGACTTGGACATAATTTGCTTTCAATGATATTACACCATGATTGATAGTCCGCAGCTTGCATACTATTCTGTTCCAACCACGACGAAATTCGATTATAAAGATCAGAACAAATTGTTTCTTTGTGTCCGGCTTGTAGCAGATGTGAATAGGCAATTACAGGCTCATCCGCAGCAATTACTGAAGCAAGATGATAGTTATAAAGAAACCAGATACAAAGACCTGCATTAAGAGGAATACCGTTCCTCGCAAACAAAGAACCTGCTACCGACAGGGGGTGTCGAATAGAAGCGACGATTGGGACTCGTCTAAGCAGAATATGCAAGTAGGCAGGATAGGTCAGGCAAAAACGGGGATCTTTGACTAACCAAAGTCTTTCCAGTGCAAGTTCATGAAAGGACTGACGTTGACTACTAAGCTCCGCTAGTAAAGGATCCTTGTCCCACTGGGGTGGCAACAGAGGTGGTCTAACCCAAGAACAGCCAACCCTATCAAGCAATAAATCGTTAAACGAGACAAAACGATTAGACTCCTGAAAACCCATGGGATTATCCAGTGCAGGCTGCATCTGATCTCCCTTGTCGGGCGAGACACCTAAAAATTCGCTCAGAACAGAGGCAAGCAGTGAAGTACCGGAGCGATGGCAACCAGTGATGAACATGGCAAACAGCTTCTTAAGTATTCTGACGCATAAGAGAGAGGGTGATCAGGAGTGATCGGGGTAATGTCAATGGAACACCTTGCACCATTTGCAGCATAGCGATGCCTCCCCGAGTCTCGTTCTTGATCTGCGGCAGCCAGAAGTCGGGAACATCAGCGCTTGATCGATATCTGCGCCGACATCCTCAATTATTTCTGCCTACAGAGAAAGAACTGCATTTTTTTGATGACGAAACACAAGACTGGACAAAACCTAACTTACAAGAGTTTCATCAACATTTTGAAGCAGCAAAACCAAACCAGCTGTGTGGTGAAGCCACACCAATCACCATGTATTGGGATGCTGCACCTGAACGGGTCTGGAGATATAACCCAAAGATGAAAATGATTGCCCTGTTAAGAGATCCAGTTACAAGAGCTTATTCACACTGGGCGATGGAAACAGCTCGAAATGCAGAATCTCTTAGTTTTCACGAAGCGGTCACGCAAGAACATAAAAGGGCAGCCGCGTGCCGTCCTCTCCAAGATCGTGTCCACTCGTATAGGGATAGAGGCTTCTACAGCAGTCAAATCAGAAGACTCTGGCGCCTGTTCGGAACTGATAATGTGTTAGTCCTTCAACAAAACTGGCTCGAAAGAGATCCACTTTCATGCATCAACAAAATTTGCGAACACCTTGGTGTTGATCCAATGCAATCAGTACAGCCAATTCGAGAGCGAATTGGTCAATACGAAACAACGATGGATGAAGCCACAAGATCGATTCTACAGCAACAGTTCAGAGCTGAAGTACAACAAATTGAACAGATGCTTGGCTGGGACTGCAGCGAGTGGTTAGAGGGCTGGTTATGACACTCCGCGTATTACTTACCATCCCACATGTTTTTGCCCCGCGAGCAGGATCTCTTTACTCCTCACAAACAGCAAGCAAAAAATCACTTAAGCAATCAGCACTTCACGGTGCAACACTAGGAAATATAGCAAGACTGGGTAGAGAACACTGGATTCATGCATCTTTGGGTAAAGGAAAACCTGTAATAACCAGAGATCAAATTACAAATGATGGGGTAGACCTCACGATCGAACTAATTACTCCTAAAGAAGAAAGTCTCGCCAACACCCTGCCGGAACATCATTCTCTGGTACGAATAGAGCCAGAAATTGATGACCTTACTAAAGTTCCACTAATAGCGGCAAGAAGAGCATTAGAACAAGCACATAAATATGACCTTGTCGGGTATATTGAGGATGATCTGGCGATCGAAAGCCGAGACTTTTTCCAGAAGATTTCTTGGTTGGTTCAGGAATTTGGACCACGATATGCATTTTTGCCTCACCGCTGCGAGCACATCCGAGGGCGAGGTGATGTGATCCTTTCAGGTGACCCAGATGGCGGTCGGCCGGATCTTTTCTGGGACACAGGCGAAACACTGAATGTGAACTGGCCTCTAGGTGAGATACGCTTTTACAGAGCAACAAATCCACATTCGGGATGTTGGTTTCTGAGCAAAGAACAGGCAATGGCTCTCTGCCACTACTGGTCGAAGCAAGACTGGGTATCTTCTTTTCAGCTTTCCGGGCCGCTTGAGC
The DNA here is from genome assembly GCF_900473975.1 of Synechococcus sp. N26. Lineage (NCBI taxonomy): Bacteria > Bacillati > Cyanobacteriota > Cyanophyceae > Synechococcales > Synechococcaceae > Synechococcus > Synechococcus sp. N26. The sequence continues at coordinate 380,083 of NZ_UCNM01000002.1, read as the reverse complement.
AGGCAGCAAGCGGCCTACTACTTCCTCTGTTTCACATTATGAAACCAGACCCAAACAATTACAGATTTCTAGCGATACGTCATCTCGATTCACTTTGGAAGCGTCATAGCAGAGAAGACGGCTCAACCCTGGAGGAATTGACATGACAAAGATGCACTTTGTTTCAGCACATTTTGGAGGACCCGTGCCATGGGAGTTCGAAGTTAAATCTACAAGCATCGAAGTTACAACTGCGTATTACAACGACTGGAACACACCATCGCGCCACCTTGCGATGCATCCGAGGCTAAAATCGAAAATACCCAAGATGCTGGAATGGAGATTTGTCGACTCAGATTGGTACGTCTGGATAGACTCGTCCTTGAAGCTCAATAATAAATTTTCAGACCTGCCAGCACAAATATTAAAAGTAGCAGGTGACAATCCCCTAGTACTTTTTAAACACACAGCCGCGGAAAGCATCCGAGATGAAGCAAAGCGAGTTCTACATAGCATGGCAAATAATCATGAGTATTTAATCAAAAGATACAGTGGGGAACCCATTCTTGAACAAGTGATTCATTACCATGGAGATCCGGATTTTGTCGACAATCAATTATTCGCCACTGGCTTCTTCGCCTATCACCGTAGAGCAGCACCCATGCTACAAGAGTGGTTTAACCATACAGTAACATGGTCACTACAGTGCCAAATATCATTCCCATATGTATTACAAAAATCTAACCTGGGATTTTCCTTATTCGAAGGAATTATAAATGGAGACAACCCCTATGTAACCTGGCACTGGCAAGAGAGAGAAAAAAATCTGTACAGGTAAAAGCATATTGAACTCTCAAATATCTTTAAGCCAATTAATGATTTGATGAGGCTCAACACTCGTCATACATGGATGACCCTCGACAAGGCAATCATCATTCCGAAAACGTTCAATACTACACTTATCACAGGTATGTGAAGATTCTGACCTAGCAAAAGTGTTAACTCGCGGCAACCATAGCCGTATCGGGCTCGCCCCAACACCGTTGGCGTCATTACCAACGATTGCAAAGGTTGGTGTACCAACAGCTGCAGCAATGTGCAAAGGACCAGCATCAACACTTACAACAGCACGCGCTTGTCGACAAGCGCCTGCCAACTGGATCAAAGTGGTGCGTCCACGAAGATCCTGAAGGGGGGTTGAATTTAGCAACCATTCCTCGCCCCCACCAGAATTGTAGGCCTCTTTCTGAGCAAGAGGTGGGCTGCCAACCAACCCAACACTCCAACCCCAAGTGCAGACAGTGCGCACTACGGTTTCCCAGTACTCAAAGGGCCATACTTTTGCAGCTCGGGCTGTGGTGCAGTGAATTAGTAGATCCGGAACTTCAAAAGGGGGATTCTCTGAAGGCAACACGATTTGCCTAAAATCAACATACTCAGATACATAAGCGAGTTGACAAAACAGTTCAGCAATATAGTTAGTGCTGAGGAAACTTTTATAACGGTCAAGGAATGTAGTGCTGTCCCAATCAGAGTCAGCAAGGAAACACTGCCTGGGTTCTTCCCCCCATGGCAACGGAGCTCTAAAGTTTGCACGCAAACTACCACCGGCAACAAAACGTGGCGATAAAGAAGGAACGAGGGAGCAGGTGACAGGATTAAAACCATCGAGATTGACCGCAAGATCGACATCACCATGATGCTGTCGCTGGTCGAACAAGAGCTGGTGGAGACGCAATGCGGCATCAGGTGCGCAATCATCCCAACTAGCACGCCAGTCGATCTCTTGAAGGGCTCGTTCAAAATCCGCTGTGACCTCACTGCCCAGAAATCCAATGACGGCATCTGGGAAACGCTGCTTAAGCCCGCGCAACACCGGAGTACTAACGACAAAATTACCTACCTTGCATGAACCAAGGACGACAATATGGGGGCGATCTCCAAGCGACTCGCCTGCGTAGCGCTGCACCCGTGACATTCAAACCTCAGAGACAGCAATACTCAAGCATGTTGGTGGATCGGCCACTCAGAATCGAGGTACTCATCAATAGCCCAGGTCCACACGACCAAGTACGGGTGAGGCAACCGTTTGTAGCAATGCAAGCTTTGGGGATTGACTGCCGCATCCACGAAAGACCTTTCAAATTCAACGACTGCATTCGTCCACATAGCCTCGTAATCTGGCAGAGGCCGCTACCCAAAAGCTGGGAAAACCAAATAGCGTACTTGCAATGGTTGCGGAACCGAGGCTGCATCCTACTCACGGAATGGGATGACCATCCTGAATTATTCCCATCATGGGTCCAGGAACAATTGAGGGCAAGTTCAATGGCACCTCTAGTAGCCTGCCACGCCATTCATAGTTCTGGTGCACCATTAGCTTCTGCCCTCAGAGCATGGAACCCACTTGTAATGAACCTAGAGAACGGTGTAGACCTTATACCAAGACTGGAAACAAGGAAGCACTTGTCAAAGATCACTAGAGTTTTTATTGGCAACCAGAATAGGAAAAGAGAACATGCTGAACTTGTCCGCCCATTAAGAAGTTGGTTGGCAGAAAATCCGAACGTAATAGCGGTCATAGTAGGAGACAGAAACCTAGCAGAAAGAATAGGAATTACAGCTCAAATTGAATTACATCCACTACTCAACTATCAAGAGTACCGAGATACGTTAAAAAAATGCCATATTGCATTATTACCTCTACAAAAGGGTAATCCAGAACGTTGCAAAACAGTAATCAAATGGGCAGAAGCTTCGGCAGAATCAGTAGCCGTCGTAGCGGGGCCAGAGCTATATCCAAGTATAAGTAAAAATCATCGAGGGGAAACAACCTGTAGCATTGGGGTAAATACATATGACATAGTGTCAAAAGCCAGAGAACTATCAGAAGAAAAAGATCAAAGGCTGCAACAAATAATCAGAGCTCACGAGTGGGTAAAGAAAGACTGGGGTCTTGACCAGCTACTTCCACAGCGAATAGATCTTTATAATTCAATATGGCAAAAAAGAGAGAAAATAGATGATTTATTGAGGAGGCGACTTTTTCGGCAACAAACTTCTATTGGAGCAGGCTTCCTAAGATGAAAAAAAGTAGTGACGAGTGGCACATGGAGGGAAGAAAACTACAGACTGAAGGACAACTTGATCTAGCAGTTGCTGCCTATCAAGAGGCTCTAAAGCTGAAGGCGACTCGGCTCGATACTCGCAACAACCTTGCAGTAATCATGCAAAAAAAGGGATTAAAAGATATCGCCGAACAATTACTCATAGATGGATTGGGACTAGCCGCTAAGAAATGGAAAATGTGCAAAACACAAAAGGAAAAGGTGATCGTTGCGGACGACTGGGCTCGGCTCCTGAACAGCTGCAATGTCCAAGCTTTGCAACAGAAGAAATTTAAAAGATGTCTGCCAATGGCACGTCGGCAAATTCAGCTAGATCCGGATGGCTGCGGCTATGTAAATCTTGGTGTTGCGTTAGAAGAACTTGGCTACCCAGCAAAAGCCGCAAAAAGCCATCTACTGGGCATACAACGTTACGGCCTGAAGTGGGATAAACCTGAGGAACTAATAGGCAGAAGATTGAACAATCCATTAGTAAGCAGTCAACTGCAACGAGAACTCTCCAACCTAGCGATTTGTCGTCTACATACCCAGCCACTGTGCGTCGAGCACTGGAGGCTATTACTGAGTCGATTAGGAATAGCCAATTCCAGTTGGTCGATGAAAGAATTACCTTGGGAAAACCTGTGGAAAGGGGAATTCTGCAACGACCTTCTCATATGGGATGAATTGGGTTTCGGAGATGCCCTTCAGTGCCTTAGGTGGGTTGCGGAATGTGGACAACGAACAAAACAATTGACGCTCATGATAAGGCCAGAGCTATTAAGACTTATCGAGCAGCGACTTGACCTGCCCGCCAATTGCAAAATTGTTCCATTACAGAAATCCGGGACACCGTTTGAAAAGCATGAAAAGCATTGTCCGATTATGGGACTTCCTGTAGCGTTAGCTGATGGGCAAACAAAAATATCGATCCCTTCCTCACAAACCGATCATTGGCTTAAAAGAAGCTATCGCAAAAAAAAAGGCCAAATAGGACTTGTTTGGGCGGCAGGGGAAAAAAGTACTAAGGATGCACAACGTGCATCCGAACGGAGATCGATTTCAGCATCTCAATTTCTTAAACATGCTCTGACATGGAAAGAGAGATGGGGCATAGAGCTAATTTCACTGCAACTTGGCAAGGACGAAAATATAGTCGCAGAGTTGATTGAAGCTAACAGAATTAAGCAACTAAAAGAGGGAGGTGACTGGGAGAGTACAGCCAAAGTAGTGGAAAACCTAGATTTAGTTGTTTGTGTCGACACTGCAATGGCACATCTCGCAGGGAACCTGGGTGTACCATGCTTATTACTTTTGAATCGTGTGCACGACTGGCGCTGGGGTAAAGAGGAGGAACCAGTACGCTGGTATCAGAGGCAAAAGGTGTTGCGGTGCAAAAGCAGCGATGATTGGGAAAACTTGCTTAAAGAGGCAGACTCATGGGTGAAGGAGCTACTCCACGAATGAAAGTGCTATTGGTGAACCACGGACGCGCTGGCGAATTTGGAGGAGGGGATGGAGTCCAGCTTCGTGAGACTGGCAAACGACTCAGGCAAAGGGGGCACACTGTTGTAGAAGTGAACAGCGATCAACCTAAGGCACATGGCTTTGACCTAGTTCACGTGTTCAATTGTCGAGTACAAGAATCACTTGAACAACAAATAAATCACTGTCGAGTTGCTGGTGTACCAGTAGTCATATCTCCAATTTGGGTGTCGATCGGTCGAGCACTATGGGGAAGTCGCGCAAGTATCGGAATACTTCACCAGGGGGTGAGAGATGGTGAAGATAGTATTAAAGGACTGATGGAACAGCTGCGCCAACGAACGCTAACTGTCCAACTGGAAGATGGGGCAACGGTGGAACCATCAGGTGCTATGAGCACAGGATCAGAAAGTATGCAGAAAATAAAAGAACTTCTTCAAAGCTGCAATGCGCTTCTACCCAACAGCTGGTTAGAGCTACAAGCAATCAGATCTGATCACAATTGGAGCGGAAATAACTTTGAAATCGCGCATTACGGGGTAGATCCAAGACTTTTTCTTGATGCAGATCCGGAACCATTCCAAGAATTAACAGGAATTCGACAACCCTTCGTACTACAGGCAGGACGTATCGAACCGGCAAAGAATCAGGCAATGTTGTGCTGGGCATTACGGAAAACAAATCTACCTGTTGTCCTTATTGGAGGCAGTAAACATTGGCCAAGCTACGCAGATCTGTGCCAAAACATTCTTGGCGATCAACTAACGATTATTGAGCATTTGCCACAACACTTACTGGCATCCGCCTACGCGGCAGCAAAGGTGCATGTGCTCCCAAGCTGGATGGAAACCTGTGGTCTGGTCACACTAGAGGCAGCACTTTCTGGAACACCAGTGGTGGGCAGTACTTTCGGACATGAACTCGAATATTTAAGAGGTGACGCTTGGTACGGTGATCCAGCAGATCCAACAAGTATCTACACGGCAGTAATGCAAGCATGGGAGGAAAGATCACATGGAACGAAAAGCTGCAATTTAAAAAGAAGGATACTGGGTGAATATAATTGGGAAAATACGGTTGATTCAACAGTGAAGATATATCAACGAGTTCTCAACGGAAGCGCTTGACACCATCAAGTTGCTTAACAAATAAATCACTTAAGATGCTAATAACAGGTCGAGAACGAAGCTTGATATTCGCTGAAACGCTCATACCACTCTGCAGATTTAAACTTTTATCACCAGCTAAAACCTCCTGTTGTTCAAGTCGTATGGAAGCGGGAAATCTATAAGCTGGATTTTCAGAATCTGGCTTTAGAACATCTGAACCAAGGCTAGAAAGAGTTCCATCTATATAACCAAATTCACCTGCTGGGAAAGAGTCCACCGAGACGGTTACAGGCATACCAACCTTGACAAAGCCAATATCTGAGTTGTTAATCGAAACTTTAGCTTCAAGCCGATTATCAGGGACAAGCTTTAAAGCCACTTGATCAGCAGAGATGACAGAAAAGGTTGATAGCTGTGAATCAAAAACACGACCCGAAGTAGGTGCGCGAACAGTTCGGTAGTCAATTGTCTGCTCTAAATCAACAAGTTGAGATTTAATAGACAGCAATTGACGATCAACCTGATTAAGTTGGCTAGCAGCCTGCCCGATCACCCTAGTGCGTTCTTCCTTAAGTGCTGATACATCAGCTTCGATTTCCTGAATTTGATTTACCGCGCCCAGATACTGGTTACGACCCATCGCACCAGACTCATAGAGGGGCGTAAGGTCACTAACAATACGTTTATTAAGTGAAAGTGTTTTGAGACGACTACCCAAACGGCTGGCGATTTGTTCAAGCTGAGAACGAATTTGCACAGACTGTTGACGTGCAGTAAACAGCTGAGATTGAAGCTGAGTATCACTCACAGAAGGGAGCGAGGGAAGTGGGTCAAATTGCGTCGGATCACCATTACTAACGAGCACAGACTTCAAAGAAAGTGCCTGTAATTGAAGCAATTTCTGGGTATCACGCAAAGCACGACGACGACTAATTAAACCCTTACCTTCAACGGTAAATAGAGGGGTGCCTGTGGAAACAAAATCTCCATCCTTTACAAACACCTGGTCAATAACACCTCCACTTGGTGACTCAACGTCGCGAACACTACCTGCAGGTTCTAATCGACCAGCCACAGAAACACTTTGGTCAATCTTTGATGTAAAAGCCCACAATAAGGATACACCGAAGAGAGTAGTACTAATCCAGATAATCGCAGAAGACCAATGCCGACCTTGATTAACGTGAACGGAGCTTCCTTCCCAAAACTCAAGGTTCTGAGGGAGAGGTTTAGAATCCCGACTGACTGGAGACTCAGCTGCTTGAAAATTTGATTTTTGGGAATCGTTATGATCAGCCAATGTCAACCTCTTGTTGAGAATAAAGAGCGTAGTAGCGACCTTTCAAATCAAGTAGCTCTTGATGACTACCTTGTTCAACCAAAGAACCTGAATCCATCATCAAAATTGTATCAGCTGAGCGGATCGTACTCAAGCGGTGGGTTATGAAAAATACAGTAGAGCCTTCGAAAGCGTGCTTTAGATTAAGACAAACTTGGCGCTCAGTAAGATAATCCAAAGCACTAGTGGCTTCATCAAGGATTAATAGTGAGGGACGCTGCAGAACTGCCCTTGCAATAGCAAGACGCTGACGCTGACCACCGGAAAGATTTCCACCTCTTTCTCCTACTCTAGTGGCATAGCCATTTGGAAGTTCCATAATGAAATCATGAGCACATGCAACTCTTGCTGCTGCAACAATTTCATCAGTCGTCGCATCAGGAACTGTCAAAGTGATGTTGTCACGCACAGTTCCATCGAAAAGAAGACTGTCTTGAGGAACGATACCTATTTGGCGTCTGATGGAGCCAAGTTGCAACTTAGAAATATCGAAACCGTCAATCAGGATGCGTCCTGTTTCGGGCTGATATAAACGTGGCAGAAGTTTCATGATTGTACTTTTGCCGCTCCCACTGCGTCCAACGATCCCGGCAAAAGAGCCAGCTTGCACAGCAAAAGAAACATTACTGACGACAAGTGGAGTGGAATCACTAAAACGAAAATCAACTTCCTGGAAACACACTTCTCCATCTACGGGCGGCAAAGGAAGCTGATCCATTTCTTGGTCACCAGCCTCACTTGATGCATCAACAACATCGGACAAACGCTCAATAGAAAGTGCTACGCCCTGAAAACTTTGCCAACTTGTTGCCAAATTAAGTAAGGGCCCAATCACATATCCGGATATGATACGAAAGGCTATAAGCTGACCAATAGTTAAATCACCTTTAATAACAAGGTATGCACCAACCCATAATGTGAGCAGACCCGTAAGCTGGTTTAGAAAACTACTTAAAGTACCTGCAGATGTACCTATTAATAGAGTTCTAAAAGTTTCTGCCATATATCCAGAAAAACTACGCTGCCATCGCCATCGAACTGTATTTTCAGCATTTTGGGCTTTAATAGTTTGGACACCATTCAATGCTTCAATCAAAAGACTTTGCGTCTGGGCATTTTTTTCAGCGGCCTTACGGAGTTGGGCACGGATAAAAGGTGAAGCAATCAGAGTTAAACCAAGAAATAACGGAACTACACCCAATGTCACTGCGGTCAAAACACCGCTGTAAGCGACCATTACTCCAATATAAATCATCGAAAAAACTCCGTCTAGGAGCAATGTTATCGCGCTACCAGTCATAAAGTTTCGAATATTAGTAAGCTCTCCAATACGAGTTTGGAGTTCGCCGACCGGACGACGATCAAAGTAACGTAAGGGCAAACGCAGCAAATGCTGGATTACTTCCCCGGCCAGAGAAATATCGATTCTATTAGTAGTATCAGCAAATAGATATGTTCGGACTGCACTCAATAATCCCTGAAAAAGGGAAACCCCTAGCAACAACAGTCCAAGTGTGTAGAGGGTATCAAGATTTTGTTGACCTATGACTTTGTCAAAAATCTGCTGAAAAACCAAAGGCTGTGCCAAATTCAGCAACTGAAGGACAAGTGAGACCAGGAGAACTTCAAAAAGACTTCGACGATAACGACGAATCTGAGGCAAGAACCACGACAAACCAAGCTTGCGCTTCTGGGTATCACGGCCTGGTGAAAGAGTTAGAACTCGAGCACCTTGCTGACCCTGCATCAGATCTTCTAGGGACAGCTGAACCATTCCATATTCCGGCAAAACGGCCTTTACTACACCGCGGCTTATGTCGTGCAGCATGGCCGGTTGACCTTCTACGATGACAAAACAGGGAAAAGGAAGCCGCAATAGTTGGGCCTCTGGAATGTCCGCAAGGGAACCAGTGAAACCCATACTTACGGCAAAATTACCGAGCAACTCAAGCGAGACGTCTCGATTAGCGAGGCTTTGACGGACACTACGTTCCATCACATCACGGCGAAACGGGACGTTGTAGTAAAGAGCTAGCATCTCAAGGCATGCCATCGCATGCTGCTGTCCTCCAATACCTGTGACAACAGGTATTGAACGGCCACGAAAACGTGGAGTTGAGGATGCCGACTCACCTACGGCTGTTGAATCAGTTGTATGACGCTGCCCCTGAGGCGTAGGAACAGACAAATCGCTATATCGATCTTGACTCCAAAGATCAATACTAGTTTCAACCACGAACTCATCAGGCGACTGAAGATCGGGACTCAACTCACGTGTCCATAAATCACGATCAATACGCAATAAACGCAAAGGAACCCCATCTGGAATGGAAGCCAAACGATCTTGATCCACCTCAGAACCGATGGTCACCGCGTAATCCTCTGGCTGACTATTCCAGAGCCAGACCGCACCGTCGTCGGGCAAACGCCTCAATCCATGCGCAGGGATGACACGCATTCCTGGGAGTAGACGACGCAGGACCTCGCGTTCATGCGGCTCAGCTTTCGGACGAAGACGAAGAGCGGGAGCTAAAGCTGCAATAAACTCGGAAGGTGAGTCACTGGAATCCAGCCATTGTGAAAAAGACTCGTCTTCACGCTCTAGCTCATAAAAAGTCTCATCTGAAAAGCCAATGAGTTTGAGATTCGTGGAAGCGGAGACCCACTCGCAGGGACTACGTCGAACCAAGCCTGCCCAACCGACCAGATCGCCAGGCCTAGACATCGCCAAGGTCACTGGTCGACGCAAACCAGGATCATCATGAAGAAGACGCCCATTACCTTCAACAACACAAAAACAATGATCTGGTATGCGATCAGGGAGTAAAAGCTCCTGACCAACAGGGCAAACAAACGGCTTCGAACGCGCGGCCAACCATGCCAGACGATCTTCGTCTAAGCCTCGGAAGGCGGAGAAGCGAGCCAGCAATTGCTGAAACGATGAGGTCTGTGTCATAGGTTCAAGTCAGATCACTGGCGTCAAGGTGTTGAGTCTCCGGCTGCTTGGGGGCATCGCAGTCAAACCGGAGATCATCGACGGGATCACCAGCCTGCAGGCGCTTTACTCTTTCGTCAAGAAAGGCTTCGAGCTGCTCATCAAGCAAAACAGACCTCATGTCATCGTCCAAACGAGCAGGCGTGAAGTGCTCTAAACGAAGTATCAAGTGCCATTCCCCTAAAGACAACGGCTTGGCCAATTCACCGGCCTGAAGTCCCCGTAGGGCATCAACGAGAGGCTGAGGATGCAGTTGGGATAAACGGATAGGACCAATTAAGCCTTGATGACGAGCTTCAGGTCCTTCGCCAAATTCTCGTGCCGCATCTGAGAAAACCAATTCTCCCTCAGCAATACGCAAATAGAGCTCACGAGCAAGGCCCAGGTTGCGTACACGTAGTAGAGAGTAGACAATTTCATCTCGTCCGCCGCGTGTGGCTAAAAAAGATTCTTCTAAACCTGGTGAAAATTGTTGGCGAGCAAACTTTTTTAAAGCTAAATCGCGTGATGCCGCGATTAGAAGATCAGATTTTGACCAACCTTTTATTGCCAACCAATCATCTATATCAGAGGAGCCAATAATGGCCTTTTCCGCTGCCTGTATATCAGAATCAGATAGAGGAACCAATGATACAATGCTTTCTTCAACGTAACGCCGCAATAATAATGGGAGCAAGTTGCCCCTACGAACTAAATCCTCAATAACAAAATCATCTGGAGCTTCAGGAAATAGTTCACCCATAAAGTTTAGCCTTAGACAGAGAAGGAAGATCTAAAAGGAATAGCTGGTTAAGAGCTTCTTGTACTTGAGACATTAAACCTGACCAATCCCCACGCTCCGGCTGTCGAAAGAGCCTCATCTTAGGATACCAAGGGGTATCTTCTCTGCGATGCAACCACCTGAAATCGGCATTATGCGCAAGAAGCAACCAAACTGGTTTATTCAAGGCGCCTGCCAAATGCGCCACAGCAGTATCAACCGTCAAGACAATATCAAGTTGGTCAATCAAATACGCTGTGTCAGAAAAATCACTGACAACATTACCCCAGTCGTGAACACCTGTAACCCCAAGAAAAGGTTTTAACTGAGAAGAATCAGGACCAACCTGTAATGAATGAAGCTGGATAAGACCAAGATTGACTAAGTCAATCAACGGTGGCAGGAGTAAAGAAGCTGGGAGCGATTTATTCCGATACATCGCCTTATTATCTGGATTAGTAGCCCAGACTATTCCAACAGTAATACCGCCGGGAGGTGACGTTACCTTCAGATGCGGAGGAACAGGACCAGGAGCAGTCAGATATGGAATATTTGATGGAATGGAATGTAGTTCGGTACCGAAAAGGTAAGGAAGACTTAGCAAGGGAATATTCGGACGCTTCTCCAAACCTTGCTCAGGGGGTGCCAGTTTCTCAGATACATGAACATCCAGACTAAGCCAATCTCTATACAAACGAACGAGCGGTTTGTGTGCTAAAAAACGAAAAGGAATATTACGCGCGTGTAAAAGATAGAGATAGCGAACAAATTGCAGACTATCACCTAAACCTTGCTCACTCCAAATAATCAGCTCAGAATCACCTAAAGAAGGCAATTTGGATAGCATACGCTCCTGAGGGATAGGTGTAGGTGGAACAACAGACCCCAAATCTTCTGTATGAAATCGTGCCTCATAAAAACGCCATCCTTCCTTATAATGGCCTAATAACAGTAACGCGAGACTCAGATTCCAAAGTGAATTTGATGAGCTTTTATCGAGCTCAACCCCTCGCTTAAGCGAAGCCAAAGCCGCCTCAGGCTGAAGGGTTTCGATTAGAACTTGACCATAATTAACATGACTTTGAGCATGCATTTTATCAAGACCAATTGCATGCACAAAACAAGCTTTAGAGGCATCAAACTTTTCAACCTGAAATAGTGTAAGCCCAAAATTACACCAAGCATCAGCATCAAATGGATCTAGACGCAAGCTATTTTTTAAAGCAAGAAGAGAGGTCGATTGATTATTAGTCTCATTAAGTGCAGCACCATAGTTGTGCCAAGCATTGGCAGCAGAAGAATCCAAACGAAGACTTTCTAAATAGTACTGAATTGCACGTTCTGGGGACTTCTTCTGAAAAAGATTTCCTAGATTATAGTAAATATCTGATCGTCCAGGGCTAAGCTCTAAGGATCGCAAATAAGCTGCTTCTGCAGTAGCTTCCTCACCTGGAATGCGCCTTGCAAGCATTCCGTATAATCCAAAAAAATCTGGACATTGCAGATTTGTAGAATCGACCTCACGCAGAGCGGCAAACCCCTCGTCAAATTTCTTAAGATTCCAATAGGCCAAAGCTTTGACCATAGGCCAATGAAATTCGCCTTGAGATAAAGTAATTTGGCTGGAAGCTTCTAAAGCGGCCTGAGCCAGATCAGCATCCTTACCGAGCGCAAGCAACCAGTCCTGCGCTGTTTCATAGAGTTGATCGTAAGTCTTCAAGGATTGAGAATTGGGCAACGACACTGTGGGAACCAGCATGACATACCTTCGAACTGATGCTGAAAGTATGATGCCGGAGGCGACAGGCGAAGAGGTTAAAGCTAAGTACCATCAACGATGGCTAAAAGAAAAACGGGTGTCAGACCTAATTAAAGTTTTTGAAGTGCTGAAAATGGATAAAAACTACGATCAAGCGCTTAAACTAATTAAAAGCCTTCCAGAGGAAACGTTTAATAATAAGACCGTAAGCTTGCACAGTTCAACAATACTTAGGCAAAAGGGAAGCTATCAAGAATCAATAAAAATACTCAACATATCACTTGAAAGAAACAAAAATGACGAGGCTCTACTTATTGAACTAGCAAGGTGCTACTCTGGAAACAAACAATTTAAAAATAGCATAGACATTCTCGAGAAAATACAAAAAAACAATTCAAACAGTTTTTCAATTTGGTTTAATCTAGGAGTAGCATATAGCAATCTAGGAAAGCTACAAGAAGGATTAAAAGCTTTCACAAATGCAAATTCAATCAACCCCGACGATGAAGTCACAGCTGCAAATCGAATTGTACTTCTGAAAGAAACAAGACAAATAAAAGAAGCACGCAAAGTAATTGACAATTTACCAATCACCATAGATCGTAGAAGATACGAAATCCTAGGTGCAGAAGCAGGAGTTCTAATGGCAGAGCAAAGATTTAACGAAGCAGCATCAATATTTAAAAGTCTATGCGAGCTGAAACCGTTGCAGTCAACCAATTGGCTGAACTATGTTGCATGCATAAGAGCAAATAAGGTGACAATAGATCCTGAAATTATATTACGTACAGCCTTGAAACTCAGTCCTGATGACAGCTCTCTAAAGCACGCATGGCTTCAAAGCCTATGTGAAATTGGGAAGCAAGCACAAGCAAAAGTTTTACTATCTGAGTTAAGCATTGAAGAGTTCATGAAAAAAGACTTGCATTTATTCAATCTTTTATTTTTATCGACGAGCCAACAGCTAATATCTAGCAAACAACTGAAAGATATTGTATATAAGTGGGAAAAGAGGGAGCAAAATGAGTTCATGAAAGAGCTGAACAAAGAATATATACACGAGGACTATGCAAAGAGCAAAAGAAAGATTAAAGTAGGCTATTTGTCTTCAGACTTTTGTAATCATCCAGTAGCTAGATTTTTAATTCCAATCCTTGAAACACACAAAAGATCGGAGGTTGAAATATGGTGTATTCATACTGGTCCACGTTGGGATCAGACAACAGAAAAAGTCAAATCATCATGCGATCACTGGCTTGAACTGAGTGATTGCGACGATAATAAAGCTGCACGAATTGTGGCTGATCAAAGATTAGATGTTTTAGTAGAATTAGGCGGATTTACGGGGAACAATAGAATTGGAATATGTATAAGTGAACCCGCTTTTGTTCAAATGAGCTATTTAGGATACCCGGGTCCTACATACTTGAAATCAGTTCCATGGTGGATAGGGGATGAATACTTATTTCGAGATCTCAAGAACGAAGAGGCTGATAGTCATAATCTAGCTTATGTGGAAAAAGGCTATATGACTTTGCCAATGCCTCTAAATTGTCCAACTCCAAAGAGAATTGGAAACAATAAGGTTAGATTTGGTAGCCTAAATCATGCAAGAAAAATAACAAAAGATACGATTAATCTTTGGTCCAAAATACTAATGAGATGCAAAAATACTGAATTAGTGTTAAAAAGCATAAGCTTTAAACACAAAAAAGAACAAGAAGAAATCATCAAAAGATTCACACAATGTGGTGTGGAGCGTTCTAGATTGATTTTGCTTCCATTTCAAGATGCATTTGAAGCACATCTGGAAGCATACAATGGTATTGATATTGCTTTAGATCCGATTCCATACGGGGGTGCAACAACGACGGCCGAGGCACTTTGGATGGGGATTCCAGTTATATGCAGAAAGGGTGAAACAATGGCCTCAAATTTAGCAGCAAGTGTCTTAGCATCAGCTAATTGCGAGGAATTTATTGCAGAAGACGGAGAAAATTATCTTAAAATTGCTGAAGCTTTATTTAAAAGAGGGCCAAGGAAGAATCAAGAAAGAATAGATCTTGTAGAAAGAATTAGAAATTCGCCGCTCAACCAACCGCGAAGAGTTAGCAAAGAGCTGGAAACTATCTATCGTTCTGCAGTACTGTCCAAAGAAGAAGTCCGCATATCATGAAGATTAAGAAAAGTAGATTCTAATTGTTGCATTAAATCCTTTGAATCTCCCAGCATAGAGGAGGTAATTTTCTCTCTCCAATATGCACGATTAGAGCGAAGCCATGTGAGACTTTTATTTTCTGCTAGAGATACAGCAAAACCTAAATAATCATCTGAATTTGAAAAGCTCCAATCACTTAAGCCAGCACCACATAAAACAGCATAGGCCATTCTTGTAACATAGTGCTCACCATACAATGTAAGCACGGGTACACCCATCCACAAAGCCTCACAAGTAGTTGTACAACCAGTATTTGGGAAACTATCTAAAGCAACATCTAAATATGCATACTGCATTAAGTGCTCATCTGGAGTAGAAGTAAAGGGCAGGAAATGTATTCTATTAATATCAATTTCGGCATCAATGAGTCTCTGCTTAATCAAGAAAGCAGTATTTTCGTCTTCAGACGCAAATGCTTTTAAAACTAAGATCGAGTTTGGAACCCTTTTTAATAGCTTTGACCATAGCTGAAGACAAGAATCAGAAATCTTGCGCATATTGTTAAAAGAGCCAAAACGAATCGGCGAACCTTTATCAAAGGCTATTGGAGTGACAGTTTTAATCTTACCTTCAGGCAATTCAAAAGGAGGTTGCCAGGCAAGAAAAGGTCTAGAAAGGCGAACAATCTTTTCAGTATGCCATTCTTGAGAACTAGTTTCGAGGGGAATTAGGTTATCGTCAACGATCCAAACATCCATGGATGGAATACCTGAACTTGCATGATATGCCAAATAATTAACCTGTAGAGGAGCCACTCGTGCAAGAAAAACAGGTGCAATGTTGTTAGCTGTCCAGCCATTTAGATCAATGACAACGTCAAATTCTTGACTTCGAATACACCTGAGCTGCTCAGGCATAGTCTTAATATGACTAAAATCAACCAATGATATATCTGATAATGCCAACAACAACTCTGTATATTGACGATTCATTGCATGTGTTGCAACAACGCAATGATCATGTTTCTTATGTCCTTGACTTGCGTAAAAAAATGAATAAACAAATCTAAATACCGGATGATTACAAACATCACCAAGTATCCATCCAACTTTCAATTTGTCAGAATGAATCTTTTTAGGATAGGGTCCAATGCATTTTTCACCGATAGAGCGCCATTGACTATAAAGAAAAGAATTTAGATTCTTTGCAAGTTCAGGGTAAGAAGAAAGTGCTTGACTACTAGAATGCATCATCAAATTAGATGCAAGATGAGCCGCCATGCCAGGACGTAAAATAATCTCAGGGTGTATATATTTCAACCATTCAGATCTTCCAAGTAGATCATAGGCAGTAGACAAGCATGTGGGAGATTGTTGCTCAGCACCAACACTGTTATTAATTCGCTCTAAAAGCTTAAAGCGCAGACCATCAGCAGGCTGACGCTGAAGCAACTTTGCTTCTGAAAACCGACTTAAGAGGGTTGAACTCAAAGTATGATGGAACTCAATACACTTACGAAGGACGGGCATGCAGAGAGATTCCCTTCTAAGTGAAAAGAGCGTGTTGATCAAGATCTCACAATACTCACGATCATAAATATATTCATCTAACTTTGGAAGTAAAATTGATTCGACAAGAATGTGGTTGCCTTTTTCTTTAGCAACTTTAGCTCGAACTAAAGCAACAAATAGACTCTCTACAGGCAACAACTTTTCGAGCAGTAAGTCTGCCTCATTAATATTACCAGCGATCAAACAAGAATTGATAGCAGAAATCAAGAGGTGAGGAAATTCTGTAAAGCGAGAATCAAGATTACATGAAGGTAAGATATATTTAAAATCAACGGATGAATTGCTATTCAGGAGATACTGCAAAGTTGCGTGAAGTATCCTAGAATCATCTGCCTGTACAATAAGGGAAAGGGATTTTATTAATCCAGGCACTTTAGAATAATATCTAAGCGAATGAAGACACTGAATATCTAGCCAAATAACATCTGGCTTTAAATCAAAAGCACAATCGCTAGAATAAGCAGAAAGCAATAAATGAGTATGTAATATTTTACCTTCTCTAAACAAACTAATTGAGTTTGCTAGCCAAGGTGGTAAATGATCGATATCTCCCGCCGTAGGACCATAAATAAGTTGACGACTTAAACTAGTAGTCATACAAAAAGACAAGAAAAAAGCCCTCTTGCGAGGGCTTTGTATTTAGTGATAAAGAATTGATCAGCCGAGGCTATCAATCGTAGATTGAGAAACAGTGATGAAGCTGATCTCACTTCCGTTTGCAGCAGCAGTAGTTGCACCATTCAGGAAGGTGATGGTGTTGCCTGCGCCAAGGGTAAGAACAGAGCTGGCGAGCGATCCGGTTGAACCGTAATCTGCAGAGATTGCGATTGTGAGTGCGGAACGGGTAGATGCAGCTCCGAAGGCAATGGTGTCTTGACCACCACTGGTGCCGAAGTAGTAAGTGGTGCTACCACCAATGTCGGTATCTGCGTTGGTTCCATTCGCAGCACCTGTGAAGAACAGGCTGTCATCACCAGCACCGCCAACGATTGAAGCACCAGATGCTTCTCCGTCGAGGAACATGATGGTGTCATTGCCGGACTGGCCGACAATCACAGAACCTGAAATGTCACCACCGAAAGATGCACTTGCGAAGCTTTCGGCGCGGCTGCTAACGAAGTTAGTAGTAACGATCAGAGTGTCGTTACCGTCGCCACCAGCGATGGTTGCTTTGTTAGCGGAACCAGTGATCTTGACGGTGTCATCACCGGCATCACCGTAAAGGTTGCCGCTGGTCAGAGCGGTAAGAGCGAAAGTGTCATTACCTGCACCACCGTAGATGGTGCCACCGATAGCAGCGCCAGTGATGTGATCATCGCCGGCTTCACCGTAGACACTGGAGTCAACGTTGATGCTTTCACCAGTACCACCGTTAATGGTGATCGAGATGGTGTCGTTACCAGCACCACCCTGAACGGTACTGGTCAGAAGACGGCCAGTAACTTTAAGGCTGTCGTTGCCAGCGTTAGATGTGATCAGTGCTTTGCTGAAGACATCAGCAGTTGCGCTGTTACCGAAGATGATGGTGTCTGCACCTTTATCTCCGTAGATCTCGGAGGAGGTAATTGCAGAGATACCAGAGATCACATCGTCGCCGGCGCCGCCACGAATGGAGGAAGAACCTTTCGCGACACCTGCGATGTAAATGGTGTCGTTACCACCATTTGCTTGGATGGTGGATGCATTAACAGTGCCGCCAATCGACAGTGAGTCAGATCCATCAGCGGTGGTATCCGAATCAGAACCACCTTGAACAGTTGAAGAATCAACGTTTGTGGTGATGTCAATCGAGTCGGAGCCCAGGTCGCCGTAAACGGTTGAACCGGTAACGGTGGTCGTGATGATGGTCAGATCGTTGTCTTTACCACCCCGCACCAGCGAGCCAGAGTTGATACCTGCTCCAAGGCGGATTGTGTCGTTACCCTTGTTGCCCTGGACATAGGCAGCGCTAAGGCTTCCAGAAACGGTGATGGAGTCAGCACCATCACTTGTAGGAACGCCAACACCGGCACCGTAAACAGTCGCACCCTTCAGGGTTGTGGCGACGTTGATGGAATCGCTACCAGCGCCACCGCGGACTTCGCCGCCGTCAATCGATTTAGTGAAATTGAGGCTGTCGTTTCCAAGACCACCACCGATTGTGGCGGTAGCCATAGAAACAGTGAAGGTCAGGCTGTCATTGCCGCTACCACCATCGATGGATGCGTTTGCAGCCGCGTCGCTCATGATGACGACATCGTTGCCGTCGCCGGCAGAAATGATGTCAGCGCCGCCCTTGCCGTTGACAGTGTCGTTGTCGCTAAGAGCGACAATGGAATCTGCACCAGAAGTACCAATCAGAGTGTTGGCGGTGTCAGTACCAAGAATCGTGTTGTAGCTCGTGCTCATTGGGATTTGGGCTTTGTGGTGGGTGAGCTGTTGGGGACTCCTCACAACCGCACCCACCAAGGGGGCGGTGTGTTGCCGAAACACTAAGGCCTAGGCACGCACCTTTATACGTCTTAGGAGACAGGCTGACAACTGGGCTCAGGCGCCGAGTCTGAAGCTGAAGACAAATGCGCGCACCAAGCCTTAAGCCCGAGTTCTGAGTCATAGTGCTTAGCCCGAGCCTGAGACGCTATCCCTAGTGTCTTGGCCAGAACCCGGTCATCAAGCAGGAGGTTCATGGCCTGCGCTTGCTGGTCATGATCAAAAAAGTCGCAAAGCAAGCCATGCTCGCCACTGGTGATCATCTCTTCCACTGGGGGCGTGGAGCTGCTAACAATGCTGCACCCAGCAGACATGGCCTCGAGAAGGCTCCAACTCAAAACGAACGGAATTGTCAAATAAAGGTGCACATGACTCGCCTGCAGCAAGCGGTGATAGTCAGATGTCTGCAATGCTCCGAGCCAATGGGTTCGATCGCGATCCAAGCCTGCTTCGTCTTGTGCCCATTTCTGCCAGCTCCGCCCATCAGAGCGACCAGCCCCATATGCCACAAGATCACTACCGGCAATTAAAACCTGGACTTTTGGACGCATCCGCTGCAGTTGGGCTAATGCCTTCATTGCCTGCGGGAAACCTCGATACTCTTCAAAACCGCGGCTCACATACGTAACGATTTCGGCGTCTTTTGGACAACCTGGCCAGGCCTGATGGTCACTCCTAGATAGGTGCTGGAGCTTGGACCAATCGATTCCTTCATGGATAACCTTTAAACGCTGGCGCATCCATGCAGGAAATTGTTGTTGCTGCCAAAAAGTAGGGGTTACAGCAAGATCAGCATCAGCCAGCTCTATAAGTGTTTGGGCATTCCATGTGCGTAGACGTAAACGTCTATCAGGCTCAACTGGTCCGCAATTAAGAAAATCCACATCAGAACCCTCTGAGTTGTAATACCACTCAAAGAGCGCTGCGCGACGTGCAGAAGGAAAAATATCGCGTACATAAAGGCCTGCACCAAAACCAACGTGATTGATAATCCAATCAGGTTGCCAGCCCTCCTTGCTGAGCTCTGCACAGCTTCGAAAGACAGCCTGTCCCTCCAAAACAGCCTGATCAAAGCGGCGCAGGTAGGGATGAAGCAATTCAGAACCCCCAGAGCGATGACATTGATAGGGCTTTAGCTTTAGGCCGGGAAGGGGATCTGGAGCATGCCACTCCCGCTTCCCAGCCAAAAAAATCACGTCGTGCCCCATCTCAACTAAGCGAGGAGCAAGTCGACGAAATTGAGATGGATAGTTAGGATGAATGAAGAGAATCTTCAAGTTATTCAGTCGTTCGTGGAGAGTGGACGCGCAAAAATGTCCTGATAACCTTGTAATAGCCAGTGAGGGATTTTCTGGTCAGCCTCATCAACTTTCATAGTACCAGGAACATAAAACAACATCGCAATCAAAAACGCATTAGTAGCATTCGGAGCATCAAAACCACCTCCTTGAGATGGGGTCAAACGCACAACGGCACGATCTTTAAAGGCCTGATCGTCGGCAGACAATGGCTCTTTCTGAACACCAGAACGAACCATGGCCCAGTAACGATCTCCCAAATCGGCCTCAAACAGCTGCTGAAGCTTTTGCTCTGAACAACGTTCAATAGCTGCAGCAAACTGACGACGAAGCTGCATAAGCTCATCCAAGATCTCTTGATCTTCAGGATCAATATAATAAAGATTCGATAAACCCAACATTCTATTTAACTGTATACGATTACCAATCAACTCTTCAAGCGTGCTCGGAAATTCCCCAAAATCAACTTGCGGAACTGGAGCAGTTGCGGCTAGATCATGCTGAGCTTGGCTCGGAGTATTCTTGGAAACCTCCGATTCATACAATTCAGTGTAAGAAGGCAACAACCAAGAGGGAAGCCAACGTCCGGCATTGGCAATTTGGAGTTGTCCAGGCGGTGAAACCAGAAAAACCGCTATTAGTAACTGAACTGTACCAGGCCGATCTAATCCTTGCTGAAGCTGCTGATTAATGCGGTCGCGGACAGAACGCTGATCTGTAGTGAAAGGGAATTCTTGATGCAGCTGATTAACCATGGCTCGAGTTGCCTCACCTAATGGTGAAATCCAAAGACTCTCGAGCAAATCCTCAGGTGCTGTAAGCCAAAACCGGATGAGAGCATCACGGTCGCCACGTCCAATCACCTCGGCAACGCTCCATGGAGCTGCTGGAATGAAGGAAATCAAGGCGGTCATAGGATGAGGATCAGTTTCAAAAGACTACCGCCTCCAGAGGGAAGCCCGATACTCCAACCGGGCAAGCAGCAAAGTAATGAGACCGATAACTAGGCCCATTACCAACGGGGCAAGCATGATTTGCACCAACCAAATCAAACCCTGTTGATGGAGCCAGATCAACGATGCAACATAAGGAAGCATCAGGAGAGTTGGAATAAACCAGCGACGCCACTGAGAACGAATTATTTGATGATGCCAGAAAGGCCAACTGCGCGGGGTAAACAGGCTCATCGGTCAAACAATCTCATACCATGTTTCTGCTCCAACGCTTGACGGAGAAGGATTTGCTGATCTTGGCCTAAATGAGACGCAAGCATCTTCCACAGAGGTAATCGCTGTTCCTCCAATGATTGCCTTAGTGAAGGGTCTACTTCAGCAAGCTCGTTGACAAAAGCCTGGCCGTTTGATGGGCTAGCGAATGGCTGGAAGCAATGTACAGGATCAATAGCCAATGGGGGAACGGAAGGTTGATGCCATTCTTCCAAGGCGTGTGCCCGAAGTTCGCCAAGTTCCACAAAAAGCTGTTGATAACGCTCAGCCACAACTGAACGGTCAAATTGTTCTCGAGCCCAACGTGCTGCAGCTGCTCCCATACTTTTGCGTAAGTGAACATGTTTCAACAGTGTAGAAATACAATCACGGGCCGCCGCTAAATCGAGTTGAACCATTTGAGCCAGAGCCCCTGCTACTGCTGGATAAGGGTCAAGGCCGACACGATGGTTCCAGCCCAAATTGACAGATAAGGATGAAGATACCTCAGCCCAACGGGATGGGACACGAAAACCGTGACAACCATCCTGAACAAGATCACGATAACCGTCCCAATCGCTCAAAACCACGGGCAGGCCGGCAGCCATCATCTCAACGACTGACTGACCAAATGTTTCTTGCACATTGTCGACCAACGAAATACCAATATCCGAAGCAGCAAAGGCCTGATATTTCACTCCCTCTGTAACTGGTTTTTCGTCACCGAGGCGACGAAATTGCAGATGGCGAAAACAACTACGAAGACGCTTCAGTGCGGCACCTCCCTCTGGGTTGTCATCCGGGCCCAGCTCCAACAGCACAAGAGGTCGTTGACGCTGTCGCGCTAAACAATCAAGCATGCTGTAAGTCGGCGCCTGATCAGACTTAGAAAGTAATGTCAAACGCCCTAACCACAAAACAACATCTGCATCCCTTGGCAGACCTAATGCAGCTCGGGCTGCTGAACGTTCAGGCAAAACAGACTGAATCTCTTTAACCGGTATTGGCAGAGGAATTACAGGTAATTGAGGACGATGCTGTCTAAGCGACTTGGCAGAAACACCAGCACGACGAGATTGACGATCTTCACGTTGTGTCAATACCGATTGCACGACTTCACGACCTGCAGTACTGCTACAAATCAAGCAATCCCAAGAAAAGACATTCTCGGATGTAAGTTCCTCTAGACGAACCATGGCACCGGTGGTGCAAAGCGTGTGGATTTGCCCTATGAGCGAGAACGATGCAGGTGCCGCGTAGGCATCCCGCCAAAGGCTCCACAGTCCGATAGACGGATCAGGGACCAACAAGCCGCCACACGAGCTCAACTCAGAGGCTGACGAAAAGCCAATCGACCGACAGGAGCTGCTGCTGCCCCATGAACTGATTAAGTCCTGCACCTGTCCTGCAAATGCTGGATCAGCAAGAAGCAATGGAAGCTCTCGTCCTTGAGCTAGCTCTAGCCATAGCTGGAGTAACTGCTGTCCAGCCCAACGCCTGCCATTGAGCGGGCCTCCACCAGGCAAAAGATCCGGAACCATCAGGAGGGCCGGCAGATCAGCTGGAGACACCGAAAGACCCACGAGCGGTTACCAAGAGAGTATGGAACCTAAACCTTCATCCAGTTAGAGCCTCCAACGAGATGCACCTGCTGCTGATCACAAATCTCTTCCCGCCCCAGGAGCTCGGGGGCTATGGGAGGAGCATGGCCGATTTTGCATGGGGGCTTGAGCAACGAGGACATCAGCTGACAGTGCTCTGTAGCGACGCACCGTATCTGCCACAACCAAGAGGCGATCTGAACCTAGAGGCATTAATCGACCGTACCCTTCAACTCAAGGGAGACTTTAAAAAAGGTGTTCATCACCTTAGAAATATCACGGTACGCAATCAGATCGACAAAACAAATCAAAAAACATTACTTAGACACCTTAAACAAAATCGTTTCGACGGAATATTACTTGGCAACCTAGATTTACTGGGACCAGAAATTCTCAAATCTCTAGAAAATTCAACTGTCCCAGTGCTCCATCACATCGGATACGTCAGCCCTCCATTTCAATACGGTCAACACCCCAAAATGATTAATTATCGTATGGTGGCAGCAAGTGAAGCCGTACGTGATGCACTGATCAAGCATGGAGAACAAATATCCTATTCGATCCCCGTTGTTTACCCCGGGGCGCGATGCGACCTCTTCAAGACTCGCCAAGATCGATCATTACCTGCACCGCTTGGGCCAGAACTTACAAATTCACAAAAACTAGGCAGCAGCGCTCGACCACTAAAGATTTGTTTTGCTGGCCTATTGATGAGTACAAAAGGTGTGCATACCATTGCAGAAGCGTTAGTACTATTAAAAGAGCATAGACTTGACGTAGAACTCAGCATTGCTGGAGGCGTATTTCAAAAGAACTACTGCAACGCAATTCGCGAATTCTTGAACAATAACGGAGTTGCAAATAATGTGTTTTGGTACGGACAGTTAACCAGACCACAGCTAGTCAAATTTTTCCGGTTGCATCATGTCGCCGTCTTCCCATCTATTCATCCAGAAGCTTTCGGCATTGTGGCTGCCGAAGCAATGGCAAGCGGACTAGTACTAATTAGCAGTGGCGTTGGTGGTGCTAGCGAAGTCTTTGAGGAAGGCAAGAGCGGTTTAAGTTTCAAGGCCAATGACCCTAGTTCTTTAGCATCCAAGCTTTTAGAAGTTATAAACGCACCTACAGAAGAACTCCGCAAATTAGCTCAGAATGGTCAAAGACGAGTTGAACAGAAGTTTAGCGTCTCTAATTCTTCCGCTCAACTCGAACGACTCTTCTGTGAGTTGAGCAACTCTTGAAACAAACTCTGAAACCGAGGCCACATAACACTCTGATCCCAAGCCAATGAATCCTGACGCGCCTGCCGGCCCAACTGAAGTCGGAGAGAGGAATTCGACAACAAATCAAGAATAGATGCGGCCAGTGCAGAAGAATCAGCAGCTGGAACCAAAAGTGCGTTGTGACGATGCGTAAGAACTTCAGAAACAGGCATGCCTTCACTTCCAACCAGGGCACAGCCACATGCCATCGCCTCAAGTAAACTCCATCCGAGAATGAAAGGCTTTGTTAGATAAACATGGACCCAACTAGCTTGAAGCAGGGCCAGCAAGCTTGGATAGGGAATACGCCCGAGAAAATGGATACGATCAAGGTCTAGCTGACCTTCCAATTCAGACAACATTCGTTGCTTTAAAGGTACATCATTGGCAAAACCATGACCTGCATAACCAACACCATTGTCACCAACAATCAAGATGCGCACATTTTTGTGTTTATGCAAAACAGTCGGCAACGCCCTCATAAACACGTCAAATCCGCGCAGACACTCCAAATTGCGGTTTACAAAAGTTATTGTCGGAACAGAGCGGTTGACACGAATGCCCCTAACGTGATATTCGACATCTTCCCGAGGGCAAGCGACATCGCAATTGATTCCTTCGTGGATAACGTGCAAGCGCATGTCTCTGAATTCGGCTGGCAAGCTCTCTGCCTGGTATCGAGTAGGCATCACCCAAGCGCTAGCTGAAGCCAACGCTGCACGGGTGAGGTAATTGCGTGCACTGTGGTCAGCAAGTTGCTGAAGAGTGGGACCAGGGCCTTCAGGCGGCAGCTCAATACCGGCATGCTGGGGCTTAACCCAAAGCTCAGGCCAAATAACACAGGGGGATTGAGGCCAGACCTGGTTTAGAAGAAGTGTCTCCCCCCATCCGCTGTGACCCAAAATCAAATCTGGCGTCCACCCTTCACGGCGCCATTGCTCAGCACATTGAGCAACTTGAGGTGCACGGGCCAACCCATCAGCCCAGTAATCCAGGCCAGGCGCAGCTATTGAGGCGTTGGCAAGACCGCTGATGTCGGGACCCTTGTAGCGCTGAACGGGCACATCATCTGGAAGGGGACGCTCATGAGCGCAAATGGCCCTTAGCTCATGCCCGTCCTTCAACAAGAGGGGTATCAGCTGACGAAACTGGCCTGGGTAATTCTGGTGAATCAGCAGAATCCGCACGAGAAAACAGGTAGTTCCCCCATTGTCACTGGCTGAGCCTGACAAAGGGCGGTACCTTCAGAGCCTTATCGCCTTGTGAACGGTGCTGTCGACTCGTCCGAACGTTTTGCTCGTGCTGGGGCTACCCCAATGCGGTACAGCGAGAATGAGTCATGTTTTGGAGCGCTGCGGAGCTCAAGCCAGAAATTTACATAGCCTTTCAAAATCACAGCAAGAGTTGCTGAGGGATGTTGGTAATGGCTGGGACAGTCCTCTGGAATTACCAGATCGATATTTGAGGAGCGACGCAGCCAAACAATTTTCTTCCTCATTGAGAGAGGCTCTCAACGGTGAAACAGCTAAAGATTGCTGCCTTGCATGCGTCCACGGGATGGAAAGAATTCTGCCCTTGTGGCACTCGGCATTAGAAGAACAAAACCTACTCATCCAACATCTGCTTGTAGTTCGACACCCTCTGGCTGTGGTTGAACAGTTTCGCAACATCGAGGGGTGGGATCGCGATCATGCACTCCTCGTATGGTTGCAAAGCACACTGGCAATGGAAAAGCACAGCAGAAACTGCTCTAGAGTGATCGTGGATGGAGAACAGCTTTCATGGGATCTGGATGCCACTCTGAATCTGATCGAAAGCACCCTGCAGCTCACGCTACCTGAGCGTCATCATAAAAGCTTGATCGAACTCGATAAAGAAACAATGGAACAGACAAACTCTAACGAAATAAAGATCAAATATACAGACACAAAAAAATCATCAGGATCACTACTCCTGAAAATGTCGCTTCAACTACATGACTGGCTGCTGGCTGAGAGCAAGAATGAAGAACGTCAAAGGCACTTACCAGACACTATTCGACAACAATTAAAGCTGGCGGAAGAACTAATGGGTCGCACCATCAGTGACATATGCATGAAGAACAAATCTCTAAAACAGAAGCTACATTCACTGGAAGCGCGCCGTTCAGTGCGTTTCAGCAATTGGCTTCGCCGTCAACAGAACGAGGCGGCTTAACGGAAGCTCCCACTAACGAACTAAAGGACGTTCCCCAGTGCTGGATCTCAAGCCAACTTGCACAAGCAAAAGCTGGCTTGTATAGCCGAAATATCTTAAGCAGTCCCAAAGTAGCAGCACTTTCCAACGGTGAAACATACGAACAATCGCCATCCTGCCAACAATCAGCCTCCGCCCAAAGTCTCATTTGATTCGGTGTAAGTGCAAAACAGCCGGCATGCGGATTACGCGGAGACTCGAAGTAAACAGATCCGGTTGGCATCTGGATTGACAAAGATGGAGGTGGATCTGGAATCACCTTATGGAGCTCCGCTGCAGGCAGAGCTCCATCTATAAACAATCGATCTACTAAATGAACTCCTGCAGCGATCTCCATCCGCTGTGGTAACAACAGATGGTCAGAGCCTAGCTGACGACCAAACCAAGATATTTTATGGAAAAAGTACGGATCGTGTATAAGCAGATCATCCTCAAGATAAACCAATAAGTCATAATCTTCATCAATATTTTCGGCTAAGAGCTTTTGAGCTTCAAAGCCTAGATGTTTCGGTGTCAACGGAGTTCGAATCTCCTCATGCAACAAACTTCGAAGCGCAGAGGGTAAATGATTCAGGATGGTATGAACACCATCTGTAACTACGCATAGATCAAAAACATGACGAATCGCATGATTAGCATCAGAGACAGACATAGCTCCGATATCAATAGCGCCCTGATGATTCGAAAGGCGCAATAGACAAAGCAACTGCTCTTGGAGCGCCATAATGCGGGGCTGAGGATTGGAACGCAACGACGCATGCCGACCTCCAGCCTCAGGATTCCAGTAGTGCACGATCGCAACCAGGATCTTCATGTTGTTCTCGCTGTGCCCAGAATGACTTAAATTACAACGAAAGGGAGGAAGGTTTGGCTGGGAAGTGGCCACCGATAAATCAGCAGTACTGGGAACTCAACGAACAGGCGGGTCTCCAGGAATTGAATGTATCGCTGCGGGGATATCAGCCTCCAATCGTCCATGCCCCAAGCAACATGACGACAATGCCAGGGAGGCTTCTACCGCTGCTACACGTCGCAAGCGTTGCAGCATGGCGAATGCAGTCGAACCAAGCGATTAATAAATTCAGGATCCAACTTCACGATGAAGAATCAGATCGAAATAATTGCCTACAATTCGACGCTAGAGCGGGTTCTAGAGAAACGCTTATCCCGGACCCCTACGCCCTGGGGTCAAACGGATACGAACGACTACGCAAGGAATTTCTGGATCAACGCTTACCACCCTGGAAGCAGCGCCAACCTCTGGCCTTCTGGCGAGGTGCAAGCACGGGAATGTCAGCACTCACCTTGACAAGGCTCACCAAGAATCAGCGTTACAAGTTGTGTTGTTTAAGCTTGGAAATGCCTGAGCTACTGGATGCTCGGATGACTGCAGTAGTACAGGGAAGGGACTCAGAAGCGACGGAGCAAATTCGACAACACTTGATAGAAGAAAACCTAATGGCCGCTTATTGCCCGGCTTGGATGTTTGGACTATATCGATATTTGATTGAAATTGATGGGAACGTTAATTCCTGGGGTTTGCTTTGGAAACTGCTGAGTGGTAGTTGCATCCTTAAAGTTGACAGTCCACGCCAACAGTGGTATCACCATAAACTCAAGCCTTACGTCCACATAATCCCGATAGCTAGCGATTTATCCAACCTGTCGACGCAACTTGATTGGTGCATGGCCAATCCAGACCATTGCGAAAAAATTGCATATAATGGGAGAATTCTTGCAGAACAAGAGGCTAAGAACCTTGGACGAAAAGTCATAGAAGCCATCGACGCTTTAGCAGAAAGATAGTTTGTCTGATTTAGGTAAAGAAATTGGGCGGATTAATGAGCTAGGCAATGGACATCAATACATAATCAGAAACCACGTTCATCCGTCACAAGCTTCATCGAAAGACCAAGAGCTTTGTAAACAAGCTCAGACCAGGTGGTTCTAGTGATAAGAAGCACAACATCAAGACTTCTATATGGACTTAACAGAGAGGACAAGTACAGCAAGAAAATAGCGAAAATGGTTTGGATTGGGAACAAATTCTTCTATATAGCAAGAAATGGCGCCATAGATAAAAATTTAATGGGTGGACGAGTAAACAAAAACTTGAGGATGTGCTCTATGGCGTCGTAGCAGACCGGGGAGAAACGGCAAATCCATGACCGAAGAGAAATACTATTTTGCTGCAAGATGCATCTATTGTCACTGATGCAAAACTCTTCTAGATAAATTTAAACAACACCTCTGGCATGCTACAAGAGAAGACTGACTGCAGAAAAGAATAAAAACAACCAAAAAGATATCCCTCCGTTGAACATAGACAGCACAAGACAGGAACAAACTAGATTGTTAAGCCCTTTAGAAACCAGCTACCAGGGCGGCATTAATCTCATTTGATGATGTGAGTAAAGAAGCTTGGTGACAACCAAACTCAAGGGAATGTAATACGCGCCGACAACTACAAGCTAGCAACAAAGGCAAAATGAATAGTACTTCTGCGTTTAGAGACAAAAGGGCGCACATCAGTAAACATTACTTAAGCGACGTAAGTCGATTAATAGCAACAAAGAACAGGAAAATCTATAGAAACAGGAAGCTAGGCTGAGTGATTCGAGAAGAGATAAAGAAAAGATCCAATACGCTCGCAAAAACAAAGTTGACAGGTTGCATTCAATACATATGTAAGAAGAGACGAGAAGCTATAATAACAGGATTTGCAGCGTTACATTGATCAAGGCAAAGCTACTGGAAAGGCAATCGTGAAGAACTCAAAAAGAGCTCTGATTACTGGTATAACTGGGCAAGACGGCTCCTATCTCGCAGAACTCCTTCTGGAAAAAGGCTACGCCGTGCACGGCATCAAACGCCGTGCATCTTCGTTCAACACCACTCGAATAAATCACCTCTATCAAGACCCTCACGAGACCGATCCCAGGGGGCAGCCTCCGCAACTGACTCTCCACTACGGCGACCTGTCAGACGGAAGCAACCTTCAGCGCATAATCGAGCATGTCCAACCCGATGAGATTTACAACCTTGGTGCCCAGAGCCATGTGGCAGTAAGTTTCGAAGCGCCCGAATACACCGCCAACGTTGATGCCCTTGGCACGCTACGCATCCTGGAGGCTGTGCGTATCTGCGGGCTTACCCAGAAAACCCGCATCTACCAGGCCTCGACCTCCGAGCTATACGGTCTAGTTCAGGAAATTCCACAAAAAGAAACGACCCCTTTTCACCCCCGCAGTCCCTACGGCGTAGCAAAGCTTTACGCATACTGGATAGTTGTCAATTATCGAGAGGCCTACGGGATGTATGCCTGCAACGGCCTTTTGTTCAATCATGAGAGCCCGAGGCGAGGTGAAACCTTCGTGACCCGCAAGATCACTCGCGGTCTAGCCCGTATTGATGCCGGCCTGGACCAATGCATTTATATGGGCAACCTCGATTCATTGCGCGACTGGGGCCACGCTCGTGACTATGTGGAGATGCAATGGCGAATGCTCCAACAGGAGACTCCCGAGGATTTCGTTATCGCAACTGGCCGACAAGAATCCGTACGCCGTTTTATTGAGCTCTCAGCTAAGGCCCTAGGTTGGGGCCCACTCCGATGGGAAGGCTCGGGTCTAGAAGAAACCGGTCGTCGGAGCGATACAGGCGCAATTGTAGTTCGGATTGATCCCCGTTATTTCCGCCCCGCTGAAGTAGATACACTGCTTGGAGATCCAACTAAGGCATGCAAAAAACTGGGCTGGACCCCCACCACCACATTGGAAGAACTGGTCAACGAAATGATCGCTATTGACCAGGAAGAAGCTCGCAAAGAAGCATACCTACAAGACAAAGGCTTCAATGTGGTTGGTGCAAGGGAATAAAACACACTGCAGAAATGGCTCTACTCAGTCCAAGCGACAACATCTTCGTTGCCGGAGGCCATGGCATGGCCGGCAGCGCCATCAGCCGCGCCCTGAAGGGCAAGGGTTATGGCGATCAAACCCAACACGGAGCACTACTGACGCCCACGCGTCAGCAGCTAGACCTACTGAATGGCCAGGCCGTGAACACATGGATGAAAGCGAATAGACCCGACGTAGTAATACTCGCAGCGGCGACTGTTGGAGGCATTGAAGCCAACCGAAGCAGACCTTCCGATTTCCTGCTGCAAAACCTCAAACTCCAGACGAACGTGATGGAGGCATCGTGGCAAGCAGGCACGCGCCGGCTGCTGTTTCTAGGAAGCAGCTGCATATACCCCAAATTTGCCAAGCAACCAATCCGAGAAGAAGAACTTCTGACTGGATCTCTGGAGTCAACCAATGAGTGGTACGCCATAGCCAAAATCGCTGGCATCAAACTTGCTGAGGCCCTGTGTCGGCAACACGGCGTTGATGCAATAAGCCTGATGCCCACCAACCTCTATGGACCAGGCGACAACTACCACCTTACCGATAGTCATGTGCTTCCAGCCCTAGTCCGCCGCTTTCATGAGGCAAAAGAAACAGGAATGAAAACCGTAACCTGCTGGGGAAGCGGCACACCTCTACGAGAATTCCTCCACGTCGATGACCTGGGTGAGGCCTGCGTGTTTGCCCTAGAGAATTGGTCTACGTTGAGTGGTGATGCGCCAAAAGACGACCAAGGGGAACCTCTGAGTTTCCTCAACGTAGGCACTGGTATCGATATAAGTATACGTGAACTTGCCGAAAAAGTAGCCCAAACAGTAGGTTATGAGGGCAATATTCTCTGGGATAGCAGTAAGCCGGAGGGTACACCCAAAAAACAGCTCGATGTGAGTCGGCTAAGCCAACTCGGCTGGTCAGCACGGATCCCTCTTGCAGAAGGCTTACCGCTGGCATATCAAGATTTCAAACAAAGACTAATATCAGGCCAATTAAGGAAATAAAGAAAATCAAGGAGAACTTAACCAAACTCTGCAGAAACGGAACTAGCAAAGGTTTAGCAACAAGAAAATACCAATAATAAAATTGTCAAAGTCTCAGACAAAAGAAAGCAAGCCAAATCTAAGAATATCGAAACGAAGTATAAAAAGCTCTAACAGAAGGAATAGGCGGGTTTCTGAGAATGTGAATAATGTCGGCGAAGAGCATGTAATTCAGCGCCCGCCAGCCTTGAGCACTGTCTTGATCGTACGGAAAAGGATCACCAGATCAAGCCATGTACTGAAGTGTCGCAAATAGTACAAATCATATGAAAGTTTGAAGTCTGAGTCCTCAATACTGCTGGCATAAGGCGCACATACCTGAGCCCAACCACTTAAGCCAGGGCGCATCCAATGACGCTTGCGGTAGTGGGGCATGCTGCGCTCAAGTTGATCCTCAATCTCAGGACGCTCTGGCCGAGGTCCAATCAAACTCATCTCACCAATGAAGACGCTAAGAAGCTGAGGTAGTTCATCGAGCCGTAACCTGCGCAGAATTCCACCGATTGCTGTGATGCGCTGATCTCCGATCTGTGTCCACTCCGCTGGAGCATCGATTGGCTGAACAGACATAGTACGAAGCTTAAAAACCGTGAAAGAATGCCCAAGCCAGCCACTACGCTGCTGTGAATAAAAAATCGGGCCACGATCTTCTAACCAAATCAGCAGCGCTGCAATTACCATGAAAGGAGCTGTAAACAACAAAAGCAACGCCGACACAACAACATCGGCCATGCGCTTGAGTTGAGCCTGAACGCTGAAAGTAGAGGCCCAAGGTAGATCGTCATAGGTGAAGGAGACATCGCCCATCAAAACAGGTGGCAGACGCTCCTGCTGCTGTTCAAACAGACTGAGAACCGACACACTGCGCACAACACGTGGATCACGCATCTCAAGACTCTCAAGCAGCAACCGCTTGCTGGGATCACGGCGAATCCCAGCACTTACAGCCACCAACAAAGGCTGCTCAGATTGATCGAGACGCCTTTGCAAACGCAACTCATCGACAGGTAGAAGACGATGGCGGTGAGGTACACGCCGCCAAGCGGTTAAAACGGTATGGATCTCATTCTGCTGAGCAAGTAATAACAGCCGAGGTGAATCAGGAAGCAACAGGCTGTAGCGCAGCGCCAAACGCACGAGAAAGCCCCAAACGGTGAGGGCAAACATCCAAACAAGCTGTACTCGCCTATGAACAAGCCACACCGCATCCGAAGGGTTGATCGACCAACGCGCAACAGCAACTACCGTCAGGGTTGCCGCAGCGGTAATCAACAGGCGCTGGAAAAGTACGAACAGGGGAAGACGACGCCAACGAAGGACCGTGTAGCTGCCGAACAACCAACCAAGGAGGGGGTACAGCAGAAGGGAGAACAAAAGCCAGACGAACTGTCCCTCAAAATGGTGGTCGCCGGTCGAAAAACCAAGCAAGGACTGCATCTGGAGCATTAAACCCAGAATCATGAGCTGGCCGACGCCATCGAGGAGCAATGACAGAAGAATCAGAGTGCGTGGGTTAGGGATCCACATAACAAACAATCTCAGCCAGCAGCAAAGTTATTAAGGGAAAATCAAAAATCACTTCACATAGACACTCATCAGTGTCAACAACACAACATGGTATGCAATGACAGACAAGTTAGGTTACCATCCAACGCTCGATTGCCGCCAGTAGTAATTATAAAATACTTGTCAAAGCGAATAGCTATATTTGAGCACGGGCACTAATCGCAGAAACCAGAAAGAAATCAATGCAAAATCAATACACTCAAGGGTCGAAGTAAGGAGGCAGTCTAGAAAAAGAAAAACGAGAGATTATCTATAAAAGGATTGGCATAGAATGAATGCAAGGGGATAAAGGCGCAAACAAGACAAAAACACGAACAAAAAGATGAAAACGCTTATGAACATCAGAGTGCTAATGACAAAAAGATACAATATCAGCAATATGAGCTGGCAAAAGAAGCGACAAGTAGAGGTAAAATTCGAAATATGGGCATAAATAGAAGCGACAGAGGCCTCGAGACCGCAGATTAAGGCTGGGGCATATCTATTGAGTCAACAAAACAGAATCAAAAGAGTAGAGAATTAGAACTACACGACCATGGGTTAGAGGCTTGAATGTAGCTAATGCGATATCGTATAAACGAGAGGTAAGGTGATGCCGCTGCTTAAGGCCTACACAAATAAGGTAAATGCTATGCAGTGAAGAGCTCAAATAATACGAGAAATTCAGCGCTATGAGGCTAAACAGACAGGAATAAGGAAATTAGGGGGAACTTCATTCAATAGAAGTAGCTCCCGCACAGGGTGAAAGGTAAAACTCGAATCAACGAAACCACCCCAGTAAGCAAGATGGGAAGGTGAAGAAAGCGGATGAAGAGATTCGAACTCTCGACCCTCTCCTTGGCAAGGAGATGCTCTACCACTGAGCTACATCCGCAGTTCGTTCAGGGGGGGGTAAGCCCTGCTGCCTACATATCATGCATCACAGGGTGCCCCTTGGTCAAACCATACGCAAAACAACCATGGTGGGGACTCTAGAAAGTTGAGAAGAAGGGTTGACAAGCCAACGGTGTGCAGGTCCAAAACATCAGGACACTTGCCTATGTCGCCAGGCCTGAAGCACCAGAGGAGGTCTTCAACAGAGGCACCCAAAGCCAATGACACGCAGATGACATAAAGTAATGTATTTATCGAAGAAACATAAGCTTTTGCAATGTGTTTGACAAAAAGACAGCAGCTGGCAAAAGCAGCTCATGCAGCATTAGAGACGACCAACGTGAAAATGTCTTACAACACAACCAATAACCCTATGGAACAGAAGTCTTTGAGGCATCGGAGTTATATCGAAGAAAGTTTCACGATGGAATATCGATAGGAACAACAATATGTCCGCTTAATCAGAGCCTGATGAAATTAATTAAATCACCGTAATGCTGTATGCACAATAGTGGAAAATCGATCGTTAAAGCTATAAATAAAAAACATCAAAAGTCTAAGATTGATGGAGAAGAAAGGCAAAGATACTCAGTAAATATGAAAATAAAAGGGTAAAAGCCACTAAATCACTCGAAAGATATTAGCGAAGATGAGACGACATTAACGGCACAGAGTTAATACAAGTATAAAGGCAATAGATTCACTGGGGACCGAACGTAGAAACACAAGTTAAATGGAATGCAGTGGAATATGAGGCATGCATAAGTCATGGATCAAAGAACACAATAATTAAAAAAACAATACAGGGATTCTGTGGAGTAGAAAGAATTAGGAGCTACAAGAGGCGACCGATAGGAATCTACGCAGTGGATTCGAAAGTGAGGGAGACGAAGGAAACAAAAAGGAAAGATGAGCTGAACATCACTAGGTAGAAAAAGACAAACTAGGAGACATCTATGCACACAGAGGAATAAGAAATGCGGCCTAAACAAGACCGCTAAGAATTAAATAACAGAGAAATAGTCGTACGAAAGGAGATTTACAAATGACAAATGACTTGCTATAATTAAGGGATGACTCGCTTTGAACCTTGCTTATACCACCAGCACTTAACTTCTTGGTGATGAACCAACGATATCTCCCAAAGAATGGAGACGTATTAGACTTTGGCGATCAACTACTTTACAGTACAGATCATGCTAGTTCAATATTTCCAGAATTCCAGAACATCAGCAAAAGCCTAAGTCAATACGACCAAGTAACATACTTATATCAATTGCTAGGCTTAAATAGAAGAGATTGCACTGATTACAACAAAAATGCATCGTTCAGGATTGATTTGAACTATTCATTGAGAGCCATGCCGGAAATAGAATCAAAATATGATCTAGTTACTAATCAAGGATTTTCGGAACATGTATTTAATCAGGCTTGTGCTTTCGAAGCTTTTCATTACACCTGTAAACCCGGTGGAATTATATTTCATGTCCTGCCATGCCAAGGATGGGCAGATGGAGGAGGGTGGGGTCATGGATTTTACCAATACCAACCAAATTTTTTCAGGCAATTAGCAATGGCAAATGACTACGAGATCCTGTCAATGAAACTATCGCCATTTAGTCCAAATCCATTTTTATGCGATTTTGATCCGAAAGAATATGCCGCTTTTGTAAACTCACATTTGTCAAATGAGGATTTTAGGAGAAATAATCACCTTGGAGGTGCAATATATGCAAGCATAATTATTATGCTACGACTGCCGAATCAAAAGAAAGAATTCGCAATGCCACATGAATAATTAAAATATAGATATTAATCCAAATTTATTCAGTCAAAAACAATGAACTGGCTTGATTTCCTGGTCAACGATATGCCTCGAGAGGCACTAAATACAATTAGTGCTCAAGATTATAATGAATTGCCAAAAGAGATAAAATCAGTAATTATGAAGTACAAGAGTTCTTCTCATGGCACTCATTACAATCATAAACTATGGCGGGATTTTTACCTTAGTCTTTCAGAGCTTCCGTCAGAGTCTATCCCCAATTTTATATTTAGCCTCAAAGATATATTCAGAACGTTATATCATTATAGGAAAGAACAACTTGAATACAAGCTTCCATCAATGCTACTGGAATGTAAGAACCGTGAGACAGCGGCTCATGCCCTACAAAAAATATATAATCCGTCAAGCATATGCAATCGTGTAATTAAGCCATGGCATTACAATCTAATTTATTTAAAGATGGCTAAGAATATGGCGAATATAGATATACGCAGTAATGAAAGAACTTGCCTGATAGAGATAGGTACATTTCATGGTGGATCATCCCTAATGATGTCAGCTATTTTTGATTGCGATGTTATATCACTCGATATAGCAAATGCTGAGCCTATGCGTTGTTCTCTATCGACAGGTAGAATGATCAAATACGAAAAGTTTGATCAAGAAAAACCGGATAGTATAGTAAGATTTATTGATTCAGACAAATATGAGAATTTTATTTTTATCGATGATGGATCCCATATGACATCACATCAGGTAAATACATTCAAAGCGGTACTACAACATATCAAACCAGAACTATACGTAATAGAAGATACGTACTATCAAAACAACAAGAAATACAATCCGAGTGAAATCTCTCTATTCATGGAAATATTTGCACAATTTAGTGATGATGTAACCTCAAAAAAGAAAAGAACAAGGCTAGATGGTTCCGAATATAGTATGACTATAGATCATGGAATATGGTCAATCTATAAAAATAGATTTCAGAGAACTGGTATATTGCGCTGAGGAGAATATTATGTGCCAAATAGATTAATAGGGCCACATTTTTTAATTATCTGAAAATAATCAAGTCGCACTAATTTAGATTTGTCGAATAATAATAGGTAACAAGGCGATAATTACGTTCAGCCTAGTAAGCATGGTTTAAGTAAGATAGTAGTGTATAGTGTAGAAGTTATACATACCTCCTGGTGGCGCAAGATACGTGGTTTGATATCGTAATACCAGTTCAGCGACTGAATGAAAATGTTATTACCAGTGTTAGTAGTGTATTGGCAAGTAAATATGAAGACTTCACAATAATAATAGGACTTCAAAACGATCCAATGACAAATAATGAGCAGGAATACTATGAGTATCTGCAAAAGGATAAAAAAATTAAAGTGGTGGACTGCAAGAAAAGTTATTCACTACCAAAGACATTAAATATATCTCTTGAGCAGTGTAGCCATAAATGGACAGTTCGCCATGATGACGATGATTTAATGCATCCAACTCGACTGAAAAACTTGAATGAATTAATTAAAATGAGAAGAGAAGAGCCTACAATAATTGGGCAGCAAATGCGTTACTTTAAGTTGGACCCGAAGACGAGAAGGAGATACATTTCCACTAAATGGTGCAAACAAAAACTAAATGACTTTGAATTAAAGCAGGAACTTCTTGTTATGCCATGTTTCTATCATCCTGCGATTACATTGAATCTGGAAAAACTAAAATTTCACTATAATGAGAATTATACTTATGCGCAGGACTACAAATTATATATCGACAACATGAAAGGATCAGTATACGTTGGCTCTGCAACAAAAGGCACATATTATCGGATCAAGAAAGATACAGAAGTAAAGAGGCAAAACACCTTAGATAAACAAAATACTAAAAGGCAAATGCAATTACAATTTCATGAAAAAATTATGATGGAGATGTGGAGTAAAATTGGAATAGATTTATCCGCAAAAGATGCCAGAATGCTGCGATATAATCTTGTCACAAAAGAAGAGCCGGCCGCATTCGTATTGAAAAGTTCAGACCACAAGGATGCTGTAGACTATTTTAATAAAGCCAAGTGTCTATTTAAGAATTATTATGAGTCATCAACATGAATAATCCACTAATGGACGTAATTGGTCAATCATATATAAGCAATCAAGAAAGTATAAATTATGATT
Source organism: Synechococcus sp. N26 (assembly GCF_900473975.1). NCBI lineage: Bacteria > Bacillati > Cyanobacteriota > Cyanophyceae > Synechococcales > Synechococcaceae > Synechococcus > Synechococcus sp. N26. The sequence goes on along the minus strand of NZ_UCNM01000002.1, from coordinate 342,401 downwards.
TAAACCGAGAGGTGAGAGAAGAAGCTATAAGGACAGTAAAAGAAAACACTGAATTTGTAGTATTAACGCCCTTTAATTTAAATATTGGCAAGAAATCGGAAAAAGTGAGAAGTAATAGCATCGAATATCACAAATGGCTGGACTCAAGAATTGAGATATTTAATAAGCATACGGTTAACTCTATAAAATCACAAGTAATTGAATTTGATGAGTGGGGAATTTTGTTAGAATATCCATACGATATCAGAGAAACGTTAAAAATAAAAGAAATGATAAAAGGATACGATAAAATAAATCCATACTATATGTCAGGGGAGGGGAAAGATATAGATGAGATTGAATATGAAATAAGGCCTAAGAAAATCAACTATAAGATCAAATGTCAACGGGAAAATTATATCAAAAAGTATATTGCTACAACCAGGCTAGATTCTGATGACAAATTAGGTGCTATGTATATGTATAACTTGATCAAAGCAATATACTTTCTCCAAAATTCGTCAAATATCAAGAGGAACGAGCATTATTTGTTTAACATGCCTTATGGTCTAAAAGAAAAAATGGTTGATAGCTTGGATATAGTAGATAAGAAACAACATTATTTTGGTGATAACTGTTTTACAACACTTCTCGCTCCGTGGTCATCTTCTAAAAATATATTCTCGTTTCCACATGACGTTGTACCGAGAGACATTAAAAAGATAGATATAATTACTCGAGAACCAGCATGGTCTCAAATAGTCCATGAACAAAACATTATTAACTCATGGTAATCGAGAAATGCCATATAAACGTTGTAACTTCTCGACAATAACTTTAAATGAGGGCGATTCAAGTTGGTTAGAATATTTAGTTTTTAAACCAACTATAATCTTATTGAAGGCGTAAATATCCATTGGCTTTGGATTATTGTTAACGGCATCAGATAAAATGCCTTGAGCTTCTTCAAAAAATCTGATAGAGAGATCGTTATGCAAAAATTGCGAGGTTGAGGGGAGTGAGATGTCGTCTATAGTTTCTATCTCAGAAATAAAGCTTGAGATAACATTAGCGGAAAGTCGAGAATATATGGCTGGAATCTGGCAAATGTTAGCGAGAACATGGGGATCAGCTTGCAAGAGGGATATTAATTCTATCAATTCCTTGTAAGAAGAATATGAATAGGATTCAAGAATGCGGTAGTCATTTACACTTAAAAAAGGTTTGGTTTGCCAGACGGATTCAGAATTAATTAGAACTGGGGACCCAAATTGAGACGCAGTAAGAGATGGTGGATGAAAGTTATTCGAAAGATTATGCTGAATATAAATGGTATCGGGGCGAAATGACTCTTTCCAGATATGATAATCCATATAAGGTCGAACATTTATAAATGAAGAAAATTGAGAGGTTAAAAGCCTAGAAAAGATTTTTGATCTTCGCAAATGGTATCTACTAAGGGATGAACCATCAAGTTCAAAGTTTAATTCAGGAACGAGATTAGAAGTTGCTATAGATGTAAAAGCGGAAGTAGGACAGAAAATGACAGGCGCACCTAGACCACATAAAAGTTCTGCCTGCGTAGGACAAGAACTTACCAAAATTAACTTAGGGCAAAGGGATTTGATTTGGTTTATTACACATAAAATAGGATTATTGAGATGATGCAAGTCACATGCTCTAGCTATTGGAATTGCATGACCTGGTTTCACTAAACGAATAAAATGTTCAAGACCAGCTTGAACAGGAACTTCACAATAAAGTTTGTCGTATTGAGCAAGTTCAGAATATAGGGATAGATTAAATTGACAGTCTTGCCTCCAGAGAATACGATTGCCATCAGCAGCAAAAAGCGTATTTGGATCTCGGCAAATATGAAAGATCTTGTCAAAAAATAGAGAATAGTAGTGAGGGATGTAAGGCCGTGAATGAGGCGAGATATTAACAAGAACTTTCATATTCTTAAACCAAGAAAGTCATTTGAATCATTGATAGTTGTATTGATCTTCAGGCAAGAAAAGAGTAAATCATAACCTGTCTATAAGCATCGGAAGGGCTAGAATGTCTTCATTCTACAGGCCATACAAGTGGGCAAAAGCAACCTGAAGCCACAAGCTATCTACGCGCCTGAAAGAAAGATGATATCTCAAAAGGAAAATTATGCCAATAATCATGGATTTGTACCCAAATCAACGTCTACAATGTATTTTAATTCAAAAGACAGCTATAATACTATATTATCAGTCCTAAATTATTTTAAATATAAAAATAATATCGATATCATGGCTTGTGTAAGCATCCGAGATTTAGAAGGAAGACTAATTGACAGAAGAATAGAGAATTTTGAGCAAAAATCTGTGCTTAATATTAACATTTTAGAAGAATATGGGGATCTTGAGGGATCAGCGTGCTTTGAATTCTACTCAAATAAGAATTTAAGAATTCCGTACGCAGCAGTTATTGGTTACTATTTTAGTGAAACATCATGCTCTGCAGTTCATACATATGGACGTATATATAATGAATACGAACGTGAGGACGGACTCACATTAACAAACAGCTATGAAGGCAATTTTTCAATAAGACTATATGAGAATGAAGTTTGGCCTGAATTTATATTTCATAATGGAAACACTATTTGTAAAAGCCAAGACGCTGCTATTAGAGTTTGGAGTAGGGACGAAGAAATAGCACTAAAGAGTTATAGTCTTTCCGAAATGAAGCCCTTTGAGACAAAGAAGATTGACTTAAGCAGAGTCATTACAAAAGATATCGATAAAGCGCATAAAAAAGAATATTGTTGCTCAATTAATTACTCCACAGGTGGATCGTTCCAGAGGGCATTAGTTGGTAATAAAAGCCTTAAAGAAGTTCAATATACACATTCGAATTTTGACTACTCAGCAATAGATAGTGATTATTTAGATGTAAATCAATGTATGCATATGGTTGTGCCAGGGTTTCAGAATAAGGCTATAGAATCACTTTCATTAATTGTTTACCCTACAATAGGAATTTCAAGATTTGTTCTAGAAATTGAAAGTTATAGAGAGCAAGATTCCAAATCTTCAATATTAAGATCACATAACATTGAAGCTATAAGGTACGAGGAAATAAGTCTTGAAAAGAACTATTTTAGGCATAAGATTAGGATAATCCCTCTGGAAGGGGATGCTTTACCAACGAGAATTCCTTTCGTTGTTTCGCTAAAAAAACAGAAGCAGGAGATTCCTTCTGAACTATCATTGGGAGCATATTCAGATAGGCGTCCAAACAAACGTTTCTCTTGGATTCATGTTATAGACGATAACAAGAATATTAATTCGACAATATATGCATCAGCAATCACTGAGATTTATGGGGATATACCTAAGGATATTCCTATAATTTTGAGATTATATACTGAAGACAGCACAGGATATGTGGAGAAAAAGATTACCTTTGCTGCTGCAGAACTCGGATTTAATATCCTAGATCTATTTAATAAATCAGAAAAAGATGGCAAACTAAAATGTAATTATATATCAATGTTCTGCGAATATGGCGGTTTAATGTGGTATAACCTAATTGAAAATAATGATACAGTCTCAATGGAGCATAATTTTTGAACTTTACGGATATCGTACTAAATGGACCATCACTACTAAAGTTTGAGCATTTTTTAACTGATTCAAACGTTGCCAATAGAATTGTATTCTCATATGCAGCTCTTACAAAGATTCAATATAATTGGAGTTTTTGGGAGCCTGCAAGTCTTGATACATGGAATCCTCTATTTAAAAATGAGAATGATGAGTTAAATCGAGCACTTAATTCTATAAAGAATATATGGAGATATGAAGTCATTGATTTAATCAATAATGCTAAAGATCTCAATATCATATGCAGTCCTTTCAGGAATCTAGACAATCCATATCATCTCCCCCTACCAGAAAACAACAAAATCTACAAAACTAATTACTTTTTTGTTGATGAATCTTCCACATTATCAATTCTAGAATCACTTAAAACCTACTTCCAGAAATATTATAGTTCTGAGCTTATCCTTAACTTCAACTGTTCACTTATTAGAGCAGTATCTATTGCTTTAAAAATAAATTCTTCACCCATCAGGTTATATGGATTAGATCCATCCATCAATCAACATTTCTATGGGTTTCCTGGAACTCTTGATAGTATTTTTTCTCCCAAAAAAGCACTACTAGCGAAACTATTTGAAAAGTATTATGCATTAACATCAGATGTAGCGCATAAATATACATTTCACCATCGACATGGAAACAAGCCGTTCAAAAGTCAACCTGAATGCCTTGCCTTATACTTATCATTCGTAAAAAAAGTCTGTTCAAATGACTATAAACGGATATACATCTATTCTTCTGATGAACTTTTATATTCACATTTCAAAACATACAAGGTTGAAGACAGAATCAAAGGGATAATCTGACAAGGATTGCTGATGTCAATAACTCTGGACTATATATATGCGGATCATAATATTTTCTAGAAAAGGTAAGACCGGGCTATAAAATCACTTATTCAAATTGTCTCAGGATCTGAAAAGCTTCAGCTGCAAAGACTCCCATCTGAGACCCTCTAAGTACAGACAGCGAACGAACTGACTCAAGACTACGAGGGAAAGGATGTGCACCCAACTCAGACTTATAAATATTAAGAAGCTTGAGTTTCGTATCAAGCTGATCTGAAATATCTACATATAAATTGGGGAGAAATGGATTTTCTGTGGGATTAAGGCAAAAATCAGTTTCTGATATTGTTTCATAGGTCAAAACTCGCTTGATACTTGGATAGCGAAACCACTTGGTACAAGCACTAGCTGCTTCAAATGTGACACGGTGGTCGCTGTGAATATCACCGGGATGGGGCAACAACACTTCTTCTGGTGCAAAAGTTTTAAAGACGGATGATATTGCCTCTACAAGAGTGCTTATTGGATATTGATCAAGTTCAGTCGCAACGAAGTCAAGTGGAAAAAAATTATGTGGTGCAATGCTAAGACCTTCACGAACCTGAGCAATTTCATGTGCGCGACTCTGTACTCGCTGAGTACTCCAACCCTTTTCCTTTGTGATTGCAGTCATCAACAACCATCCAACCGATTCGCCATGACTTGACCTACGAAGAAGTGTTCCACCACAGCCAAGAAGCTCATCGTCAGGATGCGGAGCAACTATGAGAGATTTCATAGATAATCACCTGTTTTGATAGATATTAATGGATCATAATCAAGCAGCCAAATCGCATGAATACCTGCTTTGACAAGGAGACAGTTATCGACAGCTTCAAGTACTTTACCCGGTTCTAAATTATCGGAAACATCTAATTCAATCTTAGTTTTCCAGACCTTGAAGCTTCGACTATTATATTCGAAATGGGCTCCTACATAGGGGTGAGTTAATCCACGAACTAAATTGTGAATACTAGTTGCTGCCATACGCCAATCTATAAGGCCGTCAGCAACGCCTCGCTTTCGCCAGTTATTAGCAATGGCATGATTTTGAGGAATTACTTTTATGGTTCTATCATTTAACTTAGGAACAAAGTCGCGTAACTGTTGCATGGCGACGGAAGTAATTCGTGCATAAAGTGTGCTTGCATCATCAGACGGCTTAATATTTACCTTAACCTGTGAAATAATATCGCCAGTATCAGTGCCCTCATCCATTTGGAAGTAAGTGGAAGCTGTCTCATTTAGGCCAAGGACTAAGGACCATATTATTGGATGGCGACCCCTATTAGCTGGTAGAGCAGAAGGATGATATCCAATAATCCCAAGGGGAGGCAATGAAAGAAGTGGACCTCGAATGATTCGGGACCAGCCAAAACAAAAGATAACGTCAGGAGCAAGTTTATTAATCCAACTGATGCAATCGTGACTATTAACATCACGAACAGAGCATACTGGTATGCCGGCTTTGTTTGCAATTGGAGTCAAATCTTCGTGGTCAGCATTAAAGCTTGAAGAGCTGACAGTACAAACTCCAACAACATCTGCTCCCAGATTAATTAACTCGCGCAAGGCGTGGGCAGAAAAAACAACAGATCCTATAAATAGAATTTTCATTAGAATTTTATATCAAAAAAGCGTTTCTTGATTACGTCGTCAAAATTGATATTTTCAAGAATAGAAACGATAGATGCACTTGCCCCACCATTTCCATAAGGATTGTCAGTGCCAGCCAAAGAAGAACGGAAAGAAGGTGAAAACAATTGGTTAATCGCATCGGTAATAGACCTGCAATCTGGAGAACAATCAATTACGCTCTTCGCGCGTAAACGGCCTCGCTGACGATCACCAATATTTACTGTACCTTTTTTAAAACTTGGCACTTCAACAATCCCACTAGATGAGTTTCCGACTACTCCATCAACATATTTGACGCATGAGAGATATTTTAATTGGCCTAATGAGGTAAAGGCACGCGCATGTGGATGAGATAGGCAAAAGTCATTAATCTGCTTAAACAAGATGCGGCCATCAGTGTCAGCATTAGGCATTGTAAATATTAGGCCGGTATTATGCAATTGACTCAGCGAAAGTAATAACTCGCGCATCTGGTCTCCACTTGTGCTTTTTTCAAGAGTGACGGGATGAAATGTAATCAGAAGATTTTTCTTCATTAGCTTGAAATCTAGTGCTTCTTCTAATTCAATTTGACTAAGAAGTTGGAGGCTATGAATGCTATCAATACCTAATCCGCCAACCTGAAAAATAGACTCAGGCTTTTCACCAAGCTGTATTACTCGTTGGCGATACTCTCTAGCCGCCACGAAATGCAAATGTGACATCTTTGTAATACCATGGCGAATTGACTCATCTATCAGGCCTTCCGTTGATTCGCCACCATGAAGGTGAGCAATGGGTATACGGGCGACCATAGCCGAGGCAGCTGCAGCAAAAATCTCATAACGATCTCCAAGAATCAGCAAAAGATCAGGCTGAAGTTGATGTAATGCATCAGCAAAGCCAATCATGCCAAGCCCCATTGACTTAGTGATACCCACTGGAGTGTCGGAACTGAGCAACATTTCGACCTTGTGATCAATACTAAATCCGTCAGCCTCGATATCCCTTACAGTGAGGCCAAACTCCGGTGATAGGTGCATCCCAGTCACAATCAACTGCAATTGCAGCAGCTCAGAATCCTTGATTCCCTTCATCACCCAACGCAATAGACCGTATTCAGCGCGAGTGCCAGTTGCAACACAAATTTTCCGAGGAGTCTTCTTCATTCGATCAGCTCGTCCGCAATGAAATTGCGGGATGCCTTCTGACCAATCCAGGCATCCCAATTCATCGGAGAGATACCTGTACCAGGTCGCTTGGCGGTGAGATTTTGCTCGCTAAAGAGCTCACCAGCACGGATCGGGCAAGCTGCTACAAGCGATTTACGCACCACCGGTAAATTATCCTGTTCGCTGAGTGTTGGCCTCTTAATACCATCCCCCAAAGCCTTATCGATAGTGCGGATGCTCTGAACCATGGCGGCAAATTCGTCAGGTTCAAGACTGGCCTTATGATCCGGTCCTGGCAGGTTTCGGTCGAGGGTGAGGTGCTTCTCGATCAGCATGGCGCCCATAGCAACTGCCGCAATAGGCACCGCAATACCCTCGGTGTGATCGGAATAACCCACACTGACGTCAAAGGCTTGAGCGATCGTATTCATCGCTCGGAGATTTACCTCCTCAGGTGGAGCTGGATATTCGGTAGTACAGTGCAACACAATGATCTGGCTGCGATGCGTGCCAGCCTTCTCAAGAACATCGAGCGCAGCTTCTATTTCACCTAAATTTGCCATACCAGTGGAGAGGATGACAGGCTGTCTTTGACTACCAATTTTGCGCAAGTAAGGCAAATTAGTTATCTCTCCAGAAGGCACCTTCCAACGCCTAAGCTGTAGAGATAGCAAAAGATTGATACTTGAAATATCAAAAGCAGTAGAGAGAAATTCTATATCTTTATTGTGGCAATAATCAATTAACTCACCATGCTGATCTGGTCGGAGTTCAAGGGACTTCAACATTCCTAACTGACCCTCCAAGTCATCTAGAACTTTCTTCTGATAAGGTGCCTGTTCTGCGTGCTCAGTAACAAGCTGGCCGGCTTGAAAAGTCTGAAATTTGATTACATCAGCGCCTGCCTCGGTAGCCGCGTCGACTAGTTTCTTGGCAAGCTGAAGATCACCATTATGATTTACACCAGCCTCGGCAATGATTAGGGTTTTTTGTGTAGTACTCATTGGTTCCTTAGAGGCCATCCCATTACACGTTGACCAGCGCCGATAGTCGTAAACCTTGGAAAAGTCAAACCTTCACGAATCATAGCTCCACTACCAATAAAGCTATGGGATCCAATATGTACACCTCCATTGACCAAGACACCAGTACTGACATGACAATGATCATCAATATGGACATCATGTTCGATCAGCGCACGACTATTGATGATGCAGTGATTGCCAACAACTGCTGCTGCATTAATGATCACACCATGGCCCACAGTGGTTCCAGGACCGAGCTGGGCGTACCGGCTGACAACGGCATGGGGTGAAATGACAACAGGAAATTGAAAACCAAGCTGTTCCAACTGCTGAACTAAACTTACTCGTGGAGCAGAATCTGGCAACTGGCCTATCGCAACCACTACTGCCTGGCATTCTTCACGAAGCGAAGGCAAATCGTCGTCACATCCAATAACTCGGTAACCCAAAATGCTATTGCCCACCTGGTCAGGCAAACCTACCAACCCGTGAATCTGCCACTCCGCACTCGATTCGATGAGCTCGATGAGAGATCGAGCATGGCCTCCACAACCGACAAGCAAAAGCTGCTTCATGCCGCCCAGCCATCCATAATCTGAGGACTACTAGGTAGGTTAAGCAAGCGAAGTGCTTGATTTTCAGCTACAACTAACGAACCTGCAGAGCATGTTTCGTACATAGGCAGGCGATGCAGTGGGGACCAAATTGGTCGTAGCAAAATACCAGTGGAATGAGCACTCTTAAGGAGCTCTTCACGCTGAGCCTGCGCGATCAAGGGATCATCCGCAGTAAAGCGCAAGCTCATAAGCCAATGATTACTACGACATTCTGTTGGTTCTTTTGTTAGCTCAACTCCTTTGAGGCCAGACAAGGCATCTTCATAGCACTTAGCAAGTAAACGTTTTGATTGAAGCCGACGATCCAAATCCTCGAGTTGAGCAACACCAAGTGCGGCATTGAGATTCGGCAGTCGATCGTTCCAGCCAACCGCATCATGGTAAAACTCCCAAGGATGAGGCTGCTTAGCGGTGGTCGACAAATGACGCGCGCACTTGGCTATTTCAGCATCATCGGTAATGAGGGCACCACCACCACCCGTAGTAATCAACTTATTACCGTTAAAGCTCAGAGTGCCCACCAAACCAAACAGGCCGCAATGGGTTCCTGCTCGCCAACTCGCGAGAGCTTCGGCGGCGTCTTCAACAACGGGTAGACCCCAGGCATCAGCAACAGACCGCAGCAGATCCACCTTGGCTGGATTGCCAAATACATGTACTGGCAGTACCGCAGCGATGCGTCGACCTGTTTCTTTATTGAACAGAAAATCTTCGCGTCGCTCAGCGATGGCCTCAAGGCGCGAAGACAATGCAAAAGGACACAAACCAAAAGCACTCTCCTCAACATCCACAAAGTGAGGTATTGCGCCAAGATGAGCGACAGCATTAGCAGTAGCCACAAAGCTCAATGGAGGCAACAGGACTTCGTCACCTTGCCTAACCCCCGCTAAATGCAGAGCTAAACGCAGTGCGACAGTGCCATTGCTCACTGCCACCGCATGTTTTGCACCAGTAAAAGCGCAAAGCTCTTGCTCAAAGCGACTAACCCAGCTGCCTGCCGTGCTTACCCAGCCAGTGTCAAGACAATCCCTGACATAAGCCCAGGCTTGGGTACCACTGAAATCCGGCTCGTGCAAATTGATGGGGTTCTCTTTGGAGCTGAGACCCACCACCTGCTGAATTGCCTTGAGGACAGACTCGACATTGAAACCTACAGGAGCTGTCATATTTCAAACGGAATACATGCCAGGGCGATAACGCACCAAATTGTCAGGATCGCTAAACCATTCAGCAGTTTGGGATAAACCACGACGAAAGCCCGGTAAACCGCCATAAGCAGGTCGCCAGCCAGTGAGCTGACACAAGCGAGTGTTGTCGCCAAAAAGACGATTCACTTCAGATGCCTCTGGCCGCATTCTCTGTTCATCCGTAACAATCTCAAGCTGAACATTCATCACATCACCAATCAGCGCAGCCGTATCACCAATTGAAATCTCGAAGTTACTGGCAGCATTAACAACCTGACCAAGCGCTGCATCACAACTAGCGATGGCCTGGAAGGCAGCACAAGTATCAGCCACAAAATTGAAGTCACGCGTAGGCGAGAGAGCGCCTAAACGAATCTGCCGCTGTCCGGCAGCGACTTGGGTAATGATTGTTGGTATAACTGCCCGGGCACTCTGACGAGGGCCGTAAGTATTAAACGGACGCAAGACCGAAACAGGCGTTTCAAAACTGCGCCAATAACTCAACGCAATTTGATCAGCACCAATTTTACTAGCTGCGTATGGCGACTGACCCACCTGCGGGTGCTCTTCTGTGATGGGTACAAATTGAGCTGTCCCGTACGTCTCAGAAGTTGAAGTATGCACAACGCGCCCTACCCCAAAATCACGGGCCGCCTGCACAACATTCAACGTGCCGTGAATATTGGTGTCCACGTAGCTAGCAGTGGCTACATAACTGTAGGGAATAGCAATTAACGCCGCCAAGTGGAACACCTGATCGCAACCCCGCACCGCCTCACGCACACACTGTGTATCACGGATATCGCCAAGTACTACGTCAAGCTCTGCTTTGGTGCTCTCCGGAAGGCTATCCAGCCAACCCCAACTACCACTGGAGTTGTAGAGGCAAAAAGCCCGCACCTGATGACCCGCTGCCATCAAGCTTTCAACAAGATGGGAACCGATAAAACCATCGGCGCCAGTAACCAGGACTTTGCTCATCGTTGTATTTTAATCAAATTTGTCGTTGCTTCAAAAATTCACCCCACTCCCAGTCGAGAGGAGTATCAATATCAACAGAGTAATCAAGAGGCATTACGTAGCCCACAGTTTTGGAATTCCTAAAACTCTTCTCCCTCTCCAAGAAAGAACGTGATGCCAAATATAGAGCCCCGTTCAGTATGTATGCGGTCGGCAGCTCTTGGCGACACGATACATCCGGAGAATCAATAAAAGGATTCAACACTCGATCTGGGGACAATGTGAACATCCATGAAGGGTGCTTTCCCACAGGCGCTACTGAAACAACCGAATCGGAGCCAGCTTGCCGATGAAGTGCAACAATTGCCTCGACATCTGCAACACGACGAAGAGGAGAGGTGGGCTGCATGAGCAATACTTCCGTAACCTCGGGGAGCTTCTGAAGAGCATGGAGCACTGGAGAGATACCTGGGGCGGTATCGCTAGCCAACTCAGGGGGCCTAAGGAAAGGAACCTCCGCTCCTCCTCTGCGTGCAATCCCAGCAATTTCGGAATCTTCCGTGCTGACCACAACCCGATCCACACTTGGCGCCGCTAGCGCAACATCAATTGACCACTGCAGCAATGGCTTACCGCAAAACGGTTTGATGTTTTTACGTGGGATACCCTTGGAACCACCCCGCGCCGGAATGAGTGCAAGAAGAGTCATAGGTTTTCCTGAGCAGGCCACTCACGGTGTGCTTGCAACAATGTTTCTGGACGACCTACATCTAACCAATATTCATGAACTGGACAGACTGTCACTCGATGTCCAGATTGCTTTGCAAGTTGCAGTAAGCTAGGCATGTCAGTTGATTGGTTTCGAGGCAATAACTCTAATAAGCTAGGATCGATCACGTAAACCCCAGCGTTTACCAGATGCCGATATGTAGGTTTTTCTTGAAATGATGAAAGTTCAACACCAGTAGTCTCTACAACACCAAATGGAACAGACAACTCATGCTCTCGCACACATATTGTGGCAGCGGCCCGATGCTGATCATGGAATTGTAATAGCTGTACTGGACTCAGTCGGGTAAGAACATCACCGTTAAGCACCAAAAACGGTTCTTGTACAGAGTCAGGCAATAGCTTGAGGGAACCTGCCGTACCAAGTGGTTGATTTTCGACTAAATATTTAATCGATACACCCCACTTTGAACCATCTGAGAAGTAATCGATTATTTGCTCTTTCAGATAATTTACAGAAAAGTAAAAATTGACGTAGCCACTTGAAATACACTGCTCTAAGATAATTTGCAGAATAGGTTTAGCTCCAACCTTCAACATTGGTTTTGGGCAATCTTTTGTTTGCAGTCCAAGCCGGGTACCCTTACCACCAGCCATAACAACAACTGCGTTACTTTGCTGCGGCGGAAGCAGTAAATTTTTTAGCAGAAGTATCTCAGTCACACATCCTTGCAGATCTAATACAGGAATCTGACTTAATTTATTGTGACGCATTATCTCGAGAATTTTCGCCTCATCATTGCGATTTCGTACAAAATGAAAATCGCGGTTCATTACTTGCTCTACCGGGGCCTCTAGAGTGAGTCCTTGCAGTAGACCTCTTCGAATATCGCCATCAGTAATGGTCCCCAAAAGAAATTGTCTTTCATTAACTACCAACGCGATTTGAGATGCCCCATCGTTAATAACTCTCATTGCGGCTATAAGCGCAGTCTCAGGAGAGACAAAAAACTTTTGCAGTTGATCAACAGATTGATAGTTCATGAAACAAATAAATCACTAGCCTTTGGTAAAAAATTTTCGCCTATACGACGAATCAACTGCAAAACATTTTCACTATAACATAATTCTGACATTAAGCCAAAAGAACAAGCTCTGTGAGCATCAATCCTTTGGCAAGCCAGAATTAATTGATCCCATATTGCAGTTCATGAATTATTTAGACAAGAAATTTGCGGCAGTCATTTAATAATTGGATTCACTATCTAGTCATCTTTTGTCGTAGCTGCTTAACCCTATCTCTAAGGTTCGCCGCTTCTTCAAAGTCAAGTTTTTTAGCTGCTTCCTTCATCTTGACCTCAAGCTGATCGATCAATTCCGGCAGCGCTTCTAATGCCAAGCCAGCATCGGGATCGTTCTCAAGGGCCTTGGCGGCCTTGCCGACCACCTCCACCAGATCCGCGTCCGGCCCGTCCTGTTTCAACTTGCGGGACAACTCCAGGAAGCTGAGGATCGAATTGCTGGCCTTCTTGCCCGCGGCAGTCGGCACTACGCCGTGCTTCTCGTTGTAGGTCTGCTGGATCGCCCGGCGCCGCTCGGTTTCAGAGATGGCCTTGGCCATCGAGTCGGTCATGTTGTCGGCATAAAGCAGCGCCACCCCCTCCACATGGCGAGCAGCCCGGCCAATGGTCTGGATCAAGGAACGCTCGGCCCGCAGAAAACCTTCTTTGTCGGCATCGAGGATCGCTACCAGGCTCACCTCCGGCAGGTCGAGACCTTCTCGCAGGAGGTTCACCCCCACCAGCACGTCGTATTCCCCTAGACGTAGATCCTGGATGATCTCGATCCGCTCGATCGAGTGGATCTCCGAGTGGAGGTAGCGCACCCGCACCTCATTCTCCGCCAGATAATCGGTGAGGTCTTCCGCCATCCGCTTGGTGAGAGTGGTGACCAGCACCCGCTGGTTCTTGGCTGCCCGATCGCGGATCTCTCCGAGCAGATCGTCTACCTGACCGGTGGTGGGCCGCACCTCCACCACCGGATCAAGCACTCCTGTGGGGCGAATCACCTGCTCAGCCACCTCACCTCCGCTCACCTCCATCTCCCAATCACCGGGGGTGGCTGAGACGAACACGGTCTGGCGTGCCTTCTCCCAGAACTCGGCACCCTTCAACGGTCGGTTATCGGCCGCACTGGGCAGGCGGAAGCCGTGCTCGATCAGCACCTTCTTGCGGGCCTGGTCGCCGTTGTACATCGCCTGCAGCTGCGAGCAAGTGACGTGGCTCTCGTCCACGATCAACAGCCAGTCGTCCGGAAAATAATCAATCAAGCACTCCGGCGGCGTGCCCTCCTCGCGGCCGGCCAGATGGCGAGCGTAGTTCTCTACCCCGTTGCAATAGCCCACCTGACCCAACATCTCCAGGTCGTACTTGGTGCGCTGCTCGAGCCGCTGGGCCTCCAGCAACTTGCCTTCGCCGTTGAGCACGTCCAGCCGCTCCCGCAGTTCGGAGCGGATGGCGCTAATGGCGGAATCCAGCCGATCTTTGGGGGTTACGAAGTGCTTGGCCGGGTAGATGTTCACCGCATCCATGCTCTGCAGGATCTCGCCGGTGGTGGGGTCGAGATAGCGAATCGCTTCCACCTCATCGCCGAACAGCTCGATCCGCACCAACCGGTCTTCGTAGGCCGGGCCGATCTCCAGCACATCCCCCTTCATGCGGAAACGGCCGCGGGCGATTTCGGTGTCGTTGCGGCTGTACTGGTTGTTCACCAGCTCCCGCAGCTGGCTGCGGATGTTGAGGGTCTCGCCCACTTCGAATTTCACCGCAGCCTTGAGGTATTCGCTCGGAATCCCCAGGCCATAAATGCAGCTGATCGAGGCCACCACGATCACGTCGCGCCGTTCAAACAACGAGCGCGTCGCCGAATGGCGCAGCATGTCGATCTCCTCGTTGATCGACGCCGTCTTGGCGATGTAGGTGTCGCTGACCGGTACGTAGGCCTCCGGTTGGTAGTAGTCGTAATAGGAGATGAAGTACTCCACGGCGTTCTCCGGGAAGAACTCCCGCAGCTCGTTGCAGAGCTGGGCCGCCAGGGTTTTGTTGTGGGCCAGCACCAGCGCCGGCCGGCCGGTCTGGGCGATCACGTTGGCCATCGTGAACGTCTTGCCCGTGCCCGTCGCCCCCAGCAGGGTCTGATAGCGCTCGCCGCTGTTCACCCCCGCCACCAGCTGCTTGATCGCCGTTGGCTGATCACCCTTCGGCGAATACGGAGCCGTGAGGTCGTAGGCGGGCATGGGTGCGGAGCCAGACGGCGGCCGTCAATTATCGCCGGGGAGCAAGATGAAGTGCTGCGGCTCCCCCACCCGTGACCCCGATCCGGCTGGTTCACCATGCCCCCGGTGCCCCCGGCCTGCGTTGGCTGGGCCTCGGGCCGGATCTGCACCCCAGCCGGGCGCTGCTCAAGCTGCAACGGCTGTTCGATCGCCACGCCTTCTGGGCCCGCGGCCGCAGCTTTGCTCAGCTGCGGCGGTTGCTGGCTGGTAGCGATGCCGTGGTGAGCCTCTGGCGCGGCAAGCGGCTGGTGGGCTTCGGCCGGGCCACCTCCGATGGCTTCAGCCGGGCCGTTCTCTGGGACATCGTCGTGGCCGGCGACCTGCAGGGCCACGGCCTCGGCCGCCGGGTGATCGAAGAACTGCTGCACACCCCGCCGGTAGTGGGAGTAGAGCGGGTGTATCTGATGACCACCAAGAGTGCCGGTTTCTACCGGCAACTGGGCTTCCAGGATGCGGACCCCCAACAGCTGATGGTGCTGCGCCGCTGAGGCATCTCAATCCTGTTGAGCCCGGTACGATCCGAATCCGTTAGATCAGCCGATGCCACGGTCCGCGTCCCAGTCCCCAGACGACGCCCTTCAGGGCAATCTGTTCGGGGCGCCTGAGCCGGCCGCACCGACTGCACCCACCAGCGAACCTGAGGCCGCCAACCACGACCTCAGCGACGACGAACTGGGGGCCGATGCCGCCGCCCGGCCCCGAATCCGCCAGGCCACGGCGAGCGGGGGCAGCAGCGAATCCCCAGATGCAAGCGATTCAGAAACCAGCAGCGACGAACCGGCCTGGGCCCACCACAGCCAACTTGATCCGCTGCAGCTGACACCGATGCTGCGCCACTACGTTGAGCTCAAATCGGCCCATCCCGAGCGGGTGCTGCTCTACCGCCTGGGCGACTTCTTCGAATGCTTCTTCGAAGACGCAATCAAACTCTCCCGGGTGCTGGAACTCACCCTCACCGGCAAGGAAGGCGGCAAGGCGATCGGCCGGGTACCGATGGCCGGCATCCCCCACCACGCCGCCGAGCGCTACTGCGCCGAACTGATCAAGCAGGGCTACAGCGTGGCCCTCTGCGATCAACTCGAAACCAACCCCACCAAAGGTGCCCTACTCAAGCGGGACATCACCCGGGTGCTGACCCCCGGCACCGTGCTGGAGGAGGGCATGCTCAGCTCGCGGCGCAACAACTGGCTGGCGGCGGTGGTGGTGGAGCCGGCCGAGGGAAATCAACCACTGCGCTGGGGACTGGCCAGCGCCGATGTAAGCACCGGCGAGGTTCAGGTGATGCAACGTGAGGAGAGCAGCACCCTGCACCAGCAGCTGGCCCAGCAGGAAACTTCGGAATTGCTCTGGGCCGCCGCTTTCGATGCCGAGCGTCCGGCCTGGTGCCCGGAACAAATACGGCTCACGCCGATGGCCAGCACCCCCTTCAGCCCAGTGGAGGCGGAGCGCACCCTGCAGCAGCACTACGGCCTCAGCAGCCTCGATGGCCTCGGCCTGCCGGAACATCCCCTGGCCCTGCAGGCCCTCGGCGGGCTGCTGAGCTACCTGCAGGACACTCAACCCCTGGAGGAGGACAGCCACATCCCCCTGGAAGTGCCAGCGATTGTGCACCGCGGAGATGCCCTGGTGCTGGATGCCCAGACGCGCCGCAACCTCGAGCTCACTGCCACCCAGCGAGACAACCAGTTGCAGGGTTCGTTGCTCTGGGCCATCGATCGGACCCTCACCGCCATGGGCGGCCGATGCCTGCGTCGCTGGCTGGAAGCACCGTTGATGGACCGCGAGGCTATTCAGCAGCGCCAGGATCTGGTGAGCAACCTGGTGAGTGAACGCAGACTGCGGCAGGCGATCCGCCAGCTGCTGCGGCCAATCGGCGACCTGGAGCGGCTGGCCGGCCGGGCCGGAGCGGGCCATGCCAGTGCCCGCGATCTAGTGGCCATCGCCGATGGCCTGGAACGGATGCCCCAGCTCACCGCTCGGCTGGAATCTGCGATCAGCGCAGGGCCGAAGTGGTTGCAGCAGCTGCTCAGCCCCGATCCAGCCCTTGCCGAGCTGGCCCGGACGATTCGCCGCAAGCTGGTGGAGGCTCCACCACTATCTCTATCAGAGGGCGACCTGATCCATGACGGCGTCGACCCGCTGCTGGATGGGCTGCGCAACCAACTGGACGATCAGGATGCCTGGCTCAGCCACCAGGAGCAGCAGGAGCGTCAACTCAGTGGCATCAGCACCCTGAAACTGCAGCACCACCGCACCTTCGGCTATTTCCTGGCGGTGAGCAAAGCCAAGGCCACCGCCGTGCCAGACCACTGGATCCGGCGTCAGACCCTGGCCAACGAGGAACGCTTCATCACCCCGGATCTCAAGGAACGAGAGGGCCGCATCTTCCAGCTGCGGGCACGGGCTTGCCAGCGGGAGTACGAGCTGTTTTGCCAGCTGCGCGAGCAAGTAGGAGCCATGGCCGCCCCGATCCGCCAGGCGGCCCGCGCCGTTGCTGCCCTCGATGCCCTCAGCGGCCTGGCCGATGTGGCCGCCAGCGGTGGCTACTGCGCACCAACCATCACCGACGGCCGGGGGCTGCGGCTGGAGGCTAGCCGCCATCCGGTAGTGGAGCAACGGCTGGTGGAAACCGCTTTCACCCCCAATGATGTGCAGCTCGGTGAAGGCACAGATCTTGTGGTGCTTACGGGCCCCAACGCCAGTGGCAAGAGCTGCTATCTGCGCCAGATCGGCCTGCTCCAATTGATGGCTCAGATCGGCAGCTGGGTTCCGGCCCGCTCTGCCACGATCGGCATTGCCGATCGTATCTTCACCCGGGTGGGTGCTGTAGATGATCTGGCCGCCGGCCAGTCCACTTTCATGGTGGAGATGGCCGAGACCGCTAACATCCTTCATCACGCCAGCGACCGTTCCCTGGTACTGCTCGATGAGATCGGGCGGGGCACCGCCACCTTCGATGGGCTATCGATCGCCTGGGCCGTTAGCGAACACCTGGCTGGCGTCCTGGGCAGCCGTACGGTGTTTGCCACCCACTATCACGAGCTCAACAATCTGGCCGCTGAACGCGACAACGTGGCCAACTTCCAGGTGACGGTGGAGGAAACCGGCGACGATCTGGTCTTCCTCCACCAGGTGCAGGCCGGCGGCGCCAGCCGCAGTTACGGCATCGAAGCGGCACGGTTAGCCGGCGTTCCCATGACAGTGGTACGACGGGCCCGTCAGGTGCTCCATCAGCTGGCGGCTTAAGCACAGGAAAATCAATACGGCCGAAGAACCCCTATATCCGCGAGTTGAACCATCAAATCAGCCAAGCAAATCTTTAACTCAGGGTCATCACCCTTACAAAACAGAGTACGTCTTAAAAGTGTCAATGCATCACGACTCAATAATAAATCTACCTCATCGTCTGTACGTGTACAACCCGCCGAAGCAAGGTGCAGTTTAGGACTAGTCACAAACGGGACAATAGTGCTCCAGGAATTAGAAACTTTAGCCATCGCAATATCAACAGCATGCAAAGAATCTGCTGTATTCAAAATTTCTTGGAGCTGCACGCAGAGGCGACCTGCAACTTCAGGAGCCATCAAGAGAGAATTCAGGCAAGGAATCTTAAATCCATCAGTCACTTCTAGCCATTGCCTACCATCACGCCTGGCCGCAGCAACAGCATGAAGCAAGCCTAAACATTGGCGAGGGGAAACATAGGCATCTGTGCAGAAAACATGCTTACGCACTGCAAGACCATTGAGCAGATCATCCTCAACCAGCCTTACAAACGAATCCGAGATATCGATATCATCTTCCATTAAATGAACCACAGAAGCAGATGATTGACTCGCCCGATCAAGCATGCGAATCCAACCCTGCCAAGCACCCCACTCTCCTTGCTTCAATCCTCGACAAGATGCTTCAGCAACATCACCTTCGACTCCAGCAACTCGTTGATAGTGAACAGAAAGTCCTAATTCGCCCAAACGCTTCCGCATCCAAAAAGCTCGCTCCCCACATCGATCCAGATTGAGCCAGAACCCTTCCAAACCAGCCATCACTAACTCGCTCCAAAATCGAGAGAGCGCTGGCGCTGAGCCGTCATAGAAGTCGCTTGGTCGTTCTCAGCCAAAACCAAAGGCGGAATAACCACAGAAGCCTGAAGATCCGGATACAAACGATTCATCTGAGCATCCAAGGTCATAGATGGCACCTGGGGGATGCCTCGACCGACTAGCAACGGTTCGGCCTCAAAACGCGGCAAACCATTGAACAAATTCTGTGCTCCACGGGGGGTCACCACATAACCCGGTAAACCCAGGGCTTTCTCCAAACGAACGACTCGCCGGTTCGGCTGTTGATCCAAAACTGACCTGATCTGCCGAAGCGAGGGGAACGCTGGTTCAAACAAACTGATGCAGTCGACACCTGAGAAGACTTCTGCGCGCAACACAGAGTTCAAGTTCCAACCCAACAACAGGACATCTATTTCTTCAGAAACCTGCTCAAGAGCTTCAGAACAACACCGCTGCCAATCCGACGCCACCATGACGTCGTCCTCCAGCACGCAGATTGGCCGGTTGAGTTCAAGACAGCGCCGCCACATCAGGAAATGACTCAGACCGGAACCGATTGCACCCTTGCTCCAACCGCTCTGCCAAGCCTTGGGCACTCGTCGGCTCTTGGAAATCGCATCCCACTGCTCAACGCCATCCACCCCATCGACAAACACATAATCCAACGCCGTTTCACCATTGCGCTGGGCAAAAGCAGCACGACGTTCCTGCGAGCGGCGCAGGGAAATCACCTGTGCTGGAAGCTCTAAAGCTTGGAAAAGGTCAGCTGGCATCAATCAGGCCGCTCCGTCTGCTGCAGCAACGTCAACACGTATCCCGGCCGCTGCTGATGCCCGTAGGCCACTGCCTCCTGCGAAATCGGATCAGGATGCAGGTTATCCAGCCCAGAAGTGGAACTCCCAGCAAATCCCCCCTCGAGATGCTGCAGCACATGAATGGATTCATGGCTGATCAAGGTGCAGCGAACCTCTGGGCTCATCGGACGTTGCTTGATCATTATCGAACGCAACCGACACAATCCGGCCCGATAGGTAGCGCCCTCTCCAGGTGGCTCCGGCTGTCCATCCTTCACTTTTATTGCCAGTCTGTGGCCTTCCGCAAGCAGCAAATCGGCTAAGGCTGGATTGTTCTGACAGGTGGGATAGGTACCGGGAGCAGCTTTGGAGTAGTCAAGCGCAACGTACTTGCGACGAACCCGATATGTCTGACTGCGGTGAGGCAACACGCTCGAACACAGCCAAACGCAAGCTGCCGATCACCAACACACACGGCGGAGGACATAGAGGCAGCAAACAGCCTCCCCAGACCATCCTGATTGATCAGGGCAAAGCCTTCATCAGGCTGCCCATCTCCAAGGCTTCCAAGCCATAACTCCAGCCCAGATTGCTCTTGATGCCCGCCCGCTCGAGGGCCTGCTGCATCGTGTCGGTGGTCAACACACCGAAAATTACCGGCACGGATGTGTCGCGGGCGACCGCAGCAATGCCCTTGCTTGCCTCAGCCACCACCACATCGAAATGGGGCGTGTCGCCGCGAATCACAGCCCCCAGGGTGATCAACACCTGGTACTTGCCGGAGCGGGCCATCTGCTGGGCCACAATCGGCAATTCAAATGATCCTGGAACCCAGGCTACATCGAGATTGGCGCTGGTTGCGGACACATCCACCCCGTGACGCTTGAGGCAGTCGAGACAGCCGCTCAGCAGCTTGGCGGTGACAAGATCATTGAAACGGGCCACGACAATGCCGACGTGCAGCCCAGCTGCGTCAGAGAAACGTCCTTCAAATGTAGCCATTGGGAAGGTGCCGACTGAATCTCAGCCATCGTGGCACCCGCCAGGTTCTGACTGAGGCTGAACTCAGACGACGAAGAAGCTCACACCCCAGTTCAAAAGCACCAGTGCTACCCACACAGCACTGCCAAGCAGGATCAGACGGTTAGAGCGGCCGCTGTCCTCACTGGAGGCATACAGCACCGGAACCGCAACGATCAAAGCGAAGGACGCCACCACCAGGGCCAGGACGGTCAGCGTGTTGATGAACTGCATGGGACTGGAAGTTAGGGATCGATTTTCACATGAGAGCTGTTGCTCCCGCGAGTGAGCAGAGCACTCTTCACACCATGAAGGGGAAGAGGCCTCCGCTCAGAGCAGATTCCGGTTCAGACGCGGGTCGCGACAGCGCTGCCGAGGGCATCACGCAGTCCACGCACCACCGCCACCATCGCCAACTCATCCTGCAGGCGGTTCACGGCAGAACCAACGCCCACGCCGGCCGCACCGGCAGCGGTGGCCATCGGCAGCGTCACCGCCGAAAGACCCGAAGCACACAGAACGGGCACATCGACGGCGCGGCTGATGCTGTGGGCCGCCGCCAGGGTCGGAGCAGCCTTCTCAATCAGGCCCAGGTGACCAGCACTGAAGGGTTTGGCACTGGTGCCGCCCTCGGTCTGGATCAGGTCGGCTCCGGCCGCCACCAAATCGATGGCCAACTGCTCCTGCTCATCCATCGGCAAAACGTGGGGCACGGTAACGCTCAACACCACGTTGGGCAGCAGTTGGCGGGTGCGGCGGGTGAGCTCCAAAACCTCAGCCGCATCAAAAATCCGGCCCTGGGGATAGAAAGCGTCGTAGTTGCCGATCTCCACCATCAGCGCACCGGCTTCTACTGCCGCGGGGAACTGCTCAGGCTCCACCGACGACACGCACACGGGCACGCCACCGGAGGCCTCGATCGCCAGACGCACCAGGGCGGGGTCGCAGGCCACGTCGATCAGATCAGCACCGCCACGCCCGGCGGCACGGGCGACCCGCTCCACACTGGCGGCATCGAAATTCATCAGGCCAGCGATCACCTTGAGCGCAGAGCGCTGCTCAAGGCTGCGCTGCAGAGAAACGGGCAGCTGCTGAAGACGGGTCATGGGGGACTGGACAGCGATGCCCTGATTCTCACACCGTGGGGGAAACGCACCCCTGCTTCTTGGGCTGGACTTCCTGGCATGACGGCCTGCACCGGCGCCTGCTGATGCAGCCGCAGCTGCTGCCCCAGGGCAGCTCTCTGCTGCTGGCGGTGTCCGGCGGACAGGACTCCATGGCCCTGCTGGCCTTGCTGCAGGACCTAACGCCCTTGCATGGCTGGAGCCTGAGCCTGTGGCACGGCGATCACCGCTGGCATGAGAACTCCAGCCGAATCGCCACCGAACTGAGCAACTGGTGCCAACAGCGGCAGCTCCCCCTGAAGGTGGACCAGGCAGCCCCAGGGCAGGTACCCAGCGAAAACAAGGCCCGGCAGTGGCGTTACGAACGGCTGACCCAACGGGGCCGCCAAGCGGGCGCCGATGTGGTGACGGGCCACACCGCCAGCGACCGGGCCGAAACAATGCTGCTGCAGCTGGCCCGCGGCAGCGACCTGGCCGGCCTGGCGGTCCTGCCCAGCGTCCGCCCCCTCAGCCCGGAAGGGCCGCTCCTGCGCCGCCCACTGCTGCACCTGCAGCGCCACGACACCCTCCAGATCTGCCGAAAGCTGGCGCTGCCGATCTGGGAAGACCCCAGCAACCAATCCCCGGAATTCGCCCGCAACCGGATCCGCATGGAGGTGCTTCCGGTGCTGGAGGCGTTGCATCCCGGCAGCACACAGCGGATGAGCGATCTGGCCGAAAGGGTGTCCCAGGTGCGGGACAGTCAGACGGAACTCAGCCGGATGACCCTGAAGCTTCTGGAAACTGCTGCGGGCCTGGACCGCCGCGGCCTGGGGGCATTGAGCTCAGCCAGCCGCCGCCTGCTGCTGGCGCAGTGGCTGCAGCAGCAGGGGGTGCCAGCCCTGCCGGCCAGCCAGCTGGGCGAGCTCAGCCGGCGACTGAAAAGCGGTGCCCCCGGCGGTGCGGCCGATCTTGCCGGGGGCTGGCAACTCAGCTGGAAAGGGGCGGAGCTGGTGCTGCAGCAGCGCGCAGCAGAGCATTGACCGCCGCGGCCACCAAACCCGCTCCACCCCTGCTGCTCTCCAAACGGATCTGGGCTAGGCCACTGGCCGCCAGATGCTTCTTGCTTTCCGCCACCCCCACAAAACCCACCGGCATGCCGATCACCAGGCTGGGGGCTGGAGCACCGGCGGCCACCTGCTGCAACAGCACCTCAAGGGCAGTTGGCGCACTGCCGATCAGCACTACCGGAGCCGGTAACGCCAGCGCGAGTGCGCGCCAGGCCTGCTCCATGCCCACCGCCGTGCGTGTTGAACCCGCCGGCACCGCCTCAGGTGCCCACTCCAGCACCGTATGCACCGCACTGCCGAGGGTGCGTTGGGCCATCGGGGCCACCGCCGCCGCCGCCATCGCTGTGTCCGTCAGGATCGGCGCTCCCTGCTTCAGCGCTGCCAAACCCTGCTCACAGGCCCCCTCGCTGAACCGCAGCAGTGTTCCCAACGAGAGATCACCGCTGCTGTGCACCAGCCGTTCCAGCACCTGCTGTTGCAGCGGTGGCAGGCCTGTATCCCCCAGTGCCGCCCGGATCCGCCGGATGCTTTCGGTGAAGATCGGGTGGTCCTGGGCCATCCACGCCATCATCAACCCATGCCGATCCATCTGCTCTGGGGTGATGACGCCGCTGCGCGGGACCGGGCCATCGATGCCCTGATCGGCAAGGTTGTCGACCCCAGCTGGAGCAGCCTCAACCTCAGCCGCCTGGATGGGGCCGACGCTGGTCAGGCCCTGCAGGCCCTCGAGGAGGCCCGCACTCCTCCCTTCGCCACGGGCGAACGGCTGGTGCTGCTGCAGCGCAGTCCGTTCTGCAATGGCTGCCCCAGTGAGCTGGCTGACCGGTTTGAGGCCGCCCTCGAGCTCATCCCCGACAGCAGCCACCTGGTGCTGGTGAACCCTGCCAAACCGGATGGTCGCCTGCGCACCACCAAAGCCCTGCAGAAACGAATCAAAAGCGGGCTCGATCAGGAGCAGAGCTTTCCGCTGCCGGCCGCCTGGGATGGCAACGGCCAGCGCCAGCTGGTGCAACGCACGGCCGAAGCCCTGGGCCTGAAGGTGGAGCCGGATGCCATCGATGCCCTGGTGGAGGCCATCGGCACCGATAGCGCCCGGCTCGAATCGGAACTGCGCAAGCTCTCCCTGCGGGACACCAGCATTTCCGCCGCACGGGTGCAGGAGCTGGTGGGAGGGCGCTCCACCAACGCCCTGGCCGTGGGCGATGCCCTGCTGGAGGGCAACCCCGGCGAAGCGATCGCCCGCTGGGATGCCCTGATCGAAGCCGGGGAACCAGCCCTGCGCATCGTGGCCACCCTCACCGGTCAAATCCGCGGCTGGCTCTGGGTGAGCCTGCTTGAACAGCAGGGGGAACGGGATGTGGCGGTGATCGCCAAAGCCGCTGGGATCAGCAACCCCAAACGCATCTACGTGATGCGCAAGCAGCTGCAGGGCCGCACGCCCAAGCGCTTTCTCTCACTCCTGGGCCGTCTCCTGGAGGTGGAGGCCCGGCTGAAACGCGGCGCTCAGCCGGGCGACGCCTTCCGCGACGGCCTGCTGGGCTGATCGCTGCCCGCCAGGTGAGAAAATCCAGCGTTGCTGAAGCCCGGTCCATGGCCCTCCTGGTGCAGAAATTCGGGGGCACCTCCGTCGGCAGCGTGGAACGCATCAAGGCGGTGGCTGATCGGATTGGACGTTGCCGGGAGGAGGGGCACGACGTGGTTGTGGTGGTCTCCGCCATGGGCCACACCACCGATGAATTGACCGGTCTGGCCAACGCCATCACCTCTGCCCCCACCCAGCGGGAGATGGACATGCTGCTGGCCAGTGGCGAACAGGTGTCGATCGCCTTGCTGGCGATGGCCTTGAACGCCCAGGGAGTCAGTGCGACGTCGATGACCGGTCCACAGGTGGGCATCGCCACGGAATCCACCCATGGCCGGGCCCGGATCCTCGGGATTCGCACCGACCGAATCCGCAACCGCCTCGCGGCTGGCCAGGTGGTGGTGGTGGCCGGTTTCCAGGGCACAAGCACCAGCAGCGATGGCCTTAACGAAATCACCACCCTCGGGCGCGGGGGCTCCGACACCTCCGCTGTCGCCCTGGCGGCGGCCCTGGGCGCCGATGCCTGCGAGATCTACACCGACGTTCCGGGTGTGCTCAGCACCGATCCGCGCAAGGTGTCCGATGCCCAGCTGATGGAGACGATCAGCTGCGACGAAATGCTGGAACTCGCCAGCCTTGGGGCCTCCGTGCTGCATCCCAGGGCCGTTGAGATCGCCCGCAACTACGGCGTGAACCTTGTGGTGCGCTCCAGTTGGAGCGATGCCCCCGGCACCCGGATCACCAGCCGTTCAGCCCGTCCGATCAGCAGCAGTGGCCTGGAGCTGGGCAGCCCTGTGGATGGGATGGAGGAAGTGGACGGACAGGCCGTGCTCGCCCTCTCCCACATTCCCGATCAACCTGGGATTGCCGCACGCCTGTTTGAAACCCTCTCCGAGGCGGGAATCAATGTGGACCTGATCATTCAGGCCACCCATGAGGGCAGCAGCAACGACATCACCTTCACGGTGGCGGAAGCGGATCTCGAGCTGGCCCGCGCTGTAAGCCAGAAGGTGCTGGATCAACTGGGCGGCGATCTGGCATCCGAAGCAGGGCTGACGAAGCTGAGCATCAGCGGTGCCGGAATCATGGGGCGCCCTGGCATTGCCGCCGGCCTGTTCAACTGCCTGTGTCAGCAAGGCATCAACCTCCGCCTGATCGCCACCAGTCAGGTGAAGGTGAGCTGCGTGATTGATTCCGGCGCCGGCAGCAAGGCGGTTCAAGCCGTACAGGAGGCCTTCGACCTGGAGGACTCGCAAATCCGCATCAATCCCACCGACAACGGCAACGGGGAGCCGGAAGTGCGCGGCGTCGCCCTCGACCGCGACCAGGTGCAACTCAGTGTTCGCCAAGTGCCCGATCGACCCGGCACCGCAGCGGCGCTGTGTTCAGCCCTGGCGGACAACAGCATCAGCCTCGATGCAATCGTTCAATCGGAACGTCAGCACAGCGACGGATCGCGCGACATCACCTTCATCCTGCGCAAGGACGACCGCGCCCGCGCCGATGTGGCCCTGGCCCCCCTGCTGGCCCAGTGGCCCGGTGCCGCTCTGGAGGATGGTGAGGCCATTGCCCGGGTGAGTGCTGTGGGCGCGGGGATGCCGGCAACGCCCGGCACAGCGGGGCGGATGTTCCGTGCGCTGGCGGACGCCGGCATCAACATCGGTCTGATCGCCACCAGCGAAATCAGAACCAGCTGTGTGGTGGCCGAAGATGCTGGGGTTCAGGCACTCCAGGTGGTGCACGCCGGATTCGGACTGGGAGGTGAGGAGCGTCACACCGCCCAAGGCACCGCTTCACCGCACGACCCCGACTAACGGACTACAACGGGGGGACTGGCCCCCCAACGCGTGGACGCCGATTTCGAGCAGCACTACCAAGCCGCGGAACGGGTGCTGCAGGGTGACGTGGACGCCACCATCGCCGCCCTGGCGGAACAGGGGCTGGAGCGCTGCCGAGCAGAAGACACCGCCAGCGGAGCAGGTTCGACGCCAGCAACCAACGGCGCCATCCCAGACCTGCTCAGGGATCCCTCCGGCACTCCGGTCCCAAGCCCAGAGCCAACGGTCACGCCGGAAGCCAGTTCAAACGTCGAGGTGGAGATGGCGAACCAGGAACCAGCACGCAGCGAAGAAGAGCTACCCGTCGCCATCGACCCCACACCCCAGGAGCCTGCTGCCAAAGATCTCTTAGAGAACTCATGGCTCCGCGTTCAACTCCAGCCCGACATCAAAAACCCCACCGACTCCGGAGAGCCGATGGGGCTGATTAACAGGATCAAAGGGGTCTTGGTCCGATCAGCTGGCCGCTGAACGACGACGACGGGTGCGGCCTGCAGGCATCTCCGGCTCCGGGGAAGCAGGGGCTGCCTTTTCAGCCACCGGTTGAGGAGCCACTTTCTCCACCACTGCGGTTGCCGACGCAGCACGCACAGGGGCTGGGGTTGCCGAGCCAGACCGGCCGTTGCCCTGGTTATTCCGCACTGGAGCGGGAGTGCCACCGCCACCGCCGTTGCGACGGCCATAGGGAGAGCCACCGCCACGGCCACCGCGACCGCGGGGAGCCGGACGGTCATCGGGCTCAGCATCGGCACGGCCCTTGTAGACCGGTGTGCCGCCAGGGGCCGGCTGCACCAGACAGAGGATCAGCGGCTCCACCTGCAGTTCACGACGCATCCGGCGGCCAAGGCCCACCTCCACTTCACGCTGCACACCCATCCAGTCCACCTCCGGTGCCTTGCCACCGGTGTTGCGGCAGAGCTGCTTCCAGCGGTTTTCAAGCACCCACTTGATTTCGCGCTCCACCCACAACGACATCTTGCGGGCATCAGCTGTGGTGACCACACCCCGCAGGTTCACCCGCGGCGGAGCCACCATGGCGCCATCGGTGCTGATGGCAGCGAGGATCGTCACCACGCCGTCTTCCGCCAGCTGCTGGCGTTCCTTCAGCACCCGGGCATCAACGATGCCGTTGCGGGATTGATCCAGTAGCTCGATGCCCGCCTTCACGGCATTGCCTTTGCGGATCGAATCCGGGGTGAGCTCCACCACATCACCGTTGTCGATGATCAGAGTGTTGTCGACCGGAACCCCCATCGCATGGCCGGTGCGGGAGTGCTGCACCAGCATCCGGTGCTCACCGTGCACCGGCACGAAGAACTTGGGCCGGGTGAGGGCCAGCATCAGTTTCTGGTCTTCCTGGAAGCCATGGCCGGAAACATGGATGCCTTCGCCCTTTCCGTAAACGACCTTGGCGCCAAGCATCATCAGCTTGTCGATGGTGTTGACCACAGAAATCGTGTTTCCCGGGATCGGGCTGGCCGAGAAGATGATCGTGTCGGTGGTCTTCACCTTCACCTGGGGATGCTCACCGCGGGAAATGCGGCTCAGGGCAGCCAGCGGCTCACCTTGGCTACCGGTCATCAGCAGCAGGGTTTCGCGATCGGGCACATCGTTGATCTGCTTGATCGGCACAAACAGTTCATCCGGCGCGCGCATGTAGCCCAGTTCCCGCGCCTTGGCGATCACGTTGAGCATCGAGCGGCCCAGCAGCCCCACCTTGCGGCCGTTCTTCAGGGCCAGCTCCAAAATCATCGATACGCGATGAATCGAGCTGGCAAAGGTGGTGACAATCACCCGCCCTTCGGCATTGGCGATGTGGCGATCCAGGTTGGGGAAGACCGAGCGCTCCGGCGGGCAGAAGCCAGGAACCTCGGAGTTGGTGGAATCGCTGAACAGACAGAGGACGCCCTTGTCACCGTGGTGAGCCAGGCGGGCCATGTCGAAGTTTTCGCCGTCGACCGGGGTGTGGTCGAACTTGAAGTCACCCGTGAAAATCACCGTCCCCACTGGTGTGGAGATGGCCAGCGAGAAGCTGTCGGCCATCGAGTGGGTGTTGCGGATGAACTCCACTGAGAAGTGCTGACCCACCTTCACCACATCGCGCGGACCGACGGTCTGCAGGGTGGTGCGGTCGCGAACACCGGCCTCATCCATCTTGCCGGTGAGCATCGAGAGGGCCAGCCGCGGCCCGTAGATCACCGGAATGTTGAAGTGCTTGAGGTGATGGGCGATGCCACCGATGTGGTCTTCATGACCATGGGTGACGATCATGCCGCGGATCCGCTTCTGGTTCTCGCGCAGAAAGCTGGTGTCGGGCAGCACCACATTCACCCCGTGCATGCCGTCGCTGGGGAAGGCCAGACCGGCATCCACCAGCATCAGGTCATCGCCGTACTCGAACACACAGGTGTTCTTGCCGATCTCGTGGAGACCACCCAGGGGAATCACCCGAAGGCAGGGCTCCTGACCCTTGCTGGATCGCGCGTTGTTGGCCATGGAAAACGATGGGTAAAAGAACGGGTTGCGTGAGCCGATAAGCCGGACCGGGCTAGGTCTGACGGAGGGCGGCCATGGCGGTGGAGAGCGAACGTTTCATGTCGTCAGAGAGGGGGCACAGGGGCGGACGGGGCGCACCGACAGACCAGCCATTGAGTTCCAGGGCAGCCTTGACGGGAATCGGATTGGTGGTGGCGAACAGGGCCTTGAACAGGGGAATCAACGCGTCGTGCAGGGCGAGTGCGGAGGCACCATCGCCGTTCAGATAGGCCTCGATCATGGCGCGGATCTCAGGGCCCGCCACATGGCTGCCCACACTCACGACGCCCACGGCACCCACCGCAAGCATCGGCAGGGTGAGGCCGTCGTCACCGCTGTAAATCGCCAACTGCGGACCGCAGGCCAGCCGCAAAGCCGTGACCTCTTCCGTAGTGCCGCTGGCGGCCTTGAAACTCACCACATTGGGGCAGTCCATCAGCCGGGCCACCGTGGCCGGGGCGATGCTGCAACCGGTGCGGCCAGGGATGTTGTAAAGCATCAACGGCAGCTCAGGTGCCGCTTCAGCGATGGCCCGGAAATGGGCCTCCAGACCCTCCTGGGGAGGCTTGTTGTAGTAGGGCACCACAACGAGAGCACCATCGGCACCGGCCGCCGCCGCATCCTTGGTGGCCTCCACCGCTTCCGCTGTGGAATTGCTGCCCGTGCCCGCCAACACCTTGGCGTCACTGCCCACAGCATCACGAACGGCCTGCAGCAGTTGCAACTGCTCGTCCCAGCTAAGGGTCGGCGATTCACCGGTGGTGCCGCACACCAGCAATCCATCGGATCCCTGATCCACAAGATGCCGGGCCAGGTTTGCGGCAACGCTGAGATCCACAGCACCGCTGGCATCAAAGGGGGTCACCATCGCGGTGACCACACGGCCGAAGGGAGTTGGGGAGAGGGTGGCGGCCTGGGTCATCACTTCTGAATCAATAGTTCAGCGATCTGAACAGCATTCAGCGCCGCTCCTTTGCGGATCTGATCCCCACACAGCCAGAGCTCCAGAGCATTGGCATCACTGATGTCCTGACGGATCCGGCCGATCGCCACCGGGTCGCGACCGGTCACATCCGTCGGCATCGGGAAACGGTTCGCCGCCGGGTCGTCAATCAACTCCACACCAGGTGCAGCCGCGAGCAGCTCACGTGCCTCATCAACCGGGAAAGGGGACTCGAACTCGATGTTCACCGCTTCGGAATGGGCCCGCAGCACGGGCACCCGCACGCAGGTGGCGGTGAAGCGCAGATCCGGCAGACCCATGATCTTGCGGGTCTCGTTCACCATCTTCATCTCCTCCTCGCAATAGCTGTTGGCCTGCAGGGGAGAGTTGTGCAAAAAGAGGTTGAACGCCAGGGAGTAGGGCAGCACCTCTCCTTTCGGAGTGCCACCGTCCAGCACCGTCTGCGACAGGTTTTTCAGCTCCTCCATGGCCCGGGCACCGGCACCACTGGCGGATTGATAGGTGCTCACCACCACCCGGCGCATCGCCCGCTTGGCCGCCAAAGGAGCCAAAGCGAGGGTGAGCAGGATCGTGGTGCAATTCGGATTGGCGATCACGCCCTTGTGGGCGAAGACCGCATCGGAGTTGACCTCGGGCACCACCAGCGGCACACCCTCCTCCATCCGGAAGGCACTTGAGTTATCCACCATCACCGCACCGGCGGAGGTGATCGCCTCGCGCCACTGCTTGGAAACAGAACCACCGGCTGACGCCAGCACCAGGTCGACCCCCTCAAAGGATTGGGCCGAAACCTCTTCGACCGTGAGGGTGCGGCCATTCCAGGTTTGGGTCTGGCCGGCCGAACGGGCCGACGCCAGCAGCTTCAGCTCGCCAACGGGGAAACGGCGCTCTTCAAGCAGCAGCAGCAGTTCCTGGCCAACAGCACCGCTGGCTCCGAGAACTGCAACGTTGAGAGGGCGATTGGGAAGGGTCGAAGACAAGCGGTGGAGTGGACGATCTGAACGAAAAACCGTCGTTTCTCAGATCCGACATCACTGCGTAGAGAACGTGATGCCGATCGAGCGACGCGCTCAGCTTACCGATCCAGCCTGAATTCACCGGTTGCATAAAGTGCTGGGCTGCCCTTTCCCTTCCCCCATGAGCGCTGCAGCCCTGAAGGTGACCACCGAAGCCCGCCCCAGCAGCCGCCTGGCGGTGACGGTCACCGTTCCTGGGGAGCGCTGCAAGACGAGTTACGAAGACGCCATCACCAGCCTCAGCCGCAGCATCAACCTGCCGGGCTTCCGCAAGGGCAAGGTGCCGCGCACGGTGCTGGTACAGCAGCTCGGAGGCGTGCGGATCAAAGCCACGGCTCTGGAAAAGCTGATCGATAACGCCTGGCGTGACGCCATCCAGCAGGAATCGCTGGAACCGATCAGTCAGCCTGATCTGAGCAGTGGTTTCGACGGTCTGCTGGAGAGCTTTGAGCCCGGCAAGGAACTCACCTTCACCCTGGAGGCCGACGTCGCCCCGACGCCGAAGCTCAAAACCACCAAGGGCCTGAAGGCGGAATTCGAAACCGTCGCCTACGACGCCTCACGGGTCGACGCGATGCTTGAGGACTCCCGCAAGCAGATGGCCACGGTCGTTCCGGTGGAAGGTCGTGCCGCCAAGAACGGCGACATCGCTGTGCTCGGCTTCAAAGGCACCTACAGCGATGACGGCAGCGAGATCGAGGGCGGCAGCGCCGATTCGATGGATGTGGACCTGGAAAACGGCCGGATGATCCCCGGCTTCATCGAAGGGGTCATCGGCATGAAGGTCGGCGAAACCAAAACCGTGGATTGCCAGTTCCCTGACGACTACCCGAAGGAGGACGCCCGGGGACGTAAGGCCGCCTTCGAGATCGAACTGAAGGACCTCAAGACCCGCGAACTGCCCGAGCTGGACGACGAATTCGCCAAGCAGGCCAGCGAACAGGAGACCCTGGCGGATCTGCGCAAAGATCTGGAGCAGCGGCTCAAGGACGACGCCGAACGCCGTCAGACCAGCAACCGCCGCGATGCCCTCGTCGCCGCCCTGGTGGAGCAGCTGGAGGTGGAGCTGCCGGAAGCCCTGATCCAACAGGAAAGCCGCAACCTGCTGGAGCAGACCGCAGCCCAGTTCGCCCAGCAGGGCATGGATGTGAAATCGCTGTTCACTCCCGACCTGGTGCGCAACCTGATGCAGAACTCCCGCCCTGAGGCCGAGGAGCGTCTGCGCCGCAGTTTTGCCCTCACCGCCCTGGCTGAAGCGGAGGACATCAAGCTCGACGACAAAGACGTGGACGCCAAGATCAAGGAGGTGAAGAAAGAGCTCTCCGCCGACGCCAAGATCGATCCCGAGCGCCTGCGTCAGGCCGTGATGGACGACCTGATGCAGGATCGTCTGATGGGATGGCTGGAGGAGAACAGCACCCTCACCGAAAAGGCACCGGCTGCCGATGACAGCAAGCCTGCGGCCAAGAAAAAGCCCGCCGCCAAGAAGACCGCGGCCAAAAGCAAGTCCAAGGCGGACGCCAAGGACTGAGCAACGCCCATAGATTGACCCAACTTCACCGCATACCGATCGCGTGATCGACGCCCGCAGTCACCACCCCATCCAGAACCGCTGGCGGGCCGCCATGCCCGTCTCGGCACCGGGGCCGCTGCCCACGGTTGTGGAACAGTCCGGTCGCGGCGACCGCGCCTTCGACATCTATTCCCGCCTGCTGCGGGAGCGAATCATCTTCCTTGGCACCGGCGTGGATGATGCCGTTGCCGATGCCCTGGTGGCGCAGATGCTGTTCCTCGAAGCCGAGGATCCCGAAAAGGACATTCAGATCTACATCAACTCACCAGGCGGTTCGGTCACCGCTGGTCTGGCGATCTACGACACGATGCAGCAGGTCGCCCCTGACGTGGTGACAATCTGCTATGGACTCGCCGCCAGCATGGGTGCCTTCCTGCTCTCCGGTGGCACCAAGGGCAAGCGCCTTGCCTTGCCGAATGCCCGGATGATGATTCACCAGCCTCTCGGTGGTGCCCAGGGGCAGGCGGTGGACATCGAGATCCAGGCCAAGGAAATCCTCTACCTCAAGGAAACCCTGAACGGGTTGATGGCGGAGCACACCGGCCAGCCGCTCGACAAGATCTCGGAAGACACCGACCGCGACTACTTCCTTTCTCCGGCAGAAGCGGTTGAATACGGCCTGATCGATCGCGTGGTGGACAGTTCCGGGGACGGAGGAATCATTACGGAGGGCTGACAGACGCCCTTCCGTTCTCGATCCTGTGTGTTCAGGGAGACCCCATCGGTTGATTCCTGAGTTGTTCTCCTGTGTGGTGCCCAGCGTTCGATGGCCAAGTTCGACGCCCATCTGAAGTGTTCGTTCTGTGGGAAATCCCAGGACCAGGTGCGCAAGCTGATCGCCGGACCTGGCGTCTACATCTGCGACGAATGCATCGATCTCTGCAACGAGATCCTTGATGAAGAGCTGGTGGATGGTCAGGGCAACCCACGCCACAGCCATGAGCCGAGCCGGAAAGCCACGCCAGCCGCCCGCAAGAGCAGCAAACCGGCCCCGACCCTGGCCTCCATTCCAAGACCTCAGGACATCAAGAGCTTCCTGGATCAGCAGGTGGTCGGCCAGGACGCGGCCAAGAAAGTGATGTCGGTGGCGGTCTACAACCACTACAAACGTCTGGCCTGGCAGGGGGATGGCCAGGGCGAAACCGAGGAAACGGCAACCCGGCTGCACAAGAGCAACATCCTGCTGATCGGACCCACCGGCTGCGGCAAGACGCTGTTGGCCCAGACCCTGGCCGAAATGCTGGACGTGCCCTTCGCCGTGGCCGATGCCACCACCCTCACCGAAGCGGGCTACGTGGGTGAGGACGTCGAAAACATCCTGCTGCGGCTGCTGCAGAAGGCCGATATGGATGTGGACCAGGCCCAGCGGGGGATCATCTACATCGATGAGATCGACAAGATCGCC
The DNA here is from genome assembly GCF_900473975.1 of Synechococcus sp. N26. Taxonomy (NCBI): domain Bacteria; kingdom Bacillati; phylum Cyanobacteriota; class Cyanophyceae; order Synechococcales; family Synechococcaceae; genus Synechococcus; species Synechococcus sp. N26. The sequence goes on along the minus strand of NZ_UCNM01000002.1, from coordinate 308,349 downwards.
CGCAAGAGCGAGAACCCCTCGATCACAAGGGATGTGTCCGGCGAAGGTGTGCAGCAGGCCCTGCTGAAAATGCTGGAGGGAACTGTGGCCAACGTGCCGCCCCAGGGCGGGCGCAAGCACCCCTATCAGGACTGCATCCAAATCGACACCAGCGAGATCCTGTTCATCTGCGGTGGTGCCTTCGTCGGTCTGGACGACGTGGTGCAGAAACGCATGGGCCGCAATGCCATCGGCTTCATGCCTAGCGACGGCCGTGGACGCAGCCGCGCCAACCGCGACCTTGAGGCCGCCCAAGTGCTGCGGCACCTTGAGCCGGATGACCTGGTGCGCTACGGCCTGATCCCCGAATTCATCGGCCGGATGCCGGTGAGCGCCGTGCTGGAGCCGCTGGACGAAAGTGCGCTGCAATCGATCCTCACCGAACCCCGCGATGCTCTGGTGAAGCAGTTCCGCACCCTACTGAGCATGGACAACGTGCAGCTGCAGTTCGCCGATGACGCCATCGAGGCGATCGCCCAGGAGGCTCACCGGCGCAAGACCGGTGCCCGCGCCCTGCGCGGCATCGTTGAGGAGCTGATGCTGGACCTGATGTACGACCTGCCATCGCAGACATCAGTCAAGGAGTTCACCGTCACCAGGGCGATGGTGGAGGAACACACATGCGGCAAGGTGCTGCCCCTGCCTGGCACGGAACAACAGAAGACCGCCTGAAGTCTTGGCTGCCGCTGACCACCTGGAGGTGCCGCGTCAGCACGGCCTGTTCAACCACCACGGCATCGACCTCGGGGACGGAACCGTCGCCCACTATCTGGAAGGGCGTGAAATCCTGCGCAGCCCCTTGGAGTATTTCAGCCAAGGGCAACCGTTGCGGGTGATCAACTACGTCGAGGCGTCTCCGCCTGGTGTGACCCTGCGCCGGGCCATGAGGCGCCTGGGAGAACAGGACTACAACCTGCTGTTCAACAACTGCGAGCACTTCGCCACCTGGTGCAAAACCGGACGGCATCGCAGTGGGCAGGTGGACACCGTGCTGGAACGGGCCCGCCACTGGAGCGGGCTGATGCCTTCGGCGCTGATGCGGGGCCTGGAGCTCCTGGTGCAACGGGGCCTGCTTGATGACGACGCCCGCGCCATGGCCAGGCGGGGTGTGGAGAAGTTGGAACGCCTGCGCCTCTCGCTGCTGCACAAGTTGGAGGGTCTGCTGAAACGGGCAGGAAAGGGAACGGATCGCCGGCTGTTGCTCACGGGCCAAAGCCTGGCCGATGAATTGGCCGCCGTCGAAGACCTCAAACAACGAATTGATGCCCTGCTCCAGCAGCACCCCGCCCTTCCAGGCTCCGATTCCTCTGAGTAATCTCCTCTCAACGCTCGCGGCGCATGAGTTCGGCCTACCAGCCGCTGCATCACAAATACCGACCCCAGCGCTTTGATCAGCTGGTGGGGCAGGAGGCGATCGCCGCCACCCTGGGCCACGCCCTTACCAGCAATCGCATTGCCCCGGCCTATCTGTTCAGCGGCCCCCGCGGCACCGGCAAAACCTCCAGCGCCCGCATCCTGGCCCGCTCGCTCAATTGCCTGAACAGCGAGGGGCCCACACCAGAGCCCTGTGGCATCTGCGAGCTCTGCACCACGATCGCCGCCGGCACCGCCCTCGATGTGATCGAGATCGATGCCGCCTCCAACACCGGCGTCGACAACATCCGCGAGCTGATCGAACGCTCCCGCTTCGCACCGGTGCAGGCCCGCTGGAAGGTGTACGTGGTGGACGAGTGCCACATGCTCTCCACAGCAGCCTTCAACGCCCTGCTGAAAACCCTGGAGGAGCCACCGCCGCAGGTGGTGTTCGTGCTCGCCACCACTGACCCGCAACGGGTGCTACCGACGATCCTGAGCCGTTGTCAACGCTTTGATTTCAGGCGCATTCCTTTGGATGCCCTCAACAATCATCTGAGCTGGATCGCCGAACAGGAAGCGATCGAAATCAAGCCTGAGGCCATTCATGTGGTGGCCCAGCGGTCCCAGGGAGGCCTGCGGGATGCGGAAAGCCTGCTGGATCAGCTGAGCCTGCTGCCGCCGCCGATCGAAGCCGCTGCGGTGTGGGATCTGCTGGGGGCCGTGCCCGAACAGGAGCTGTTGGAGCTGGTGGGGGCCATGAGCAGCGCCGAACCTGTGCAGCTGCTGGAAGCCACCCGCAACCTGCTGGACCGGGGCCGGGATCCCGGAGCCGTGCTGCAGGGTCTGGCCGGGATGCTGCGGGATCTGGTGCTGATGGCCGCCGCTCCAGAGCGACTGGAACTCACCAGCGTGTCGCCCCAGTTCCGCGAGCAGCTGCCCGCCCTTGCCAAGACCATCGGCAGGGTCCGCCTGCTGCAATGGCAAGCGCAACTGCGCGGCACCGAGCAACAACTGCGCCAAAGCGTGCAGCCGCGCCTTTGGCTGGAAGTGCTGCTTTTGGGGTTGCTGGCGGAACCGCTGGCAGCTCAGAGCGCAGCCGCCGCTCCGGCCCCAAGACAACCAGCGACAACACCAGTCGCACCTCCGACTCCCACTCCTTCCGGCGCAGCGCCTACAGCAGCTACAGCCCCAGCAATCGAGGCGCCCACCCCCAGCCCAAAACCTGCCCCTGCGCCATCACCGGAACTTCCGACGGTCTCCACCCCTGCACCGGCAGCCAGCACCAACCTGCCCGAGCTCTGGCAACAGATCCTGGGCAGCCTCGAACTGCCCTCCACCCGGATGCTGCTTTCGCAGCAGGCCCAACTGGTGCGCCTGGATGCCAACCGTGCCGTTGTGCAGGTGGCAGGCAACTGGATGGGGATGGTGCAGAGCCGGGCATCCCTGCTGGAACAGGCCGTGGCCAAAGCGCTTGGAGGCTCGAGGCAGCTGGTGCTGGAGGCCAGCAACAGCGCCATGCCACCTCCGCTGGCAACAGCCCCGGTCACACCACCATCAATCACTCCACCGACCACACCCCCCCCGGTCGCACCGACCATCACAACAACGCCGGTCGAGCCGCCAACACCGGTACCGGCCCCAATGCCGGCTCCCTCAGCAACACAGGCGCCAGCTCCGGTGCCAACGCCAGAACTACCGCACACCCAAACCAAACCTTCGGACGCCAACCCGACAGCTGCACCAACAAAATCAAGCGCTGAAACCAGTCCTCCCTCAGGCCTGGATCGTCAGGCCCGCAACCTGGCGGACTTCTTCAACGGTCAGGTGCTCGACGTTGACGACGTCAACTGAGTGAATGTCGATTCGGCGACCCTCCTTCCGGTCATGCCGTCCAACAGGCAACAACCTCAGGCCTGAACCGGATGCTCCACACCATGGCTGGTTTTGGCCCAGACCAAGCGTTTGGGGAGGAGTGACATCCGCAGCGTCACCCAGGGAATCACCACAAACCAGTGGCCGAGGTAGGCAATCGCCACAAGGAGATTGGCCAGGCTCGCTGAGGGGATCTCCGGCCCCTCGCTGCCACTGCGACAGCCGCGCCAATAAGCCAGACCCGAAACGCTGAAGGCCACCACAGACAAGGGCCAGTAGACCGGCAGGCTTCGAGTGATCAGAGCCGTGCTCAGATCAGCGAAGGACACCACCGGCAGGGCGTACTGGAGCAGAAAAAAGGCCGTCAGATCCCAACGCTGGCGAAGACTCAACTGCGCTGAGGTGAGCACCGGCCAGTAATCAAAGAAGCGCTGCAAACCGCCTTCCGCCCAGCGCTGCCGTTGTTTCCACAGGGCATGGAGACCAGGAACCGCCTCTTCCTGGACCGGAGGGTCCCACAACAATCCCACTAAGGCCCCATGGGTCAGCAGGCGGAAGCTGAGATCCAGGTCATCAGTGACGGTGTCTTCGTTGAAACCACCACTGGACTCGAGCACGGAGCGCTTGATCAGCTGTCCGTTCCCCCGCAGTTCGGCCACGCCTCCATTGGCCAGTCGGCCCGACTGGATCACCGCATCCAGAGCCATCTCCATCGCCTGTGATCGGGTCAACCAATTGCGATCGGCATCAATCACGGCCTTTCGCAGCTGTACCGCCGACCAGCCACCCTCCAAGGCGTAGGGAACAAGGCGCTCGAGCAAGTCGTCCTGCAACTGAGCATCCGCATCAAGCACCAGCAGCCACTCACCTGTGAGGCAGCCCAAAGCGGTGTTCAGCGCACCCGACTTGCCCCCACCGGCATTGCGCTGGCGATGGATCACGTTCAGCTCAGGGTGCTGGCCGGCCAGATCGTCCAGCAGCTCAGAGGTTCGATCAAGACTGCCGTCGTCGATCACCCATGTGGTGAGCTGTCCGGATGGATAGCGCAGGGATGTGAGCCGTTCCACCAAACGCGGCACCACCGCCTCTTCGTCGCGGGCGGCCACCACCACATCCAGGCTGGGAAGCGTCGTCCGATCAATCTCCGGCACCGACGCCGATGACCCACGCGTCAGCTGCCCGCGCATGACGGAACGGAGGCCATAGCCCCCAAGCATCAGGGCAAGACTGATTGCGGGCCAGAGCGAACGGGCGGAGTCCAGCCAGTGGGGAGCAGCACCAGCACATCCGCAGGCGAACAGGAACGCTGCCGATTTCACCCGACGGTGATCACCCGATGTGGCGTTCGAGCTCATCCAGCTGCCCAGGTGGGAAGGACTTTAAGGGGACTGCACCAGTGTTGAGAGTGGGCCGTAGACAGTCCCTGGGTAGTAATGGCTCAGGATCCGCTCCACGGGCCAGCCACGCCAGGCCAGATCAATGGCTCCAGCCTGCGACAAACCGGCCCCATGGCCAAAGCCACCACCCACCAACAACCAGTGTTCGCCCCCCTGAGGCTCCAAGACGAACAGGGTGCTGGGCAGCGTGCGAAGGGTGCGACGAATGGCATCCAACTTGAGGATGACCGGAGCGGCGTCGCTGCTGCCTGAGATCTGCAAGGCCAGCACCCTGCCGCTGGCGCCCCGCTCGAGCACCTTCAATTCCAAAGGCGAAACCAGCGGGTCTGCGGCTGCGCCGAGGGCCTGACGCAAAGTCGGACCCGAAAGGATTCGGGTCCAGCGGAAGCGGGGGTGCCGCTGGCCAAAGGCCCCGCTGCGATCCGCCAGCAACTCTTCCACCGCCTTGCGCTGCTGCAGGGGCAAGGGATGACGGTTGCTCCAGCCCTCATCCCCATCCGGCTTCGCACGCAGATAGGTGGTGGGCTGCATGGCCCAGGCTTCTGGCCCGGCAGCCATCACCCCGCCATTGGTGGCGTGATACACGGCGCTGATTGGCCGGTTGTTCAGGCTGAGCAACTTGCCCTGGGTGGCTGCAATCGCCTCGCGCACAGCAGCTCCCGCACTTCGGGGATCGCTGTAGACCTGACACTGGGTGTCGCTGCAGAGGTGATAGCCATCAACGCTGAAGCGATGGCTGTTGGCCAGAGCCCAGGTGCGCGCCAGAACGGTCTGGGCCTGCAACGCCGCCATCGGTGAACCGGCACCGATCTCGTGGGGCACCACCCCCTCGAGGTAGCGCTCCACCGGCACCTGCTCCACCAGCGTCCAGCTGCCGTAGGCATCCCGTTGCAAGCGGAAGGGCCCCTCAAAACGTCCACCCGCCCAGAGCAACCCATCCGAGGCCTCAATCAAGACAGGTCCTTGCAGGGGGCGCTCACCCTCCGGGATCTCCAACACCGCTTCGACGGTGCTGGTGACGGTGCCTTGCCAATCACGCACCGCCAGACCGTCGGGAACAGGCGAGCCCTCCGGCGCCCACACCTCCCACTCCTTGGGATGGGCCACCTCGGCCGCAACGCCCAAAGCACGCCAACGGGAGGCGACACGATCCGCCGACTCAAAGCTGGCGTAGGGACCTGCAATCCGGCGGGCCAACTGGAGCGGACGGGCCAAGGCGACGCTTCGCCAGGTGATCACGAAACCTGAACCACTGCCTTGCTCCCCGGTGGCGTCGCGAAGGCTGAGCGAGCCGGCAAAGGCACGCAGATTCAAAGGAGCTGCTGTTTCCGCAGCACCGAGATGATCCGCCAAGGCCACCCAGAGCACCGGTTCATGACCTTCAACCCGCGGTGGGTCAGCGACGGAACGGTGCGTCGCCCGCCGAACCGGTTCCACCACCGGGGGCTCAGTCAGGATGGGTTGCAGGCCATCACCCTGCTCACGGGCACGGCAGCCCAGGCCCACGCAAAGCAGCAATGTGAGCGTCAGGAACCGAATCATTCAGCAGGGGGCACGTCGGGACGTATTGTTGTCGTTTGTGTCCGAACGAGCAGACCAATGCCCAAGCTGAAGACCCGCAAAGCTGCCGCGAAGCGGTTCAAAGCGACCGGCACTGGCAAATTTCTGCGTCGTCGCGCTTTCCGGAACCACCTGCTGGACCACAAAACGCCCAAGCAGAAGCGTCATCTGGCCACCAAGGCCGTAGTGGACCGCACCGACGAAGAGCGCGTGACCCTGATGATGCCCTACGCCTGAGCACAGCTGCTCAGACGAGACCGTTCAACAAGACCTGATCCAACCCTTCCAACCTCATGGCCCGCGTCAAGAGAGGCAACGTCGCCCGTAAACGCCGCAACAAGATCCTGCGGCTGGCCCGTGGCTTCCGTGGTGGCAACGGAACCCTGTTCCGTACAGCAAACCAGCGGGTGATGAAAGCCCTCTGCAATGCCTACCGCGATCGTCGTCGTCGCAAGCGCGATTTCCGTCGCCTCTGGATTGCCCGCATCAACGCCGCAGCCCGCCTCAATGGTGTGAGCTACAGCCGTCTGATGGGCGGTCTCAAGAAGGCCGATGTGCGCCTGAATCGCAAGATGCTGGCTCAGCTGGCGGTCGTTGACCCCGGCAGCTTCACCAACGTTGTGGCTGCAGCCAAGAGCTGAATTTTCCAACCGTGAATCTGCTGCCCCAGACCTACCTGCTGGGCCTGGTCGGCCTGCTTGCCATCGTTGCGGTGGTGGTGGGCCGACAGTTTTTGCGTGTGCGTCGCGATGAGGCACGCCTGATTGAGCTCGAGAAATCCGACACGGCCTCGTCACGACAGGCGTCTGATCTCTACGAGCTCGGATCCGTTCAATTACGGAAGAGGCTGTATCCACAAGCAGCAGCCACCTTGAAGCAGGCCCTGAAACGCCTGAGTGATGAGCCGGATGAAGCCCGTGCGCTGATCGAAAACGCGCTCGGCTTTGCTTTGGCCGCACAGAAGGATTACTCCGGTGCCACCAAGCACTACAGGCTTGCTCTGAAGGCAAAAGCCGACTACCCCGTCGCCCTCAACAACCTGGCTTTTGCTCAGGAGAAGCTGCTGAAGGACGCTGAGGCGATCTCCCTCTATGAGCAGACACTTCAGCTGGAACCCGACAACACCACCGCAAAGAAAGGACTGAAAAAACTCAAGCGTCGGATCGGCTGAGTTCTTTCAGATGTCCTCAAAACCTCAAGAGTTTGGGGTCACCAGAGCGGCTGAACCGGAGGTTCTTCCTGGCAGCTTGCGGTCATCGCCAAGCGTCCACCCACTCCAGTGCTGGGGTCGGCCACGTTGATCAATCGAGGCGCCTGCCAACTGGTGGGACTGAACATCTGCAGGCCGAGGAAGACGCCACCAGGCTCAACGCCAGCGATCAGGGGATCCGCCAAGGGGATGAGATCCAGCTGATCCGACTTGGCATGGAGATTGCCTTGAACCGGCGTGGTGACGGAACCAAGGGTCATCGTGCCCCGGAGATCCACCATCTGGCCCATCGCCGTCATCTGGGTGATGTCCAACGTGACATCGACGGTGGGGTTGCCATCGAAGGGCTCAAAGGTTCCGCACCACTGTCGGGGCAGCGATTCCGCCAGCTCTGCAGCGCGTGCGACTGGATCGAAACTCTCCACTTCGAGTTCCTTGAGCTCCAGGGGAACCGCCAACTGAATCGGATCCAGAGGCAACTGGGGATTGGTCTGGAACGGCACCTGGCTGCCAACCGGGAGATCCATGGCAAGCAGGAACGGCATGGAAGACGATGGATGATGAAGGAACGCTAGGCCCTTTTGCTCAGACGCGTCATGGATTCGCCCTCCCCCAGCTCCGACCCCCTGACCATTGGCGGGCGTCAGTTCAACAGCCGTCTGTTCACGGGCACCGGCAAATATCCATCCATGAGGGCGATGCAGCAGAGCATCGAGCGATCCGGCTGCGACATGGTCACGGTGGCTGTGCGTCGGGTGCAGACCGTGGCGGCAGGCCATGAGGGCCTGATGGAAGCCATTGATTGGCAACGGATCTGGATGCTGCCCAACACCGCGGGCTGCACCAATGCGGAGGAAGCGGTGCGTGTCGCCAGGCTTGGACGGGAGCTCGCCAAGCTGGCGGGACAGGAGGACAACACCTTCGTGAAGCTGGAGGTGATTCCTGACGCCCGGCATCTTCTGCCCGATCCGATCGGCACCCTGAACGCCGCCGAACGCCTGGTAGAAGAAGGGTTCACGGTGCTGCCCTACATCAATGCCGATCCCCTGCTGGCCAAACGGCTGGAGGAGGTGGGATGCGCCACGGTGATGCCTCTGGGCTCTCCGATCGGCTCGGGCCAGGGGCTCAACAATGCCGCCAACATCGGTTTGATCATCGAAAACGCCGGGGTGCCGGTGGTGGTGGACGCCGGCATTGGTGTTCCAAGCGAGGCGGCACAGGCCCTCGAAATGGGCGCCGATGCCGTGCTGGTCAACAGCGCCATCGCCCTGGCGGGCGACCCCGCCGCCATGGCCGAGGCCATGGGCCAGGCGGTGATGGCCGGGCGGACCGCCCACCTTTCCGGGCGCTTGCCGCGGAGGGATCAGGCCTCTGCCAGTTCACCGACCACGGGCCTGGTGCAGACACCCCAATGAAGTGAAGAGACGTGAAGTGAGGTGAAGCCTGCTTCACAAAGGCAGGCAATGAGCATTTGGACTCATAAGGTCCGACCAGTCGCATTGGACCCATGTCGGTCACCACGGAAGACGGCGGTCGTCTCAACGCCTTCGCCAAGGAGCCACGCATGGAGGTGATGGACGACGCCACCAGTCAGAGCCGCAACCGCAGCTCAATGATGATGCTGGTCAGCGGTGGATTGATCGTGGCCGCCATGGTGGCGGTGACCGTCGCCATCAGCTGAGACGGTTCACACTGAAAATCCCTGTAGTAGCTTGCCAAGACTGAGCATCACGCTCGTTCCAGCAGGAGTTTGGGGTGAAAGTTCTCGTTCTCGGCGGTGACGGCTTCTGCGGCTGGCCCTGTGCGGTGAACCTGGCGGATCAGGGCCACGACGTTCTGATCGTGGACAACCTCAGCCGTCGCAAGATCGACATCGACCTTGAAGTTGAGTCGCTGACGCCGATCGTGAGCATCGGTGAGCGCCTCAAAGCCTGGGAGGAAACCGGCGGCAAGCCGATGCGGTTTGTCCACATGGACATCGCCCATGAGTACCAGCGGTTGCTGGATCTGCTTCGGGACGAGCGCCCGGATTCCGTGGTCCACTTCGCGGAACAGCGGGCCGCCCCCTATTCGATGAAGAGCAGCGCCACCAAGCGCTACACCGTCGATAACAACGTCAACGGCACCCACAACCTGCTGGCGGCGATCGTTGAAAGCGGTCAGAACATCCACGTGGTGCATCTGGGCACCATGGGCGTCTACGGCTATGGCTCCCACCGCGGCGCCACCATCCCTGAGGGCTACCTCAAGGTGGAAGTGCCCCAGCCCGACGGCAGCCGCTTTGAGGAGGAAATCCTCCACCCGGCAAGCCCCGGCAGCGTCTATCACATGACAAAGACGCTCGATCAGCTGCTCTTCCTCTACTACAACAAGAACGACAAGGTCCGCATCACCGACCTGCACCAGGGCATCGTCTGGGGAACCAACACCGATGCCACAGACCGTGACCCGCGGCTCACCAATCGCTTCGATTACGACGGCGATTACGGCACGGTGCTGAACCGCTTCCTGATGCAGGCCGCCATTGGCTACCCGCTCACCGTTCATGGAACCGGGGGCCAGACCCGCGCCTTCATCCATATCCGCGATTCCGTGCGCTGCGTCCAGCTGGCGCTGGAGAACCCTCCGGAACAAGGTGAGCGGGTGAAGATCTTCAACCAGATGACCGAAAGTCATCAGGTGGGTGAACTGGCCAAGAAGGTGGCCGCCCTCACCGGCGCTCAGGTCAACAACCTGCCCAACCCCCGCAACGAGGCCGTTGAAAACGATCTGATCGTGGACAACCGCTGCTTCATCGAGCTGGGCCTCAACCCCACCACCCTCGATGACGGCCTGCTGAAGGAAGTGGTGGAGATCGCCACCCGCTATGCGGACCGTTGCGACCGCAACCGCATCCTCTGCACCTCCGCCTGGACCAAAACCCAGGCCCAGGCCATCGGCACCGCGTCCTGATCGAGCTTCATCCTTGAAAGTCGCCTTCTTCACCGAAACCTTCCTGCCGAAGGTCGATGGCATCGTCACCCGTCTGACCAAGACGGTGAAGCATCTGGTGGACGCCGGCGATGAAGTGGTGGTCTTCTGCCCGGAGGGCTGTCCAGAGGAGTACATGGGGGCACGCCTGATCGGCGTTCCGGCAATGCCGCTGCCGCTCTATCCCGAGCTCAAACTGGCCTTGCCTCGGCCGGCGGTGTCCGACGCGATCGATGCGTTTCAACCCGATCTGATCCACGTTGTAAACCCGGCGGTGCTGGGTCTTGGCGGCATCTGGCTCGCGAAGAACAAAGGCATCCCTCTGGTGGCGAGTTATCACACCCACCTGCCCAAGTACCTCGAGCACTACGGCTTGGGAATGCTGGAGCCACTCCTGTGGGAGATGCTCAAGGCCGCCCACAACCAGGCCCTGCTGAATCTGTGCACCTCCACTGCCATGGTGAAGGAGCTCAGCGACAAAGGCATTCAGCACACTGATCTGTGGCAGCGGGGTGTGGACACGGAGTTGTTCCGTCCCGAGCTGCGCAGCGCGGAATTGCGCCAGCGGCTTCTCGGGGGCCATGACGACCGTGGAGCGCTGCTGCTCTACGTCGGCCGCCTCTCGGCGGAGAAGCAGATCGAACGGATCCGCCCCGTGCTGGAGGCCCTTCCCGATGCACGGCTGGCCCTGGTGGGCGATGGTCCCCACCGCCAACAACTGGAGAAGCACTTCGAGGGAACCGCCACCACCTTCGTCGGCTATCTCGCCGGGGACGACCTGGCAGGGGCCTACGCCAGCGGCGATGCCTTCCTCTTCCCCTCCAGCACGGAGACGCTGGGGTTGGTGCTGCTGGAAGCCATGGCAGCCGGTTGTCCCGTGGTCGGCGCCAACCGTGGCGGCATCCCCGACATCATCACCGACGGCGTCAACGGCTGCCTCTATGAGCCCGACGGCGCCGATGGTGGCGCTGCAAGCCTGATCGAAGCCACCCGCCGCCTGCTGGGCAACGACCTGGAACGCCAGGCCCTGCGCAGCGCTGCCCGCGCCGAAGCCGAGCGCTGGGGCTGGGCAGGCGCCACCGAACAACTGCGCACCTACTACCGCACGGTGCTGTCAGCGCCTCAACTCACGGCTGCCTAGCGCTGCCGGGTCCGCTCCCACTCCGCCAGCACCTTCTTGGCCATGGGCAGAGCGTGAACCGATCCCCCTCCAGGAGTGTTCTGGGCAAAGGCCACCACCACGATCTTGCCGTCGGGATAGGGGGCATAGCAGCCGAACCAGGCGTGATCAGGCCCTCCCGTGCTGTCTTCAGCCGTTCCGGTTTTGCCCGCCGCAGCAGGAATACCAGGGCCATTGAGTCCGGCACCGGTTCCGGCCTCCACCACTTTGCGCAGACCCTCCCGGATCGTCTGCAACGTTGATGGCTTCATCGCCACCTTGGTGCGGTGCTCCGGACTCAGCCAGTCGATGTCGCCGGCGGCGAGATGCGGCGTCACCAACCAACCACCATTGGCGAACACCGCATAGGCGCGGGCCAACTGCAAGGGAGTGATCTGCACCACGGACTGCCCGATAGAGGCGCTGGCCATGTCCTCAGGGATCCAGGGCACCGTGCCGGGCTCCGCCCAACCCCGACCGCGATCGGCCCAGGGCTCATCTCCCACCAGCCCGACACTCTCTTCCCAGCCGATCTCAATGCCGGTTTTCTGCTGGAAGCCCAGCTGATCAGCAGTCTGCTTCAACGCCAGGGATCCAACCCCGACGCCCACCTGATAGAAAAAAGTGTTGCTCGAATGGCGCAGGGCATCGGCATAACCGATGGTGCCGAAACCCTTGCCGTTGTGGTCCGGGAAGCAGTGGCCGCCGTAGGTGATGCAAGCCTTGGTCTGCAGCTTGGTGTCGGGCGGAAATTTGCCGGATTCCATGCCGGCCATCGCCGTCACCGGCTTCCAGGTGCTGCCGGGGTCATAGGGATTCATGGCCCGGGACAGCAACGGTTTCTTCGGATTGGAAAAGAGGGCGTCGTACTCCTTCTGGGTGGTGATCAGCTTGGAGAAGAAGTTCGGATCAAAGCTGGGACGGCTGGCTAGAGCCAACACAGCACCCGTTGCGGCCTCCAGCGCCACAACAGCGCCACCGGGCTTGTCGGCCAGCGCCTGCTCCGCCACCCGCTGCAGATCCAGGTCAAGGGTGAGCACCAAATCCTTTCCTGCTTGAGACGGTCGATCGCCCAGGTTGCGCTGCACCTCGCCCATGGCATTCACCTCGAGCATCTGGCCGCCCCACTTGCCACGCAGATGGCGCTCGTAGGCCGCCTCAACACCGGTGCGACCAATGCGGTCGCGGATCTTGTATCCCTTCTCCGCCAGGATTTCGAATTCGCTTTCCGTGATCGGCTGGGTGTAGCCGAGGGCATGGGCCGCCAGGGTTCCGTTGGGATAGGACCGCAGGATGTCGACATCCACCTGGGCGCCCCGCAACCCCAGGGCCTGTTCCCGGAAGCGCAGCACCTGTTCCGGCTTGAGATCGAGGGCCAACGTGGTGCGGTAACCATCCCGATCCAGGCCCTTCTGCCGGCGCTGGTCGAGCAGATCAGGCTTCAAATTCAGAAGCCGTGCCAAGCGATCACGCAGATCAGGCCAGTCGTCTTCGCTGACCAGGCGCGGCTCCAGGTATAGGGAGTAAGTGAGTTTGCTGGTGGCCAGCACCCGGCCTTTGCGATCAAGCAACCGACCGCGAATGGGCGAGCGGGGCACCAAACGGATGCGGTTTTCATCCGCCAGTTCACGGAAACGCGACCCCTCCAGTAGCTGCATCCACACCAGGCGGCTGACCATGGCGCCGCAGAACAGCAACACCAGCAACAGCAGCACCAGTGGTTGCTGACGCAGACCGGTCTGACGCTGCTGTGCAGAACGGGTCATTCCTGCTGCTGCGCTGGCAAACGGCGGCGCAACTCCTCAAGGCGTTCTTCGATCCGCCGCAAGGTCGGCAGCAAGTCCTCCGAGTCGTTTTGACGTTGTTCAACCGTTCCTGGTTCCTCGACGGACACCGAGACCGGCATCACCGGATTGCCCAGCCCGGGGCTCACGGCATCCAGCTGTTCCCGCACATCACGCGCCACGGGCTCACCCTCCTGCCGCAAATCAGCGATGGGGTCCTCCGAGCCGGCCGTGAACACCTCCACCACCTTGCCGGGACCACCCTGACGTGCGCGTTCCAGCACGGCCAGCCCCACAGGCAGCACGTCCTGCATCAAGGACAGACGCAACTGGTCGAGCGGGTTATCGGAGTTGGAATCAGCGGCCATGGGGCCAGATCAACGAACCCCAGTCTGTCCCGAAGGAAGCGCCAATGTCGGGCAAGCGGCACGGTCCGCCGCCAGGGACCAGCCCATCACCCCGCTGAGCACCATCAGCATCACCACAGGCACCAGGGCTTTCTGGGTGGTGTCCAGCAGGATCCACTCCCGCCAGGCACGCCAGAAGCGGCTGCGCTCAAAGCGACGGTGCTCACGGGTTTCGTCGCGCTGACGCCGCCGGATCGCCTTGTCCACCCAACGCTCGAAGGCCCGCTTCTTGGTGATCGTCATCTTGCGTTCCACCTCGAGCATCTGCCCGGAACCCAGTTCGGGATGGAAGGTGCTGATCAGCTCCAGGCTCTTGAGGAACATCTCCACAGCGCCATCGTGGACTGCGGTGGCATGATCATCCAGCTGCCCCCAGTCGAGTTCGGGGTAAAAACGGCTGCGGTTGGCCGTGATCTGATCCTCCGTCAGCTGGCCGGGTTCCCGCAGCCAGCGATCAGTGTTGCTGTCGAACCGCCGCCAGTAAAGGAAGGGGTTCAGATAGATCGTGCGGCCACCCAGCTGAATGCTGTCCTGCTGCAGTCGACGCTGCAGCTGAACATCCTGCTGTTGTGTCGCCGTCATATCCCAAAGGCCGGTGGCCCAAGGTATCGGTGATGCAGGGCCGTCGCCAGCCGTGATTCAGCCTGCGTCAGCCGCGAGTCACTCCCATTCGATCGTGCCGGGGGGCTTGCTGGTGATATCGAGCACCACACGGTTCACCCCCTTCACCTCATTCACGATCCGATTGGAGATGGTCTCCATCAGGTCGTAAGGAAGGCGGGACCAATCGGCAGTCATGCCGTCCTCACTGGACACACAACGCAGAACGATTGGCCAGGCATAGGTGCGTTTGTCACCCATCACGCCGACGGAACGCACCGGCAGCAGCACCGCGAAGGCCTGCCAGATGTCGTGATATAGGCCTGCTTCCTTGATTTCCTGGCGAACAATCAGGTCGGCATCACGCAGGCAATCGAGCTTCTCGTCGGTGACTTCACCCAAGATGCGGATGGCCAGACCAGGCCCCGGGAAGGGATGGCGGCGCACAATCTCCTCGGGCAGGCCGAGGCTGCGGCCCACCTTGCGCACCTCATCCTTGAACAGCTTGCGCAGGGGCTCCACCAGCTTGAACTGCAGGTCTTTGGGAAGACCACCAACGTTGTGGTGACTCTTGATCTTCACAGCAACCCGTTCGCCCGTCTTGGGGTCCACGTTGGTGCCGGCGCTTTCGATCACATCGGGATAGAGCGTGCCCTGGGCCAGGTAATCAAAGGGTCCGAGCCGCTTGCTCTCCTCTTCGAACACCCGGATGAACTCGGTGCCGATGATCTTGCGCTTCTCCTCCGGATCGGTGATGCCCTTCAGCTTGCCGATGAACCGCTGACGGGCATTGATGTACTCCACATGGATGTTGAACTTCCGATCAAAGAAATCCATGAGGAACTCGGGCTCACCCTTCCGCATGAAGCCCTGGTCGATGAACATGCAGGTGAGCTGATCTCCAATTGCCTTCTTGAGCAGGAAGGCAAGAGTGGATGAATCCACACCACCGGAGAGAGCCAACAGGACGCGCTTGTCGCCCACCTGCTCCCGCACCAGGCCAACGGCCTCATCAATGAAGGCCGCGGTGGTCCAATCGGGATCACAACCGCAAACGTGATAAACGAAATTGCGGATCAGGGCCATGCCGCAGGTGGAATGCACCACCTCGGGATGGAATTGCACCCCGTAGAGCTTGCGTTGCAGGTGCGCCACCGCCGCCTCCGGCGTGTTGGCGGTGTGGGCCAGGCGCACAAACCCATCGGGCAGAGCCTTCACTGAATCGCCATGGCTCATCCACATCGTCGAACCGTTGTCGACATTGGTGAGCAGGTCCGTGGGGTCGTCCACTTCCAGGGGCGCCTTGCCGTACTCGGCCTTGCCCGTGGCGGCTTCCACAACGCCCCCGAGCTGCTGCACCATCAGCTGCATCCCGTAGCAAACCCCCAGCACGGGAATGCCCAGATCCCAGATGCCGGGATCGCAGAGCGGAGCATGCTCTGAATACACAGAACTTGGGCCACCGCTGAGAATGATTCCTTTCGGAGCCATGCGTCGCAGCTCCTCGGCCGACGTGCTGTAACCGAGCACGACCGAATAGACCTCGGTCTCGCGCACGCGCCGGGCAATCAGCTCCGAATACTGGGAGCCGAAATCAAGGATGACGATGGCCGGCTGACGCTGACCGTCGGACGAGGGCTGGGACATCGATCCTGGGAGGTATCGCTCGCGGACGAGCGTCAATCCCTCAATGTAAAGAAGCGCTTCTCCCCCTCCGGTCCCCACCAGCGCAGGGTGCGGCTTCGATCGAACAGGGCAGCACCAATCCGCATCGACCAGGCGCCGTAGCGATCCACATAGGACTGGCTGCGCCGCTCCACGATCGTGGCCAGATGTTGCCCGAGGGCCGTGGCTTGATCAGCCTCCAGTGCCTGAAAGGCGTCCTCAACAGATGCAGCACCCCGCAGTTGCAGCAACTGGGCCACTGACAGACCGCCATCAAGGCCCAGGGCCACAAGCACCTCCAGACGGCCATCGGCCAGGTGGTGATGGGTGTGAAAGATGCCGCCGGCCAACTTGATCAATTTGCCGTGGTAGCCGAGCAGCAGCAGATCGCGAACACCGGCCTCCGCCGCGGCCACCAGCACGGGGCCCACCCAGTTCCCCACCTTCAGCACGGGCCCCAGACCCTGCTGGCGGGCCAGATCCAAGCCGTTCTCACCGATCACCAGAACGAGGCGTCCCTGAAACGCCGCATCCGCAACAAGCACCCTCAGGCCTGCCAACACCTGCTGCAGTTGATCCGGTGCGGCGCTGCGCTGCACCTCCGCCTGGGTGCCGATTAAGGCCAGACCATCAACAACACCGAAGGCGGCATTGCTGGTGCGTTCGGCCAGGACGCGGCCCCTCGGAAGAATCGGCTGCACCAGCAAGCCCCGACCCGGCGGCAGCAAGGGCAACAGATTCCGCTCCAACAGCTCACGGGCAAAACCGGAGAGGCAAACGTCCCCCTCAGCGCCAAAACGACCCACCCCTTCTCCGGCCTGCAGCTCGAGCACCGGCTGGGATGCAGCGATCCAGGCCACCCGCACCCAGACCTCAAGATCCCGCGTCAGATCAAGGCCAGGCCCTGGATCACAACGGCTGATGCCCAGGGCATCTCCTGGGGCCAGAGGAGCTGCCGAGCAGACCGGCACCTGCAGAGACGGTTGATCTGAGCCCTGACTCAACTGCTGCTCAGGGTCAAACGGCTCACCAAGCAACACCTGCAGGGCCGCCTTGGCCGCCGCCGCCACCCACACCGGCAGGGTCAATCCAGGGCTGGAGAGGGCGATGGAACCGGACAAGCTGTTTTCTAGAGTCGCCGATTGGCATCCCCCGCGCCATGCAGGACAAGCTCACCCTGATGATTCCGGGCCCCACCCCGGTGCCGGAAACGGTGCTGAAGGCCATGGGTCGTCACCCCATCGGCCACCGCAGCGGGGAGTTCCAGGCCATCGTGCGGCGCACCACCGAACAGCTCAAGTGGCTGCACCAGACGACAAGCGACGTGCTGGTGATCACCGGCAGCGGAACTGCCGCCATGGAAGCGGGGATCATCAACACCCTCAGCCGCGGCGACAAGGTGCTCTGCGGTGACAACGGCAAATTCGGCGAACGCTGGGTCAAGGTGGCCCGCGCCTACGGACTCGATGTTGAGGTGATCAAGGCGGAGTGGGGCCAACCCCTCGATCCAGAGGCCTTCCGCTCAGCGTTGGAAGCCGACAGTGCTAAAGCGATCAAGGCCGTGATCCTCACCCACTCGGAAACCTCAACAGGGGTGATCAACGACCTTGAGAGCATTGCCCGTCACGTGAAGGCCCACGGCACGGCACTGACCCTGGCGGACTGCGTCACCAGCCTTGGCGCCACCAACGTCCCGATGGATGAGTGGGGACTGGATGTGGTGGCATCAGGCGCTCAGAAGGGCTACATGCTTCCACCGGGCCTGAGTTTTGTGGCCATGAGTGCACGGGCCTGGGAGGCCTATGAGTGCTCCGATCTGCCCAAGTTCTATCTGGATCTGGGCCCTTACCGGAAAACAGCGGCGAAGGACAGCAACCCCTTCACCCCGGCCGTGAACCTCTATTTCGGGCTCGAAGCTGCTCTGGACATGATGCAGAAGGAAGGCCTAGAGGCGATTTTTGCCCGCCACGCCCGCCATCGCGCCGCCGCCCAGGCAGGCATGAAGGCAATAGGCCTGCCCCTGTTTGCTGCCGAGGGTTGCGGCAGCCCGGCCATCACCGCAGTGGCCCCTGAAGGCATCGATGCCGAACAGTTGCGCAAAGCCGTGAAGGAGAAGTTCGACATTCTTCTGGCTGGAGGACAAGACCACCTCAAAGGTCAGGTGTTCCGCATCGGCCATCTCGGCTACGTCTGCGACCGGGATGTTCTGACCGCCGTCGCTGCGATCGAATCCACCCTTCAGTCCCTTGGTCTGCACAAAGGCAGCATGGGAGCAGGGGTTGCTGCAGCCTCCGCTGCTCTTAGCTAAAACACAGGTGGCGAGAGCGATCTCGCCCCTTTGCGGGTGTAATTCAGTGGTAGAATGTCAGCTTCCCAAGCTGAACGTCGCCGGTTCGAGTCCGGTCACCCGCTTGATCAAATTTCAAACGCTCATCAAGAACGAGACTTGACGAGCTGAAGAACCTGAGGCCCGGCAGATCCAGCACGGCGCTCGTGTTCCAGTGCCTGCAAGATCAACGAGCCCGCCTCATTGATTCGTCCATCTTCTGCGCAGTGGCGGGCCTTGATGAACAGAGCCTGGGCTGCTGATTCATGGTCCTGACGTTGTTGAGCAGCTGTCTCCGATTGTTTTGTTTTCGTAAGCGTTAGGGTCAACGTTCGGATTCCCTTGTCAACAAAAGATTAGCTCTAATTGATATTTAGACCATCCCACACGCGATCTGCACGATTGCCGATCAACCCCGTCGATTGCTTGGATTCCGATCAGGTACCCGGTTCCTCCGCATTGCCCCCCAGATCGGCAATCCGGTCGCGCAACTGCGAGCAACGGCGCTGATCACCTTTGGCTTCAGCGAGGGCAAGCGCGAATTCCAGCTTCTCGAGCTGATGACCACCTTCAAGGAAACCTGACCGGGTCCAGATGGTCATGCCATGCAAGGTGCGAGAAGCACAAGCATTGGAGGCAGGGATGGTGGTCGCCATAGTTGCCTTTCTTTTTATTTTGGCACCGCGCGCCACCCCTACGCGACATCGCGGCCCGCTTCTGTTTCGGCCTCCTGACCCCAGGCATGGTTCTGGGAGGACTCCTCAGCCATTTCAGGCTCTGGCATCGGAGCTGTGCTCTCCAGCAGCTCCCGCGTTTCCCGCAGCAGAGCTTCTACGCCCTCGAGCGTGGTGATTTCTTCGTCTGGGACAGCATTCAGATTCTGCTGCTGATGGCGCAGTTGGAGCTCGAGCGCTTCCTGACGCTGTTCCAGTTTCACCAAGCGCTGCGACAGAGCCGTGATGGTTTGAGCGAGATCTTCCGCTGTGCGGGTGATCCGAAAGGACACGGAGGACGTCATCACCGAAAGCTGATGGTTGCGCTGATGACAACACAGGAGCGCCGCTGTCTCAAGATCAAGCTGACATGACGCGATCGAGACCGATGCCTTCCTTGGCAACGCTGGCGCTGTACCTGCTGGCTGGAACCGCCATCGGACTGCTGGCTCTGTTCAGCGGCATTCCCGCCGCACCTCTGGCGGGAGCCTTACTAGGTGCTGGCATCGTCAGCATGAGCGGCCAGCTGGAACCAGCCACATGGCCAGCGGGAACGCGCACGGTTCTGGAGATCGGCATCGGCACCGTGATCGGAACTGGCCTGACGCGAACGTCCTTGGAGCAACTGCAACTTCTCTGGAAACCAGCGGTTCTGATCACCTTGGCGCTGGTGCTGACAGGACTGGTCGTCGGCCTCTGGACCAGCCGCTTGCTCGGCATTGATCCCGTCGTGGCCTTGCTTGGCGCTGCCCCGGGAGGCATCAGTGGCATGAGCCTGGTCGGTGCCGAATTCGGCGTCGGTGCCGCGGTGGCCGCCCTCCATGCCGTGAGGCTGATCACCGTGCTGCTGGTGCTGCCCTTGGTGGTGCGGCTGATCGTCCCCTCGACAGCTGGAAGCTGATCGATACCTTGGGACCAATCCACAACTGACGTCATGGGTCCCATCAGGTCATCGCTGGTTCTCTCCGCCGCGGCCCTGATCGGCACTCTCAGCACCATGACCTCCCCCCTGCAAGCGACCGAAGAGAAGGGAGCCAAGATCTATTGCTTCATGCGGTCCAACGGCAACGACCACGAGGTGAGCTGGAATGCCGCCTACGCCGTGATCAAGCGGCAGCGCAGCGGCGTGTTCAAAACATCCCCGGAGCATGCCTCGGTGATGATTACGGAAGCCGTCGTCCAGGACCCCGGCAATTTCCCCGACTGTGGCCAGTTCCTTGGTGATCTGTTCGGCGGGAACACTCAACCAGCCACCGCTGCCGCCCTTGCAAACTCCTCCTCCGTCACCGAAAGCAGCATCGAGAGCAGCGACGACACCACGCGCTACAGCTACTGAGCCCTCAGGGCTTCTGAGGCTGATGCTTTCGGCTGCCGTGTTGATGGCGGGCTGCCAGAGCAAGCAACCCGCGACGCCTGCCAACCCACCGACGCCACTCGTCTCCAGTTGCCTCGGTGGCTTCCGCATGAATGACCTTGAGCTGATCGTTAGACGCTGTGATGAGGCCATCGAGCAGACACCGGATCAGGCCGATCTGCATCGCGACCGCGCCCTGGTCTTGACCCTGCTTGGCGATCAAGCCAAAGCCTGCGACGACGTCGCGATAGCAGTGTCGCTGCTGGAGCAGTCGAGCCAGCCGGTCGACCCGATGCTGCAGCACGAACTCCAGGTGCGTCAGAGCAATTGCAAACAATCCCGCACCATGGCGGGGAGTGATTGACGTTGCAGCGACAAGCGCCGGGGCCCCAGCAACACCTCGATCCGTTGCGCCTTGCTCGCCAATAAGCCATCCACCAGCTGGTCGGCTGCGCCGAGCTGCAGCCAATGGCAAGTCAGGCCATCTCCCATTCCCAGACGGTGACAGCGGTCTTCGGCTTGGTCGAGATCGCCCGGCGTCCAGGGGCGTTCCAGCAACACCACATGACGGGCCCGGTGCAGGGTGAAGCCAAGGGCACCGGTGCCGAAGGTGGCCAACAGACAATCGTTCTGACCCTGCTGGAACCGATCCACACTCCCCTGGCGTTCAGCAGGGCGCTGACGACCGGTCAACAACTCGCCACCAAGGGTTTGCTGCAACAGCTGCAATGGGGCCACAAAGCCACTGAACAGCACTACAGCCTCGCCTTGCCGGCGCAGTGACTCCACCAGCTTCTGGGCCGCCGGCAATTTGAATTCCGCAGCGATCTGGCGCATGGAGGTGAGCAAAGCCAGGTGCTCTGCATCCCGTCGCACCTCTCCGAGCTGAGCCCTACGCCGGTAGTCATCCAACACCAGCTCGACACGATGGTCGAAACCCGTGAGCTCAGCCTCCGACAGCGCTACGGGGTGAAGACGTCGCTGCTTGGGAGGAAGGTCCACCACCTGCTGCTTGCGGCGATGCAGGATCAACGGTCGAGTTAAGCGCCGCAGCTCCTCCAACTGACTGGCGCCGGACGCCTGCCAACGTTTGCCGGATCGACCCTCCCGCCAGTGCCCCTGGCAATACCGCTCTTCGAACTGGCGTTGATCCCGAGCAATCGGATGATCCATCGCCGCAAGCAGGGGATACAGCTGGGACGGGCGACCGTTCTTCATCGGGGTTCCCGTGAGCATCCAGATCGCCCGCAGACGGGGATGACGGGCCAGACGCAGCAAGGCAGCCGTGCGCTGGGCCTGAAGCGACTGGGCGTAGTGCGCTTCATCCACCACCAGGAGCGTTCCCGCTGGTGGGAGGGTGTCGGGAAGCCGAGCCCAGCTCGCCAGCTCCAGCTCAACCCCAAGGGCCTCTGATTCCCGGCGCCAGTGGGGATGCAGGCCGACGGGAGCCACCACCAGCAACCGCAGCTCGGCGCAACG
Source organism: Synechococcus sp. N26 (assembly GCF_900473975.1). Taxonomy (NCBI): domain Bacteria; kingdom Bacillati; phylum Cyanobacteriota; class Cyanophyceae; order Synechococcales; family Synechococcaceae; genus Synechococcus; species Synechococcus sp. N26. The sequence goes on along the minus strand of NZ_UCNM01000002.1, from coordinate 286,458 downwards.
CATCAGGGCACGGGCCGCCAACAGAGCTGTAAGGGTCTTCCCCAACCCCATCTCATCCGCCAGAACGGCACCGCGACGGGCCAGGAGCCAGCGGACCCCGGAGCGTTGATGGCGCAGAGGCCGACGACCATCCTGCAGGACTTCGTCGAGATCCGCTGCAGCCACAAGGGTTCGGTGCGGTGGCAGCGGTGGCAGCGGCTGCTGGCACCAGTCGAGCCACTGCTGCAGTGCAGAGGTGACGGGGAAACGGCGCCCCAGGGCCTGCTGAAGCGCATCGGCTGCGGCCAAGGGAAAATCCCACCCCTGGCCAGCACCGTTCCAACGCCCTCGGGGCTTGATCCGACGCAACTGGGACTGGGTCACCGCATCAAAGGGGCTGACCACGCGAATCAGACCCGCTGGAGAGAGGTCCAGGCAACAGGTCAATGTGGGTTTTGGCGGCACCAACAGGCCCCCACAAACAATCACTTTAGTGAACCCAGATCAGCGCGCAAGCATTGAGATCAAGATTCACATCACAGGCTGAAAAATTATCGAAAATGCAGCGCTCGACACATTGACGGGCTTTTCGTTCAAGGCAGAATTCCCTCAACCGATGCATTCGGATGCATAGCAGGGACGCGGTTTTTCTCGACGAACTCTGTCCCAAATTACGCGTTCGAAGATGGCGTCAGTCTCTTCACACTTTTACCGGCAAAAGTTGTATTTATTGCGGAAAACCTTCCGAATCAATTGATCACATTCACCCTCAGGCCAAAGGGGGTTCAAGCGTTACTGAAAACTGCGTACCGGCCTGCTTGTCCTGCAATGGCCGCAAATCCGACGCCGACGTTTTCGACTGGTACCGGCGACAGCGCTTCTATGACCCACGCCGCGCCATGGCGATTCGGGCCTGGATGGATGGCGACCTACGACTCGCCGTCCGCCTGCTGCAGTGGGCCCAACCGGATCAGCCCATCAACGAGCCGGACGACATCTCAATCGCGGCTCAGGCCGCCTGAGGCTCACCAAACCCGGCAGACATCCGAGGAGTGGTGACGCTGGCAAATGGAGGCCTGAACACCCGGGTCTTCAGGGGCCAACACCACAGCACCGGCGAGCAGGGCAGCCGTCAGGATGGCCCGAAGCAGGATGGGCCCGGAGCGGGAACGATGGAGAGACGACGACGTCACGACAGTACATTTGACCTAATACAGGTGTACTGATGCTTGCTGATCTTGTCAAGCGCTCGCAGCCTCTGGCGGCTGACACCAAGCTTCTGGTGCTGGGCGGCGGATACAGCGGACGTTGTCTGGCCGGGCTGGCTCGAGCCCTGGGAACACCGGTGCTCTGCACCCGCCGTTCCCTCGACTCTGCCGAGGCAGATCTGCTCTTCGACAGCAACGGTCAGGACCAGCTCGACCCTGCTGCCCTGGAGGGCGTGACCCATCTGCTGTCCACCATCCCCCCAGATCGCGAAGGCAACGATCCGGTCTTGTTAAAGCTGCTGCCAACGCTCAGAAGCCTGCCGCTGCGCTGGGCGGGCTACCTCTCAACCACAGGGGTGTACGGCGACCGTCAGGGCGGTTGGGTGTCGGAACAGGACGACCCGGCGCCAGCGCTGGACCGCAGCATGCGCCGCGTCAACTGCGAACAAGCTTGGTTGCGCTCAGGGCTGCCGATCCAGATTCTGCGTCTGCCAGGCATTTATGGCCCAGGCCGGTCGGTGCTCAACAGCTTGCAGCAAGGGCGGGCCCGCTTGATCGACAAGCCTGGCCAGGTGTTCTGCCGCATCCATGTGGAAGACATCGCAGGGGCCTGCTGGCACCTGATGCATCGCGCCGAGCAGGACGCTCCGGCAAGCCCTGGCCATGGAAGCATCGTGAATGTGGTGGATGACCTCCCGGCTCCCAGCGCTGAACTGATGCGGCATGCGGCAGACCTGTTGGGTTGTGCCCTGCCGCCGCTGGAGCCGTTCGACCAGATCGTGGACAGCATGAGTCCGATGGCGCAGTCGTTCTGGAGCGAGAACCGCCGCGTCAGCAACCACAGGCTCTGCCATGAGCTCGGCTATGCATTGCTGCATCCGAACTACCGCGTTGGGCTGCAGGATTGCCTGGACCAGGACAAACTCAATCTGTCTGACCTGAGTTCTCCCCCTCAATCAGCCAACGGTTGAAATCGAAACCCTCGCCTTCCTCAGGCAGGGAAAGCCCCACATCCTCAAGAAAACGGGAGAGATGCAGTTCGATCCAGCCATTGCTCAGGCCAGCGGCCAATCCCACCAACAAAAACCCCAGCAGCAGCAAACGCAGCACAGCGATGGGCCCCCACGATTCCACGAACCCTAGGCATGAGCTGGTGATCGCTCTCGGCGATCCCGCGGGCATCGGCATGGAAGTGGTACTCAAAGCCCTCGCCTCAGCCACGCTCCCCCCAGAGCTCCAACCCCTGCTGGTGGGTTGCCGGCGCACGCTGATCAGCACCCACGCGCGACTGCAGCAGCAAACGAGCCACCCCCTTGCCGACCCCGCAGCCCTCAGGATCGACGATCAACCGCTAGAAGCCAGCGTTCAGCCAGGACAGCCCACCACCAGCGGAGCCGATGCGGGGTTTCGCTGGCTGACTCGCGCCGTCGAACTACTGCAGGAACGGGGGTCCCGCGCCCTGGTCACCGCCCCCATCGCCAAACACCTCTGGCATGCGGCCGGCCACCGCTATCCCGGGCAGACCGAACGGCTGGCTGAGTTGGCTGGACGCCAGCGCTCCTCAATGCTGTTCACCGCCGTCTCTCCCACCAGCGGCTGGCGCCTGAACACCTTGCTGGCCACCACCCACATCCCCCTCAGCCAGGTCCCTGAGGCGCTGAGCCCAGACCTGGTGCAGCACAAACTGAACGTGCTGGAGGGGTTCTGTCGACGCTTCACGAGCACACCCCATCTGCGCATTGCCGGTCTGAATCCCCATGCCGGTGAAGCCGGTCAACTGGGCCACGAAGAAGCCGAATGGATGCTGCCGCTGCTGGATCAATGGCGGAAGGACCATCCTCAGGTGCAGCTAGTGGGTCCTGTTCCTCCTGACACCTGCTGGATCAGCGCTGCTCGCGCTTGGCAGTCGCCAAACCAGCCTGGTCCTGACGGGATCCTGGCCTTGTATCACGACCAGGGGCTCATTCCCGTGAAGCTGCTGGCCTTCGACGCAGCGGTGAACACCACTTTGGAACTGCCGTTCCTACGCACCTCCCCCGACCACGGCACCGCCTTCGACATTGCAGGCCAAGGGATCGCCAGCCCTGAGAGCACGACGGCAGCCATTCAGGCCGCCTGGGACCTGAGCTGACTCAGGCCGGCTTGACCCGCATCAGCACCTGACCAAATTCAACGGGCGTGCCGTTGTCGACCAGGATCTCCACCACTTCACCGCCAACCTCAGACTCCAGCTCGTTCATCAGCTTCATCGCCTCAAGGATGCAGACGGTCTGGCCGACATTGATGCGGCTGCCCACCTCAACAAAGGCAGGTTCGCCCGGAGCGGGAGCGCGGTAGAAGGTACCCACCATCGGAGCCGTGACTTCGAGCAGGTCACTGCGGGTTGCGGTGGATGCAGGCGGTGCAGCTGCATGCTCAGCGGGCGCAACAGGCGCTGGTGCAGCAGCAACGGGAGCGGGCATGACCGGGGCCATGACGGCCTGGGCCGGCAGGTTGCGACGGATTTCCAGACGGAAGTCGTCCCCTTCCAACCGGAACTCCTGGATGTCGCTCTCGCCGAGCGCTTCCAGCAAGCGGTGCAGTTGTTCGTGATCCAGCTGCATGGTCATCCGTTTTCGCGCCCGAGGTAACTGTCGTTGCGGGTGTCCACTTTGATCTTTTCTCCCACAGAAAGGAAGAGCGGAACCATCACTTGTGCACCGGTCTCAAGAATGGCGGGCTTGGTGCCACCGGTGGCGGTGTCGCCTTTGACGCCAGGGTCGGTTTCTTTGATCTCCAGAACCACGGAGTTGGGCAGTTCAACCTCGAGGGGGGTGTCGTTCCAGGACACCACGTTCACTTCCATACCCTCTTTGAGGTATTTGCGGCTCTCGCCGATCTGGTCGGCGCTGAGGCGGGTCTCCTCGTAGGTGGCCATGTCCATGAAGACATAGTCCTCACCTTCCATGTAGGTGTGCTGAAGCGAGGATTTCTCCAACATCGCCTGGGGAAGCATTTCCCCGGCGCGGAAGGTCTTCTCCACCACGTTGCCGGACTTCACCGCCTTGAGCTTGGTGCGCACGAAGGCAGATCCCTTGCCGGGCTTGACGTGCAAGAACTCGACAACACGCCAGACGGCCCCATCGATCTCAATCGTGGTGCCGGTGCGGAAGTCGTTACTGGAGATCATTCCCACCGAACGGTTCATCGGACTATACGGCTGTGCCAAAGTCCCGTCAGCACTGGGGTTCCCCCTTGGTCCATCAGCGTTTGAACGCCGTCCTTGCTGTTCTGATCAGCTTTGCTCTGATCACAATCGCCGCCCCTGCCTGGGCCGCATTGCCCCAGGGCAATGCTGTGAAGGACCCTGCCGCGATTCTTCGGGACGCGCTTCCCTTCGATCAGGACGACATCCGCGAACTGCAGCATCGGCTGGAACTCACCAGTGACGATCTGCGGGCCAAACGCTGGACAGCCCTCGGCAAGACGGTGTCACGCACTGAATCACTGCTCAACACTCGCCGCGACACCATCCTGAACGCGGTCCCTGAAGCCAAACGCGGTACGGCTGAAGCACTGTTTGAGCGCGTGGATCAGGGCCTTGAAGACCTCAAAGAGAAGGTCAAAGCCACCGACAAACCAGGCTTCATCGCCGATCGACGCCGGACGCTGAGCTTCATCGGTGATGTAGAGGCCCTGCTGGTGCCCGACGGCTTTGAACGGGAGATCCCCGCAGACTTCGATGCCCTGCCACGGCTGCAGGGACGAGCCACCCTCAACATCAGCACCACCCAGGGGGAGCTGACCACCGTGGTGGATGGCTACAACGCCCCACTCACCGCAGGCGCCTTCGTCGATCTCGCCCTCAAGGGCTTCTATGACGGACTGCCCTTCATCCGGGCCGAAGACTTCTACGTGCTTCAGAGCGGTGATCCGGAAGGTCCGGAGATCGGCTACGTGGATCCAAAGACCAAGCAGGAGCGCCATGTGCCCCTGGAGATCCGCGTGCCGGGCGAAGACGACACGATCTACAACGAAACCTTTGAAGACGTGGGCCTGTACATGGCCACACCGACCCTTCCGTTCGCAACCCTGGGCACCCTTGGCTGGGCCCATTCAGACCAGGCCCTCGACGACGGATCCTCGCAGTTCTTCATGTTTCTCTACGAGGCAGAGCTCACCCCGGCTGGTCTGAACCTCGTGGATGGCCGCAATGCAGCCTTCGGCTACGTGGTGGATGGATTCGATGTTGTGGAGGAATTGGGCGTCGATGACCGGATCACCGCCGTGAAGGTTGTTGAGGGAGCGGAGCAGCTCAAAGCCCACGCATGAGCCCGACCCTGGCGGAACTGACTGAAGCGGAGCTGCTCAGGCGGCTGGCTCGCTTCGCTCCGCCCGATCAGCTCAGTGACGACACTGCAGCCCTGGCCGCCGACGTCCGGCCGCTACTGATCAACACCGACGTTCTGGTGGATGGCATCCATTTCAGCGATGCCACCACAACCGCCATAGATGTGGGCTGGCGCGCAGTTGCCGCCAACCTGTCCGACTTGGCCGCCAGTGGTGCCATCGACATCGATGGAATCACCGTGGCCCTGGTCGCCCCAAGCCACACCCATTGGGACTGGGTGGACGGGGTGTATCAAGGCATCAGTGCCGCCCTGGGGCAGTACGGCGGCGTTCTGCTGGGGGGTGACTGCTCCAAAGGAGAGCAGAGGCTGCTCTCGATCACGGCACTCGGCCGCCTCGGACCCCTGCGTCTGCATCGCAACGCAGCCCGCCCTGGCGATGTGCTGGTCACCAGTGGGCCCCATGGGCTCAGCCGACTGGGCCTCGCCCTCCTGCAGGACGAACCAAGCGTGCGTGAGATCGCTTTGTGCTCAACCCTGCGGGACCAGTCGATCGCACGCCACCAACGCCCGACACCTCGGCTGAAGGACGTCCAGCAGCTGCTGGCCTGCAAACCGGAGCATCTGCCCTGGCGGGCCGGGGGAACCGACAGCAGCGACGGACTGCTCTCTGCCGTCGCAGGTCTCTGCAGCAGCAGCGGCTGCGGAGCGGTGCTGCACAACGACCAGCTTCCAACGGCCGAAGGCTGGCCTGAGGGAGCTCGATGGACGGATTGGTGCCTCGCCGGAGGAGAGGACTTTGAGTTGGTGCTGAGCCTTCCCGAAGCCTGGGCCGATGCATGGCAGCGATGCATCCCCGAAAGCCAGCGCATCGGCCAGATCAATGCTGAAGCGGGCGTCATCCGCTGGGCCCACAACCACAAGCCAGTGGCCACGAGCGGATTTGATCACTTCGGTCAGCCCTGAGCAGCCCTGGGCGACCCCCTAAGCGATCGTGCCTGACCAAAAAAAATCCCCCCCAGGTCGGGAGGGATCAAAAAAGCGATCAACGGGCGATCACTTCCAGTTCTTGGCCACCACTTCGGCGAGGTCAACAACACGCTGGCTGTAGCCCCACTCGTTGTCGTACCAGGCCAGGATCTTCACAGCCTTGTCACCCATGGCGTAGGTGAGGTCAGCATCAAAGATGGTGGACTCGTTGGTGCCGGCGTAGTCGGTGGACACCAGGGGCAGATCGCTGTACTTGATGATCCCCTTCATGCCGTTCTCGGAAGCCGACTTGATGGCGGCCTTGATGTCGTCGACGCTGGCGGCGCGGGAGGGACCGAAGGTGAGGTCAACAGCGGAGACGTTCGGGGTGGGAACGCGCATGGCGAAGCCGGTGAGCTTGCCCTTCACCTCGGGGTAAACCAGAGCCACGGCCTTGGCTGCACCGGTGGTGGTGGGAACCATGTTAAGAGCTGCAGCACGGGCGCGGCGCAGGTCGCGGTGGCTGTTGTCCAGGATCCGCTGGTCGCCGGTGTAGCTGTGAATGGTGGTCATCAGACCCCAGTCGAGGCCGAAGTTCTGATCCAGAACCTTGACGATCGGTGCCAGGCAGTTGGTGGTGCAGCTGGCGTTGCTGAGGATGTCCCAGTCCTCGTGGCGGTACTGGTCGTCGTTGACGCCCACAACGAAGGTGCCGACGCGATCACCCTTACCAGGGGCGGTGAGGATCACCTTCTTGGCGCCAGCCTGGATGTGCATGCTGGCTTTCTCATCGGTGTTGAACACACCGGTGGACTCGATCACCAGGTCAACGCCCCACTCCTTCCAGGGGCAGTTGAGGGGATTGCGGTCGGCGAAGAATTTGATCTCCTTACCGTTGACGAACATCGAGGTGTCCGTGGTCTTGATGTCCACGGAGGGATCGAGACGCCCAAGGATGGAGTCGTAGGTCAGCAGGTGAGCGCTGGTGGCGGGGTCGGACGTGGAGTTCATCCCCACGATTTCCAGGCCGGTGTCAGCACCCCGGCTGATCCATCCCCGCAAAACATTGCGACCGATCCGGCCGAATCCATTGATCGCAACGCGCAGGGTCATGGCAGAAGCGGCAAAGCCGCGCAAGGGTTTTGGCCGCCGATCATACAGAAATCAGCAGAAATACCTTGTTCCACCCCGCTTCAATCAGCTCGATCCGGCCCTCAGCACGGCAGACAAGCAGCGGCAACTGACTTATCTTGCTTCCGACTGAAGCCCTCCGTTGCCGCGCCTGCTCGACCGTCAGACACCAGTCCACTTCATCGGTGTCGGCGGAATTGGTATGTCGGCTTTGGCAAGAATTCTCATTGACCGCGGTCACTTCGTCAGCGGCTCAGACCCGCGTGACAATGCGACAACGCGACAGCTGAAGACCCTCGGGGTGAAGGTCTTCCGTCAGCAGGACGCCACCTGCATTGATGCCGTCACGGAAGCAACAGCCGCTGGCTCGCCGGTGGTGGTGATCAGCACAGCCATCCCGGAGAGCAATCCGGAACTGCAACGAGCCCGTCAGCAGGGGCTGGAGATCTGGCATCGCTCCGATCTACTGGCGGCTCTGATCGAGCAGCAACCCTCCATTGCAGTCGCCGGCAGCCACGGCAAGACCACCACCAGCACCTTGATCACCACCTTGCTGCTGGAGGCCGATCAGGACCCAACAGCTGTGATTGGAGGCATCGTCCCCAGCCTCGGCAGCAATGGTCACGCTGGCCAGGGGAAGCTGCTCGTGGCCGAGGCGGATGAATCCGACGGGTCCCTGGTGAAGTTCAGCCCCAGCCTGGGGGTGATCACCAACCTGGAGCTGGATCACACCGATCACTACTCCAGCCTCGACGAGCTGATCTCCACCCTGCAACGCTTCGCAGGGGGTTGCGATCGCGTGCTGGCCAATCACGACTGCCCGATCCTTCAGGAACACTTCCAGCCAACGGCCTGGTGGTCCAACCAGAGCGCCGAATCCGTTGACTTCGCCGCCCTGCCCTTGAGCCTTGAAGGCGATCGGTGCGTCGCCCGTTTCTATGAAGCCGGCCACCCCGTCGGCGACTTCACCCTGCCGATGGCCGGGCTGCACAACCTCAGCAATGCCACAGGCGCCTTGGCCGCCTGCCGCATGGAAGGTCTCCCCTTTGACCAATTGGTGGAGGGCCTCGCTGGCCTAAAGGCACCGGGCCGCCGATTTGATCTTCGGGGCACCTGGAAGGGCCGTCACATCGTTGATGACTACGCCCACCATCCCAGTGAGGTGCAGGCAACCCTGGAGATGGCACGCCTGATGGTGCGCAGTGGCCGCAGTCCGCTCCCCACAGCACCACAACGGCTCCTGGCGGTGTTCCAGCCGCACCGCTACAGCCGCACCAAGCAGTTCCTCGATGGCTTCGCCAAAGCCCTACAGAACTGTGATCTGCTGCTGCTGGCTCCCGTCTATCCCGCAGGCGAGCAACCGCTGCAGGGCATCAGCAGCAACGTCCTGGCGGATCGGGTGCGCAAGCTGAAACCGAATCTTGAAATCGCCGTCGCAGACAACCTCGATCAACTCACCGAGCTGGTGATTCAGCACAGCCGCGAGAACGATCTTGTTCTGGCCATGGGTGCTGGCGACGTGAATGGACTGTGGTCAAGGCTGACGTCATGACCCAGCAGTGTGATGCCCGCCTACCGCAGGCCCGAGTCAAACTGGCGGACTACACCACCTGGCGGGTGGGAGGAGCGGCCGAATGGCTGGCCGAACCCGCCAGCCTTGAGGAAACTCAGGCCTGGATCGAATGGGCCGCTCACCAAGGCATGCCCTGCCGCGTCATCGGCGCTGGGTCGAACCTGCTGATTCACGATGACGGCCTGCCGGGGCTCTCGCTCTGTCTGCGCAAACTTCAGGGGCTGCAGCTTGATGCCACCACGGGGACCGTTGAGGTGCTCGCCGGCGAACCGATCCCGTCACTGGCAAGACGCGCTGCCCGCGCTGGATTGCATGGTCTGGAGTGGTCGGTTGGCATCCCGGGAACCGCTGGCGGTGCGGCTGTGATGAATGCAGGAGCCCAGGGAGGCTGCACAGCGGAATGGCTGGAGTCGGTGCGTGTCATGCCCATGGAAGGGGGCAACTGCTTTGAGCTGCAGCGGGATCAACTGGACTTCGCCTACCGGCACAGCCGTCTTCAAGACGACAACCTCGTGGTGTTGTCGGCACGGTTCCGCTTGCAGCCCGGTCACGATCCGGATGAACTGAAGCGGGTCACCACGGCGAACCTCAGTCACCGCACCACCACGCAGCCCTACCAACAACCCAGCTGCGGCAGTGTCTTCCGCAATCCCGAACCGCTCAAGGCCGGACGGCTGATCGAAGAGCAAGGACTGAAGGGAACCCGGATCGGCGGCGCCGAAATCTCAACCGTGCATGCCAATTTCATCGTCAACACCGGTGATGCCGAGGCGAAGGACATCGCCCAGTTGATCCAGCTGGTGCAGGACCGCATCGAAGCCGAACACGGAATCCGTCTGCACCCCGAAGTGAAGCGGCTGGGATTCGCTTCGGCGGCTTAACCTTCCGACTCCCACAGGATCGCCATGGCAGGGTTCGGACTCCCTAATTTCGGCCAGCTCACCGAAGCCTTCAAGAAGGCTCAGGAGATTCAGCAGAACGCTCAGGCCCTGCAGGACGAACTGGACGGGATGGAGATCGAAGGCAAGAGCAGCGATGGCCGCGCCAGCGTTTGGCTGTCGGGCAACCAGCAACCGCTGCGGGTACGACTGGACCCAACCCTGCTTCAGGAGGGCCAACAGGCCAGCGAAACGGCCACCCTTGAAGCCCTGCAGGCGGCCTATGAGCAATCCACCGCCACGATGAAGGGCCGGATGGAAGAACTCACCGGTGGCCTGAATCTCAACCTCCCCGGGATGGGCGGCTGAGGCTGCTCTGCTCGATCAACGCGGCCTTGTACAGGGCATAGCGTTCCCAGTCCGTGGACACACCGCAGTCGGGCTCACCGCGATGCAGGCAGTCGCGGAAGCGACAGGGCCAGGGATCAAGTTGCTGACGCAGCTCCGGAAAGAGGACCCCCAGTTCCTGGGGGTTATCCGGCAGATCAGGGCGGTTGAACCCGGGGGTATCAGCCACCCTCGCGCTCGGCCCCAGGGGAAACAGCTCGACGTGGCGGGTGGTGTGGCGCCCGCGCTGCAGTCGACCGGACACCGCAGCCGTGCGCAGTTGAAGGTCAGGGCGCAACTGGTTCAGCAGGCTGCTCTTGCCCACCCCAGAAGGCCCACACAGCACCGACAGCTGCGCACCAGCCAGACGCTGCCGTAAAGCATCAATGCCGGTTCCGGCTGCACTGGACAGCACCAGCGGGTCATAGCCCCACCCCTGCAACCGGGTCACCAGCCGATCGAGCGCTGCAGCTGAAAGAAGGTCTGTCTTGGTAAGCAGAAGGATCACCTCCAGCCCGGTCCGTTCCGCCGTCAACAGAAAGCGACTGGCCTGATCAGGATCAAAGCTGGGCTGTTCCACTGCCAACACCACAGCCACCAAGGAAACGTTCGCCACCGGTGGGCGTGTGAGAAAACTGTGGCGTGGCTCGACCTCGGCCACCACGGCACGCCCCTGGCCTGGATCAATTGCCTCGACGCGAACCCGATCGCCCACATAAACGGCTTCACCCCGATGGCTAAGCCGGGTGCGACGGGTGCAGAGCAGCCGCCCTGGGCATCCATCGGGTGCGACATCCAACTCAACCTCCAGGTAGTTGGCCTGGAGCGCCACCACCATCCCTGATGCCACCGAACGGCCGGTGTCAGCCACCGCAGATCACCTCGATGGTGATGGCATCCGGCGTTTGATCAATGCACTCCACACGATGGCCTGCATCCCTCAGGCCTGGAAGAACCATGGCCTCAGGCTCCCCCCGATCGAGACAGACCTCCAGACAGTCACCGCTGTTCATCTGCTCGAGGGTGAGCTTGCAGCGAATGAAATTCACCGGACAGGGCGTTCCCCGCAGATCCAGGGAACGCCTGCTCATCCCTTCTGACCGAACAAGCGAGCGAACAGACCACTGTTGTGGTGGTGGTGTTGCTTGCCGCGGGCGGAATGGTGACCCGCCAACTGCTCGAGGAGCTCCCGCTCCACATCACTGATCCGCTTGGGCAGATCCACGGTGACCGTCACGCGCTGATCGCCCCGTGCCACCGGATTCCCGAGCTTGGGAATGCCCAGGTTCGGCAGGGTGAGCACCGTGCCGGGCTGGGTGCCGGCGGGGATCTCCAGCTCCTTGCTGCCATCAACGGTTTCCACCTCAATGGTGTCGCCAAGAATCGCCTGGAGGTAGCTGACCTTGACCTCCGAGAAGATGTTCAGTCCATCCCGCTGCAAGCGCGGGTGATTGCGAACGGTGAGGAACACGTAAAGGTCACCGGACGGGCCTCCCCGGGGTCCGGCGTTGCCTTCGCCGGTCACACGCAGCCGTGTTCCGGTGTCCACCCCGGCAGGGATGTTGATCCGCAGCTTCTTGCGCACCTGTTTGACACCCTGGCCACCACAGGACCCGCAGGGATCCGAAATCACCTGGCCCGTGCCTCCACAGTTGGGGCACTCGGCGACCTGAGTGAAACTGCCGAAGGGAGTTCGGGTGGCACGGCGCACCTGCCCGGCGCCGCCACAGGTGCCGCAGGTGGTGGGTCCACTGCCCGCTTTGGCACCGCTGCCGCCGCAGGTGTCGCAGGTCTCCAGATGCGGGATCTTGATCTCCTGCTCCTGACCGAACACCGCCTGCTCGAAATCAATCGTCAGGTCGTAACGAAGGTCATCCCCCTGCTGAGGGCCCTGACGCCGCGGCCGAGCAGCTCCAGCACCCCCGGGTCCACCAAAGCCCTGGAAAAACGTCTCGAACAGATCCGCGAATCCGCCCATGTCCCCCATGTCGGGGGCACCGGCCGCACCACCAAGTCCGGCTTCGCCGAACTGGTCATAACGGGCCCTGGTCTGGGGATCACTGAGCACCTCGTAGGCGCGGCCGATTTCCTTGAAACGGTCTTCAGCTCCCGGATCCTTGTTGATGTCGGGGTGGTACTGACGCGCCATGCGCCGATAAGCCCGCTTGAGGCTGTCGGGATCGACATCCCGGCTGACACCGAGCAGGTCGTAGAAGTCGGCCATCAGGCCTCCTCCGCCGTCTGATCCGGTGCCGCTGCGGTCTCAGCGGGCGCTGACGCCGGATCGGATGGTCCTGGACCCATCGACACCTTCACCATGGCGTGGCGCAGCACACGCCCGTCGCGGTGGTAGCCGCGCTGGAGCTCCTCGCAGACCACATCCTCAGCGAACTCGCTGCTTTCCTCCCGGAGCACGGCCTCATGCAGGTTGGGATCGAACTCCTGGCCAACCACTTCCATGCGGGCCACCCCCTGCTGCTTGAGCACCTCCACCAATTGCTTATAAAGACCCTGGTAACTGCGGTGCAGCGCCTGGGCCTCCTCACCTTCAGGATTCAGCTGCTGACGGGCCCGCTCGAAGTTGTCGACGACGGGCAGGATCTCCGTGAGGGTCGAGCAGACCAGCTGCTGACGCATGTCGTCCTGGTCGCGGCTCTGGCGCTTGCGGAAGTTGTCGAAATCCGCCGCAATGCGCATGTATTGGCTGTTGAGCGTCTCGTGCTCCTGCTTCAACGCGCTCAACTCCTGCTCGAGCTGCTGCATCCGATCCGCCGGATCCACCGCTGCAGGAGCCTGTTCAGACGTCACCTCGGGCGCATCAGAAGCGGACTCCGGCGTGGCTGGAACAGCACCGGACTCAACGGTCTGGTCCTGCTCTGGGGTGGAGGCTTCGCCGCTCATGCTGACCGCTCAGGGATTGCTGTCTAGACATGTTGAAGGGCAACGCTGACCTCCCACAAGCTGCGGAAGCCCGCACCTCGTTCGCCATCTATGACTCTGACGCTGCCCACCCCCGATGCCGGCGACACGGCACGGCAGCGTTTCGCCCTTGAATTGCTGTTGCAGCAACCGGTTCCGGGCCCAGAGCAACTGCTGGCAAGCCGCATCTGCTCAGCGACGCCCTCCCGGACGTCAGCCCGGATCAATGGCAGGCACTGCAGGCCATGCCGATCGCCATCGGTGCAGACCACCTGGACATCGCGATCCCCAGCCAGTGGCGAGACCAGGAATGGCAATACCTGATCGATCAGCTGCCGGACCAACACCGCACGATCCGCCTGCACCCCGCCATCGAGGCGGATCTGCAGCGGGCCTTGGCCACAAAAACAGAGCAACCAACGACGGAACCAAACCCGCCAACCGCAGAACAAGCCAAAGAAGAGTCGAGCAACCCTGCTCCAGCAGAGACAGCAATCACTCTCGATCTGAATGCTGAGTCGTTTCTTCACGACTTCAGCCCCGATGAGGTGTTGGAGAGCGAGGAAGACAGCGACGCCCAACTGGCCAGGGATGCCCTTGACCTTGAGGCCAGCCTCAACGATGCAGAAGCCTCACCCGTGGTGACGCTAGTGGACCGAATCCTGCTGCAGGCGATGTCAGTGGGAGCCAGTGACATCCACGTGGAGCCACAGCAGAAGGGGTTGCGTCTGCGTTTCCGCCAGGACGGTGTGCCGATCCTGATGTCGATGGAGATCTCGAGCGAAACCGCCGGCAACGCGATCATTTCCGATGCCATCCTTGCCTCGCGGGGCATGGTTCAGGAGGGGGTGCTCCTGAGCAATGCGCTGATCCGTCAAAAGGTGCTGCCCGACATGGCCCTGAACATGCTGGCCATCGGCGAGGAAACCGGCGAGATGGACAAAATGCTCAGCAAGGTGGCGGACTTCTACGAAGACGAAGTCGGCGCCATGGTCAAGGCGCTCACCTCGATGCTGGAGCCCGCGATGATTGTGGCGGTGGGCGGAATCGTGGGATCCATCCTGCTGGCGATGTACCTGCCGATGTTCACCGTGTTTGATCAGATCCAGTGAGCACTGCAGCAATGGCCTGGCCCGCCAACCAACCACCGCTCCAGCAAGCCTGAAAGTTGAAACCGCCGGTCACCCCATCCACATCCAGCAGTTCACCCGCCAGGTAAAGACCGGGACAGCGCCGGCTCTCCATCGTGGCCAGGTTGACCTCCCCCAAGGCGACACCGCCGGCGGTGACGAACTCCTCCCCAAAGGGTCCACGTCCCTGGATCGGCACACGCTGCGCACAGAGCAGCTCCACGAATCGACGCTCCGCCTTGATTGGCAGATCCGCCCAACGGCGCTCTGGCTCCACCCCAGCCATGGTCAAAAAGGCTTGCCACAACCGCCGCGGCAAATGTTCGAAGGGCTTCGCGGCTGCAAGGGTTCGCCGGGCATGCTCCTGTCGCCATTGCTGAAACCGCTCGGTCAGCCCCGACCGTCCCAACCCTGCGCTCCAATCCAACTTCAGCTCACCCCTGTAGCGGTTCTGATGCAGGGCCCTGGCGGCAAAGGCTGAGAGGCGCAACGTGGCGGGTCCACTCAGACCACGGTGGGTGATCAGGACCCGCCCGGTCTGGCGGAAGCGCTGATCGCCCAGCTTGAGATCAAGACCCACATCGTCGATGGCAATGCCACTGCAGGCCGAAAGGGCCGGTGCCTGCAGGGCAAGGCTGAACAGCGATGGCACCGGCGGCACCACCTGGTGGCCGAGGGCTGCCGCCAGGTTTCGGCCACTGGGATGCCCACCCGTGGCCAGCATCAAGCAGCCCCCATGCAAAGGCTCGAGGCCGCGGCCCTCGAGCACAAACCCCCCCTCAGGGTGAACGCGCACCTGCTGAACCATGGCCTTCGTGCGCAGCTGAACACCCGACGCCCTTGCCGCTTTCTGCAGGCACTGAATCACAGCCTCGGAACGGTTCTGCTGCGGGAACATCCGTCCATCGGGTTCCTCCACCAGCGTGAGCCCATGCTCGTCAAACCAGGCGATCGCATCGCCGCAGGCGAAGCGACTGAAGGGACCCCGCAGAGGTCGACTGCCACGGGGGTAATGGGTTGCCAATTCACGGGGGTCCCAGCAGGCATGGGTCACATTGCAGCGACCGCCGCCGCTGATGCGCACCTTCTGGAGAGGCTCAGGGGTGCCTTCCAGCACCAGCACCCGCCGAACCCCCCGCTCGGCTGCAGTGATCGCCGCCATATAGCCGGCAGGACCACCGCCAACAACGATCAGATCAAGCGGGCTGGAAGCGGAGGGCGACACCGTTGTTGCAATAGCGCTTGCCGGTGGGTCGCGGTCCGTCATTGAACACGTGGCCCTGATGCCCACCACAACGGCTGCAGTGGTATTCCGTGCGCGGCAGTATCAGTTTGAAATCTACTTTCGTGGCGATGGCTCCATCCAGGGGCTGCCAGAAGCTGGGCCAGCCGGTGCCGCTGTCGAATTTGGCCTCCGACGAAAACAAGGCTGCATCACAACCAGCGCAGTGATACGTGCCGGAACGCTTCTCCCCATTGAGCGGACTGGTGAAGGGGCGCTCCGTTCCCTCATTGCGCAACACGTCATAGGCCTGGGGAGACAACCGCTCACGCCACTGGTCAGCCTTGAGATCCCACGAGGGATCGCCAGCTTTGGATGCGGCCAGCACAGGCTGAGGTCTCCATAGACTGCCAAAGACCCCTGCCATTGCCGCCAACAGCAACGATCGACGGGACAGAACGGCGACACTCAAGCTCATCGGTGCTGAAGCGGGAATCTCGGGCGGTTCTAATGGATTGATGACTGCCTCCGGATCCACCGCTGCCTACCGCTTCAGTGTGGCCCCGATGCTGGATTGCACCGACCGCCACTTCCGGGTGCTGATGCGGCAGATCAGCCGCAGGGCCCTGCTCTACAGCGAAATGGTGGTGGCCCAGGCGCTGCACCACAGCAAGCGACGCAACAAGCTGCTGGACTTCGATCCTGTGGAGCATCCCATCGCCCTGCAGGTGGGGGGGGACGACCCAGCCCTGCTGGCCGAAGCGGCACGACTGGCGCAGGACTGGGGCTACGACGAGATCAACCTCAATGTGGGTTGCCCCAGCCAGAAGGTGCAGGCCGGAAATTTCGGAGCCTGCCTGATGGCGGAACCGGATCTGGTCGCCCGCTGCGTGGAAGCCATGGTGGACGCAGGGGGACTCCCCGTGACCGTGAAGCATCGGATCGGCATTGACGATCTCGACAGCGATGCGCTGCTGACGAACTTCGTGGATCGGGTGGCGCTGGCGGGGGCCAGCCGCTTCGCTGTTCATGCCCGTAAGGCCTGGCTGGAGGGCCTCGATCCCAAGCAGAACCGGACGATTCCTCCGCTACAGCATGAGCGCGTGGTGGCGCTGAAGCAACGCCGCCCCGACCTGGTGATTGAACTCAACGGGGGGCTGGAATCCCCTGAAGACTGCCTTCAGGCACTGGAAGGGTGCGATGGCGCCATGGTGGGCCGAGCGGCTTACAGCCATCCACTGCGCTGGACCAGCGTCGATGCCCTCATTTTCGGGGAGGAATCACGCCAGATCCTGGCGTCAGACGTTGTGAACGGACTGCTTCCCCATGCGGCCGCCCATCTGGAGCGAGGAGGCCGAATCTGGGACCTCTGCCGTCACCTGGTGCAACTGGTGGAAGGCGTCCGAGGAGCGCGGCACTGGCGCCGGGAGCTGGGAGAGAAAGCCCAGCGCCCCGGGGCAGATCTGGATGTGCTGCTCAATGCCGGGCAGCAGCTCAAGAACGCAGGGCTCTGATCAACGGCTGAGGTCAGCCCTCAGCTCCGCCGTAACCGGAATAGTCATCGCCACCGCCACTGGACGATCCACGGCGACGACGGCTGCGACCTTCGTCGTAAGCATTACCCTCACCAGCGTTATCGCGGGCGCCATAGCTGCGGTCTTCCCAGCCCCGTGCACCGGAGGGACGATCGCCACCGCCACCGCCGTAGCCACCGCCGCCGTAGCCACCACCACCACCGCGATAACCGCCACCACCGCCGCCGTAGCCACCGCCGCCGCCACCGCCATAGCCGCCGCCACGACGGGGGGCGCTGCCGCGGGGCTCCGCTTTGTTGATCCGCAGAGGACGGCCCATCAGTTCGGCACCCTGCAGCCCCTCAATCGCTGCCTCTTCGGTGGACTCATCGGCCATCTCAATGAAGGCAAAACCACGCTTGCGGCCTGTATCCCGCTCGAGGGGCAGCGCGCAGTTGGTCACTTCACCGAACTGGGCAAACAGTTCGATCACATCTTCCTGCTCAGCGCGGAAGGGAAGGTTGCCGACAAAAATGCTCACGTTTTGCGTGGACCGGGTACGAAACAGTGGACCGATAAGGCCTTGAACATTGCCATCGGGCCATGACTCCGGAACGAAGTGACATACCTCTGGCTGATCAAGCGTAGACCCGGTTATGGGTGAGAGTCATCCCACCGGCTGAGTTCCGTTGAAACGCTGTAACCAGCGCTGAAGCTGTTCATCAACACGCTCAAATCCTGTCCCCCCTTCACTGCGACGGGCGGCCACAACAGCACGGGGAGCCAAGGCGTCGTGCAGATCTGCCTCAAAGGCAGGGTGGAGTTTCTTCCAGGCACTCAGATCAAGGTCCCGCAACAGACATCCCTGCTCGAGACAGCGCCGGACGACAGCACCGACCAATTGATAAGCCTCGCGAAATGGAACACCGCGAGACACCAGATAGTCAGCAACATCCGTTGCGTTGGAGAAATCCTGCTCCACCGCTTCATTGAGGCGCTCGACCCTGAAATCAAGGCCTTCCTCAAACAAAATCGCCATCGCCTCAACACAATCACGGGTTGTGCGGAAGGCATCAAACAGCGCCTCCTTGTCTTCCTGAAAATCCTTGTTGTAAGCCAGAGGAAGACCCTTGATCATGGTCAGCAATCCCTGGAGATGTCCGAAGACCCGTCCGGTCTTGCCCCGAACCAACTCAGGCACATCGGGATTCTTCTTCTGGGGCATCAGGCTGCTGCCCGTGGCACAGCGGTCGCTGAGCCGCACGAAGCCGAATTCCTCGGATGCCCAGGCGATCACCTCTTCCGCCAGACGGCTGAGGTGCACCATCACCAAGGAGGCGGCAGCGGAGAACTCAACGCAGAAATCGCGGTCACTGACCGCATCGAGGCTGTTGGCATAAACCGCTGAAAAACCGAGCTCCTTCGCGGTGCGCTGGCGATCAATCGGGACCGGCGTGCCCGCCAGGGCGGCAGCGCCAAGCGGGCAGATGTTCACGCGTTTCCGCACATCCTGAAGTCGCTCACGGTCGCGCTCCAGCATCTCGACATAGGCGAGCAGGTGATGGGCGAGACAGAGCGGCTGGGCCCGCTGCAGGTGGGTGTACCCAGGAATCATGGTGCGGCGATGGCGATCCGCCTGGGTCAACAACGCCCCCTGCAACCGCTGCAGATCCTGATCCAGGCCATCCAGCCGTCGCCGCAGCCAGAGGCGGAGGTCAGTCCCAACCTGATCGTTGCGGCTGCGTCCGGTGTGCAACTTCTTGCCCACGGGACCGAGCAAGGCAATCAGCCGGCGTTCCACGGCGAAATGAACGTCCTCATCTGCCAGGCCGGGCTGGAAACTGCCGGATGCCGCCTCAGCACGAACGGTCTCCAGACCCTCCACCAGCTGCTCAGCCTCCGCTTCCGTGATCACTCCCACGCTGGCGAGCATCCGGGCATGGGCGATCGACCCATCAAGATCCTCCTGAAGAAGGGTCAGGTCAAAACCGATAGAGGCGTTGAACGCCTCGATGAAGGGATGCAGACCCTGCTCAAAACGATCGCTCCAGGTGCCTGCTGCACCACCGGTCACCCCACCAGCCATCAATTCATCCGTCGATTTCCTCAGCTTGTCAGGCGATTGACCGTCCCTGCACACTCGGCAACGTGACCGCCTCCGGAACTTTCAGCACCACAAGCGACGCGTCGTCCTCCAGCTGACGATCCGGACCAACAAAACGGTCCAAGCGTTCAAACAGGCTTTCAAGAATTCCCTGCGCTCCCTGACCACTGCGACAGGCCGTTTCAAGGGCATGAATCAGCCGCGCTTCGTCGAAACGATCGCCCGTGATCCCCGGTGCTTCGGTGACGCCATCGGTGTAGTAGAGCAACACGTCTCCCGGTTCAAGGCGAATCTCGCCAAGGGCGAACTCAGCTTCGGGTTGGAGACCGATCAGCAGCCCAGCCGCATCGAGCCGCATGATCAACCGTCGCTCGGCACGCCAAAGCAGGGGCGGGTTGTGGGCCGCATTGGCATAACGCAGCCGCAGCGTGCGCGGATCCAGGTCGGAATAAAACAGCGTCACAAACCGGTGCGACTGCGCAAGGTCTTCCTGCGCCAGCTGGTTGAGGTCGTGAAGAATCCGATCCGGTGGCAGACCGCTGAGAACCTCCGCGCGCAGCATCCCGCGCAACATCGTCATCAACAGACCAGCAGGCACGCCCTTGCCCATGACATCACCCATCACCAGGGCCCAGCGACCCCGCTCACGGCGTCGACCGATGAGTTCCGGACGGGTGGGGATGAAGTCGTAGTAGTCACCGCCCACCTGAAATGCAGGCCGACAGCGCGCGGCCAGATCAACACCCTCGATCACGGGGCAACGGTCCGGCAACAACTGGGCCTGAATCTCTGCACCGATGCTGAGTTGTCGATCCACCCGCTCATGGCGGCGGGCGTCCTGCAGCATCTGATCGTTTTCGATCGCAACGCCAGCAAGATCCGCCACCAACTGAACGTGCCGACGGTGCACCTCGGTCCAGACCATCGAGCCGTTGCGGGCGTACACGTAAAGGCGGCCCCGCGTCAGACCACGAGCCGTCAGAGACGTGGCAAACAAAGCCGCTTTGGGAAGGCAGCGTTGCACCAGCCGGTCGAGCGCCAGCTGCTGCTGATCGTCGCTGCCGAAGCCCACGGCAGAGCCGGGTTCAAAGGCTGCCAAACGCCGCAGCAGATCCTGGGACGGCTCTGCTGGACTCCCCTGCAGCTGATCACGCCAGAGGCGACCATCCGACTGAAACGGAACAAGCAAGGACCCCTCTACACCCACCAGACGCGATGCCACCACAGGCACAAGCTCAAGAAAGCGCTGGAGGTTGGTGAAGCTGCGGAGGGCAAACCCCAGGGAGACCAACAGATCCTGATTGCGGCGCTGTTCGCTGCTGAGGCTGTCAAACAGCTGACGCAACGAGGCCATCGCCTCTGGCGAGGGGTTCCCGGTCCGCTGCGCAGAGCTGGGATGACGTCCGGGCGGCTTGCTGCTCAACCTCGCACCCCCAGGGTCCGCAAGGTAGCAACGCTTCAGCGTCCAGCCAGCAGAGCCTCAACGAATTCAAAACTGTTGAAGGGGCGCAAATCGCGAATCCCTTCCCCAGCACCGATAAAACGAATCGGCAATCCAGCCTCAGACGACACCGCCAGCGCGACGCCGCCACGGGCCGTGCCATCGAGTTTGGTGATCACAACGCCGGTAAGACCGGCCGCCTGGGCAAAGGCCATGGCCTGGCGAAGCCCGTTCTGACCCTGACTGGCATCAAGAACCAGCAGGGATTCAACCTTCGCCTCCGGCGCCAAACGGTCGATGATCTTTCTGACTTTTTGGAGTTCCTCCATCAGGTTGTGCTTGGTCTGCAAGCGTCCGGCGGTGTCCACCAACAGCAGATCAGACTTGCGCGAGCGAGCGGCACCAATCGCGTCGAAGACAACGGCAGCGGGGTCAGCATTACTGCTGGGGTTGGACACCACTGGAACATCACTGCGCTCTCCCCAGACCTCAACCTGCTGGACAGCTGCAGCCCGGAAGGTGTCGGCGGCCGCGATCAGAGCTGAATAGCCGCTGCGAACAGCAAGGTTGGCAAGTTTTCCAAGGGTGGTGGTCTTACCAACCCCATTCACCCCCACCATCAACCATATGTTGAGGCGATCCCGTTCGGGCGCCAGAAGAGGAACACCACTGGCCTGGATCGGGGCATCCAGCAGGCCACGCAGTTGATCCTTGAGGAAGCGAATACCCTCCGCAGGATCCACCACCTCCTCATTCATCCGCTGTCGCAAGGCATCCAGCACCTGATCGGTGGCCTGGACGCCAGCGTCCGCCCTCAGCAGGAGGGTTTCGAGATCATCGAGAACCTCCGGCGTCAGCGGGTCGTCACCGAGATTCTCCAGAAGGCTGGTAACAAAGCCCTGACGGGTCTTTTCAAGACCGCGGCGAAGCCGACCCAACCAATCGATTTCCTCGAGGGAAACTTGATCGACGCGACGGCCCTGGGCTGCAAGCACTTCGGCAGACCAGGTGAAATCCTGATCAAAGTCACCCAACTGCGGCTCTTCTGAGTCGACAGCTGGCGCAGGGGTGGGAGCCGGCGTGGGTGCAGGGGGAGCCTCGAGAGCCCGTTCATCCAGATCCTGCTGACGCTGCTGGCGTTGAGCCGCGGCCTGCTCCAACAGCGACAGTCCAGGGGCTGGTGCTGGAGACAGCGTGGGTAGAGGTAATGGAGACGGCGTTGCTAACGGTGCCGGTCCTGGAGTTGGGGTTGGTGAAGGTGTAGGCGCTGGTTCTGGACTGGGCTGGGGGGCCGCTTCGGCGAGAGAGGACGCGGCCTGTTGTTGAGCCTTCAGCCGGGCATAGGCCTCACGGGCCCAAACCAGAGCCTCATCCTCTTCCTCACTGGCTGCAGGAGCTGGAGTCGGCTCCGGCGCCGCTGAAACGGGGGCATCAGTCCCACCAGCCATCGGTTCCGGCGTCGGCACGGGGGTGGGCGTCGGCTCCGGCGTCGGTGACTCCTCAGCCTGTCGTTCGAACCAGTTGAACACCATCAGGCCGATGCTTTCGATTGAGCGTCATGGAAGCGACGCAACACACCATTGATCATCCGGCGACCCTGCTCATCGCTGTAACGGTTGGCCAGCTCAACCGCCTCGTTGAACGCCACCGGAGCGGGAGTACGCAGGCTTTCCAAGTCAACGACAGCCAACCGGAGGATGTCTCGATCGATCCGCGGAAGCCGGGTCAGTCTCCAGCCCTCCATCACGTGATCCAACCGTTTGTCGATGCCCTCGCGCTGGGTGAGCACCTTCTGAACCCGCTCCATGGCGCCGCGGCGAATCTGCTCCTGGTCGCCAAGCAGCAACAGCCGAGGCAACTCAAGACTGGCGGACAAACCATTCAGCACTTGTTCAGCGGAACTCAAAGAGGCGCGCAGATGGGTGCGGACGGTGTCATGGGTTCCTGGTTCGCCCTGCTGTAGCTCGCTGTCCAGCAGGGACTGCTGCGCCTGATCGAGCTCTGCAGCACTGGCATCAAGCGACTCACGCCAGTGCTGGGTGAGGGTGTCGAGGGCCTGGTCCAGGATCGAATCAAGGGCCAGGTCAGCGACTGAGGCTGACTTCTGTTCCGGCACCTGACCAAGCACCAGCAAGGCCAGCTCGCGTGTAAGGGATCGTGTGGCCATGACTCAGCTGGAAGGAGATGCAGAAGCCCGTAACTGGGCTATGAGGCTGGAGAAACTCCGATTCACAGGAGCTTCACGATCATCGGGGTTGACGATGCCGGCCGAAATAATCGTTCGGAAAGCTTCTTCAACGCTGATCTCAAGCTCTCGGACGGATCCAGCTGGAACAAGGGTGTACCAACCGGTGGTGGGATTCGGAGCGGTGGGAATGAAAACACTCAACAGGGGCTCCTTCAGATCGGATTGAAGGGAAGGCCCCACCTCCCCGGTGACAAAACCAACGCTGAACAATCCCTCCCGTGGGTACTCAACGAGAACAACACGACGGAAGCGGGAGGAGTTGTCGCGGAAAAAGGTCTCAAGCAGCTGCTTCAGCGTCTTGTAAACCGATCCAGCCAGGGGAATCCGGCTCAAGGTGCCTTCACCGAACTCCAACAGCCAGCGACCAACGATGTTTCGGGCCATCAGGCCGATCAGAAGGATGCCCATCAGAGGCACCGTGAGACCGAGAGCCAGATTGATCAGATCCTGAAGCAGTGGATTCAGGGTGATGAACGGATTGAACTGCTTCGGTATCGAGGTCAGGAACGCCAGAACAAAGCGACTGACGATCGTTGACAGCCAAATCGTTGTCGCCAGCGGGATGACCACCAGCAACCCTGCAATCAGGTCGTTTTTCAGATCCTGCCGAAGCCTTGCGGACAGCGGCAGATCAGGTCTGGGATTGGACTGGACCAAGGAGCTACTGCGCCCAGCTTTGAGTGAAGTCTGCCTAACCTAACCAGCGGTCAGAGCACTGCCGTGAACGCAAGGAGCGCAAAGGCAATCGCAAGAACCACAGCCGTGATGGTTCCACCGATGAACCTCTGCTGGGATTCACGGGCCTGGCCAGCCTCAACGGTCTTGAGCTGGGTCTCCATCTGGGCGATCTGATCGTCCACCATCTTTTGTGCCGCCCGCAGCTTGTCGTCCTCGGTGGCATCGGCAGCGAGTTGACCGGCCTGGGCCAGCTGCTCACCAAGGGAGGTGACCTGCGCTGCATCGGCTCGGAAGGCTCGAGCATCCTTCAGCGCTTCGCGGCCCTGATCCAGATTGCGCTGACGGGCCACGTCACCCGCACCCCCATCCAGGGACATGGGCACGGCAATCACCATGCCGAGGGCCAACAGCGCTGAAAGGACGGCGATCAGCAGACGCAAAGGAGTGCGCTGCTGATGGGGGTGATCCAGCCGTGATCCGATCAGGCAGATCAACAAACCGGCAAATCCCAGAGGAGCAAGGGCCACAAGCGGTCCGGTGACCTGCGGGCGTGGAGCATCCGCACCCCAGTCGACACCGACAAGAACAGCCAGCATCTGCAGGACGAGGATCACCACGAGGGTCAAACCAAGCCAGCGCAGCAAGGGAGCAAGCCGTCCTGTCTCAGTGCCGGTCACAGAGAAGATGCTGATAAGCGCCCAACCTTAAGGTCGATGCAAGGGCATGTCACCGATCAACAAACTCGTTTAAGCAAGGCTCTGAAGCGCCGCGCCGCTGAGGAAGGGTTCAATCCCGTTGGCATTGCCAGAATCCCGGGAAGTCCTCGGCTGCAGCTGCGCACCAAAGCTCTGCAGCGCTGGTTGGACAATGGTCATCAAGCTGACATGGCCTGGATGGCCGCCCCCCGTCGGCGAGACCCCAGGCTGCTGTTGGACGGAGCCAACAGCCTTCTCGCCGTTGGCCTCAACTATTACGTCGACGCTGAACCCTCCCCCGGCTCCCTCAAAGTCGCCCGTTACGGCTGGGGGCGTGACTATCACCGGGTTGTGGATCAACGGCTGCGACGGATCGGTCGCTGGCTTTCGGAACAACGGCCCGACTGCGGTTGGCGCGCCTGTGTTGACGCCACACCGCTGCTGGACAAGGCCTGGGCTGAGGAAGCCGGCCTGGGCTGGATCGGCAAACACAGCAACCTGATTCACCCCGAACGGGGCTCCTGGATGGTGATCGGCCATCTGCTGACAACGGAGCCCTTGAACGCCGACCCACCAGCCCGCAGCCTCTGTGGACGCTGCAGCGCCTGCATCGATGCCTGCCCCACGCATGCGATCCGTGAACCTTTTGTGGTGGATGCAAGGCGTTGCTTGGCCTTTCACACGATCGAAAATCGTGAGGACGACTTACCGGAAAACATTCGCGCCGCCCTTGGAGCGTGGGTGGCGGGCTGTGACATCTGCCAGGACGTCTGCCCCTGGAACCACCGAAGCTTGCCCCAAAGCAGTGATCCCGAGGTGCAGCCACGCCCATGGCTACTGAATCTGCAAAAGGAGCAGATCCAGAGCTGGGACGACAGCGTCTGGGACCAAAACCTGCGGGGATCTGCGTTGCGACGGATCAAACCCTGGATGTGGCGTCGCAACGCCGCTGCAGCACAACCGGATCCCACGCCTACGCTTTAGCGACTCCACCCTCGCTCCAGTGCTGCGTCGAATTGGCTTGCGTCGAACGCTGGCGGCTGCACTGGTCGTTCTGGGGGGTTGGTTCGGCGCCCCGGCAGCCAACGCCCTGATCCCCTACGTCTATCTGCCCACCGAAGCGGAACTCAAGGGCTCATCGATCGGCATCGGTCGGACCGCTGCACAGCTGCTTCAGCTGGGGCAGGCCAAGGACGCAGCACGACTGGCGGCTCTGGCGGTGCGGCTCAACCCCAATGACGAACGGTTCTGGTCGATCCTTGCGGAAGCTCAACTGCGCAACAACGACCTCAAGGACGCAAGCCGATCTCTGGCCCGGGCCAAGCAGCTGAATCCTGAAAAAGCCGGCTTGTGGTTCGCCGAAGCAGCGATCGCCCTGCGGGCAGAGCGACCGGACGATGCCGTTCCCTTGATTACCCGCGGACTCCAATTGGATCCGAACAACGCTTCGGCCTATTTCGACCTCGGCAACGCCAGGATCATGCAGGGCGAACTCCCTCTGGCCCTGAAGTCGTTCGAACAAGCCACGGCCCTGAAGCCGGAGTTCTGGGAAGCCCTGAACAACCAGGCCCTGGTGCTTTTTGAGATGGGCCAGCGGCAGGAAGCCGTGCGGCGTTGGCGCCGGGTGTTGAAGCTGGAGACCAACGCAGAACCGATGCTGGCCCTGGCCGCAGCGCTGCATCAACAGGGTGAGCAGACCGAGGCGATCCAGCTGGCATCCACAGCATTGGCCAAGAACCCCAACTACGTTCTGCCCCTGCATCAAGCCGAACAGCTTTGGGGTGTGCGCATCCGTGAGGCGACGGCAGAATTGCTGAGCGAGCCGCAGCTCACCAACAGCGTGGAACGAGCCCAAGCCAACGCAACGTGGAAGAAAAGCCAGTGATCATCTGTAGGCTGAGCGCCTTCCGGTCGGAGAGCGACAGACCGAATGGCTGAGGAGCGCGTTGAACCGATCGCCCTGCATCAGGAGATGCAGCGCTCCTACCTCGAATACGCGATGAGCGTGATCGTGGGTCGGGCGTTGCCCGATGCCCGCGATGGTCTCAAACCCGTCCAGCGGCGGATTCTGTACGCGATGCAGGAACTGGGGCTCACCCCAGACCGTCCCTATCGGAAATGCGCGAGGGTTGTCGGTGACGTCCTCGGCAAATATCACCCCCACGGTGATCAGGCCGTTTACGACGCCTTGGTGCGGCTTGTTCAGAGCTTCTCCAGCCGTCATCCACTGCTCGACGGCCATGGCAATTTCGGCTCGGTGGATGACGACCCACCGGCGGCCATGCGGTACACCGAAACCCGCCTGGCGCCGATCTCTCACCAGGCGATGCTGGAGGAGATCGGTGAGGACACGGTTGATTTCGCACCGAACTTCGATGGGTCCCAACAGGAACCCACCGTTCTTCCAGCCCAGCTTCCCTTCCTGCTGCTGAACGGCTGCTCCGGCATCGCCGTTGGCATGGCCACCAGCATTCCCCCGCACAACCTGGGAGAGGTGGTGGATGGCCTGATCGCCCTGATCCGCAAACCGGAGCTGAGTGACGAAAAACTGCTGGAGCTGATCCCAGGTCCCGACTTCCCCACAGGCGGTGAAGTGCTGATCAGCTCGGGCCTGCGGGACACCTACCTGCATGGACGCGGCAGCATCCCGATGCGCGGCGTAGCCCACACCGAAGAGGTGCAACCGGGCAAAGGACGCCACAAACGCAATGCCGTGGTCGTCACCGAATTGCCGTACCAGCTCAGCAAGGCCGGCTGGATCGAAAAACTGGCGGAGTCCGTCAACGACGGAAAAATCGGCGGAATTGCAGACATCCGCGATGAAAGCGATCGCGAAGGCATGCGTGTGGTGGTGGAGCTGCGTCGCGATGCAGATCCGGAGAAGGTGCTGAAGGATCTGCAACGGCGAACGGCACTGCAGAGCAACTTCGGAGCCATCCTTCTCGCCCTGGTGGATGGACAACCCCAGCAACTGTCGCTGCGCCAACTGCTGCAGACCTTCCTCGATTTCAGGGAACTGACCCTGATCCGGCGCACCAGTCATGCCCTGCGCAAGACCGAAGACCGGCTTGAGGTGGTGGAAGGACTGATCACAGCCCTGAACAATCTTCAGGCTGTGATCGCCATGATCCAGGAGGCGAATGACGCCGCCTCAGCCCGCGCCAGCCTGATGGTGCGCCTCGACCTCAGCGAACGGCAGGCGGATGCGGTGTTAGCCATGCCCCTGAGGCGCCTGACCGGACTCGAACAGGAAAGCCTGCGCCAGGAGCTGGATGAGCTTCGAGCGGAACGTCAACGCCTGAAGTTGCTCCTAGACAACCGGGATCAGCTGCTGGACGCGATGGTGACAGAGCTCAAGGCGTTGAAAAAACGCTTCAGCACACCGCGTCGAACCCGTCTGGTGGAGGGCGGTGATGCCCTGATGGCCGAACGGGCGGCCAGCCAACGGCCGAACACGGAACTGCTGCGTCAGCAGGCCCTGGCTGCACTGCCCGGAGATGGTCGGGTGCTGATCCAGGCCGATGGCCAAGTGAAGATCGTCACCCCCCAGGTGCTGGGCCGACTGCACCTCAATGATCCTTGCCCCATTGGTGATGCACCATCTCCGGCACGGGTGATCCTTCCAATCGAGCCACCACCACGACTGTTGGCGGTGAGTGCGGGAGGACGCATCGCCCAGGTGCGCTGGGAATTTGCTGGACAGCAACCCGGCCCGATTGACCGATTCCTACCCACGGGCCTCGACGGGGACCCCATCGTTTCGCTGCTGTCGCTGCCCAGCCAGAACATCGAGGACCTGAGTCTGGGCTTGCTCAGCAGCGATGGACGCTTTAAGCGGCTCCCCCTCAGCGACGTGGTGGACCTTTCCGGTCGAGCCACCAGCGTTCTCAAGTTGAAAGAAGGAGTCGAGCTCAACAGTGCAGTGATCTGCCGCGATCAGGGAACACTGGTGCTGATCAGCGACATCGGTCGCCTTCTACGACTGCGAGTCACTGAAGATTCACTTCCGTTGATGGGTCGATTGGCACAGGGACCCATGACCATGCGATTGCTCCCCGGGGAACAGATCGTTGGAGCCGTCTGCACGGAACAGGCACCACTGATGCTGATCACCAGGCAGGGAATGATCGGGCGAATCGACTGTTCAGGCCTGCGCTACAACCAGCGGGGCGATCTCGGTAGCATGGCGGTGCAGATTGATGCGGAATCTGATCGCCTGGTGGGCATCAGCACTGGACCCGGTCTTGTTGGTGTACGCACCAGCAAGGATCGTCACGGGCGCCTGGATGCGGACAACATCAAGATCTCAAAACCCGGAGACAAACCCACGGAACAGGCGTCTCTTCAGAAGGGAGAGGCCATCGTTGATGTGATCAACGCCATTCAACCGAATCCCTAAGCCCCGATCCGATCAGGAGCGGCAATTCTGCTCCAACCACTGGAAATAATCTTCATCGATTCCACCGGTCACATAGTGGCCGTCGAAACAAGACATCTCGAGATCCTTGATCTCAGTGTTCTCCACAATGCTTTCCAACAGGTTCTCAACGGTCTGATAAACAACATGATCGGCCCCGAGAACATCTGAGATCTGCTGACTGGTTCGGCCGTGGGCAAGGAGTTCCGCCCGGGTTGGCATGTTGATCCCATAAACATTGGGATAGCGAACCGGTGGAGCAGCCGAGGTGAATGTCACCTTGTTTGCACCAGCGCTGCGTGCCATCTGAACAATCTCGCGGGATGTTGTTCCACGAACAATAGAATCATCGACAATCAGAACATTCTTCCCGGCGAATTCAGTTCCGAGAGCATTAAGCTTCTGCCTCACTGACTTCTTCCTTTCAGCTTGACCCGGCATGATGAAGGTGCGGCCGACATAGCGGTTTTTGTAAAACCCTTCTCGATACTCAAGACCCAATTGCTTGGCCACCTGCATCGCCGAAGGTCTTGCTGAATCAGGAATCGGCATCACAACATCAATATCACCAGCAGGCAATGTTTCAGCGATAGTTTGAGCCAGACGATCACCCATCCGTAGACGCGACTCGTACACCGATATGCCGTTCATAACGGAATCCGGCCGCGCCAAATAAACGTACTCAAAAGCACAGGGAATCAAACGAGGAGACTCAGCACACTGACGCTGGTGCAAGTTCGAATCAGCGTCGATGAACACCGCCTCGCCGGGATCAACATCGCGAATGATCTCGTAACCACTGTTTTCAATCACAAGCGATTCGCTGGCGACAATCCACTCCTCACGACCCTGGTCGGACAACCGCCTGCCGAGAATCAGGGGACGAATTCCATAGGGATCCCGGAAGGCCAGCATTCCGTGGCCCGCAATCAAAGCAATCGCCGCGTAGGAGCCCTGAACGCGGTGATGGAGTGACGCCACCGCATCAAACAACTGATTCGGTGTTAAATCACGTCCTGTCAGTTGAGATTGAATCTCCGTGGCCAACACATTGACCAGCATCTCCGTATCGCTGGTGGAATTGGTGTGACGACGATCAATCTTGAACAGATCCTGCTCAAGCTGAAGGGTGTTGGTGAGATTGCCGTTGTGAACGAAAGTGATGCCATAGGGGGCATTTACATAAAACGGCTGAACTTCCTCTTCTGACGCAGCAGCTCCACGGGTGGCATAACGAACGTGACCGATCCCGGCATTGCCAAGCAGCTTTCGCATGTCTCTTGTGCGAAAGGCTTCACGCACACGTCCCCTTTGTTTGTGCACGTGGAAGGTGTGATTGTCCATCGTGACAATCCCTGCCGAGTCCTGACCGCGGTGCTGAAGCAGAAGCAGATTGTCGTAGATCTGTTGGTTGACCGAGTCAACACAGAACATTCCGATAATGCCGCACATGATGAATCCGAAGTCAGAGAGATAAGGAAGAGAAACGACCGTCAGGCAACGCCTGACTCAATCACTCCGAATGCATCCGTCGGGGCAACGCATCACGGAAAACAGCAGCACAGCGTTGCACCTCAAGATCAAGCTGAACGGCTGATTCGGATCGGATCACCAATCGAGGCTCCGCCGTCACACTGCCCAGCTGGGTGACGTAAAGCGCTGGCTTGGATCCGCTCAACTGCTCCCATGCAGGGAGGGATGCTGCATTCACCGACACAATCACCCGGCTGCCACCTTCGGCGAACAGAACCCGCTCCAGGCGCGCTGAGCCTGTGGACAAGGTCACGCTGATACCCAGATCAGAAGCGATGCAGGATTCGGCCAACGCCACGGCCAAGCCTCCATCACTGCAATCGTGAGCTGAGGCCAACAAACCTTGAGCAATGGCCTCACGCACCAAATGCCCCACCGCTGCTTCGAGGGCAAGATCGGGCTTGGGCGGTCGTCCGGCCAAGGAGCCAAGGGTCTGCTGCTGATAGGCACTGCCGGCCAAACCAAGGCTGGGATCGGCACCATCCTCCGGGGGAACACCGATGAGGAAGATCGCATCGCCGGGCTGTTGCCAGGCCAAGCCAGTCACACGGCTGATGTCATCCACACCACCAACCATGCCGATCACCGGCGTGGGGTGGATCGGTTGCATCGTGCCGTCGTCCTGTTTGGTCTCGTTGTAGAGCGAGACATTGCCTCCAGTAACGGGAGTGTTGAGGGCACGGCAGGCATCGGAGATCCCGCGGCAGGCCATGGCCAGCTGCCAGAAGCCCTTGGGTGTTTCCGGTGACGGGAAATTGAGGTTGTCGGTCACCGCCAGGGGCTCCGCCCCCACACAACTCAGGTTGCGTGCCGCTTCGGCAACGGCCGCCTGAGCGCCGCGTTCGGGATCCAGGGCAACCCAACGGTTGGGGCAGTCCACCGTGGCAGCAACACCACGATTGGATGCGGCCATGGATCCATCGCCTTGCTGAGGTCTCAACCGCACCACGGCGGCATCAGCGGCTCCAGACGAGACCACCGTGTTGGCCAACACCTGCTGGTCGTACTGACGGTGAACCCACTGCTTGCTCGCAATGGTGGGGTCATCCAGAAGCTGAAGCAGGGCTGCCGCTGCATCACTCAGCTCCGGAAGCTCCTGCTCGGTCCAGCTCCAGAGCGCCTGAAGGTCTGCCGGGGGCTCCTGCAATAGGGCATGTTTTTCGATTGGGGTGTCGTCGGCAAGAGCCGTGGCCGGCACCTCAGCGGCGACGGCACCGTGATGCAACACCCGCACAATCGGTTCCTGAAGCACCTTGCCCACAACCGCCGCCTGCAAGCCCCAGCGACGGAAGCGCTGCATCAAGGCGTCCTCCCGACCGGCCTTCACCACGAACAACATCCGTTCCTGGGATTCCGACAACAGGAACTCGTAAGCCGTCATCCCGGTTTCACGGGCCGGAACACGGTCCAGATCCAGTTCCACCCCCAGGCCCCCTTTGGCAGCCATTTCCGAACAGCTGCAGGTGAGACCAGCGGCGCCCATATCCTGCGCTGCCACCACATCACCACTGGCGAAGGCCTCAAGGCAGGCTTCGATCAGCCCTTTCTCCAAAAACGGATCGCCCACTTGCACGGCAGGACGATCATCCAAGGAATCTGCACTGAGCTCAGCACTGGCAAAGCTGGCTCCCCCCATGCCGTCCCGACCGGTGGTGCTGCCCACATACACCACAGGATTGCCGACGCCGATCGCACCGGATTTGACGATCTCCTCGGTCTCCATCAGGCCAAGGGCCATGGCATTCACCAGCGGATTGCCGGAATAGGAGGGATCAAAAGCCACCTCGCCACCCACCGTCGGCACCCCAACGCAGTTGCCGTAATGGGCAATGCCGGCCACAACGCCTTCCATCAGGCCAACGTTGGCAGGATCCTCAAGAGGGCCGAAGCGCAGAGCGTTCAGCAGCGCGATCGGACGGGCCCCCATCGTGAAGATGTCACGCAGGATGCCGCCAACCCCTGTGGCCGCCCCCTGAAAGGGTTCGACGGCGGAGGGGTGGTTGTGGCTTTCGATCTTGAAGGCCAACCGATGGCCCCCACCGAGATCCACCACACCAGCGTTTTCGCCGGGTCCCACAAGGATGCGTGGTCCCTCCGTGGGGAAGCCACTCAGCAAAGGCCGGGAATTGCGATAACAGCAGTGTTCGGACCACATCACGCCGAACATGCCCAGTTCGGCTCGATTCGGCTCGCGGCCGAGACGCCGACAGATCTCATCCCAGTCACTGGGCTTGAGCCCTTCCTGCTTCAAGGCTGCAGCTATGTCGTACGCAGGGGAGGAAACCACGAATCGCGGAGCACCTCCCCCCAGTGTTGCCGACCGCCCGTCAGACCCAGGGATCTTCGTCCTCGCGACGGCGGCGAGAGGGGGGCTCATCCCAGCTTTCGTCGTCCCAGACTTCAGGTCCAGACACCTCTCTTGGTTCGTCCTCGTCGTCGGATCTGAAGCGCACGCTTTCCGATCGCAGCTCATCGATGGGCGAGTCGTCCAACCAACCCTCCAGGCGATCGCTGGCCCGATCACCCATGGAACGCAACTGGTCCCGCCAGTGTTGGGTGCGTTGGAGCAGATCGTGCCGAACGCTGGCGCGGGCCATGGGCAGATCGTCCAATCCCATCAGGCCGGTTTGGATCTGACCCGGTTGTTGATCAAGGATGCGATCGGGAGCCAAACGCCATCGGGAACTCCCCGGCAACCGCGGGTCGCTGCGGGCGATCAGGTAGTGAAGAATCGCGCCATCGGCAGGTCGAAAATCAAGGTCCACAACGCTGCCGATCCGCTCACCGTCACGGTCCAGCAAGGCTGCATCCATCAGCGTGGGCAAGCGCTCCAGGGTCACCTGATCGGTGACTGCCGGCTCGCCACGGACAAACACCTGTTGATCGCTCAAACCACAACACTGGTTCAAACGCCAGACATCCCGTGACATGCGCAGGGCTGATGGACGGCTGACCCAGCCCAGAAGACGATGCACCGGCGGATGCATCCAGGCCATGACCCCAGGCCCGTGATCCAGACCCAGATCACAACGAACCGTATGACTCAGAAGATCACTGAGGAGCAGCTGATCTGGTAGCGACACATCAGGAACGAATCTGAACAGGCATCACCAGATAGGTGAAGGCTTCGGACGCTTCCTCGGAACGGAGCACAGCCGGCGTGGTGGGCGCGTTGCAATGCAGAACAATCCGATCAGAGCCCATGGCTTTCAGGCCATCCAGCAGATAGCGAACATTGAAGGCGATCTGCATGGCGTCACCCTCCAAGTTGGAGGGAAGCGATTCAGAGCCACTGCCCACATCCTGCGCATCAGCACTGATCTGGACAACACCGTCCTCGGGCTGACTGCTGAATTTCACAACGTTGTTGTGTTGATCAGCGAGAACAGCAATCCGCTCCAAAGCAGCGATCAGGGCGCGACGGTCCATTCCAAAGGTGCGGGTGAAACCATCGGGGATCAGCTGGCCGTAATTGGGATAGGTGCCTTCCAAGGTGCGGCTGGTGACCATTTGATCGGCCGCTAGAAACACCACTTGGCCGCGATCACAGAACAAACTGACCGGTTCATCGGACCGCCAGGACGCCATCAGCCGCTCTACTTCCCGCAGTGAGCGCGATGGAAGCGTCACGGCGAACCCCTCGTCGTCCACCGCATCGGTCAAGGCCGCATCCTGCAGGGCATCCTCAACATTGAGCACGGCAAGGCGGTGACCATCGGTGGCAGCCGCTTCCAGAGCCCGCTGGTTGAACTTGAGATGCACGCCGGTGAGCAGTTGCTTCGCTTCATCAGCACTGCTGGCAAACAGAGTGCCTTTGAGGGCCTGCACCAACCGTTCAGGTTGCAGCTTGAGCGTCATGCCGCTCTCCACCATCGGAAGATCGGGATAGTCGTCAGCGCTCATGCCGCGCATCTGATAGCTACCGCTAAGGCTGGTGAGCTGAACCTGCTCACCGGAATCGTCTACGGCGAGGGTGACCGGAGAATCGCTGGACAAGCGCGACACGATCTCTCCCAGCAGCCGGGCCGGCAGTGTGATGGCCCCGCTGGTTTCCACACTGGCGGCGAGGGACGTCTGAATTCCCAGGCTCAGGTCAAAACCGGTCAGGCTGAGGCGGTTGCTGCCGGCATCGGCTGTGAGCAAGACATTGGCCAAAACCGGGTGCGTGGGGCGTGTGGCAACTGCACGGCTCACCAATTGCAGAGCGCTATTCAGTTCGGACTGTGAACAGACCACCTTCATCGTCCTGAAGACCTGCGCGCGCTGAGGTGTCCCACGGTTTCACAGGCTGAGGGGAAGTGCAATGGCCAACGGTTCGGGAGCCTCTGTTCGGCTGTTTAGTTCTTATGGATTTAAAAAATAAAAAACAAAAACAGCAGTCGTAGGGCCTGGGGAAAAGGGGGAAAGAACCTCAGAAACCAGTGTTCATCACAGTTCTCGATGAGCCAGGGCTGAGGAGAATTTTTCACAGGACGGGGAGTGAGGCTTCGTTTTCCACCTCTTCACAGCGGGTGGAAAACTCGCGCGACAAACGAGTGGATAGTTCCCGCCTGTTTTCCACAGCGTGTTGGGATGGTTTTCGGGCGTCTTCCGCAGCCGCTTTGTCGGTTGGTTTTGTCTTGCGGCCACAAAAAAGCCCCCTGACGGGGGCAGAAGTGCGTTGATGCAAGGCGGTGTGTCAGAAGCCCATCACACTGGCGACGGTGCCCAGATCAGGATTGAGGTCGGTGTGGAAGGCGGCGTCGTTGTTGCTGATGGCGCAATCGGGATCCTTGAGGCCGTTTCCGGTCAGAACGCAGACCACCGTGGCGCCGGCTGGCACTTCATCTTTGCGTTTGAGCAGGCCTGCCACAGAGGCAGCACTGGCGGGTTCACAGAAGATTCCCTCCTGGCCGCCTAGAAGCTTGTAGGCCGCGATGATCTCCGCGTCGGTCACATCCAGGAACGCGCCATTGCTGGCTTCGCGTGCTGCCAGGGCTTTGGCTCGGTTGACCGGGTTGCCAATGCGGATGGCGGTGGCGATGGTTTCGGGGTCCGTCACCGTGGTGTTGTTCACCAGTGGGGCGGATCCGCTGGCCTGGAATCCCATCATTCGGGGCAGGCTGCGGCTCCGGCCGGCCTGTTGATATTCCTGGAAACCCATCCAATAGGCGGTGATGTTTCCGGCGTTGCCCATGGGAATGCACAGCCAGTCGGGTGCATCACCGAGGGCATCCACGATTTCGAAGGCCGCCGTTTTCTGGCCCTGCAGCCGGTAGGGATTCACCGAGTTCACGAGGGTGACGGGATACTTCTCGGCCGCTTCCCGAACGATGTCGAGGGCGCGGTCGAAGTTGCCGCGGATTGCCAACACCTCAGCGCCGTACACCAACGCCTGAGCCAGTTTTCCCTGGGCGACATAGCCATCCGGGATCAAGACGAAGGCACGCATCCCACCCCGCCTGGCGTAGGCCGCAGCCGCAGCACTGGTGTTGCCCGTGCTGGCACAAATCACCGCTTCACAACCGGCTTCCTTGGCTTTGCTGATGGCCATGGTCATGCCCCGGTCCTTGAAGGAACCTGTGGGGTTCAGGCCGTCGTATTTCACGAACACCTTCACCCCCTTGCCGATCTGTTCCGCAACCGATGGCACGGGGATCAGAGGGGTCGCGCCTTCACGCAGGCTGATCACGGGCGTCGCATCGCTGACGGGCAGCCAGCTGCGATAGGCCTCAATCAGTCCAGGCCAGTCCTGCATCACAGGGGTGGCAGTGAAACGCCGACGGAGGTTCTGAAACAGGGACACCGGCTGGGATGGGGGGATTGCCGGAATCTAGGCGGCGTCCGTTCAGGGCTTGGTCAGGGTCGCGCTTCCTTCAATCCGTCCAAGGGGGAGTCGGAGAAAAACTGCACCAGACCGGCGATGGATTCCGCTTTTTCGATCACTCCAAACAGAGCCGGAAGATTCACCGCCATGACGGCATTGGGGTAGCCCTTCAAAAAGCTCACTGCCGTGAGGCCATCTTCGCTCTGCAATCCACTGATCACTCCGGCGCGGATCGCCGGAACACTCACCTCAGGTTCCGGTGTGTAGATCGGATGAATGATGCGTGCGACACGACGCAGGATGGCTTCGCCGATTCGTGTGTTGATCAGACGGCTTGTGAGCACCAGGGGAAGCTCGAGGCTCTGGTTGAGCATCTGCGCCACCTCGTTGGGGTCCTGCCCGGAGAGCTCCAGTAGGTCCTCCAGCAGACCAGTGGCATCCCCGGTTTCGGCGAGGTGTTCGATTTGTTTCACTGGAATGGAGCGGCGGAAGGCACCACTCACCAGGGCGACCTCCGTGGCGGCATGCAGGGGTTGCATGACGCAGCTCAAACTCAGCCCAAGCCCTGCCGCCACGGCCAGCAGAGAGGAACGGGTGAAGGGCTTGGGGAGCATCACACTGAGGGTGTTGGCCGGAAGTTAGGCCGGAACTCCAGCGGCGACCCGCACCAGGCGGACAACTCCCCGTTCGGCCAGCCCCTGAGCCACTTTGAAGCCCATCCGCCGGGTGTCTGGTTCATTGAGCACCCTTGGCATTCGACGCAGCAGAAGCTCTGGTGTGAATCCCGGCAACGATTGCAACACCTGAATCAACTCCCGCACCGGTTCCAGTTGCATCAGTGGGTCCGAGAGCCCGGGAGGTGTCTGGGCAAGGGCGGAGGGTTGCAGTCGTTTGGGGAGGCGTCGACCCAGGCGTTGCATCGTCGACCAACCCAGAGCATCCAGCCGATCAACCGTGGCGGTCACCAATTGATCTCGAAGCAGTCCTGCCTTGGGTGAGAACAGGAAGTCGAGCAGTTGATCGAGCAAGGCCTCCAGATCCAGCTGTGCCTGGCTCGCAGCGCTGGACACCAGATTTTCCAGACGGGTCCAACGGAATGCGTCCCCGTCGAACAGCATCTCCTTAAGGCTCTGACGCAACTGGGGATCGGGATCCTCCATCAGCCGTCTGGCGAAGTAGGGGTAGGCAGCACCGAGGATTTTGAAGTTCGGATCGACACTCAGTGCGATGCCCTCCAGGGTGACCAGTGATCGAATGATCAGGGCGTAATAAGGCGGCACCCGGAAGGGGAATTTGTACATCACACCGGACATGTCGTCGGTGACTGCTTTGAAATCCATGCGGTTGACGCCGGCTTCCAAGGCCTGGCTGAAGACCTTTTCAAAGGCGGGAACAATCGGTTCCAGGTTCACGTCTTCCGCCAGGAACCCCAGGGTGACGAAGTCTTTGGAGAGCTTCCCGAAGTTTCGGTTCACCAAATGAACCACCGCCTGAATCAAGCCGGTGCGTGACTCGCGGCTCACTTCGCTCATCATCCCGAAGTCGAGATAACAGAGGCGACCGTCCTCCAGAGCCAGGAGATTGCCGGGGTGGGGGTCGGCATGGAAGAAGCCATGCTCAAGCAACTGTTGAAGGCTGCAGTTCACGCCCACTTCCACCATGTCGTCCGGGTCCACACCGAGCTCGCGAACCGCATCAAGGTTGGTGAGCTTGACGCCGTCGATCCACTCCATCGTCAGCACCCGGCGACTGGTGGCGTTGCGATAAATCGTCGGAACAGCGATGCGAGGGTTGTGTTGATGCAGCTCAGCGAAGGTCTCAGCGTTCGAGGCCTCGTTGAGGTAATCCATCTCTTCGAACACCCGTCGCCCCAGTTCATCGATCAGGGCGACGAGGTCGCTGCGGATCAATCCGATGTTGCTGTTCAACCAGGCGGCGATGTTGCGCACGATGTACAGATCCAGGGTGATCTGTTCGCGCAGCCCCGGGCGCTGCACCTTCACCGCCACCTTTGCGCCACCCTTGAGGGTTCCCTTGTGCACTTGACCCAAGGAGGCGGCTGAGATCGGTTCCCGGTCCAGCTGCTCGAAAATGTCATCCACTGGTGCGCCCAGGTCTTCCTCGATGCAGGCCATGGCCAGGCCGCTGTCGAAGCCGGGCAGTTGGTCCTGGAGCTGGGCCAGTTCCTCAAGCAGCAGCGGGGGGACGATGTCCGGTCGTGTGGAGAGCGCCTGGCCGGCCTTGATGAAGGCGGGACCAAGATCCACGAGAAGTTCAGCGCATTCGCGAGCTCGAGCCCGGGCCCGTTCCTCATCCTTCAGCAACTGGAAGATCCAGTCGAAGGCGACGCCCAGCAGCAATAGGCCGATGGGTACGAGGGTTTGCCAGAGCCGGCGGATCAGCCGCTGGGGATGGCCGGCATAAATACGTGTGATGGCGGCGGGGTCGTACTCGAGCAACCCTGCGGCTTCGATGAAATCCCCGAGCTCCTGCGCCATCAATTCATCGGGATGTCAGACACCCCTTCTAAACGAACCGAGCTGCCGCTACGGTCGGCATCATCACAGGGCTGGACGTGCTCACCGGTCTGCTGCTGCAGAACATCGCTCTGATTGAGAGTCTTGAACTGGAGTTCAGCTCGGGTTTCACGGTGCTCACCGGCGAGACCGGCGCCGGTAAATCGATCCTTCTTGATGCCCTCGATGCGGTGCTGGGTGGAGCGCAGGGTTCCAGCGGCGTTCGTCTGCTGCGGACGGGTTCGGATCGCGCCAAGATCGAGGCTGCCTTCCAACTCAACCCAGCCCTAGAGCAGTGGTTGATTGCGGCGGAGTTTGATCCCGAAGAGGAGCTTCTGATCAGCCGGGAATGGAAACGGCAGGAGGGTGATCGTTATTCCAGTCGCTGTCGGCTGAATGGTTCCACAGTGAACCGTCAGCAGTTGCTTGAGCTGAGGCCGCTGTTGATTGATCTCACGGTTCAGGGACAGACCCAGCTGTTGTCGCGGGCGGGGCAGCAACGGCTCTGGCTTGACCGTCTCGGTGGATCTGCATTGGCTGAGCTCAAAGTTCAGGTGGCTGATGCCTGGACCGAATGGCGCCAGGCTGCAGATGCCCTGACGGCACTTGAGCAGGAGCAGCAGCGCTCCGAACAGGAGCAGGCTGAACAGGAAGAGCAGCTGGAGCAGCTGCAAGCTGCCGATCTCGACGACCCCGACGAGCAGCAGCGGCTGGAACAGGATCAAGACCGCCTCGTCCATGGCGTGAGGCTGCTGGAGGGTTTGGCCTTGCTGTTTGGGCGTCTCCGCGACGGTGTGGATCAGGCGCCTTCTCTGCAAGATCATTTCGCGGCGTGCATCCAGGAGCTGCAGGCCATGGCGCAGCTGGATGGTTCGCTTGAGCCCCTGCGTGATCAGGCGCTGGATCTCGAAGCAGGTGTGGACGGTTTGTTGCGCTCCCTGGATCAATACGGCCTGGCGCTGGAGAGCGATCCAGACCAGCTGGAGCGGATTCAGGAGCGTCTGTCGGTTTTAAAACGGCTGCAGCGCCGTTATGGCCTTGATCTGGCCGGTTTGATTCAGCGGCGCGACGAGCTGCTGCATCGTTTGGGATCGGAAGGCTTCGCGGCGGATCTCGCCCGCCTGCAACAGGCCGAGACCGTCCGTCGCCAGACGCGTGATCAGGCCAATGCGGCCCTGTGTCGCGAGCGGTTTAAGGCGGCGGAGGCCTTAGGAGCCTCGTTGCTGAAGCTGTTGCCACCCATGGGCCTGGCCAACGTGCGCTTCAAGGTGGATCTCACCCCCTGTGATCCGGCTGAGCATGGGGCGGACGCTGTTCAATTCCTGTTCTCCGCCAATCCCGGCCAACCGATGGCACCGCTAACGGAGGTGGCCTCCGGCGGTGAGATGTCCCGTTTTCTGCTCGCGCTCAAGACCACCCTTGCCGCTGTGGATGGCTCCAGCACGCTGCTGTTCGATGAGATTGATGCCGGCGTCAGCGGACGCGTCAGTGGAGCGATGGCCGATCTGCTTCAGACCCTGGCCCGTCAGCGTCAGGTGTTCTGCGTCACCCACCAACCGCTCGTGGCGGCAGTGGCCGATCACCATTTCCGGGTGAGTAAGCATGTGGAAGACGGCACCACCCATTCGCGAGTGTCCCGACTGCGGGACACTCAGGAACGCCGCCAGGAGCTGGCAGACCTCGCTGGTGGCGATCAGGCTGATGCCTATGCAGCAAGCCTGCTGGACCAGCGAACAGCTTGAAGGCTTCGGTTCTTCCTAAGCTCTTGAGCTTTCCAACGGGTCCTGATGGCGCGAGCTGCTGCCAAGATCGCTGACTCAGCTGGCCCGCTGGCGACTCAGGACGATGTGATTCGAGTGAGGGGTGCGCGGCAGCACAATCTCAAGAACGTCGACGTCACCATTCCCCGCAACAAGCTGGTGGTGTTCACCGGGGTGAGCGGCAGCGGCAAGAGTTCACTTGCCTTCGACACGATCTTTGCGGAGGGACAGCGCCGCTACGTCGAAAGTCTTTCGGCCTATGCCCGCCAGTTTTTGGGGCAGGTGGACAAGCCCGATGTTGATGCCATCGAGGGCCTGTCTCCGGCGATTTCGATTGATCAGAAATCCACCAGTCACAACCCACGTTCCACTGTGGGCACGGTCACGGAGATTCAGGACTATCTCCGTCTGCTGTTCGGCCGTGCCGGCGAGCCGCACTGCCCCAAGTGTGGCCGTTCGATCAAGCCGCAGAGCATCGACGAAATGGTCGATCAGATTCTGCTGTTGCCGGAGGGAACCCGCTATCAGTTGTTGGCGCCGGTGGTGCGCGGCAAGAAGGGCACCCACACCAAATTGATCAGCGGTCTTGCGGCGGAAGGTTTCGCCCGCGTGCGCATCGACGGCGAGGTGCGCGAGTTGGCCGACAACATCGAGCTTGACAAGAACCACAGCCACAACATCGAAGTGGTGGTCGATCGTCTTGTGGCCCGTGAGGGAATCCAGGAACGGCTGACTGATTCGCTGCGCACGGCCCTCAAACGCGGCGATGGTCTGGCATTGGTGGAGGTGGTGCCCAAGAAGGGGGAAGAGCTTCCCGAAGGCGTTGAGCGGGAGCGTCTTTACTCCGAGAACTTCGCCTGCCCCGTGCACGGCGCTGTGATGGAGGAGCTGTCACCGCGACTGTTTTCGTTCAATAGCCCTTACGGCGCCTGTGAGGCTTGCCATGGCATTGGCCATCTGCGCAAGTTCACAGTGGACCGGGTCATTCCGGACCCAACGCAGCCGGTGTATTCAGCGGTCGCTCCCTGGGCGGAGAAAGACAACAGCTACTACTTCTCCCTGCTGTATTCAGTGGGCGAGGCATTCGGCTTTGAGATCAAGACCCCATGGAATGAACTTACGGATGAACAGCGGGATGTGCTGCTCAATGGAAGCCGCGAACCGATTCTGATCCAGGCCGACAGCCGTTATCGCAAGGGGCAAGGGGGGTACACCCGGCCCTTCGAAGGCATTCTTCCGATCCTCGAGCGGCAGCTCCGCGATGCCAGTGGTGAAGCCCAGCGCCAGAAGTTGGAGAAGTATCTCGAGCTGGTTCCCTGTGAAGCCTGTGGCGGACAGCGGCTCCGCCCTGAAGCCCTGGCGGTGAAGGTAGGGCCGTACCGGATTCCAGAACTCACGGCCGTCAGCGTCGGCCAGACCCTGGAACGGATCGAAAAACTGATGGGTGTGGGCGCCTACGAGGGTTCAGAGCCCTTGCTGAATGCCCGTCAGATCCAGATCGGTGATCTGGTGCTCAGGGAAATCCGCCTGCGTCTGAAATTCCTGCTGGATGTTGGTCTCGACTATCTGAGCCTGGATCGACCGGCGATGACACTCTCCGGTGGTGAAGCCCAGCGCATCCGCCTGGCGACCCAGATCGGTGCTGGTCTCACCGGGGTGCTGTACGTGCTGGATGAGCCGAGCATCGGTTTGCATCAGCGGGACAACGACCGTCTTCTGAACACCCTGGTGCGGCTCCGGGATCTCGGAAACACTCTGGTGGTGGTGGAACACGATGAAGACACCATCCGTGCTGCCGATCACGTGGTGGACATCGGCCCTGGCGCCGGCGTCCATGGGGGCCACATCGTTGCGGAGGGCAGTTTCGATGACCTGGTGGCGAGCAGCGAATCCCTCACCGGCGCCTACCTGAGTGGCCGTCGCTCGATTCCAACGCCGGCCGAACGCCGCCAGAGCGGTTCGCGCTCACTCAAGTTGATCGATTGCAACCGCAACAATCTCAAGAACGTTTCGGTTGAGTTCCCCTTGGGCCGTTTGGTGTCGGTCACCGGAGTGAGCGGCAGCGGCAAGAGCACCCTGGTGAATGAGCTTCTGCATCCCGCCCTGGAGAACGGCCTGGGTCTGAAGGTGCCTTTTCCGCAGGGTCTGGGGGAGCTGCGTGGGTTGAAGTCGATCGACAAGGTGATCGTGATCGACCAGAGCCCGATTGGACGCACGCCCCGCTCCAATCCAGCCACCTACACCGGTGCCTTTGATCCGATCCGTCAGGTGTTCGCCGCCACGGTGGAGGCCAAGGCTCGCGGTTACCAGGTGGGTCAGTTCAGCTTCAACGTGAAGGGTGGCCGCTGTGAGGCTTGCCGTGGTCAGGGCGTGAACGTGATTGAGATGAACTTCCTGCCGGATGTGTACGTCCAGTGCGACGTCTGCAAGGGCGCCCGGTTCAACCGCGAAACCCTGCAGGTGAAATACAAGGGCCACACCATCGCGGATGTGCTGCAAATGACGGTGGAGCAGGCCGCTGAGGTGTTTGATGCGATTCCTCAGGCGGCCGATCGCTTGCGCACCTTGGTGGATGTGGGCCTGGGATACGTGAAGCTCGGCCAGCCGGCACCAACCCTCTCGGGGGGAGAGGCCCAGCGGGTGAAGCTGGCCACGGAGCTGTCACGGCGGGCCACTGGCAAGACCCTTTATCTGATTGATGAGCCCACCACCGGCCTCAGCTTCTACGACGTGCACAAGCTGATGGATGTGATGCAGCGGTTGGTGGACAAGGGCAACTCGATCATCTGCATCGAGCACAATCTTGATGTGATCCGTTGCAGCGACTGGATTATTGATCTCGGGCCCGAAGGCGGCGATAAGGGTGGCGAGATCCTGGTCACCGGTACTCCAGAGGAGGTCGCCCAGCACCCCACCAGTCACACTGGCCGCTACCTCGCAAGGGTTTTGGAGCAGCATCCACCCGAACTGCCCGTTCCCTTGGCGGCTTGAGGTGACGGCTCCGTAACCTTCTCTGAGGGTGGTTGGGTTGTAGAGCAGGGCAGCCTTGACTTGTTGATTTGAGCGATTGACTCTGACGTTGCTGGCTTGTTACATCAAGCCGGGGGCATGACTTTTACCTCTTGGGCCGGGATCCTTTGCAAGGCAGGGTGACTCGGCTTTTTAGATTGGTTCTACTTTCCAGCCTTCTAAGGTTTTTTTTATTTTTAACCCCTTCTTCCGCCTCTAAAGAAAAAACAACGGCACCGAATCTGTGTCCCGTTGTTGTTTGTGAGGGGAGTGAATGGGGATCCGGTTGTTGCATCTGCACCTTCACGGTCTGTTTCGTTCCCATGAGCTCGAACTGGGGCGGGATGCTGATACCGGTGGTCAGACGTTGTATGTGCTGGAGCTCGTGCGCAGCCTTGCGCAGCGGGCGGAGGTTGAGCAGGTTGATGTGGTCACCCGGCTGATTCAGGACCGTCGGGTAGATCTCGATTACAGCCAACGGGTCGAAGCCATTGCTCCAGGGGCCCGCATCCTGCGCTTTCCCTTCGGACCCAAGCGGTATCTGCGCAAGGAGTTGCTTTGGCCCCATCTCGAGGAGCTGGCTGATCAGCTGGTGGAACATCTGAGCCAGCCCGGCCAGAGGGTGGATTGGATTCATGCCCATTACGCCGATGCCGGTCTGGTGGGTGCTCTCGTTAGTCAGCGGTTGGGGATTCCACTTGTTTTTACGGGTCATTCCCTCGGCCGGGAGAAACAGCGTCGTCTCCTGGCTGGTGGCTTGGATCGCTCTCAACTTGAGCAGACCTATGCCATCAGCCGGCGCATTGACGCCGAAGAGCGTGCTCTCGCCCAGGCGGATCTGGTGATCACCAGCACCCGTCAGGAGGCGGATCAGCAGTACTGCCGCTACGGCCACTTTCAGGCGGATCAGGCGTCGGTGGTGCCCCCTGGCGTCGATGCATCCCGGTTCCATCCCCACGGTTCATCGCAGGAATGCTCCGCGTTGCAAAGCCTGTTGCAGCCTTTCCTCAGGGAGCCGGATCGTCCGCCCCTGCTGGCGATTTCTCGTGCGGTGCGGCGCAAGAACATTCCCGCTCTGGTGGAAGCCTTTGGTCAGTCGCCGGTGCTGCGGCAGCGTCACAACCTGGTGCTTGTGCTGGGCTGC
This sequence comes from Synechococcus sp. N26, assembly GCF_900473975.1. NCBI lineage: Bacteria > Bacillati > Cyanobacteriota > Cyanophyceae > Synechococcales > Synechococcaceae > Synechococcus > Synechococcus sp. N26. Next base: position 241,869 of record NZ_UCNM01000002.1, on the reverse strand, counting down.
CGGGATGACCCGCGTGAGCTCGAGAAGCAGCAGCGCGATGTGCTCCAGCAGGTGTTCGATCTGGTGGATCGCTTTGATCTCTATGGCCAGGTGGCCTATCCCAAACAACACAGCCGTGCCCAAATCCCTGCCCTTTATCGCTGGGCGGCGCGTCGTGGGGGGTTGTTTGTGAACCCGGCGTTGACCGAACCCTTCGGACTCACCCTTCTGGAAGCCGCGGCCTGTGGTTTGCCGATGGTGGCCACCGACGATGGCGGTCCACGGGACATCCAACACCGTTGCGACAACGGTCTTCTGGCAGATGTCACCGATCCCGGGGCACTTCAAGAGGCCCTGGAATTGGCCGGCAGTGATCGCTCCCGTTGGCGCCGTTGGAGTGACAACGGGGTTGAGGCCATCAGTCGGCATTTCAGCTGGGATGCCCATGTGTGTCAGTACCTCGCCCTGATGCAGCAGAAAGTTCGCGTGTCACCTGTGCGTGGAATGTCGGTGGTGCGGCGGCCCAGCCCCGTCTCAAGGCTGTTGGCGCTAGATCTCGACAGCTGCTTGGAGCTGCCGGAGGAACGCTCCCTGGCGCATCTGCGCGATCGGCTTCAGGCCCAACCCTTCGCCGCGTCGACAGGTTTGGTGATTCTCACGGGGCGGTCGCTGGATCAGGCGCGCCAGCGCTACCAGGAGTTGCACCTTCCCGACCCCAAGGCCTGGATCTGTCGGGCTGGAACCGAGATTCACCACAACTCCGATTGCGCGGAAGATCCCGTGTGGGCGAAGCGCATCAGCCAAGCCTGGGATCGCGACGCTGTGCTCGCAGCGATGGCTCAACTCGAGGAACATCTTCAGCTTCAGGACCCGGATCATCAGAGTCCCTTCAAGGTCAGCTACCTGTTGCGTGCTTCCAACCGCGGCCTGATTGGTTTGGCCCGTCAGTGCCTTCGCCGCCATGGTCTGCAGGCGGAACCTCAGCTCCGTTGCCATTGGTTCCTGGATGTTCTTCCCCAACGCGCGTCCCGCAGTGAGGCCATCCGTTTTCTGGCCCAGTCTTGGCAGCTCCCCCTGCAGCAGGTTCTCGTGGTGGCCAGTCAGCAGGGGGATGGAGAGTTGCTGGATGGTTTGCCCGCCACGGTGGTTCCTGCGGATCACGATCCCTGCCTGTTGGGCCAGCGGACCCAGCAGCGGGTGTATGTCTCGAAACGCCCCAGTGTTGGAGCCGTGCTGGATGGCTTAACCCACTACCGGTTTTCAGGCAGCCGTTGATCCTGGAATCACGGTCACACAGGCGGCTGCCCTGTCGGCCTTCGCTTGTGCTTCCTTCCGATCTCCTCCCCTTGCCAGGGCCACACCCATGCGGCGACCGGGGCGGGCAGTGGGCTTGCCGAACAGCAGCACTTGGGTGTCAGCTTCCATGAGCGCTTGTTCGACCCCTTCAAAAGCCACGGAGTCCATGTTGGTTTGGGCCAGGATCACGCGGCTGGCGGCCGCATCAGCTGCCGTGATGGTGGGGATCGGCAGACCGAGAACAGCCCGCAGGTGCAGTTCGAACTCGCTCAGGTTCTGGCTGATCAGGGTCACCAGGCCAGTGTCGTGCGGCCGGGGCGACAGTTCAGAAAAAATCACCTCATCGCCACAGAGGAAAAATTCCACCCCGAAGAGACCGGCACCGCCCAGGTTGTCGGTGACGGTTTTGGCCATGGCCTGGGCCTGACGCAGTTGTTGGTCGCTGAGTTGAGCGGGCTGCCAGCTGCATTGATAGTCCCCTCCTTCCTGCTCGTGGCCGATCGGTGCACAGAACAGGGTTTCGCCATTGCGCTGACGGATGGTGAGCAGGGTGATCTCCAGATCGAAATGGAGAAATTCCTCCACGATCACCTGGGTTGAGGTGCCCCGTGCACCGGCCATGGCGGCCTCCCAGGCCTTGGGCAGATCGTCTGCACAGGTCACCACGCTCTGGCCTTTGCCGGAGGAACTCATCACCGGTTTCACCACGACGGGCCAGCCCAGTGGTTCCGCCACTGCTGTGAGTTCTTCAGCACTGGAGGCATAGGCGAAGCGGGCGGTGCGGAGACCGAGTTCGCCGGCCGCCAGGTCGCGGATGCGGTCTCGGTTCATCGTGACGGCCGTTGCGCGGGCCGTGGGAATCACGGTGATTCCCTCTTGTTCAAGTTCCGCCAGGGCATGCACGGCGAGTGCTTCGATCTCCGGGATCACCACGTCGGGTTGGTGGCGCCTGACCACCTCCAGCAAGGCATCGGCATCGGTCATCGGCAGCACTTCGGCCACGTCAGCGATCTGCATGGCCGGGGCAGCGGCATAGCGATCGCAGGCGATCACCCGGCAGCCAAGCCGTTGGGCAGCAATGGCCACCTCCTTGCCCAGCTCCCCGCTGCCCAGCAGCATCACGGTGCGTGGAAACGACGGCATGGTCATCCTTGTATGGCCTGCCTGCATCATCAATCAACGGAAGTCCTGAGACTTTCCGCAGCCTTGGGTGCAGTGGTCGGTGGAAGCGAGCCTCTTGGGGCTCAGTTCGAATCGGTGCTGCTCTGACGGCGCACTTCGCCGATCAGCCACACGCCCATGAATCCAAGCGACGACACACCGAAGTAGATCAGCACCCACCGCAGAACCCGGTCAGGATCCGCAGCGGCGTTGGCGAGCAGCTCAGCGGTTTTGGTAAGCAGGTTGTCCATCAGTTCTGAAGATCGGGGATCAGCGTGAGTTGGCGGACCGGTGATTCTTCGCTGACGAAACCCCAGGCTTCAAAAACGGTGGGATCGGGATGCGTGATGCGCTGCTCCGTTCCATGGCGCTCCAGTTGGAACCCTTCGCTCGACATGCGTCGCATCAAACTGGCCGACTCTTCAAAGCGTGCAGCCATCGCCTCGAGGCTTGAGCAGTCAGCTGTGAGACCGGATTCACGCCAGGTGAAGTAGGTCATCCTGCCTTGCCACCCAAAAACGCGACTTTAAGGGATGTGAGCGGCGCGAAGCGTTCGTTCTGGATATCCAAAATCCACTGAGTACCGGTTATGTTGTTTAGGCCTCTTTTTATTAAGGTCACTGTGCTGTGGTCACTCTAAATTCTTAAAACGTCGGTCATTTTTGTGAATCAGCGTCAATCTTTATGAGAAGGATTGACTTTGTGAGGAGTGAACAAAGTTCAATCTCATTGGTGGGTGATCTGAATCGCTGCACCCTCGAGATCGCTTCGACATGAGGTTCCACAGGATTGGATCAAAGATCAGCGCTCAGGGACGCAGCACCAGTCCGAGGAGGACAAGCCCTGCTGTGACCAGCCAGAACGCGGGCACCACACTTCGCTCATCGGTGCCGCCCAGCTCAAAGTGGTGATGCAGCGGCGCCATGCGGAACAAGCGTCGCCCCTGACCATCAGCTCCTTTCGTGGCTTTGAACACCCAGACCTGGATGATCACTGAGAGGGATTCGGCGACGAAGACGCCTCCCATCACCAGCAGGGGCCAGAGGCTGTTGGACAACAGAGCCACACCGCTAAGGGCGGCTCCCATCGCCAGGGATCCCGTGTCGCCCATGAAGGCCCGAGCCGGATTTCGGTTGTGCACCAGAAACCCAAGCCATGCCCCGGCCATGGTCATGCAGAAGCCAGCCAAGGCGGGATCTCCGTTGTCTCCCCGGAGCATCAGTTGAAGTGCCAGACCGGTAAACACCAGTGCTCCGCAGCCGCTGGCCAAGCCATCCAGGCCATCGGTGAGGTTGGTGGCGTTGCTCTCCGCCAGAACGACAAACAGCCCCAGCGGCCAGATCAGAAGCCCTAAGGGCAGTTCAAGGCCAAAGGGCAGGGCAATGCTGCTGCTGATCCAGCCCTGCCAGGCAGCGATCGCCAGAAAGGCTGCGGCTGCCATGGCTTGCAGCAGCAATTTTCCTCGTGCCGTCAGGCCAGCATTGGTGTGTTTGGTGAGGCTGCTCCAGTCATCGATGCCGCCGATCAGCATGAACGCCAGGGTCAGGGCTGCCAGGCTGAGCAGTTGTTGTGACGCTACGGCGTCCCGAGTGATCAGGCTCCCGAGAATGACCCCGACGGGAACCACCAGAAGCCCCCCCATCGTTGGTGTTCCCGCCTTGCTCTGATGGGCTTTGGGGCCTTCCTCACGGATGAACTGCCCCATCTTCAAGCGCCGCAGAAGGGGAATGCCCAAGGCTGCAGTCGCTGTTGCGCAGACCGCTGAAATCAAGAGCGGCAGGCTCAGTTGCGCATTGGTGATCCACTTGTCGGCTGCAAAGCTGGTCATCAAGACCACCAGCATCAGCAAGCTGGCACTCAATGAGCCGTTCTCCCACCAAGGGCGGTGGTTCGAATCCGTGGATTGCAAAGCTGCACTGGACTGGTCGCTGGGACCCTAGGTGAGTCGCTCAGTGGCGACCAGTCAGTGCTTGAGGGACGTCAGTCCTCCCACTGCTCCTCGTTTTGCTCGTCATCCTTGTTGTAATCCTCTTTCTCACCCATGAGCGCGGAGAGTTCCTCCTCTTCGACGGTGCTCACCTCAGGTGAACCGGATTCTTCGTCGGCAACGAGACGGCCGCTGGTTTCCAGCCAGGACAGAAGGTCAGGCTCCTCACGCAGGGGCAGCACGGGTGCAGGGTCGCGGCGCCCGTAGCGGGTGAGGGACGGGTTGACGCTGTCCAGGGCGTTTGAATCAACCAGAGCGCTCATGCAGGGAGGGACGCGGGCCAATCAACCAAGATAGACCATGTGCTGTTTTTGACCCTCCACTGAACAAATCTGCGCTGCTCGTTCTTCTGTGGGGTCTGGCCCTGATCATCAGCTCTGGTCTGCATTGGTGGGGTTTGCAGCGGCCTGAACCGTTGCAGACCTCCTGGACCCTGGCGCTGCTGCTGGTCTTTGTTCCGGCTGCGGCGTTGGCTGCATGGTTGCTTGCGGCTTCTCCACAGGTGGCGGCCGGCGAGACGAGAGAATCAGACGATTGTGATCAGGAGACCCATTGATGGGCCGCGCCAAGAAGGTGGTACTCGCCTATTCCGGGGGAGTTGATACCAGTGTCTGCATCCCGTACCTCAAGCAGGAATGGGGTGTTGAGGATGTGATCACCTTTGCCGCTGATCTCGGCCAGGGCGATGAGCTGGAGCCGATTCGTCAGAAAGCGCTGGATGCGGGTGCCAGTCAGTCGCTCGTGGGAGATCTGATTGAGCCCTTCATCAAGGATTTCGCTTTTCCGGCGATTCGTGCCAACGCCCTCTACGAAGGCCGTTACCCCCTCTCCACGGCCCTGGCGAGGCCTTTGATCGCGAAGCGCCTGGTGGAGGTGGCCCGGGAAGTGGGTGCCGATGCTGTTGCCCATGGATGCACAGGCAAGGGCAATGATCAGGTGCGTTTCGATGTGGCCATCGCTGCGTTGGCACCGGACCTCAAGGTGCTCACCCCAGCCCGTGAGTGGGGCATGAGCCGTGAGGAGACCATCGCCTACGGCGAACGCTTTGGTCTGCCCGCACCGGTGAGCAAGAAGTCGCCTTACTCGATCGATCTCAATCTGCTGGGCCGCAGCATCGAAGCCGGACCCCTTGAAGACCCGATGGTGGCTCCGCCGGAGGAGGTGTTTGCGATGACGCGATCGGTGGAGGCGGCTCCGGATGCCTCTGAAGAGATCGAGATTGCCTTTGAAGCAGGCAATCCTGTGGCGATCAACGGTCAGCAGCTGGACCCGGTGGCCTTGATCCGTGAAGCCAACCGCCTGGCGGGCACCCATGGCATCGGCCGTCTCGACATGATCGAGAACCGTGTGGTGGGGATCAAATCCCGGGAGATCTACGAAACGCCTGGCCTTTTGCTGTTGATCCAGGCCCACCAGGAACTGGAAAGCCTGACCCTGGCCGCCGATGTGCTGCGCAGCAAGCGGCAATTGGAAATGCAGTGGGCCGATCTCGTCTACCAGGGCCTTTGGTTTGGCCCTCTCAAGGATGCTCTGGACGGCTTCATGGACCGCACCCAGACCACCGTCAATGGTGTCGTTCGTCTCCGGCTGCACAAGGGAACGGCCACGGTCACCGGCCGCGGTTCAGCCGACAGCAGCCTGTACGTCCCCGAAATGGCTTCTTACGGCAGTGAGGATCAGTTCGATCACCGCGCTGCAGAGGGCTTTATCTACGTCTGGGGTCTGCCGACCCGACTCTGGTCAGCATCCCAGCGCCGTTCAAGCTGAGCGCTGCCGCTTCTGCAGGAAGTTGAGAAGCCTCAGGCCCGGAAAACGCACAACGTTGTCCGGTTCTGAGCTTCCAGGCAGGGCTGGCTGAGGCCGTTCGATCCGGTCTTGATCAACCTGTTCAGCCAGCAGTTGATAACGCTCCATCAACGGCTCAAGCCGCTGTTGGAAACGTCGTTCAAAGACGTCCGGCAGTTCGGCCAGAAGCTCGTTGTAGGCCTCGATCTCGCCCTAGAGCTCGGAAATTCTCTGTTTCAGCAACCGAATCACTTCAGCGTCGCCATGACGCTCGTTCCAAACAGGTTCGGTTGGTTGAGGGTGGTCGTGTTTCGAATCCATGGGCGGACGGTATCGCCCACCCACGAATCCAACAATGCTGATCAGTCAGCTGATGCAGCGGCTTCGGCCTGTTGCTGTTGAGCAGCTTCGCTGCCCGGCATCACCCGAGGTGCGGGAAGGGGACCTTCCTGCTTCACGGTTAGATAGCGGATCACATCCTCACTGAGGCGCATTGCCTTCTCGAGAACAGCAACGTGCTGGCCATCGCCGTTGTGGCTCAGTTGCACGTAAATGCCTTCCTTGTGCTTCGCAATCGGATAGGCCAGACGGCGCTTGCCACGCATCTGGTTGTCCAGCACGTCGGCACCAGCTTCCACGAGCATGTCGCGATACTTGGTGAGATGGCTTTCAACTTCCTCCTCCGGAATGTCCGGACGAAGGATGTACATGGTTTCGTAATACGGATCGTGCGTCATGGGCAGCACCGAAGGGGCATCAGGCTCACCGAAGTGAGCGACGGATCCAACACCATATCCCCTGGCGTGCCCCTGAAGCTTCAGTAGAGCTGCATGCGCACGGCCTGGCTGATGCCGGGCAGATCCGGTTCGCGACCGCGCCAGCACTCCACCAGGGCGAACAGAAGGATCGCCAGCACCGCCACCACAACCGTGCTGGACAGGGTGCTCAGCAGCAGGCTGCCTCCGGCAATCGGTTGGAGAAGGATCCCAAACGCGAAGCTCAGCACAACGATGACGATGTCGGTGAGCAGGGCCTGCAGGGTGTTGAAGCGCAGGAAGTAGGGAACGGCCGGATTCCGCACCACCGCAAGAAACAGCACGAAGAACAGCAGCAGGCCACCGAAGGGAACCCCCCGATCCAATTGGATCAGCGGCACTGCAGGAACGATCAGCAGCCTCAGCAACGGGATCTGGTTGAACATGCCGTCAGCCCCGAGGCCAAAGGGAATGGCATCACTCCAGGGGAGCAGGTACACCAGCGGTGCAAGCAGCCGCTGCCAGAGGGGAATCTGCACGGTGGAGCTAGGGATTGTTTGGACCTTAGGTCGCAAGAGCAGTCGCGGCGGCGCTCCGCATCGCCTCGACAGGAACGTCATCGCGTCCACTCCAGAGCCGCAGCGAGGCAGCGCCCTGCTGCACCAGCATCTCAAGACCATCGATGCAGCGATGGCCCCGTTGTTGCCCAGCGGCGAGCCAGCTGGTGGGCTTTGGTGTGTAGATCAGGTCGTACAGCACCGCTTCTCCGTTCAGGTTTGTCCAGAGCTCGGCCCCCAGTGGCATCGCCTCGGGGTTACCGTGCTGGGCCATTCCCACCGGGGTGGTATTCACCACGAGAGCCGCTTGAGCCACGCTCTCGTTGAGCTGAACAGCGGTGTCGAGACAGGCCGTCAGGGGGGCGTGGCTCTGCTGCAGATCAGTGATGAAGGCTTGCAGTGCCTCGCTTCGCCGTCCAACAACGGTGATGCTGCTGAGGTTCAGGGTCTGCAGACCGGCGACCACGGCTCGAGCTGATCCGCCGCAGCCGATCACCACGGCATGGCGTCCTGCCCAGGTGTCGTTGGTACCGAGGGGTGCCAGAAAGCCCTCCACGTCGGTGTTGGTGCCGAACCAGCCACCGCCCGCTCCCGGAATCAGGGTGTTGACGGCACCGAGCCGTTTCGCCAGTGGGCTCAGCTCCTCGCAGAGCTCGGCGATGGCTTGTTTGTGGGGGATGGTGACGTTGAGGCCCTGGCAGCCAACGGCCCTGAGACCGTTCAACACCTGATCAAGGTTTTCGCTTGTGCAGGGCAGGGCCAGGTAGCGCCAGTTGAGCCCCATGCTTTCGATGGCGGCGTTCTGCATCACCGGCGAAAGCGAGTGGCGCACTGGATTGCCAAGCAGGCCCACAAGGCTGGTGTCGCCGTTGATCATTGCCAGGGCCGGATCGCTCCACCAGCCTGCCTGTTCGGGAACCACACCTCGCCTGTCACCGGGTCTCCTGTGGAGGATGAGCCCATTCAAATCATCATTTCTGGAGGTGGGCACCGATGGGCAAGGTTGTCGGCATTGACCTTGGCACCACGAACAGCTGTGTTTCCGTGATGGAGGGCGGCAAGCCCACCGTGATCGCGAACGCCGAGGGCTTCCGCACTACGCCCTCCGTGGTTGCTTACACCAAGAACCAGGATCAGCTGGTGGGTCAGATCGCCAAACGTCAGGCGGTGATGAACCCGGATAACACCTTCTATTCCGTCAAGCGTTTCATCGGCCGTCGGGTTGATGAGGTGAACGAGGAATCGAAAGAGGTGAGCTACGGCGTCGAAAAGGCCGGCTCCAACGTGAAGGTGAAGTGCCCGGTTCTCGACAAGCAATTCGCGCCTGAAGAGGTGTCCGCCCAGGTGCTGCGCAAGCTGGCCGAGGACGCCGGTAAGTACCTCGGTGAAACCGTCAGCCAAGCGGTGATTACCGTTCCCGCCTACTTCAACGACTCCCAGCGCCAGGCCACCAAGGACGCCGGCAAGATCGCTGGCCTCGAGGTGCTGCGCATCATCAACGAGCCCACCGCTGCGGCTCTGGCCTACGGCCTCGACAAGAAGAGCAACGAGCGCATCCTGGTCTTCGACCTGGGTGGCGGCACCTTCGACGTGTCCGTTCTGGAAGTTGGCGACGGCGTGTTTGAGGTGTTGTCCACCGCTGGTGACACGCACCTCGGTGGTGACGATTTCGACAAGGTGATCGTTGATCACCTGGCCGAGACCTTCAAATCCAACGAAGGCATCGATCTGCGTCAGGACAAGCAAGCCCTGCAACGCCTCACCGAAGCCGCTGAAAAAGCCAAGGTTGAGCTGTCCAACGCCACCCAGAGCGAGATCAACCTGCCGTTCATCACAGCCACGCCTGAGGGTCCCAAGCACCTGGATCTCACCCTCACCCGCGCCAAGTTCGAGGAACTGGCCTCCAAGCTGATCGACCGCTGCGCCATGCCTGTGGAGCAGGCGCTCAAGGACGCCAAGCTGTCCTCCGGCGAGCTGGACGAGATCGTGATGGTGGGTGGTTCCACCCGCATCCCGGCCGTGCTTGAACTGGTGAAGCGCATCACCGGCAAAGACCCCAACCAGACGGTGAACCCCGATGAAGTGGTGGCTGTCGGTGCTGCCATTCAGGGCGGTGTGCTGGCCGGCGAGGTGAAGGACATCCTTCTGCTCGACGTCACGCCCCTCTCCCTGGGTGTGGAAACCCTCGGCGGTGTGATGACCAAGATGATCACCCGCAACACCACGGTTCCCACCAAGAAGACCGAGACCTACTCCACGGCTGTGGATGGTCAGACCAACGTGGAAATCCACGTGCTCCAGGGTGAGCGCGAGATGGCATCCGACAACAAGTCGCTTGGAACCTTCCGTCTCGATGGCATTCCCCCGGCTCCCCGGGGCGTGCCTCAGATCGAAGTGACCTTCGATATCGACGCCAACGGCATCCTCAGCGTCACCGCCAAGGACAAGGGCAGCGGCAAGGAGCAGTCCATCTCGATCACCGGTGCGTCGACCCTCTCGGATTCCGAGGTCGACAAGATGGTCAAGGACGCCGAGGCCAACGCCAGTGCTGACAAGGAGAAGCGCGAAAAGATCGACCTCAAGAACCAGGCCGAAACCCTCGTCTACCAGGCTGAAAAGCAGATGGGAGAACTGGGCGACAAGGTTGATGCTGACGCCAAGGCGAAGCTGGAAGAGAAGCGCCTCAAGCTCAAGGAAGCCACCGAGAAGGACGACTACGACGCGATGAAGACCCTGCTGGAGGAACTGCAGCAGGAGCTCTACACCGTGGGCGCATCCGTCTATCAGCAAGAAGGGGCTGCAGCTGGTGCTGGTGCGCCTGGTGCTGACGCCGGTGCCGGAGCCAACGCCGGTGGTGGCGATGCCAGTGACGACGTCATCGACGCGGAGTTCACCGAGACCAAGTGAACGGGTGATTCCCTTACGCACTAGGGCCCTGAGGGGCCCTTTTTTTATGCCTGCTCAAGTGATCTCTGCTCGAGTTCAGCGGCGACCCACTCGGCGGTGCCAGGCGTGAGCAGAACGCCGTTGCGATAGTGCCCACTGGCCAGGATCAACCCGGGTTCCAGCTCTTCTAGCAGAGGGGCCGGGCGATCCACGGGCCGGGCCCGTAGGCCACTCCAATGGCCAACCACCTTGGCTGAGCGCAGCCACTCCGGTGCTCGCTCATTCAGGTTGCGCATCAGCGTCAGAGGATCCTCGGAAGCGCGATCGCCCGGTTCCACGGTGGCTCCGAGTAGCAATCGTCCGGGTGCGGTTGGAATCAGGTTGAAGCCCTGATCCACCAGCACCGAGGGCCAGTTGTTCCACGTTGTCGGACCCGTTGTCAGTTCCAGTGACAGGGCCTGGCCCAACACCGGTGTCATCGGTCGGGCCTGGCCCAGCGGTTCCAGCAAGACGTCCGAGCTCAGGGCCGTGCAGAGCACCACAAGCTTGTGAACGGAGCTGTCTCTATCGGCGCGATGCACATGCCAGTGGTTGTCGTTGCGCTCCAGATGGACCACCGCCGTGGCATTCAGCTCCACGCTTTGCTTTGCCAGCGCCTGTCGCAGGGCCCGTTGCAGTAGCAAGGGATCCACACGACCGTCGTGGCGCGAGTGCAGGCCACCGTGCCTGGCCGTCGGCCAGACCGCTGCCAGGTCGGCGTTGGTGACCATCTCCAGGCCCAGGTCAACGCGCTGGGCGGCCAGCGCTTCCATCCGCTTAGCCGCTTGTTCGTCCTCGGCGATTTGCAGTAAGCCCGGATGGAGTTTGAGCTCTGGTTGGTGAGCCTGCAGCGTTTCGATCCACTGCGGCCAGAGCTCCATGCTCCGGCGGCGCAGCCTCCAGCCCCGCCCGCTGCTGCGTCGAAACACGTGGCCCATCAGCACCCCGAGGGATGCAGAGGTTCCACTCAAATCGTTTGCTGATCCCTCGCGATCAACGCACTGGTTCAGGCGAGGGTCGTAAACAGAAACATCGTGCCCTTGCTGGGCCAGATGCCAGGCGGTGCCGAGGCCGATGGCCCCGGCACCAATCACTCCAATGGAGCGGTTCAGTTGAAGGCCTCTGCGGGGATCAGATCGCTGTAGGCATCAAATCCGGCAGCCACGGCGCTGTAGGACTTCTGCAGACGGCTGAAGTCCTGCAGGCGTGCCGCTTCATCCAGATCAGCCAGAGCTTCTTTCAGGGAGCGGGCCACCTTGGTGGCTTCCTTACGCTCGCTCTTGTCGAGGCGCTGATTGATGTAAAGCATTTCCCGGCTCACTTCCTGCATGGGGCCATGCAGGAGGTTGCGGGTGAATACCCAATCCTTTTCACTCACCAGCCGGGCCAGATCAGGCAGACGGGACTTTGCGTCTTCAAAGGCTGCGGCCTGGCGGCGGATCACGCCCAGGTCGTCAGGACTGATGCCGGCAGCATTGGCAGCAGCCGGGGCCATCAGACCCAGGCTCAAAGCGACGCAGAGGCAGAACGCGGCAAGGCGGCTCAGAGCCTTCAGCATGGTGATCGAAAATTTCCCTGCGACTTTAACCAGCCCCTCCTGCGCGGGAGAATTTTGTTTTTCAAAGCGTTGTTGTGAGTGACGCCACCGTCATCCTTCAGATGATCTGCCCCGATCGGCCGGGCTTGGTCAGCGAATTGGCGGGTTGGGTGGCGGCCAACGGCGGCAGCATTTGTCATGCCGATCACCACACGGATGCGGGGGCTGGGTTGTTTCTCAGCCGGATTGAGTGGCAGCTCCATGGATTCGGCATTCCCCGCGATGTGCTTCCTGAAGCGGCTCAGGCTCTGGGACAGCGGCTTGGTGGCGAAGCGCAGCTTCACTTCTCAGACGAGTATCCGCGTGTGGCGATTTTTGCCAGCAAGCAGAGCCACTGCCTGCAGGATCTGCTCTGGCGGGTTCAAAGCGAGGAGCTGCCGATGCAGGTTCCCCTGGTCATCGCCAACCATCCGGATCTGGAACCCCTGTGTGCATCCTTTGAGATTCCGTTTGTTTGTGTTCCCGTCAGTCGGGACACCAAAGCGGAAGCGGAGCAGCGGATCCTGGAGCTGCTTGAACAGAACAAGGTTGAACTTGCGGTGCTGGCCAAATACATGCAAGTGCTGAGCAGTGATTTCCTCGAGCGTTTCCCCCAGGTGATCAACATCCACCATTCGTTTCTGCCAGCGTTCAAGGGTGCTCAGCCGTACCACCGGGCCTGGGATCGTGGGGTCAAGCTCATCGGCGCTACAGCCCACTACGTCACCGAAGATCTGGATGACGGCCCGATCATTGAGCAAACCACCGTTTCCGTCAGCCATCGGGACGAAGTGGAGGATCTGATCCGCAAGGGCCGTGACACGGAACGCCTTGCCTTGGCGCGGGCCCTTCGCTTGCATCTGCGCCGTCAGGTGATGGTCTATCGCGGGCGTACCGCTGTTTTTGCATGACGGCACGTCTGTACGCATGGCTGAGAGGCGACTGTCCGGTCGCCGCATCCCCCTGGGGTTGGTGCTTGTTTCAGCTCGGACTGCTGTTGCTTCCCTCGTCGGTGTTGCTGGCAAGCCTGCTGTTTGTGCCGGCCTTGGTCCTGGGCAGCCTCCGTCGTGAATGCGCCTACTGGCATGACCGCTGGAACTGGCCGCTTCTGTTGGCTGGCGGGCTCATGTTGCTCGGCTGTTTCAGCGCCTTGCGTGCTGACCTGGCTTGGGCAGGTCTGGCTAATTGGCTTCCTTTCTTTTGGGGATTCTGGGGGTTCCAGCCCTATGTGGCGGAGGCGGGGGCGCGCCGCCGAACGGCGCTCTGGATGGTGGCGGGCACGGTGCCTGTTGTGGTGACTGGATTGGGTCAGTTGTGGTTGGGTTGGCAGGGCCCCTGGCAGTTCTTGGGGGGCCTGGTGATCTGGTTCATGGCTCCTGGAGGTGAGCCGGAGGGCCGGCTGTCGGGTTTGTTCGATTACGCCAACATCGCCGCGGCCTGGTTGGCGCTGGTGTGGCCGTTGATGCTGGCGGCCCTGGTGCAACCCGGACTCGATCGCCGTCGTCGGAGTGTTGTGCTGATCCTGGCTGTCGCTTTGGTGACGGCTCTCGTGCTCACGGAGTCCCGCAACGGCTGGGGCGCGTTGGTGCTGGCGTTGCCCCTGGTGCTTGGACATGTGAGTTGGCCCTGGTTGCTACCCCTGTTGGCCCTGGGATTGATCCCTGTTCTGCTGGCGGTGTGGCCCGGTGTCCCGGAGCTGCTCCAGGACCCTGCCCGGGCATTGGTGCCTGAGTCGGTGTGGTCACGGCTCAGCGACAGCCGCTATGCGGGGGAGCGTGTCTTGGCCTCTACCCGTCTCAGTCAGTGGGGTGTGGCTTTGCAGTTAATCGCTGAACGCCCATGGCTGGGCTGGGGTGCTGCCGCTTTTTCTGTGCTGTACCCCTTGCGCACGGGCAAATGGCATGGCCATTCCCACAACCTGCCATTGGAGCTGGCGGTCAGCAGTGGGGTGCCGGCGGCGCTTGCGCTGGTGGGTCTGGTGCTGGTGTTGTTGATCGTCTCCTTGCGCTGCAGCCGCATGGGTTTGTTTGATCGTGCTTGGTGGGCTGCGGTGCTGGTGCTGGTGGTGCTTCACGGCACTGATATGCCGTTCTTTGACAGCCGCATAAACATTGCCGGTTGGATTCTGTTGGCCGGACTGCGCAGTTGGATTCGGCAGACCGAGACGGCAGCGTTCAGCCCAGGTTGAGGGCCTCTTGCCTGTGTTCCTGCAGCTTCTCCTGACTCAAGGGGCCATCGAGATGGCACCAGGGCAACACCGTGTCAGAGGCCCACTCGTCGTGCACCACGCTCTCCCAACTGGGAGGCAGCGGTAAGACAACGCCTGCGCTGCGGGCTTCAGGAAGTTCACCGGCCAGGGCCGCTCGGTAGGCCTTTTTCCAACCCCCCAGGCTTTCCTGGGAGCCGCGCACCGCAGCGATCACGGGGGCCAGGCGCCGGTCGCTTCGAGACAGCAGGGCCTGAATCACGCTCCAGCCATAGCTTTCCGGGCGCAGATCAATGCCTTTGGGTTTGAGACGTTTCGCCAGCAGCTTCAGGCGTTTTTCCGCTTCAGGGCGTACCCCTTGCCATTGGAACGGGGTGTGCGCCTTCGGCACAAAGGTGCTCACCCCCAAGGTGAAGCGCAGCCCAGGGGTGCCTTTCTTAAGGCTCAGCAGCAGCGCTGCGGTGCTTTCCACATCGTCGTTGTCTTCACAGGGAAGTCCCACCATTCCGTAGAGCTTCAAGGCCTTGAGGCCACCTTGCTTGGCATGGCGGGCGGCGGCTTCGATTTCTTCGCCGCTGAGCTTTTTGTTCACCACGCGGCGCATGCGCTCGCTGCCGCTTTCGATCGCGATGGTGAGGGATTTGCTGCCTCGTCCTGCCAACACTGCAGCCAGCTTCGGAGTGACCGTTGCGGCCCGCACGGAACTAACACTGACGCGTAGGTCATCGAAACGATCTTGGGCTAGCCAATGCAGTAGATCGCCGAACTGGGGGTGCTGGGTTACGGACGCTCCCAGCAGCCCGAGGCGTTTGGTGGCTTTAAGGCCTTTTTCCACGGCCGGGATCAGCCCGTCATCCAACGACGGTGTTCGGAACGGCAGGGTCAGATAGCTGGCCAGGCAAAAGCGGCACAGTTCCGGGCAGCTGCGCACCACTTCCACCATGTGGATGTCAGGCCAAGCCGCTTCCGGCGTGATCACCGTCGAGTGGCTGAGGCTGTTGCCGCGCCATGTCTGTTTGGCCACCCGTTCTGGAAGAGTTGCATCCACCGGTGCCACCCCCAAAAGGGTGCCGTCCGCTGCATAGCGGGGTGCATGGAGCTCAGGCACGTAGATCCCCGGCACCCGGGCCAGATGCTGCAGTTGTTCGGCTCGGGGTTGGCCCTTCACGCTCTGAAGGGCATCGATAAAGGCGGGCAGCAGATCCTCGCCATCGCCCAGCAGCACGACATCAAAAAATGGTGCAAGGGGCTCGGGATTGGCGGTCAGTACAGGTCCGCCACCAAACACGATTGGATGCTCGTCGGTGCGCGCGTGGCTCCAGATCGGGATGCGCTGCTGTTCCAGCAGATCGAGCAGGACTGGTCCGTCGAGTTCCCAGCTGAGAGAAAGCCCAAATAGGTCGCAGTGCCTGTGGGGTGGATCTCCTTGATCAGTGAAGAGCCGGCGCACGTCGACGTCGGACCGCATCGCCAGCGTGGACCAGACGATCTGATAACCGAGGCTGGTGATGCCCACGGTGTAGGTGCTGGGAAAGGCCAGCACCGTGCGCAGGGCTCCGGGTTCCGGTGTGGCCGGATCGAACAGCAGCGTTTCCTGGTTCAGCTGGGGCCTCCTGTTGGGCCTGATGGTGGGGTTGGCGGCGTGAACGGACGTCTGTAGCGATTGAGCTTCATGGCCATCCGATCTTCAGCGTCGAGTTCCATGGCCATCTGACGCTCGTAGATCGAGTGGGGGTGGAATAGTCGGGCGATCACAAAGCTGGTGAGACAGGCCACCAGGATCGGTTTGAGGATCAGCAGATCCTTGGTGAGGGCAAAGGCCAGGAACATCGCCGAGATTGGCGTGCGGGAACAGCCTGCAACGAAGGCGCCCATTCCCGCGAACACATAGGTGGTGGGCACATGGCCGGTGAGGGCCTCAACACCGGAACCACCGGCCAGGCCAATGGCCCCTCCCAGCGTCAGCATCGGCATGAACAGTCCCCCTGGCGCTCCTGAGCCCGCCGCCAGTCCGGTGCTGAAGAAGAGCACCACAAAGCTGGCGAGGGCCAGGCTGATATCAGCCTTGCCGGCTCCAATCAGGTGCTTCAGTTCGCTGGGGTTATGGAAGGCATCCGGCAGGGCTGCATAGACGCAGCCCAGCACGAGCCCGCTCACGGTCATGCGCAGGATCAGACGGTCTCCGAACCAACAGTTGCCCTGCCGCTGCATGGTGAGCACGTAGCGGGTGTAAAGCTCCGCCAGCACACCGATCACCACACCGAGAGCCACCAGATACAGCAGATCCACCGGCAGGAAGCGCACCAGGGGGGTGTACTCCCGTTCCAGTTGAAACCCGATGGTGCTGTTGAGCCCGCCGCCCCCGGGGTTGAGGCCGAGAAAGCCCAGCACATCCGCCAGGGTGTCGGCCGAGAAGGTGGTGATGATCACCAGCAGCAGCACCACGGGCCTGGCGGAGTGGAGCAGCTCCTCGATCGCGTAGATGAATCCACCGATGGGAGCACTGAACACGGCGGCAATACCGGCACCACCACCGGCGGCCACAATCACCCGGCGAAAGGCCACCGGTGCCCGCAGCCAGCGGGACATCTGCCAGGCCACGGAGCCGCCCATCTGAACGGCGGGGCCTTCCGGGCCCAGGGGGAAACCAGAGCCGATGGCAATGATGCCGGCCACCAGTTTCACCAGGCCCACCCGAAGCCCCATCGGAACCGATCGGTGGCGCAGGAAGCCCATGATGTGGGTGATCCCGGCTCCGCCAGCGGCTGGAGACAGGTTGGTGATCAACCAGGCCGAGACCATGCCGCCGATGGCGCCGAGGGCGGGGAGTACCACCCAGGCTGGAAATTCATCGAGCAGGTCGAGCCGCCAATCCCGCAGCAGGTTGATGCCGCTGGTGAACAGCAGGCCGGTGATGGCAGCCCCAAGGCCTGTTAGCGCCAGAGCCAGAACCACCACCAGCCAGCGGCGTTCCAACAACCTCCTGATGCTCCGGCTGGAGCCCAGGAGGTGGCGTCGTTGCTTGGGTTCGCTCAGGGATGGCACAGATGAGGTGATCCGGAATCAGGCCTGAGCCAGAACGGTTGCTTCGTCGTCAGCACTGACCACGCGCCCCTGGTCTTCAAAGCCGCTGATCTGATCGAAGTTCAGGTAGCGGTAGAGCTCGTCGGAGAGGGGATCGATCTTCTCGGCCGCAATGCTGCGGTATTCCTCCGGGGTGGGAATGCGTCCCAGCTGGGCGCAGACGGCGGCCAGTTCGGCACTGCCCAGGTACACCTGAGCACCCTTGCCCAGGCGGTTGTTGAAGTTGCGGGTGCTGGTGGAGAACACGGTGGTGTTGTCCTCCACGCGGGCTTGGTTGCCCATGCAGAGAGAGCAACCCGGCATCTCCATGCGGGACCCGGCGGCCTCGAAGGTGGCGTAGTAGCCCTCCTCTTTGAGGGTCTCTTCGTCCATCCGCGTTGGGGGACAGACCCACAGGCGCGCCGTGTTCTGGCCGGCGCCTTCCAGCACCTTGGCCGCGGCGCGGTAGTGGCCGATGTTGGTCATGCAGGAGCCGATGAACACCTCCTGCACAGGGTCACCAGCCACCTCGCTGAGCAGCTTCACGTTGTCGGGATCGTTGGGGCAGGCCACCACCGGTTCGGTGAGCTCGTCGAGGTTGATCTCCAGCACTTCCGCGTACTCCGCGTCTGCGTCAGCACTCATCAGCTGGGGATTCGCCAGCCAGGCCTCCATCTCCTTGATCCGGCGGGCCAGGGTGCGGGCGTCGCTGTAGCCGCGGGCAATCATGTTCTTCAGCAGCGCTACGTTGCTGCGCAGGTATTCGCTCACCGTGTCTTCGGAGAGCTTGATCGTGCAGCCGGCGCAGGAGCGTTCGGCGCTGGCATCGGTGAGTTCGAAGGCCTGTTCCAGCTTCAGGTCGGGTAGACCTTCGATCTCCATGATCCGGCCGTTGAACAGGTTCTTCTTGTTGGCCTTTTCAACGGTGAGCAGTCCCCGATGAATGGCCACCCAGGGGATAGCGTTCACCACGTCCCGGAGCGTGACGCCCGGTTGCAGGGATCCGCTGAAGCGCACCAGCACCGATTCAGGCATGTCCAGTGGCATGGCGCCGATGGCGGCTGCAAAGGCCACCACCCCAGAGCCGCCTGGGAAGGAAATGCCGAGGGGGAAGCGGGTGTGGCTATCGCCGCCGGTGCCGACGGTGTCGGGCAGAAGCATCCGGTTCAGCCAGCTGTGGATGATGCCGTCACCGGGCCGAAGGGCCACGCCACCGCGCTGGGCGAAGAAGTCGGGCAGTTCGTTCTGGGTTTGCAGATCCACCGGCTTCGGATAGGCGGCGGTGTGGCAGAAGCTCTGCATCACCAGGTCGGAGGAGAAGCCCAGGCAGGCCAGTTCCTTCATCTCGTCCCGCGTCATCGGGCCGGTGGTGTCCTGGGAGCCGACGGTGGTCATCAGCGGTTCGCAGCTGGTGCCGGGTCGGACGCCTGCAAGACCGCAGGCCTTGCCCACCATCTTCTGCGCCAAGGTGAAGCCCTTGCCGGTGTCTGCCGGGGCTGAGGGGCGGATGAACAGATCCGAAGGAGTGAGGCCAAGCTTGGCGCGCACCTTGTCGGTGAGGGCGCGACCGATCATCAGAGGGATGCGACCGCCGGCCCGCACCTCGTCGCTGATCGTGGTGGGCTTCAGCTCGAACCGACTCACCACCTTGCCGTCCCGTTCGATCGTGCCGGCGTGGGGGCGAATGGTGATTACATCACCGGTGTTCAGGTCGGTGACATCGCATTCGATCGGCAGGGCACCGGAGTCTTCAGCGGTGTTGAAGAAGATCGGGGCGATCTTGCCGCCGAGGATCACGCCGCCCGCCCGTTTGTTGGGTACATGGGGGATGTCATTGCCGGTGTGCCAGAGCACCGAATTGATGGCGCTCTTGCGGGAGCTGCCGGTTCCCACCACATCACCGACGTAAGCCACGGGATGGCCTTTCTCTTTCAGGCTCGCGATGGTCTTCAGGCCCTCCGGATCGCGGGTCTCGAGCATCGCCAGGGCATGGACGGGGATGTCCGGCCGGGTGGTGGCGTGGGTGGCCGGTGACAGATCGTCCGTGTTGGTTTCGCCTTCAACCTTGAACACCGTCACGGTGATGCTCTCGGCCAGTTCGGGTTTGGCGGTGAACCACTCGGCTGCGGCCCAGCTGTCCACAACTTGCTTGGCAAAGCGGTTGTCCGCCGCCAGATCCATCACTTCGTTGAAGGCGTCGTAGACGAGCAGCGTTCGGCTGAGTCCCTCAGCAGCACAGCCAGCCAGCGCAGCGTCGGAGTGCTTCAGCAGCTCAATCAGAGCGGCGACGTTGTATCCCCCCACCATCGTTCCCAGAAGACGGGTGGCCTCCAGTGCTGACACCAGGGGGCTCTTGGCGTCTCCCTGAGCCACGGCACTGAGCCAGGTGGCCTTCACGTAAGCCGCTTCATCCACACCCGGGGGGATCCGCTCGCTGAGCAGGTGCAGCAGGAACTCCTCCTCGCCGGCGGGAGGGTTCTGCAGCAATTCGGTCAGTCCCTGTGTCTGCTCGGCGTTGAGCGGAAGAGCGGGAACGCCCTGGGCTTCCCGGGCGGCGGCCAGCTCGCGGTACGCGCTCAGCATGGAGATCTCTGTTCAGGGATGACCACTATTCTTCCGGACCGTGTCTGTTGCCAGTGAGCGGGGTGCGTAGCCTTGGTCGGAGTCTCGCGTCCACTCATGGCCACCACCTCCGATTTGCATGTGGTGGAGACACGTCCCCTGGTGGCCCCTGCCGTGTTGCATCAGGAGCTGCCCATGGACGCGGCGGCGCTCGAGACCGTGGCGTCAGCCCGCCGGCGCATTCAAGAGATCCTCAGTGGCCGTGATCAGCGTCTGCTGGTGGTGGTGGGCCCCTGCTCTGTTCATGATGTCAAGGCTGCCCGGGAGTATGCCCAGCGCCTGGCTCCGATCCGCGAGCGCCTGAAGGATCAGCTCGAGGTGGTGATGCGGGTGTATTTCGAGAAGCCGCGCACCACGGTTGGTTGGAAGGGACTGATCAATGACCCCCATCTCGACGACTCCTACGACATCAACACCGGCCTGCGGCGGGCCCGGGGACTTCTGTTGGATCTCGCCCGGGAGGGGATGCCTGCTGCAACGGAACTGCTCGATCCCGTTGTTCCGCAGTACATCGCTGATTTGATCAGCTGGACCGCCATCGGTGCCAGGACGACGGAAAGTCAGACCCACCGCGAAATGGCCTCAGGGTTGTCGATGCCGATCGGTTACAAGAACAGCACCAACGGCAGCGCCAACATCGCGATAAATGCCATGCAGGCGGCAGCCAAGCCGCATCACTTCCTCGGCATCAATCGCGATGGTCATGCCTCGATCGTCAGCACCACGGGCAATCCCTACGGTCACCTGGTGCTGCGCGGCGGCAGCCAGGGCAGCAATTACCACTTGGAAGCTGTGCAGGAGTCCGCAGCCGAGTTGAGTAAAGCCGGTCTGCAGGATCGTCTGATGGTGGATTGCAGCCATGCCAACAGCAACAAAGACTTCCGCCGACAGGCGGAGGTGCTGGCCAGCGTTGCCGAGCAGTTGCGGGGGGGCTCCAATCACGTGATGGGCGTGATGATCGAGAGCCATCTGGTGGAAGGCAACCAGAAGCTCAACGCCGACCTGACGCAGCTCACCTATGGCCAGAGCGTCACGGATGCCTGCATCAGCCTCGAGACCACCGAAACCCTGTTGGAGGATCTGGCCGCGGCCGTGGCCAGTCGCAAACAGACGGTTACCGCCTGAGCATCAACGCCTTGGTTCAAACCACCAGTTGACTCCACAGCATCCCCACGCTGAGGGGAACGCTGAGGTTGTCGAGACCGCTCCAGCTGAGCTGCTCCAAACCGGTTGCCATGGCCACCATGCCAAGAGCTGCTGGCAGGGACAGGTCCGCCCCCGACCATCGCGCCAAGCCGATCAGCACCAGGCCTGAGACAACGGCCATGGTCATCGTGCCGATGCTTGATTTTGTCTGACCAAACAGAACCCACTTCGGGGACTCGACGTTGCGGCCGACCAACCCTGCAAGGCCATCCCCCAGCGCCATTACCAGAACCCCGGCGGACACCGCATCGGCTCGGGTTGGCCAGAACAGCAGAAGCAGCGTTGTGATTGAGATGCCATAGGCGATGGTGCCGTAGCTGTTGCGATCAACATCCTCAACGGCGGGGATGAAGCGCCATTGGTGGTTGATCGTCGTTACAACGGTGATCACCGCCGCAACAGGCAGGGCAACAACGAAGGGAATTTCAAAGAACCAGGCCAAAGGAACCACGGCTCCGGTTCCGATGTGCACAATTTTTCGGCTCAGTTCCCGTTGGTTCGGCCGAAGCCGACGGCACAACACCGCGCCAGCTATCACCATCACCATCCAGGTCAGGATGGCGATGGGTCCGGTGATGGAAAGCAAGTGGCTTAGGCGGCTTGTTGGTGGTTGGTCATGGCGCGCAGCTTGAGAATCGCTTTGGCCTCCAGCTGTCGGACGCGCTCACGGGACACATTGATCTGACGACCGATCTCCGCAAGGGTCAGAGGCTCTTCACCACCAAGACCGAACCGCAACTTCAGAATCTTCTGCTCGCGTTCGTTCAACTGCGAGAGCCAGCCCCCCAGATGTTCCTTCTGGATGCTGCGATCCATCCCCTCCATCGGTTCTTCACCGTTGGGATCCGGGATCAGTTCACCCAGGGTGCTGCGATCTTCCTCGCCACGGGCATGGGCATCCAGCGATGCACAAGGTGCGCTCTGGGAGATCAGATCCTCCAGTTCCCGGGGCTCGATGCCCATGGCACTTGCCAACTCCAGTCGATTCGGTTGACGACCGAAGCGGTGGGACAGCTCCCGGGAGATGCGACGCATCTTGGAGAGTTTTTCGCTGATGTGGATCGGCAGGCGAATGGTGCGGGCGCTGTTGTCGATGGCCCGCGTCATGCCTTGACGAATCCACCAGTAGGCATAGGTGGAAAATTTGTAGCCCATGGCGGGGTCGAACTTGTCGACCGCGCGCTCCAGGCCGATGGCACCTTCCTGAACCAGATCGAGCAGCTCCAGGCCCTGGTTCTGGTATTTCTTCGCCACGCTCACCACGAGGCGGAGGTTGGCGGCCATCATCCTGTCGCGGGCCCGTTTGCCCATGCGGATCTTGTGGCGATGCCGGGAGGTCAGCTCCTCTTCCGGTAGCTCCTGAATTTGCTTCATCGCTTGCACATGGTGTGCAAGTTCGATTTCTTCAGCTGCCGTCAGCAAGGGGATACGTCCGATGCTGCTCAGATAAAAACCAATGGAGTCGGTGGCAAGCCGCCCTCCTTGTCGAGTTGATGGTTGACGTCCGGTGGACGGCAACGCAGGTTCCTTCCGGGACGACTGTTTTGTCGAACCGGAAGATTCCAGAGGGATCCCCATCACCCTGGTCTCCTGAATGAATTTGGGCTGAACTTAGCACCAGGCAACAGTGTTGACTGTTTCGAATCGAAAGAATTTCAGAAGCTGAATCTTTGGGCTTTCAAAACAACTGATTTGGCAGTGATCGTGCAGGCTTCAAGTTTGTTTTTGAAGGAATGTTGTATCGGATGTCACAGACGCAATCCCTTTGAAAACCAAAAGAATCACAAGGATTGGATGCCGTTGCTCCATTCCTTGATCAATTGAATCTGGGAATTGCGTTCCGAGGTGTCGTTTTCGGGTTTGCGCTGCACAAATGTGCCGTCGCTCTGCATGTCCCAGGCGGCCTGGTTGTCATTCAAGTACAGCTGCAGCAGGCGTTCCAGTTTCTGGCGATGCTCGGGGTCTTCGATCGGAGTGACTGCTTCAATGCGGCGGTCGAGGTTGCGGCTCATCCAGTCGGCACTACCGATATACACCTCCGGTGAGCCGCCGTTGGCGAACGAAAAGATTCTCGAGTGTTCCAGGAACGGGCCGATGATGCTGATCACACGAATGTTTTCACTCAGTCCTTCACAACCGGGATAGAGGCTGCACATGCCGCGAATGACCAATTCGATCGTCACTCCGGCTTGGGAGGCTTCATAAAGAAGCGCGATGATTGTTGGGTCCACCAGGGAATTCATCTTGGCTCGGATCACAGCCTCTCGGCCCTGCTGAGCATGTTCAATTTCGCGGCGAATTAACAGCTCCATGCCTTTCCGCAGGGTGACGGGGGCTACGAGCAGGCGACGAAAACTTTGCTGCTTGGAAAAACCAGTGAGGTAATTGAACAGTTCCACCAGGTCTTGACCCAGTTCCTGGTTGGCGGTGAGCAGGCCCAGGTCGGTGTAGAGCTTGGAGGTTTTGGAGTTGTAGTTGCCCGTGCCGATGTGCACATAGCTCTGCAGCTTGTCCTTCTCCTTGCGCACCACCAGAACAATCTTGGTGTGGGTTTTCAGCCCCAGTACCCCGTAGACCACATGCACTCCGGATTGCTCCAGGTGCCGGGCCCATTGGATGTTGTTGTCTTCGTCAAATCGTGCTTTCAATTCCACCAGTGCCATCACCTGCTTGCCGTTTTCGGCGGCACGGATCAGTGCAGCGATGATCGGCGAGTCTTTGGAGGTGCGGTAGAGCGTCATCTTGATGCCCATCACCTGGGGATCGTCCGCTGCCTGGTTGATGAACTCTTCGACGGTTGTCGAGAAGAGGTCATAGGGATGGTGCAGAAGGATGTCCTGACGGCGAATCACCGAGAAGATCGATCTGAACTCATCCGGCTTGATTGCTCCCTCGTCAAGCAGGTGTTGCTGACTGCGGGCTAGCACCGTCGGTGTCTGACCTCCGTGGCTTTGGCTCTTGAGTTTCGGCAGCGGTAGGGCAGTGAGGCTGAGCAGGTCGTCCAGGCCCAGAGGACCATCAATCACATAGAGGTCTTCCTCTTCAACGCTGAGACCTGTCATAAGCATCTCCACCACGTCCTGAGGCATTTCGTTGGGCACCTCGAGGCGCACCACCTCACCGCCCATGCGTCGCTTTCGCAGTCCCTGTTCCAGGGCCAGCATCAGGTCATCGGCTTCCAGATCCCTCAGTTCCAGATCCGCATCCCGCGTCACGCGGAAGAAGTAGTGCCCCTCGATCGTCATGCCAGGGAACAGCTCCTTCAGGTTGAAGGCGATCACCTGCTCGAGGGCGATGGCGGTGTGAACGGGTTTGTGCTCCTGGCCGCTCAGATTCGAGGGGATGGCGATGAAGCGAGGCAGATTTTTCTGGGGAACTTTGACTCGGGCAAATTGCCGTTGTCCTGTTTCCGGATCAACAACCACGGCCGCAACGTTGAGGCTCAGGTTGCTGACGAAGGGGAACGGATGGGCCGGGTCCACAGCCAGCGGTGTGAGCACCGGAAACACCGAGGTCTGGAAGGTGTCGTCAACCCATTGGCGTTGGTCGTCGTTCAGCTGTTTGTAATCGAGCAGCTCAACCTTGTGTTCCAGCAGCTTCGGCCTCAGGTGCTGGCGGTAATGCACCTGTTGCTCTCGTAGTAGGGGAATCAGCCGTTCTCGGATCGCCAGCAGCTGCTCCAACGGCGATTTGCCATCCTCACTTGGCTTGCTGACGCCCGCCTCCACCTGAGACTTCAGTGACGCCACGCGAACCATGAAGAATTCGTCGAGGTTGTTGCTGAAGATGGCGCTGAACTTGGCTTGATCGAGCAGAGGTGTGCGCAGATCCAGGGCCTGGGCCAGCACTCTTTCGTTGAAGGCGATCCAGCTCAGCTCCCGGTTGATGTAGTGCTCCGGGGCTAAGGCTGCTGCGCACATGGACTGAAGGGCTCGGCGCTGGTGTCGTTAGCCGAAACGTAGCAATCAGGACTGGCTTGGTTGTGTGTCGGAGATGTCCGGCAGAGGGCTGCCGGCCACCAGGCCGATCACAATAACCAGCACGGTTGCCGCAGCTGCAAACGGGCTCACTGGACCCAGCAGGTCGTAGCTGAATCCCGCCAGGGGAGGGCCGAGGAAACTGCCCAAACTTTGCAGGGCCTGCAGGCTGCCGAGGGCACTGCCTTGCCCTTCGCGACCCAGGCGCCGTGACACCAGGCTGCGCAGGCTTGGTGTGACCAATCCGGTGCCCAGGGCCAGGATGCCGACGGCAGTGAAGATGGCGCCCGCCCGATCGGATGCACCGACGCTGGGGATCAGCAGGCACCCAATGATCACCAGGCCGAGGCCCAGCAAGGTCAGACGCCATTCGCCAAACCGTTTCACCAGCGGTCCGATCAGCCCTCCTTGGACCACGGTGGCGACCACCCCCACCACCAGGAAGGCGGTGGTGGCGAGCTCAGGGCCCCAGCCGAAGCGCTGCTTGAAATAGAGCACCAGGATGGCGGTGAAGCCGTTGAAGGCCAGGAAGAAGAGGAAAAAAGCTCCGCACAGTCGCCCCACGCTGGGGTTCATCAGCACCTGGCTCAGCCGTGCAAACGGATTGAGGTCGCGTTTTCTGGGCAGGTTTTTGCGGGATTCCTGGGGGTGGGTTTCCGGCAGCAGATTGAGCACCACCAAGAGGTTGAGTGCAGCGAAGCCTGTGGCCACCCAAACGGGAAGGGACACGGCCACCCGGGCCAGTTGTCCGCCAACGAAGGGGCCAAGGATGAACCCCAAACCAAAGGCCACGCCGATCAAGCCGAAGGCACGGGCTCGCTTGTCGGGAGGCGTGATGTCGGCGAGCACGGCGCTGGCTGTTGCTGCCGTACCGCCACTGATGCCGTCAATGATCCGTGCTGCGAACAACAGCAGCAGGGGCAGCAGGCTTTGGCTGGGCCATGGCAGTGAAACCGTCACGGCAAACAGGCCGAGCCCCACCACGGATCCTGCGACGCAGATGCTGATCACGGGGCGGCGGCCGTAGCGATCACTGAGTGCTCCGATCAAGGGAGTGACGAGGAACTGCGCCAGGGCATAGCTTCCCGCCAACAGTCCCAGGGTTCGTCCGTCTGGGGCGAACTGGGCTAAGAGAAAGGGCAACAGCGGAAAAACAATGCTTTCGCTGAGCCGGTCGTTGAGCAGCGTGAGAAACGCGCTGAGCAGTGTGGGAATCCGAGGACGCTGCAAGCTTGCTGCCACGCAGGAGAGACTCACATTCCCACAGGCGGCTCCATGGCTTTGCGTCCGATCGCTCCGGAAGATCACCCGCTGTTGCGGGAGATCTATGCCGATGCGATCGAATCGCTGGCTCCCCTCCTTTATTCCGAGGAACAAGTCAGGGCCTGGGCGGCTCTGGCCTGGTTGCCCGGCGTGCTCGATGCGAGTTTTCGGGAGGGCTCGGGATGGCTCACCACTGATGGTTCGGCCTTTGCGATTCGCCATCCGGAAGATCGTCTTTCGTTGCTCTACTGCCGTGGTTGTGCCTCGAGGCGGGGGCATGGCAGTGCCCTCCTGAAACGGATTGAGGCGGATGCGCTGGAGTCCGGCGTTCAACAATTACGAACGGAGGCCAGCCAGTTCAGCCGACCGTTGCTGGAGCGACGGGGCTGGTGTGTGGAAGCGCCAGAGACGATCCTTATTGGAGGCGTTCCGTTCGAGCGCTATCGGATGGTCAAGCTGTTTCGCCAAGCGCAGAGTTGATCGAGCTTGGCTTGGGCCTGGCCCATCTCCAGAACGGATGCTGCCCGTTGAATGCCCTGTTCCAGGGAATCACTGCAGCCGGCGAACCACAGATAGGCGCCGGCGTTCCAGCGCAGGGCGTCGCAGAGAGGGCCTTTGTTCTGAAGGGCGTTTCGTGCCTGCTCCGCCCAGGTTGTGTCGTCAGCCCATTCCACGTCGGCGTCGTGACAGCCATGGTCACGGGGGTGCAGGATCAACCGCTCCGCTTTGCCGTTCCGCACTCGGGCTGTGATGCAGGCTCGGCCGATGGGCAGGTCGGTGCCTCCTTCCAACCCCTTCACGGTGAGTACATCGGTTTCGCCGGCTTGCTTGAGGGCTTCCCAGGCGCGGGCTTCTGTTGGTGGGTGGACAAAGCCACTCACAAGGAGGTGGTCGCCTTGGTGGGGTGTCCAGAGCAGTTCCAGGCTGGCAACCGGGGGACGCTTGCCCAGTTCCTCGCGGTAGCCGATCAGGGTTTCCGCGATGGGGAAATGATCCGGCTGGTGAATCAGGGCGAAGCCGTTCTGCTGGAACCCGTTTGCAACGGCGCTGATCGGTAGACCTGTGAGGTCGAGATCGAGAAGGCGGAACAGATCAACAGCGGTGACGCCGTATTTGATCGGCATCCGGTCACCGCCCTGCAGAACCACCGGCTGACCACAGGCCAGCAGCACCAGCGCGGTGAGCGGGTAAATCGGCGCTGTGCGCGTGCGCCCGTCGTAGGGCATGCCGAAACACAACGGTGCTCGACTGCCAGCAGTGGATTGCAACACCGGGCCATGGGCCCGGTAGGTGTCGAGCATCCCGGTGAGTTCCTGAGGTTCGGGCCGTCGGATGCGATGGGCAATTAGGAAGGCGCCGATCTGTGCGGGCGTCGCTTCGCCCTGCAGCATCAGCTCCATGGCATCAGCCGCTTCCTCGCGACTCATGCCTTTGCTGGTGTGTTCACCGCTTCCCACCTTGCGCAGGTGCTGCTTGAAGCGGTCGCGGCCGGAGAGAACTGCGCTCGTCAAAGGTCCGGCCTCTAGATGTGATCAGTCTTCAGGAGTGACTGACCCGGCAGGGGTAGCAATTGCTACGAAAGCTCAGGGCCTGCTCAGACGGGATAGCCCCTCGAAACTGCCATGGCGTGGGTGCTGCGGGTGGTGGCGTCCTTCGGCGTAATAGAGCCGCTCCAGCATCAGTTGGGGAGCAGTGGTTGGCGGAAGGAATTGCGCCTGCAGCAGGTTCGCCATCGATTGGAAGAATTGGCTCATTGCAAATTTCTTCTGTAAAACAAATTTCCCCGATCAAGAGCCTGTCGGCTGTGCTTGTTGCTTCAAAACAGGCTGTTGTTTTGTAGTTGATGCTTCATTGTTCAGTCAGCGTTTGCGCAACAGTTTCCAAGCTGCTGAGACGTTCCAGCTTGGAACGCTGTTTTTGAAGCGGCCATAACAATTTTTCGTTCAATCATGACTGTTTCAGCTGTTCCCTCGACCCCGTCGTTGGCAGCTCCTTCCCAGGAGACCGTCACCGCCACCTTGATGGCTGCCAAGAAGGCCAAGGGCATGAGCTTTGCTGATCTGGAAGCAGCCCTGGGCCTCGATGAGGTCTGGATTGCATCCTTGTTCTATGGACAAGCCACAGCTTCAAAAGAAGAGGCTGAAAAGCTGGCTGATCTGCTCTCCCTTGACCCAGCCATCACCGCCGCTTTGCAGGAGTTCCCCACCAAGGGAAGCCTCGATCCAGTGATCCCCACTGATCCCTTGATCTATCGTTTCTACGAGATCATGCAGGTCTATGGCATGCCCCTGAAGGATGTGATTCAGGAGCATTTTGGTGACGGCATCATGAGCGCAATCGACTTCACGCTTGATGTCGACAAAGTGGAGGATCCCAAAGGTGATCGCGTCAAAATCACCATGTGCGGCAAGTTCCTGCCTTACAAAAAGTGGTGAACATTCAAGTGTCTTGATTGAAGACATTAAGCCCCGCAAGTGCGGGGTTTTTTATTGGCGGAATTGTTGGCTCAGTTGGGTGCTGGCCATTTTCCGCCGAACGTCGTCATTCAGCTCCTGGCTTAACTCCAGCAGGCAGCGCTGACTGGAAGGTGTGGCGATGCAACCGAGCGCGCGGAAGGCGGCCTCGGCAACAGGCAGGGAACCGCTGCGACACAGCTCTGCCAGCTTTTCGCTGATCAACACGCCATCGCGGCGTTGCAGAACCCGAATGGCGGCCACAACGACTGGATCGCGAAAATCATTCAAAACCTCTTGGCAGAACTGCAGCAGTTCACCGTCGTCGAGGCAATGGGATCGGAAGCTGAGCAGTTGAAGACCGGCAAGTCGGTGCAGTTGGCCCGGGTGATGCAGGCAATTCACCACCACCGATTCGGGAACTTCGGCACCCCAGCAGGCGAGAGCCTGAACCACCATCAGGTTGGCGTCCTCATCGTCTGAGGTTTGCTCGAGTTGAGCCAACAACCAATCGCGGGCTTCGCTCTGGTGGCAGAGCCCTGCCGCCATCACCAAATCGGGCAGAACCCCGTGATTGGCGAGGAGGTCTTGGATCACGGGCCAGCCGCGCTCGGCCTGCATCCCCAGTTTTTCGCAGAGGGCTCGCCGCAGATCAACAGAAAGGCTGGGGGAGTAGACCTCCCCCAGCCAAGCGGGCTCCAAAGGAGCACGTCGAGATCGGGCGAGCCGTTCCCAGAGAACGGCTTCGTCGTTCATGGATGGATCAGCGGGCACCCAGTTCAGCAGCGAGCTCACGCTCCAGCTTTTCATCGTGCTCGGTGGGCAGCACGTTATCCATCGGAGTGCGATGGGTGCTGTAGAAGAGCATGCCGATGAACACCATGCCGCCCACGATGTTGCCGAGGGTGACAGGCAGGAAGTTCCAGAAGATCACCTTGGTGAAGGGGACGCCTGAACCGAGGATCGGGCCAGCGGTGTGGAGGAACTGGTTCACCACGATGTGCTCCATGCCCATCGATTGGAAGGCGGTGATCGGAAGCCAGCAGGCCAGGATCTTGCCGGGAACGCTCTTGCTCACCAGAGCCATGGTCACGCCCAGGCAAACCAACCAGTTGGCCACCAGTCCGCGCAAGAAAGCGAGGAAGAAGCCCATGCTTCCCAGGGCCTCGTACTTCTTCTCAACGTTGATTTGATTGAGGGCCATGATCTTTTGGGCCACGGCATCCCAGATCGGCGGGCCGACGTTGTCAGCAGCGCCATCCATGGTGCCGCTGGTGAGGCTGATGGCCATGATCACGGCCACAACGGCGGTGCCGATCCAGTTGCCGATCCACACCCAGACCCAGTTGCGGAACGTGGCACCCCAGGTGCTCTTGCCGGCCCATGTGGCCATCGGCAGCAGGGCGAAGTTGCCGGTCACAAGCTCCATGCCGAACAGCACGATGCTGGCGAAGCCGAAGGGGAACAGCAGCGAGCCCACGAAGGGGGCTTTGACGGTGATGCCCACGGTGAGGGCCAGGATCACTGCCAGTCCAAGGATGGCTCCGGAGTAAAAGCCACGGATCAGCAGGTTCTTCACGCTGACCGTTGATTTTTTGCCGCCGGCGGCAATCATGCCGTCGACAAGCTCATTGGGTAGGACGTAGTCCATCAGATGAGATTGAGAGTTGGACGAAGGTTTTGATGTCAGCCGCTGATGCGGTTCATCAGGCGGGAGAACAGATCAGGGCTGCCGCCCTGACGGTTGATGGCGGCTCCGTCGCGACCACTGGCGCTGAGCCAGTTGACGAAACGAGAGAACACGTCGTTGCGGTTGGCCATGACGGTGAGGGGAAGTGGTCGATGCGGGGAGCCGTGACTTCAAAAGGAAGCGTCACGGCAACCACAGCGATCAGGCCTTCGGGGTGGCCCCGAACTTCTCGATCAACACCTCTTTGAGAGCGGTCTTGATCTCATCGGCCGGGATCGCCTTGCGGTGGATTTCGCCGATGCTCGGGTTGGCGCCTTGGGAACCACCGATGGTCATCGTGTAGCCCTCTCCCATCACGCCTTCACTGTTTTTGGCCTTGGTGCCGGTGAGGCCGATGGCACCCATGTAGGCCTGGCCGCAGGTGTTGGGGCAACCGGTCCAGTGGATCTTCAGCTCTTCAGGAAGATTGAGCTCTTGGTCGAGTTCCTTGGCTGCTTCCAGGGCTTGGTCTTTGGTGTTGGTGAGGGCGAAACCGCAGTAGGTGTTGCCGGTGCAGGACACCGTTCCTGCGGAGATGTGACCGGGCTCCAGCGGGAAGCGTTGCACCAGGGCGTCTGCCTTCAGGGCGTCGAGCTTGTCGTTGGGAAGGCCAACGAGGATGACGTTCTGATCTTCGGTGAGACGCACTTCACCACTGCCGTAGTTGAGGCTGGCGGTTGCGAGATCCTGCAGATCCTGGGCGGTCAGGCGACCCACCGGAACGTGCAGACCGGCGAAGGAGAGCCCTTCCTGTTTCTGAGGATGGAAGCCGTAGTGGGAGCGGGGCGTGGTGTTGAAAACAGAGCCCGGGTCGGGGGTCAACGGACCGAAGAGTTCTTCCACCTGGCTGCGGAACACGTCGTGGCCCAATTGATCCAGGTAAAGGCGGAAGCGGCCTTTGGGGCGCTTGTCGCGCTCACCGTTGTCACGCCAGAGCCGGATCACGGCATCAGTCATCTTGCAGATTTCCTCTGGCTTCACCCAGGCGTTCAAGGGAACGGCATAGGCGTTCATTTGAGATGACAGAACCCCGCCGATCCAGACGCCGAATCCCATCACCCCGTCCCGTTCCACGGGGTGGAAAACGATGTCGTTGTGAAGCAGAAAATTGTCTTTCGCACCGGCAACGGCGGTGTTCCACTTGCGGGGCAGGTTCGAATACTCCGGGTTGCCCTGGCAGTTGTTGGTGAGGAAGTTCTGCAGCTCGGTGGTGTAGGGCCGCGTGTCGACGATCTCGTTGGGATCGATGCCGGCGATGGGGTTGCCGGTGACGTTGCGGGGGTTGTCGAAGCCGGATTGGATCGTGCTCAGGCCGGCTTCCTTCAAACGCTTAAGGATTTCAGGCAGGTCGCCCAGCAGCACGCCGCGCAGTTGCAGGTTCTGACGGGTGGTGATGTCGCAGCTGCCGTTTTCGCCGTAGCGCTCAACGATGGAGCCAACCACCCGCAGCTGATCGGCCGTCAGCACGCCATTGGGCACCCGCAGGCGCAGCATGAATTTGCCTGGCGTTTTCGGACGCCAGAACATGCCGTACCACTTCAAACGCAACTGAAGGTCGGTTTCATCCACCTGCTCCCAGCCGAGCTCGGCGAATTTTTCGATTTCGCTGCCGACCAACAGGCCATCTTTGGCCGCCTTGTTCTGCTCGATCTTGTTGAGCTTCTTGCCATCCAGGTAAGGCCTGGAGGGAGAGCTAATGGTCATAAGTCGATTAACGAGTGGGCGGATTGATTGCTCAGAGACGAGGCGCGAATCAATCGAGATGGCCCGAAGACCGGCAACGCTTCAAAACGAAGGGGAGCGTTGGGTTGACTGAATAAACACTGCGACGGTGACCCTGGTCCGTAACAAAGAAAACACTTTTGGTGTTGGTCAATGCCAGGGGCTTTGTCCTCTCGGATTTGTAAAACCGGCTACATCTGACGGTTCCCGCGAGGCCGTAAAAGGCAACTTGTTTCCGCCTCAGTATTGGCGTCCAATTTCGCCAACCATGCGCACCGCTCCGGCCCGCAGCATCTGCCAAACCCGCTTCATCGCAGCGAAGTCTTGGTCGAGTTCGGAGGGTCCGGTGGGGCGGTCGAAGCTTCGGTCGTACCGGTCGTAACGAGCCTCCCTGGCGTTGTACCCCCGGCTGTAAGTGTCTTCTCGGACGTCGTACCGGTCGTCCCGGGCGTCGTACCGGTCGTCTCGGAAGTCGTACCGCTCAATCCGTCCGTCCAACGGCTCCCGGTAGGAGCGGCTGTCCAATGGGGCACGATCAAAACGACGGCGGGGCGCCATGACTCATCCAACGTTCACAACAACCCGATGACATCAGCCGGCATGGTCATCAATCCGTGGCCATTGCTACGGAATGACGCTTCCGATGGGGGGAGGCAAGGGTTGCATCTGGTGGTGCATGGCCGCAGTGGCGGTGTTGTTCCTGAGTGTTTGGCCTCTCTGCCAGAGCTTCTGGCTCAGCGGCGCTCAGCGCCCGTGCAGTTGGAGGTGCTGACGGCTGAACAACCCGTATCGGCGCTTCCCCAATCCTCTTGGATCGTTCCGTTGCTGCTGCTGCCTGGGGCGCACGCCCGCACGGATGTGCCGGCGATTCGCAACAGGCTTCGTGGTGCCGGAGCCAGTGTGCGTCTGCTGCCCTTTCTGGGCTCTTGGACCACGTGGTGGAACGCTGTGCTCTCAGCACTTCCGTCGTCTGAGCGCGCTGATGCCGTGCTGGTGCACCACCCCTTGCGCCCGGGGGTGGCGGATCGCTTCCTCGCGATGCTGGCGTCTCGCCTTGCTTTGCCGTTGGTTCCCTTTGATGCCTGGCCCGAGTTCCAGCAGCGCCACCCCAGGGCTCGGCCACTTCCACTAACCCTTGCGCCCAACCGCATGACGGATGCGTTGAGCGAAGCTGGTGGATTGCCTCCGCTGTTGGAGCATCCCCCCACCCGTCAGGCCCTGATCGATCTGCTTGTTTCTCTGCCGTGACCACCGCTGAACAAACCGGAACCGTTTATCTGGTGGGAGCCGGTCCCGGCGATCCCGAGTTGCTCACGCTGAAGGCGCATCGGCTGTTGAGCCAGTGCGATGCCCTGGTGTACGACTCGCTGGTGCCCGAGGAAGTGCTGGATCTTGTGCCGGCAACATGCGAACGCCGTTTTGTCGGCAAGCGTCGCGGACATCACTCGGTGCCCCAACCAAGCACCAATGCAGTGCTGGTTGAAATGGCCCAGAAGCACAGCACCGTGGTGCGCTTGAAGGGGGGTGATCCCTTCCTGTTTGGCCGTGGAGGGGAAGAAGCCGCTTACCTGGCGGAGCGAAACATTCCTGTTCAGGTGGTGCCTGGTGTCACCGCTGGCATTGCTGCCCCTGCCTACGCCGGAATTCCCGTCACCCACCGGCGGGCGGGGTCATCGGTGACCTTCGTCACCGGTCATGAGGAAATCGACAAGCGCCGTCCTTCCGTGGATTGGCGTGCCCTGGCTGCGGCCAGTGACGGATTGGTGATCTACATGGGGCTGCATAACCTGCCCCGGATCGCAGAGGAGCTGATGGCGGGCGGTTTGGCTGCGACAACCCCCGTGGCGGTGATCCAGCAGGGCACGGTGGCGGGGCAACGCTGCCTCAAAGCCACCTTGGTTGACGTTGCCGATCAATGCCGAGCCGAAGCCTTCAAGTCACCCTCGATCGTTGTGGTGGGTGAGGTGATTGATCAGCAAGTTGAGGCCTGTAGGCCCACACCGGCAGCGGTCACGATGCCGATTCCGTTCTGAATTGCTCCGCTCGTTCCGCTCTATTCCTTCAAGCGAGCCCGGAGCTGGGCCAGGTTGCACGGTCGGGTGTCGGCATCGAGTTGAGCCCGGATGAGCCGGTTCCAAGCGGTGGTCACCGCATCCAGAGATCCCGGCAGCACAAACACGAATGTGCCGTTGGCCACGCCGGCGTGGCAGCGGCTTTGCAGGGTGCTGGTGCCGATGCTCTCGAAGGAAAGCACACGGAACAGTTCACCGAATCCTTCGATGGTTTTGTCCAGCAGCGGTGCCACCGCTTCGGGGGTGCCATCGCGGCCGGTGAGCCCGGTTCCGCCGCTGGTGATCACCACATCAACCGCAGGATCGGCGATCCAGCGGCTCAGTTCACGGCGGATTTGATAGCGATCATCCGGGCAGAGTTGTCGCTCCTGAAGGCGATGCCCCGCGTCTTCAAGGCTGCGCTGCAGTTGATCTCCGCTGCTGTCGTCCGCCAGGGTGCGTGTGTCGGAGATGGTGAGCAGGGCGATGGAGAGGCCCATGGCACAGCGGCGGAGCCCTCGGACGCTAGAACCACTCCAGCTGCCATGGACGTGGTGCTGAAGGTGCTGCTGTTCGCTTCCCTGCGAGAACGCGCCGGTTGGGCCGATCGTTCCTTTCCCTTCACACCAGGCGTCTCGACGGCTCGTGAGGTCTGGAATCAGTTGGATCTTGGTCCGCTGGAGGGCATCAGCATTGCGGTGAACCAGGAGTTGGTCGGTGCCGATCAGCCGTTGCAGGCCGGTGATGAGCTGGCCTTTCTTCCACCGTTCACGGGGGGGTGAAGCGTGACTGATTGCCGTGTGGAGGTGTGCCCGGATCCCTTTGATCCTTGGCAGCAACTGGCGCTTTGGAGCGGGGATGCCGCGGCCGCGGCGATCTTCATGGGTCGGGTGCGTCCCTCCACGATGGATGGCCGGCCTCTTGAGGTACTTGAGCTGGAGCACTTCCCCGGCCTTTGCGAACGTCAGATCACGGCCATGGCGCAGCGCCTGCAGCAGGAGCACCGGACGGGGCCGATTCTGGTGCTGCATCGGGTGGGCAAGCTCACCCCCGGTGAGCCGATCGTGCTGGTGGCGGTGCAGGCCGATCGTCGTGGGGCGGCGCAGCGCTGCTCGGCCGCCTTGTTGGAGCAACTCAAGCACCAGGCCCCGTTCTGGAAGCGGGAGTGGTGCGCTGGTCAGGGCACCTGGCTGGAGGCCAACACGCCACTCTGATCAAGGCGTGGGTGCTGCAGCTGGTAGCCCAGCTGTTTGAGCCGGTTGTTGCGGATCCGCCGGCCCCCTGAACCCGGTTCGTCCTGCCCAAGCCAGCGCACGGGGGCCAGACCCTGGCGCTGCAGGCTGCGCTCCACCAGGTCCCGCAGCCGAATCGGCTCGTCGTTGACCACATTCACCAGACCGGCCCATTCAGCATCGAGAGCTGCTTCCAGGGCACCGGCGGCATCCGCCACATGCAGCCAGTTGCTGTAGGTCGCTCCGCTGCCAGGGCGTTCCTGTCCGGCGAGCCCGCGCAGGCGTCGGTCGAGATCGCGGCCAGGGCCATAGAGCGCCCCGAGGCGCAGGATGCACACCCGCCGGCCGCTGATGCCGCTGAGCAGTCGTTCGCTTTCCAGCAGAACATCGCCATGGCCGCGGCCTGGCGCGGGAGGCGTTTGCTCATCCACCCAGTCCCCCGCGGCATCGCCGTACACCGAGCAACTGCCCGTGTAGACGATCTGCCGCAGTTTCGGCAGTTGTGGCAACAGCGACGTCAGGCAATGGAAGCTGTCGACGAAGGTGCGGCGGTAGCCGTTGGCATCCACTTGGCGATCTCCCTTAGGCCCGAGGCAGAACACGGCGCTGCTGCTCTGCCGCAGGGCGTTCCGCAATTGCACGGGGTCTGTGGCGTCGCAGAGCTCCACCCGATCGGCCATGGGGCTGAGTTGCTCCAGCCGTTCGCTGCTGGTGGTGGTCAGCGTCAGCTTCAGCTGGGGGCGTCTTGGTTGCAGCCGCTCCGCCAGAGCGAGCCCCACGTAGCCGCAGCCAACGATCGTCAGGTCCATGGCGGGGATGGCTGCTCGGGCGACCCTAAGGAGATCGACCGTTCCATGCCGTCACGGACATGACTGATCAATGGACCCTCAACCGCCGCAATTTTGCGGGCCATTGGCAAGGCTGTGGTTCTTGGTTTGAGCGGGACGGCAGCGGTCGGCTGGATCTGCAGCATCCGACCCGTCGGATCGACCCCACCACCTACGCGATTTCCTTTTCCGATGACGACCACGGGGTGTGGGATGGATCGGGTCTGGCTTTTGCCCCCGGGGGTAAGGCCACCTACCCGATAAGTCGAGACACCTACAACGCCGGCGGAGGCTGCTGGCAGTTTCCCGGGGCGGGCGGTCAGTCCAGCCGGGGGTTTGATCCCGATCGCCCCCGCTTCGGCCATGAGATCAACCTGTTCTGCGGTCGTTCCCGCTCGATGCTGGTGCTGCTCTGGGAACCGCTTGACGGCGGCTGGCGTTTGCAGCGTGTTGGGGCGGTGGGTTTCCGTTGCTTGAACAGCACCGATGCCGAATCCGACCGTCCCGCATGCGGGACACCCGAGGCCCTGCTGGCGCCGGTGCAGGGATGGAGTGGCGAGCGGCAGATGCTCAGACCGCAGGCGGGGGTGAACGGCCAGGCGGAGGACGCCACTCCGCTGGTGTTCGATCCAAGCCAGCTGTTGCACAACGACTGCTCAGCTGTGATGCCCGACGGCTTGGTGTTCTCGGTGCCCAGTGAGCTCCCCAGTGCGCCCTTCAGCCTCGAGATCGGTGGCCGTCTCGGCGCTGACCTGTTTCAGCAGATCAGCATCCATTTCGATTCATCCGGCCAGCTCATGGCCTGGGAGCGCCGCTGCTTTCAGCCTGATACGGCTCAGAAAATCCGCTGACGAATCAGCTGGGCCCAGAGACGGGTGCCGCTTTCGAGCGGGCCGGCTTCCGCTGGCAGTTCCAGCAGCAGATCGGCCTGTTGCAGGGAACCGATCCTGGACGAGGCCTGCGAGCCATCCACCCGTGCCAGCAGCGTTCCTGCGGCGTTGGTGTCGAGGCGGGCCCGAGCTAATTCCGGCCGTCCCGGTCGGCGGGACAACGGGTCGGCCAGTTCCACCATCACCCGGGGGAACAGTTCCGGTTCGCTCTGGCCCTCCAGAACCTGCAGGGCGGGCCAGAGCAGTTGCAGGGCGGTCACCGCCGCCGCCACGGGATTGCCCGGCAGTCCGAAAAACGGCACGCCCTCACCGATGCTGCCGAAGGCAAAGGGGCGCCCCGGGCGTAGGAACAGTTTCCAGAAGTCCACGGCACCCATCTCCGCCACCAGCGGTCGGATCCAATCGGTGTCGCCAGCGGAGACGCCGCCGGTGCTCACCACCACGTCGCAGTCATGGGCCAGATCCAGCAGGGCCTGGCGCAGGGCGTCGGGTTGATCGGCCACCACCCGTCGCTGGGTCACCGATTGCCCGAGGGCCCGGAGCATCGTCTCCAGCAGCGTGCCGTTGCTCTCCCAGATGGCACCGGGTTGCCGCGCTGTTCCGGGTGGCACCAGCTCGTCCCCGCTGATCAGCAGCCCGATGCGGGGTTGCTGAGCAATGGTTAGGTCGGCAATGCCGCAGCCGGCGAGGCGTGCGAGATCGGCCGCACCGAGGCGCTCTCCAGCGGCCAGCAGCAGGTCTCCCGGTCTGCATTCCTCATCCTCGGGGCGAATCCAGGGACGATCCGACGCCTCTTTCACCAGTTGGAGGTTGGTGCCGTCCACGCTGATCAGCTCCTGGGGCAGCACCCAGCCGGCACCGTCCGGCAGTGGAGCGCCGGTGAGGATGCGGATTGCATCGCCGCTGGCCAGGCTTCCGTTGAACGGCTGGCCGGCAGCGGAGCGTCCCGTCAGCTGCCAGGTGTCCCCAGGTTTGGGCTGGTGGCTCTGCCCCAGGGCGTAGCCGTCCATGATCGAGGCCCGGAACCCCGGAACTGCCGCGCTGGCCAGCACATCCGCAGCGCTCACCCGGCCGAGGGCCTGCTGCAGCGGCACTGTGTTGCTGGCTGTGATCGGCTGAAGCGCCGCCAGAACCCGTCGACGTGCCTCTTCGAGGGGTAGCCCTTCGCGTCCGTAGGGCTCAGCGTTTCCAGACACCGTTCCGCCCTCCTTCCTTGAACTCCAGCTGGATCGCCTCGATCGTCATGGCTGGATCAACCGCCTTGAGCATGTCGTAAAGGGTCAGCAGCCCCACGGACACAGCCGTCATCGCTTCCATTTCCACCCCGGTCTGACCTGTGGTGCGGCAACGGCAGTGGACCACCAGGCCAGGCAGGGAGGCGTCGGCGTCGATCGACACATCCATGCCACTGAGTGGCAGCGGATGGCACAGGGGAATCAGCTCCCAGGTGCGTTTGGCGGCCTGGATCGCTGCCACCCGGGCGACCGCCAGAAGATCTCCTTTCGGTGTCTCGCCCCGCTGGATCAGGCCGAGGGTTGAGGCGTCCATGCGAATGGCGCCACGGGCATGGGCTTCGCGGTGGGTGGTCGGCCGGTCCCCCACGTCCACCATGTGAACCTCGCCTTGCTGGTTCAGATGACTCAGGTCTTGCGTCATTCGATCAAGCTCACAACACCGCTGCTGAGTTGGAAACAACCCACCACCAGTTTCAGCGCACCGCTGGCTTTGGCCTCAGCCAGAACGGCGCTGCGTTGAATCAAGGTGGAGGCGCTGGCGAGGGCGTTGCGCCTCACGGCGTCCTCGAGATCGCTGCTGCCGTTGATGTTCTCCCGGATGGGTTGGATCAGTCGGTCCAGGGAGGGGGTCAGCGGGTTGGTGTCCATCGCCGCCGTCACGGCTCCGCAGCCGCTGTGTCCCATCACCATCAACAGTGGCGTCTTGAGAACGCTGACGCTGTATTCAACCGAGGCAATGGCTTCGGTGAAGGCGGTGTTGCCGGCGTTGCGGATCACGAACAGCTCGCCAGGCGTGGTGTCGAACACCCAGCTCGGCGACACCCGTGAATCAGAGCAGGTGAGCACGGTGGCCCAGGGATGTTGGCTGGTGGCCAATGCCCTGGGGGAGTTGAAGCAGCGCGGGTCAGCACCCGCCGTTCGGGGTGTCGTTCCGTCGTCTTGTTTGCCCTGGCGCCAGGCCTCGGCAAATCGGCGGTTCCCCGCCATCAGGGCCTCGAGTGGATCATTCGGGCTGCAGAACCCCTCCTCTGCTGCCTCAACGGGGCGCGCTTGCATCAGGGCGGCCAAGGCCAGACCGCCCGTTTGCTGGAGGAAGTGACGGCGCTGAATCCCCATGCCGGCACCTTATGCGGGCCGGCTGGTGGGATGTGCCACGTGGGTAGTGCGATCAGCGCTCGCCGAAGGCAGACCAGAGGGTGGCTTCGGAGCCCAAAACAGGCTCAACGGCGGGCTGGATGGCAGCAGTGGGTTGGGCTGTTGCGCCTGTGGTGGCACTGGCGATGTCGCGATCGGCCAAGGGAGCCCAGAGAGCGGCAGGACCGGCGATCACCGGCTCCACGCCAGCGGCACCGGCCTGAACGGAAGCCGACTGGCTGCGCACCAGTTGCACGGCGAGGGAACCAACGATGAAGGCACCCAGGAAGCCGGCGGCCAGGGTGATGGGGCTGCGGCCGGAAGCGGACGAGATGCTGCTGGTCACGGCAGAAACTCTTTGGACAGAGCTTCAGTATGGAAAAAATTGGTGTGAACGACTACTAAATGGGTTGAATTGTGTAGCGGAATTAACAGTTTCTATGGGATCAAAGCCCTGCATGGGCTGCTGTTGGAGTGCATCAGCCGTGACCCATCCATGGGACATTCCCAGCAGCATTCCGAGGGAGAGGGCGAAGCGCACTGACCAACATTTGTATCGGGTTAAACATCTCTGTTTCCGTGGTCTTCCGTTGTCATCATTGACACCGATCAAGGCTTTGGTTGATGTCCAGCCGTCGTAATTCCGCCAGCCATTGCTTTGCCTTTGAACAGGATTTCATCGGCAACTGGCGCTGCATCCCTCTTTGTGTGCGACGCAAATTGGATCTGTGTGGGGTGAAGTTGAAGCTCAACCACTGGCTTGAACTTTCCCAGGAGCAACGTCAAGCCCTGGTGGATTGGCCGGATGGGGCCGATGCTCTCGAGCAGCTGCGCCAACACCTGCGCGATTGCACGCGTTCCATGGCCGATGGCATGGCCAAGGATCTGCCACCGGTGAGTGGTGCCCTCTGGCAACAGCAGGCGGAGCTGCCCGCTGTGGTGCAGGAGGCGGCCACAGTGCGGGGTGTGGCGCTGACCCTGGAGCAGTGGACCCAGCTCAGTGAGCTGGATCGCTTTGCCTTGTGCAAGTTGGTTCGGCCTGGGCACGACCACCACAACCTTGAGGCAGCCTTCAGCGAAGTGCTGGTGTGAGCAGCCGGCGCAGGGCCTCTAATCGTCCTTTCTGCTGTTCAACGGGCTTCACCACCGAGACGGCGGGAGCCACGATCACCGCGCAGGCCTTGAGTTCAGGCTGCTTTGACACCGGGCAGGCCTCGTCGTGCATGAGGGTGTTGGCTTCGCAGGCCTTCTCCTGGGTGAATCCCCAGTGCATCGGCAGGAAGACCGACCCACGCCGGATGCGATCGGTGACTTTCACCGTGGCGGTGAGGTGGCCGCGGCGTGAGCTGATCGCCGCCAGTTCACCGTTGCGCAGTTTCAACTCCTGCGCGTCACCGGGGTGAATCTCCAGCAGCGGCTCGGGATGCTGTTTCATCAGCCGTTCCACCTTGCCGGTTCGGGTCATCGTGTGCCACTGGCCCAGGTAGCGACCCACCGTCAGCACCAACGGATAGGTGTCGCAGGGGGGTTCCGCCAGTCCCAGCGGTTGATCGGTGCTGAAGCGGGCGCGTTTGTTGGGGGTGGCGAATTGATGGTCTGCGTAGAGGCGTTTGGCCTCTGTGGTGGGGGTGCTGCCGCTGGGATAGGGCCATTGCTGCGGTCCTTCGCCTTCCAGCAGTTCATGGCTGAGGCCGCTCACATCGCAAAGCCTGCCCTGGGTGAGAGCCGTGAATTCGGCGTACACCTCAGCTGCTGATTCGAAGTTGAACTGTTCGCTGTAGCCCAGTCGCCGGCCCACCTCGGCAAACACCTCCCAGTCGGGACGGCTCTCGCCGAAACGACGCCGGTAGGCCGGGCAGTAGGTGACCCGTCGTTCGGAATTGGTCATGGCGCCGGCCTTCTCGCTCCACTGGGCTGCGGGCAACAGCAGATGGGCGTAGTGGGACGTTTCCGAGTCGGCGTAGGCCTCGCTCACCACCACCAGCGGGCACTTCTGCATGGCTGACTTCACCCGGTCGAGATCCGGGAGGCTCACCAGGGGGTTGGTGGCGGCCACCCACCACAGATCCAGCGCCTCCTGTTCCATGGCTTCGATCTGCTGCCAGGCTGCCAATCCGGGCTTGGCGTTGATTCGTCCTGCCGGCAGCTGCCAGGCCTGCTCCACTTCGGCGCGGTGTTCGGCGTTGGCCACTAGGCGGTAGCCCGGCAGCAGGTGGGCCAGGCCTCCGGCTTCACGTCCGCCCATGGCGTTGGGTTGGCCGGTGAGGGAAAACGGGCCCGCTCCTTGCTTGCCGATCTGGCCGGTGAGCAGATGCAGATTGATCAACCCCTGCACCACGGCCGTTCCTTCACGGCGTTGGTTCACCCCCATCGACCAGAGGCTGAGCACCTTCTCGCGCCGGTGGAACAGAGCCGCCACTTCCCGCAGGCGTTTTTCGGGGATGTTGCAGAACAGGGCCACCCGTCTTGGGGTCCAGCGGGCGGCGACGTCAAAAAAGGCGTCGTAATTCTCGGTGTGGTCGTCGATGAAGGCCGGATCCTGGCCGTTTTCGCGCAGCACCAGGTGGGCAATGCCGTGCAGCATGGCCAGGTCGCTGCCCGGTGCAATCGGAAGGTGGATATCGGCGGCCTTGGCGGTGTCGGTGCGGCGTGGATCCACCACCACGATCTTCACGCTGCCAGGGTTTTTGCGTTTCCGCTTCAGCAGCCGCTGGAACAGCACCGGGTGGCATTCGGCCGTGTTGGTGCCGATCAGAAACGCCACTGTGCAGTGGTCGAGGTCCTCATAGCTGCAGGGGGGACCATCGGAGCCCAGGCTGCGGGTGTAGCCCGCCACCGCTGAGCTCATGCACAGCCGCGAGTTGGCGTCGAAATTATTGGTGCCCAGGGCGCCTTTGAGCAGCTTCTGGGCGAGGTAGTAATCCTCGGTGTGGAACTGACCGGAGCCATACATGGCAATGCCATCGGCGTTGCCACGCCGGGCCACGCTCGCCTGGATCTGGCCGGTGATTTTGTTCAGGGCGTCGTCCCAGCTGATCGGCGCGAAGTCGTCCTCCAGGGTCGGGCGGAACAGGGGTTGGCGCAGGCGGCCTGGGGCCAGGGTTTCGCCGACGGTCGCGCCCTTGATGCAGACCTGGCCAAGGCTGGAGGGGTGTTCGCGGTCGCCGCGGGCGGTCCACATCGGGTTGCCCTCGGCATCCCGTTTCACGGCCTCACCCTTCACGGCAGGAGGCAAAAGCTCCAGGCCACAACCCACGCCGCAGTAGGGGCACTGGCTGCGCACGCTGCGGCGTGGGTTGGTCATGTAGGAACCAAAAAAAGAACAAAACCCGGAGCCGAAGCTCCGGGTCGTTATGCAGCGACAGGGTGCTGCGGAAGGAGATGGATCAGGCGGTTTCGCCTTCGTGCAGGTCTGCGAAGGATCCCTTGGGCTCCTTCAGGAAGAAGAAGCAGAAGAAGGCCACGATCAGACCGGCCACGCCCAGGATCTGGAAGAAGGCACTGTTGGAAGCCGCGATCACCTCGGGGGTGGGCTCGCCGCCGCCGCCCATCCACATCGGCAGGAGGCTGAAGATGGTCAGGTAGGTCACAGCGCCAACGTTGCCGTAGGCACCCACCAGGCCGGCCACCTGACCGGTGACGCGACGCTTCACCAGGGGCACCAGCGCGAAGGTGGCGCCTTCACCGGACTGCACGAAGAAGGAGGCGAGCATGGTGATCACCACGGCAACGGCAATGCCGGTGGTACCGGTGAAGGTGCCGGGCTTGATCATGCTCATCACCAGGTAGCCCACGCCGAGTCCGGCGGTGAGGAAGCCCATGGTGTTCTTGCGGCTGCCGACGCGGTCGGAGATCAGACCGCCAGCAGGACGGGCGACCAGGTTCACGAAAGCGAAGCAGGACGCCAGGATTCCGGCGGTGGCCTTCGGCAGATCGAAGGTGGTTTCAAAGAAGGTGGGCAGCATCGAAACCACGGCCAGTTCGGAGCCGAAGTTCACGATGTAGGTGAGCTCGAGGATCGCCACCTGGCGGAACTCATAGCGATCTTCCTTGGGATAAACCTTGTTGCCGAGGATCAGGTCGCGGTTGGTGCGGATGATTCCCCAGGTCTGGAATGCAAACCAGACTGCGACGGCGCCGAGGGCCAGGGGGTAGGTGCTTGCGGTGAGGAAGCCCACCTTGGTCAGGCGCCAGCAGAGCACGCAGAGGATGGCTGCGAAGGGCACGTTCATGCCCAGCAGACCCCAGAAGTCGCGCATCGAGGTGACTTCCAGACCTGCGGTTTTCGCAGGGCGCTGATACGTCTTGCCGGGGGGGGTGTCGGTGACGTTGAAGAAGTAGAAGCAGCCGTAGACGGCGGAGACGATGCCGGTCAGAGCGATTGCACCGCGCCAGTTCAGAACTGCGCCGGTGGGCAGTTCGAAACCGCCGGAGAAGGAGAGGAAGCCAGCGAGGGCCACCATGGTGAGGGCGGAGAAGGCGGAGCCGAAGTTGCCCC
The DNA here is from genome assembly GCF_900473975.1 of Synechococcus sp. N26. Classification (NCBI taxonomy): domain Bacteria; kingdom Bacillati; phylum Cyanobacteriota; class Cyanophyceae; order Synechococcales; family Synechococcaceae; genus Synechococcus; species Synechococcus sp. N26. The sequence continues at coordinate 197,740 of NZ_UCNM01000002.1, read as the reverse complement.
AGCCGCCATAGATGCCTTCTGCCAGGCCGATTTCCTTGGGCGGGAACCACTCAGCCACCATGCGGATGCCGATCACAAAGCCGGCGCCAACGATGGAGAGCAGCAGACGGGCCACCACCAGCTGGTTGAAGTCCTGAGCGGACGCAAACAGCAGGCAGGGAATCGCCGAGAACACCAGGATCGAGGAGTAGGTGATCCGGGGTCCGAATTTGTCCAGCAGCATGCCGATCAGCACGCGCGCCGGAATGGTGAGGGCCACGTTGCAGATGGCCACTGTGCGGATCTGACCAACGGTCAGACCCAGGTCCGCTTTCACGGTGGTGGCCAGAGGGGCCAGGTTGAACCAGACCACGAAGGTCAGGAAGAAGGCGATCCAGGTCAGGTGAAGGGTTCGGTACCTGCCCTGGAACGACCAAAGGTCGCCAAGCATTGAGGAGAAGAGAAGGAACCTCGGGCTTCAAAAGGAAAGGTGCCCGGGGATGGCAAAACGGTCGAAAAGAGAATCCGTTTAACCCGCGCAGTTAATCAATTCGTCGGGCCCGTGTTTGGTCGGATTGGTTACCAATTTGTGTTTTTGTGTTTCCAGGCAAACATCAATGGGGCTGATTGATCGGATCAGGTGATCTTGTGCCGCAGCGGTTTGGTAGCGGTTGCAACTTTTGTGGGTTGTTGGACTTTGCTGGTGCAGATTGTTGGTCGACGATGTGAACCAAGGCTTGCGGGTTTGTGTGCTCAGTGGCGGAAGCAGCCGTCGCATGGGGCGTGACAAGGCCCTCTTGCCGCACCCCTCCGGTGGTGTCTGGCTCACGGCCCTGGTCGACCAGCTGTTGCCCCTCGGTTATCCGGTGCAGGTGTTGAGTCGTCATGCCGCCCATGCAGAGCTGCTGGCCCACCGGCCGGGATGTTCCTTGCTGCTGGAGCCCCCTCCCTGGAATGGTCCTCTGCAGGCGCTGGCCAGGCTGTTGCCGTCTCGGCCTGGGGAGGCTTTGTTGGTGCTGCCGGTGGACATGCCCCGTTTGCGCACCGCCGTTGTCCGGCAGCTGATCGCAGCCTGGAATCGTGCCCCCGATCAAGCAGCGGTGGCCCATGACGGGCAACGGCTGCAGCCGTTGCTGGCGGTGATCCCCTCCGGTTCTCCCTTCCGCTCCTGCCTTGATCAGCAACTGCAACGCGGAGAGTTGCGCTGGATGGATTGGTTGACCTGCGTTCCCCATCAGGCGGTGCGCTTGCCTCAAGAGGCGTTGGTGAATGCCAATTGCCCTGCAGATCTGGCAGCGTTGGAGGGATGAGCACGTCGTTGCCGCTCGCAGACCGCCTCAACCGGCCCATCGGGGTGTTGCGGTTGTCGCTCACGGCCCGTTGCAATCTCGCCTGTCCGTACTGCTGTCCGGATCTGGAGGAGCCCCCTGGCCTGCTCACGCTGGAGCAGCAGATGCGCGTGATTCGTGTGGCCACGCGCCTGGGGGCACAAACGCTGCGGCTCACCGGTGGAGAGCCGTTGTTGAGCCGGCGCTTGTTGCCGTTGTTGGAGGCGGTGGCCCAGGCCCGGCGGGATCGTTCGGATCCGATCGCTGGTTTGCAGGCCGTGGCGCTCACCAGCAACGGGGTGCTGTTGTCGGAACCGATGGCGCGGGCGTTGCGTGCCGCAGGGCTGGATCGCATCACGATCAGCCTGGATGCGGCGGAAGGGGAGGCAGCGGCGCGCATGGCTGGTCTCAAGGGTGGTGCCGTGGCTGGAGACCGCCTGGTGCGCCAGGTGCAGGACGGTATCGCGGCGGCCTGCGCCGCTGGCTTTGATCCCTCATGCGGCGAGCTCAAGCTCAATGCCGTGATCCAACGGGGGATCAATGACGATCAACTGTTGCCCTTGGCCGGTTTGGCCCGGCAGCAGGGGATCGAGCTGCGTTTGATCGAATACATGGATGTGGGCAACCGCAACCAGTGGACGCTGGATCAGGTGCTGCCGGCGGCGCAGATGGTGGAGCACATTCATGCCCGTTGGCCCCTGGAGCCTTTGGGTCGCCCGCGGGGTGGGACGGCCCGGCGTTGGCGTTATGGCGATAGCGCCGGTTCCATCGGTGTGATCGCCTCCATCAGTGAGCCGTTCTGCGGGGATTGCAACCGCTTGCGTGTCACTGCCGATGGGCAGGCGTTCACCTGTTTGTTTTCTGCTGAAGGCACCGATCTCAAGCCCGCGCTCGCCTCGGAGCGTCAGCTTGAGCAGGCCATGCGCCAGCTCTGGCAGCGGCGTCAAGACCGCTACAGCGAGGAGCGTGATCCAGCCGCCGTTGCGTCAACCCATGCGGAAATGGCGTATTTGGGGGGCTGAACCGTCGTGACCGTCACCGTTTTTGCCTGATGCCCTCGGTACAACGGGGCAGCTGAAGGATCCCGAAGGGTCCATCGACATGTTTGAACTGCTGGCCTACGAGCGCTTCCGCGACACTCCGTCGGTTCGTTTTTTCGACGTCACCGTGAACACCTCGAACGCGCGCGACCTGGTGATTCACAGCGGCCCCGCCGTGTCGCCCCCCAACGATCCGGAGAGCGGAGCCTGGCAGTTCTATCTCCATCCTCATCAAGAAGACAATCTGCTCGCGGCAAGCGGCGGCAGAACCTTCTTTCTGGTGAACCTGGCCTGGGAACAGCCGTTCCACATCGTTCGGCTTGAGAGCGGTGGTGACATCCTTCGCATCCCTCCTGGCACTTTCCACCGCTCGATCTCCGATCCCGATGGTTCCGTCGTTCTGAACCAGGCGGTTCGTGAGGAGGGCGCTTCTCTGGTGAGGGAATTCCGCGTCTACAACAGCGCCGAGATCCCGGCCTTGATGGCAGCCACCCACAGCTCAGCGCCGAAGCCCCAGTTGCACGGTGTGGAACCGTTGCTTCAGGCGGCCTGAACCAGGTTGCGTGAGGGGGTTTCAGATGCGGAGGCGTCCTCGCTGATCTGAATCTGCCAGTTCAGTTCACTGTTTGTTCCTGCCGGACCGTTGAAGCTGCCGCTCACGGCTGCGGTGAGTTCTGGCTTGGAGGAGGTGGCCAGCACCACATAGCGCTCGTTGACTTCTATCCCGGCACTGGGGTCAAAGCCCCGCCAGCCCGCCCCCGGCAGGTAAACCTCTGTCCAGGCATGCAGGTCGTACTCCTTCGGGGGAGGTTCCTGCAGTTGATAGCCGCTCACAAATCGGGCCGGAAGACCCACCACGCGGCAGCAGGCCACCATCAGCATGGCCAGATCACGGCAGGAGCCGATCCGTTCGCGCAGGGTTCGGCCCGCCGGCCAGGCGGGTCCCACATGGCGTTGGGTGTATTTCACCCGCTCTTGAATCAGTTCAATCAGTTGCTTCAGAAAGGCCAGGGTCTGCTGGTTGCTGCCCATCAGGGCTTCTTGGGTGAGGTCGATGGCCGAGGGTTCGTGTTGGCCGTTGGGCAACCAGCCCTCCAGGGCGCCCTGCAGATCGCTGTTGAGCTGGCCGCGTGGGTAGGGCAGGGGTGGTTCCAGTCCGTTGAAGCAGCTCTCCAGCGGGGTTGCCGGTCGGGTCTCCACCAGGCTGCGGGCCTCAAAGATCAGTTCATCAGTGCTGCCGAGAAAGCGGAGCCGTTGGATTTCATCGCCGCTGGCGGCCACCAGTTCCCGACGTTGCTCCGGTTCCGGCAGCACGTTGAGTTGGTGCTCCAGCAGGGTCTGAAACCCCTGCCCTCGAGGCCTCAGACAAAGGCGATGTTCCCCGAGGAACACCGGGGCGTCATACCGATACGTCAGGCGGTGAACGATGAGAGCGCGCATGCGGGATCGGTGGGGATGGAACGGAGGTCGGCGCTGGTGAAGTAGCGGGTCTGGATCAGGTTGTGGAGTTGGTTGAGGTCCTGCTGAAGCTGATCAATGGCTTCATGTAGACCGGCTTCAATCAGGTTGTCGATCCGCACGTAGCTCCAGCGGGCCAGGAGCTGTCCGCGCAAACAGTCGAGGTCATCCGGCGTGTCTTGGCTCGGGAGCTGCTGGATCTGTTGCAAGGTGTCGCTGATGCCCTGCAGGCAGTACCGCACCGATCGAGGAAAGCTGGGATCCAGCAGCAAAAAGCGGGCCACCGAGGCAGGGCTTATCGCGTGCTGAATGCTCTGGCGGTACATCTGATAAGCGCCCGCTGTGCGCAGCAGGGTGATCCACTGCAGTTCATCCAGCACGCCGCCCACCTCCTCAGGGGAGGGCAGCAGCAGGAAGTATTTGACGTCGAGGATGCGCGAGGTTTTGTCGGCGCGTTCGATCAGACGTCCCAGCTGGCTGAACAGCCAGCTCAAATCACGGCTCAGGGTGGTGTCGGTGATCCCGTACACGAGCTGGCAGCCGCGGCGGATGATCCGCAGTTGTTCCTGCACCGGTTCCCGCCAGATGTCTTCGTCGTCCTGCAGGCTCCAGTGCAGATCATTGATCTGTTCCCACATCTCCGTGGTGATCACATCCCGGATCTGGCGTGCGTTCTCCCGCGCCACCGCAATGCAGCTCACGATGCTGTTGGGATTGCTGCGGTCCCGCAGCAGGAAGTGCACCACCTGTTTGGGCGTGGCATCGGGGTAGGCCCTATCGAAGCGGTGGCGATCCCCCGTCACCTCCACCAGCGGCAGCCACGGTTCGGCGCTGCCCGGAGGACAGTCCAGTGCCATCGCTTCACTCACTTCCAGAAATCGCGAGATGTTTTCGGCGCGTTCCAGATAGCGGTTGATCCAGTAGAGCGAATCGGCAACGCGGCTCAGCACGGCACCGCCTCCTGGGGTTGCGGTGCCGCCATCCGTTGGTTGTCGACGATCCAGGTGTCCTTGCAGCCGCCGCCTTGGGACGAATTCACCACGAGCGAGCCGCGCTTCAGGGCCACGCGCGTCAGCCCCCCTGGACTTACCCAGCTGCTTGCGCCGCGCAGCACGTAGGGGCGCAGATCCACGTGGCAGGGGTAGAGCTCACCGTCACTGAGGGACGGCACGGTGGAGAGTTGCAGCGTGGGCTGCGCGATGAAGTTGCGGGGATTCGAACGGATCTTTGTATCGAAGTCCGCCAGCTCCGTTCGGCTGGCCTGGGGGCCGATCAGCATTCCGTAGCCCCCGGCTTCCGCCACCGACTTCACCACCAGCTGCTCGAGGTGTTCGAGCACGTAGCGCTGGTCGTCCGGTCGGGCACAGAGATAGGTGGGAACGTTCTCGATGATCGGCTCCTCATCGAGGTAGTAACGGATCATCGCCGGCACGTGGGCGTAGATCAGCTTGTCGTCGGCGACGCCGGTGCCCGGGGCGTTGGCGATGGCGACCCGTCCTTGACGCAGCACGTCGATCAGGCCCGGCACCCCCAGCATCGAGTCCTGGCGGAACACGGTGGGATCGAGAAAATCGTCGTCGATCCTGCGGTAGATCACATCCACGGGCTTGAGGCCGTTGGTGCTGCGCATCCACACCCGGCCGTCTTCGCACACCAGGTCGCGTCCCTCCACCAGAGGAATGCCCATCTGCTGAGCCAGATAGCTGTGCTCGAAATAGGCGCTGTTGAACACCCCGGGCGTCAGGATCGCCACGCGGGGGGTGTCACTCCAGGGCGCCAGGTCCTGAAGGGTGCGCAGCAGATGGGAGGGATAGGCGTCGATCGGTTGAACGGCACGGCCTTCGAACAGGCCAGGGAACAACCGTTTCATCACCCGACGGTTCTCGAGGAAGTAGGCCACACCGGATGGGCAGCGCAGGTTGTCTTCCAGCACCCGCCAGGTGCCATGGCCGTCGCGGATCAGGTCGAGCCCGGAGATGTGGCACCAGCGGTTGAGGGGCAGGCTGATGCCCTGCATCTGAGGTCGCCAACCGGAGGAACTTTCAACGTCTTCCCTCGGGATGACACCGTCGTTGAGAATCTGCTGGGGGCCATAGATGTCGGCGAGGAAGCAGTCGATGGCTTCCAGGCGTTGCAGCAATCCCCGCTCCAGGGTCATCCAGTCGCTGCGGCCAATCAGCCGGGGCAAGGGATCGAAGGGGAGGATTCGTTCGCTGCCTTTGAGCCCGGAATCGTTGAGGCGGAATGTGGCGCCGAGGCGACGCAGCAGCTGACTGGCCGAGGCATGGCTGCGGTTGAGCTCGGGCAATCCCATCTGCCCGAGTGATGTGAGCAACGTGGCCAGTTCGTCACGCGGCCTTGCCGTTTCACCGCAGAAATATTCGTCGAAGCCGACCGTCGGTTTGTAGTCGGTGAACATCCTGATCGCACAAGCGAGATGTATCCAAGGCGTCGCCCCACTCCACTTCGGGTGGTGGTTGCTACACATTCCGCAATTTCAGGCAAGAGGACGCTGATCGCCTGTTGTTTGGGTATCCGTAGGCACCTGAATCGAGGGCACAGGGCCAGGGCAGGCTGCCTCCTTTGCTTATCTGTTTTTTGAGTTCAAACGCTCTTCGCCTTGGATGAATTGCTCTGGGCGCGACTGATCTTTGCCCTTGGTGCCGTTGTGACTGCGGCGACGGTGGTGATGATTCTGCGCGGACACCTGTATTGGAACCGCAGGGGGTCGACGGATGTCCGCTGACTCGGTTCCCTTCCTTCAGCCCGGGATCGCCTGGGCGTTGGTGGTGCTGTTCTCTGTTCTCTGGGTGGCGCTGGGGATTGCCTGGGGCCGGCGTGGTCAAGGCAATGCCGACGACTACATGCTGGCGGGGCGCAACATCGGGCTGGCCTTGAGCACGGCCACGTTGATGGCCTCCTGGGTCACCGGCAACACCACCCTGCTCGCTCCTGAATTCGGCTACAAAACTGGCCTCTGGGGCATGTTCAGCTATGCCCTGGCCGGGCTTGGCCTGATTCTGTTCGCCCCCCTGGCCTCCCGGATCAAGCAGTTGATGCCCAACGGTCGCACCAGTGGCGACTTCATCCGATTGCGCTACGGACGCTTGGCCTGGTGGGTGTTCATGCTGATCACCGCGATCTACACCCTGGGCTTTCTGATGACCCAGGCGATGGGTGCTGGCCTGCTGCTGCAGGCCCTTTCAGGCTTCAATTACCACGTGGGAATGGTGGTGGTAATTGGTGTTGCCACCGTCTACACCCTGTTCGGCGGAATGCGGGCCGTGATCGGCACCGATTTCATCCAGTCGCTGTTGATCATGCTGCTGCTGGCGGTGGTGGCGGTGCTCGCCTTCCGTCAATTCCCGATGCCCGAGGTGCATGCCTCATTGCTGGCCCGGCATCCCGATCGGCTTGATCTGCTGCTGCCGGCGGGCTTGTTGATCGCCTGGAATTCCGCCCTCTTTTCGATGGGCGAGGTGTTTCACAACAACATCTGGTGGTCCCGGGTGTTCGCCAGTCGGCGCTCGGTGGTGATGACCTCTTTTGTTTTGGGGGGCATCGCCTGGATGAGCGTGCCGATGGTGACGGGCTCCATTGGCCTGGTGGCCCTGGCCCGTGAGTTGCCCCTTGAGCAGGTGAACATGGTCTTTCCTGTGATGGCGGCCGATCTGCTCGGGGCGGGTGGGGCGGCCTTGGTGTTTGTGGTGGTGTTTGCCTCGCTCACCTCCACCCTCGATTCCCTGTTGGCATCCACCGCCGATCTGTTGGCGGAGGATGTGTACTTCCGCCTGTTGCGGCCTCAGGCCAGCGACCTGCAGCTCAAGCAGGCGGCGCGGCTGATGGTGGTGGGACTGGCCGTCGTCACCCTGGCGCTGTCTTGGCCACGGCTGGATTCGCTGGCGTCGGTGCTGTTCTTCACGGGTGCCCTGGTGGCCTCCACGGTTTGGCCTGTGGCGTGTGGGCTCTACTGGCGCACGGCCAACCGCACGGCTGCCATTGCGGCCATGCTCGCCGGCAGCGTTGTGGGCCTGCTCGCCTATGTGCTGATCGCGCCTTACTGCGCTGCTGTGTTTTCGGCGGCCGTGTCGGCGATTGTGATGCTGATGGGCAGTCGCTTCTGGCCGGAACGCTTCGACTTCACCTTGTTGCAGGAGGAGGGATGATTCAAACGCTTCCTTTGATGGCCGGCCTTGTTGGTCTGTCGGGCTTTCAGGCTCTGCTGGTGGCCAGTCAGTTCGCCCTGGTGCTGTCGGTGCTCGTGTTGCTGCTGATCTGGTGGGTGGAGTGGCGCAATGGCCGGGTTTGGTGATGTCTCCTTTGGCCGTCCACCCCAGCACAATCCTTTCCGGATCTTTGCTTAAGAAGCTGCTTCTTCGTGGACGCAGCAGTGTGGTTGTTGTTACCGGTAAAAGATGTAGTTCCTGGCTTTAGCACTCGGTTTGGCAAACAGAGTGTTGATCCGATCCCGCTATGGCACAGGCCAAAACAGCAGTTGTGGACGCGTCTTTGGTTCAGATTCGGTTTGAGCCGATGGGGCCCGATGTCTACGGGCAGAACCAACCCCAGGAGCTGCTGGCTGCCATTGCCGAAGACGTTGAGCCTTTGAAGGATTTGGTGGATCAGCACGTGGTGTCGATCCAACCGTTTCGCCCCGAGGTTTTGTTGCAGGTGTTTCGCCTGGCGGCGAAGTTTGAGAGCAATCCAGATCGCTATTGCCGTCACAACACGCCACTCACCGGCAAGATTCTGATCAACGCGTTTTACGAACCAAGCACGCGCACCCGGCTGTCCTTTGACAGTGCCTGGCACCGACTCGGCGGTACCTCCATCAACATCACCGACAGGGCCACCACAGGGATCGCCAAGGGCGAGTCTCTCGAAGATGTCGCCCATATGTTCAACAACTACGGCGATTGTGTGGTGCTTCGGGATAGCGATCCCGGTGCCGTCTACGCGATGACGTCAACCCTTCGGATCCCGATCATCAACGCTGGAAATGGGATCGATGAACATCCCACCCAGGCGATGGCCGATCTGTACACGATCTTCAAGTGGCGCCCCAAGCTTGCTGAAGCTGAAGTGGCACCCGCTGATCGGATTCGCATTGGGATCGTCGGAATCCCTTCGCGGATGCGAACGGTTCGCTCCCTGTTGAGGATCCTGGCCAAATTCCCGCAGACCGTGGACGAGGTGGTGGTGATTCACGCCCCCGAGTTGGAGCCGGATCAGCCGCTGTTCGACCCAGGACAATTGGAGGAGCTTGAAGCTTGTGGGATGAAGGTGCGCTCCAGCACGGATCTTCAGGCTGAAGTGCCCGACTTGGATGTCGTTTATATCAATGCCATTGCCTGGGTCGGCGACTCCTATGAAGTACACGGCGGAGGATTCCGCCTCACCCGCGACATGCCGTTCAAACCGGAAGCGATCGTGCTCCATCCCTTGGCGCGGGGAGCGGAACTCAGCACCTGCTTGGATGACACGCCCCACAACTGGTATTTCAGCCAGGCCAGGGGGGCCGTGTTCCTGCGGATGGCCCTGCTCACCTGCATGGTGGATCGAGCCGAACGCGTGATGGATGTGATCTGAGGTGGACTGATGTGTGGAATCGGGGGTGTTTTCAATGCCGACCGTCAGCAGACGGTGGATCGCCAGCTGCTGGTCAACATGGCGGCGATTCAGGCCCATCGCGGGCCCGATGGCTTCGGTGTTGAGGTGCTCGATCAGGCCGGCGTCGGCTTCTGCCATGCCCGCCTTTCGATCATTGACTTGAATGAGTCACGGGCCCGGCAGCCCTTCCTCACCGATGACGGTGAGGTGCTGATGGCCCACAACGGTGAGTTCTACGACTTCCAGCGGATCAGGGCTGATCTCACCTCCCAGGGGGTGCGCTTCAGCAGCAAGAGCGATTCCGAGATCCTGCTGCGGCTGTACCAACGCCAGGGTTTGGAGGCGACCCTGCCTCTGTTGCGCGGTGAGTTCGCCTTTGCCTTGTTTGATCGGTCCGAAGACTGTCTTTACCTGGTGCGGGACCGCTTCGGCATCAAACCGCAGTACTGGGCGATGACGCCTGAGGGTCTGGTGTTCGGTTCCGAATTGAAGGTGCTGTTCGCCCATCCGGCGGTGGAGCGACGTTTTACCTCGGAGGGTCTGTTCCACCAGTTGATGCAGACCATGGTTCCCGGGACCACTGCCTTCGCCGGGGTGCATCAGGTGAAGCCCGGCCATGTGCTGAAGGTGCAACGGGTGAATGGGCATCTGGAGGTGTCGGAGTCGACCTACTGGGACGTCGACTTTCCGCGCAAGGACGAGCGGGACCCCAAGCGAACCGAAGCCGACCACATCGCTGCCGTTCGTGCGGCATTGCTGGAGGCCGTTGAACTGCGCATGGTGGCCGACGTCCCGGTGGGTTGTTACCTCTCCGGCGGCATCGACAGCTGTTCGATCCTCGGCTTGGCCTCAGCCGTGAGCCAGGCACCGGTGAAGGCGTTCACGATCGGATTTGACGATGCCCGTTACGACGAGTCGCCGATTGCCCGCGAGATGGCCGAAGCCACCGGCGCTGAACAGGATCTGATGCGTCTCTCGGGTCAGGAGCTCTATGGCCACATGGAGCGCACCATCTGGCATGCGGAGCGAACGATCTACAACACCCTGGCGGTGGCCAAGTTCTTGATGAGCCGCCATGTCAATGATGTGGATTACAAGGTGGTGATGACTGGCGAAGGCTCAGACGAGCTGTTCGGTGGCTATCCCGCCTTTCGCCGCGACATGTTTCTCCATGGTCTGGATGACCTGCCGCAGGAGGAGCGCGCCAGCTGGGAAAGCCTGTTGCAGCGGTCCAATGCCCTGGTGAAAGGGGCGATGTTGGCTGAAAATCAGGTGGATGACCCCGATCTTGATGCGGTGGTTGGCTTCACCCCCAGCTGCCTTCAGCCGTGGCTGGCCTGCGCGCCCTTGGTGCCGGAGCTTCTGGCGCAGTCCCATGCCGAAGCCCTGAAGGGTTACTCACCGGGCAAGGCGATTGCCGCGCAACTGGATGCGGATCAACTGGACGGGCGCCATGCCCTGGACAAGGCCCAGTACGTCTGGATCAAGACCATGCTGGAGGGCCAGATCCTCACCTGGGGTGGCGATCGGGTCGACATGGCCAATTCCATGGAGGCGCGACCTGCCTTCCTCGATCACCATCTGGCTGCGGTGGCGGTGCAGGTGCCGCCCGAATTGCGGATCAAGGGGAAAACCGAGAAATACGTGCTGCGGGAAGCCATGGCTGGCCTGTTGCCGGAGGTGCTGTACCGGCGTGAGAAGTTCGCCTTCATGGCCCCGCCAGCCCACACCGAGCCTGAGAAATGGGAGCAGATGAAGCAGCTCGCCGACGACTACCTCAGTGATGAGGCGATCGATGCCGCTGGTTTGTTGAGCAAAGCCGGTGTGCGCGCCTTGTTTGCCCGTCATGAGGACCCGGCCACCACCGATGCTGAGCGTGTGCAGATGGATGCGGTGATCAATCACCTGCTGGGTGTGCAGATGCTGCACCGCATGTTTGTGGCGGAAGACGTGCCCGCGTTGGCCCGCCGCGAGGCGGACCGACTGGGCTGGCGTGTGCTGATGCCCGTTTGAATTCTTTGGTCAGGATTAAATCGTTGCGCTAGCTACAAGGTTCCGCGGTCTTTCAGGTGACTATTGACCTCCGTTTGAAACGAAGGTCACGGCATTGCCCACGCTCATCTCGGCTTCTCCGACCACCCCTACTGGGATCGAGCCAAGCAAAGTTGTCGCACGTCCGAATCGTGACCGGCTGATCGGAACGATTGAGCAGCTGGCCAGTATTGGTGCCAAGCCCGATGGCAGCGTCTGTCGACGCGGGTTCTCGCCCGAGGATGTGCAGGGCCGTGAGTTGCTGGCCCACTGGATGCAGCAGCTCGGCATGCAGGTGCGTGTTGATGCCGCTGGCAACTTGATCGGACGTCTGGAAGGCCTCGATCCCCACCGCCCTGCCCTGGTGACCGGGTCGCACCTCGACACGGTTCCCACCGGTGGACGCTTTGACGGTGCTCTGGGGGTGTTGGCCGGTCTCGAAGCCTGCCGCGCGCTTCAAGACCAGGGCCTGCGTCTGCGGCATGGCATCGAGTTGATCGCCTTTGCCGACGAGGAGTCGACCATGGTGGGTTGCAAGGGCTTGGCGGGCACGGCCTGCGATGACCCGAAGAGTTATGCCACCAGCAACGGCCAGCCGATTCAGGACAACCTGGCGCGCATCGGCGGCCATTGGCCCTCCCTGGCTTCGGCCCGACGCTCCGACGAGGCCTATGCCGCTTTCCTGGAGTTGCATGTTGAGCAGGGTGGCGTTCTTGAGCAACGCGGTGATGCCATTGGTGTCGTGGAGGGAGTTGTTGGTCAGCGACGGTTCAGCATCAATGTGCAGGGCCAGGCCAACCACGCCGGCACCACACCGATGGGGCTGCGACAGGACGCCCTCGTGGCGGCCTCGCGGATTGTTCTTGCCGTCGAGGCCATGGCCTCCCGTCATCCCGGAGATCCGGTGGCGACGGTGGGTCGACTGGAGGTCTGGCCCAATGCCGCCAACGTTGTTCCTGGCGCTGTCGCCCTGACCGTTGACCTCAGGGATGTGGATCCCACTGTTCTCGATCAGTTGGTGGAGGAGTTGATGCAGCAGGTGGAACGAATCGGTGTTGAAACTGGCTGCCCGATTGTGGTGGACCCCCAGTTCAGCGTTGATCCCACCCCTGCTGATGCGGTGGTGATGGCCACGATCGCTGAGGCCGCAGCCGATCTCGGCTTGTCCCACAGCCATCTCCCCAGCCGCGCCAGCCACGATGCCCAGGAAGTCGGCCGCCGCTGGCCAATGGGCATGATTTTTGTGCCCAGCCGGGGTGGTCTGAGTCATTCCGCGGCGGAGTTCACCAGCGACGAGCAGTGCTGGGCAGGCACCGCGGTGCTGCTGGAAACGTTGCAGCGGCTCGACCGTCAGCTGCCGTGACCTTTTCGATCCTTGCTCGAGACCCCAGCAACGGCCGCTTTGGCGTGGCTGTTGCCACCTGTCACCTGGCCGTTGGATCCACCGTGCCCCACATCCGCGCCGGTGTAGGTGCCGTCGCCACCCAGGCCCACACCAATCCGTATCTGGGGATTTGTGGTCTTGAGCGCCTTGAGCAGAGTTCCGATGCCGAGAGCGTTCTGGCCAGCTTGCTGACGGATGACCAGCACCGAGACCGGCGTCAGTTTCACCTGATCGACCTGGACGGTCGCACGGCCTGTTGGACGGGACAGGATTGCGGCCCTTGGGCAGGGCATCGCCATCAGCGTGATCTGTCTGTTGCCGGTAATTGCTTGGTGGATGAGGGCGTGCTGGCAGCCATGGAGCAGGCCTTTCTCACCAGCGACCCCAGCTTGAAACTGGGCCGCCGCCTGATGATGGCTCTCCAGGCCGGGGAAGCGGCTGGTGGTGACCATCGTTCTCCCTTCTGCACGTCAGCGGCGGTGCAGGTGAGCGGTGAAGCGGCTTTTCCGCTGTTGGATCTGCGCGTTGATTTCCACGAGCGCGCCGTGGAGCAGTTGATGGAGGTGTATGAGCGCAGTCAGGCTCTCTGGGCCCAGGAGTGGCGGGATGAACTGTCGGAATTGCCGATGCTCAACCGCTTGGTGGCTTGAGCCTGCTGCTTCGTTGACGCTTTTAAAAAAGCCCTGCAACACAGCCGTGTGCAGGGCTTTGTTAGGGATTCAATTCAGGCGTGTTCAGCTAGGGACGGATGCTTCCCACTCCACGTTCAGGCCGGCCTGACGGGCGTCGGTGATCAGGTCATCGATGCAATCCATGCCAAAGGCGGCTTGTCCAGACAGCAGGGCATCCCATTCCTGAGACGGAAAGTGGGTCTGCAGCCAGAACACTCCATGCACGCTGGAAGGACTCACTTGCACGAGGCCTTGGTCGAGGCGAGAGGTGATGAGATCCAACGTCTTGGCTGAAGCTGGACCTATTACGCCTCAATCCTCGGAACTGGAATGTTCGAGTTGCTACGGATTAAGAAGTTGGCCTAGCGCGTGTAGCCCACGCCGCGGTAAACGAGCTGCACCGGAGTGCGGTGGTTGTTGATCTGGCGGGCTTGGTACACGTTGCGGCGGTAAACCAGCTGCACCCCGGGCTTGCCCTGAGTGGCGTTGTTTTGCTGGTACTGATGCCCGCGATAGAGAAGGGTTGTCATTGGATGGTCCTCGAAGCAAGCTCAGGTCCCCGTTCCATGGCCTGAGGCGAACTGCGCTTCGCGCGATGCGAAGTGAACGATCGGTAGCTGTTGCTACAGAAATATTGAAGCTCCTGCAAACGCCGAAGTGGTGTTCAGGTTGATACCTCTTCAGAAAAGTTTTTGGTTTTGTTTATTTTTGTGCGTAGGAATTAGTGGGTCTGGCTGATCTCAATCAGTTGATTGAGCACAGCATTGAAGAAGTTTCGGCCTTGTGCCTGAAGCGTGGTGCCCAGCCTGCGCCAGTCCTGGGTCAGGCGATCGGGCCCTTCAGCTCCAAGGGCGTTCACCACGTAGTCGTGGTCGTTGGCGATCCAGCGTTCCAGCGCATCGCCATCGATCTCGAGGTGGCATTGCAGGCCAATGGCGTGGGCTCCGATCCGAAACACCTGTTCGGCGCAGTGCAGTGAAGAACCCAGCAGGGTTGCATCAGCCGGGAGGTGGATGCGATCACCATGCCAATGCAGCACCAGAGTGCTGCTGGGTTGCCCTTTGAGCAGAGCCTCATCACTGGGATTCGCGACCCAGTGGATCGCGCCGAGCCCCAGTTCCTTCAGTTGCTGCGGTGGTGCTCCCACCTGCAGCGCTTGAACGCTGCCCCCTGCAGCCACAGCCAAGAGCTGCGCCCCGAGGCAGATGCCCAGCACCGGTTGGCGTTGCTGGTGCCAGGCCCTCAACCAGTCCAGTTCCTGCTGCAACCAGTCCATGCCTGGTTGGTCGTGATCGTTCACGCTCATCGGGCCACCGAGCACAAGGGCGATGCTGTTGGCACACGCCCTGGGGTCCGGCAGTGGGTCGCCCCGGTCGGGCCTCAGGATCTCGAGTGTCAGGCCCCGCTGCCGCGCCAGCTCTCCCACCAGTGCGGCGTCTTCGTGGTCCACGTGTTGGACCACCAGCAGCGTGGGGCTCAAAGCAGCAGGTAGCGCTGGGCGAGGGGCAGCACCTCGGCGGGCTCACAGGTGAGCAGCTCACCGTCGGCGAACACCTCATAGGTCTGTGGGTCCACGCTCACCTTGGGCAGCGCTGAATTCAGCTTGAGGGCGCTCTTGCCCACGCTGCGGGTGTCCTTCACCGCCATGCAGGTGCGCTCCAGCCCCAGCTGGCGTTGGATGTCGGCATCCATCGCCGCTTCGCTCACGAAGGTGAGACAACTGGGCGCGAGGGCTTTGCCGAAGGCGCCGAACATCGGCCGGCCGTGCACCGGGCCTGGGGTGGGAATCGAGGCGTTGGCATCGCCCATCTGGGCCCAGACGATCGAACCGCCCTTCACCACCAGTTCCGGGCGAATGCCGAAGAAGCCAGGCTTCCAAAGCACCAGATCGGCGAGCTTGCCGGTTTCGATCGACCCCACCTCGGTGCTGATGCCGTGGGCCAACGCCGGGTTGATCGTCACCTTGGCGATGTAACGCTTGAGGCGGTGGTTGTCGTTGCGAGCGGAGTCTTCCGGCAGGGCACCGCGCTGCACCTTCATCTTGTGGGCGGTTTGGAAGGTGCGGGTGATCACCTCGCCCACGCGGCCCATGGCCTGCGAGTCGCTGGCGATGATTGAGAAGGCGCCCAGGTCGTGAAGGATGTCTTCGGCGGCGATCGTTTCGCGCCGGATCCTCGATTCGGCGAAGGCCACATCCTCGGGGATCTTCGGATCGAGGTGGTGGCACACCATCAGCATGTCGAGGTGCTCCTCGAGCGTGTTGCGGGTGTAGGGCCGGGTGGGGTTGGTGCTGCTGGGCAGCACGTTGGCCTCGCCGCAGATCTTGATGATGTCCGGGGCATGGCCGCCGCCGGCGCCTTCGGTGTGGAAGGTGTGGATGGTGCGTCCCTTGATGGCGGCGATCGTGTCTTCCACGAAGCCGGCTTCGTTCAAGGTGTCGGTGTGGATGCACACCTGCACATCCATCCGATCGGCCACAGACAGGCAGGCATCGATGGTGGCGGGCGTGGTGCCCCAGTCTTCGTGCAGCTTCAGGCCGCAGGCACCGGCGCGCACCTGTTCTTCCAGCGCTTCCGGGGTGCTGGCGTTGCCTTTGCCGAAGAAGCCCAGGTTCACCGGCAAACCTTCGGCGGCCTGGAGCATCCGTCCGATGTGGAAGGCGCCGGGGGTGCAGGTGGTGGCATTGGTGCCTGTTGCCGGTCCGGTGCCGCCGCCCATCAGGGTGGTAACGCCGCTGGCCAGGGCCGTTTCGATCTGCTGGGGGCAGATGAAGTGGATGTGGGTGTCGATGCCACCGGCCGTGAGGATGTGGCCCTCCCCAGCGATGGCTTCGGTGCCTGGGCCCACTACGATCGTCACCCCTTCCTGGGTGTCGGGGTTGCCGGCTTTGCCGATGCCAACGATGCGGCCGTCCTTGAGGCCGACATCGGCTTTGACGATGCCCCACCAGTCGAGGATCAGGGCATTGGTGATCACCGTGTCGACGGCGCCCTCGGCTCGAGGGGTCTGGGATTGGCCCATGCCGTCGCGGATCACCTTGCCGCCGCCGAACTTCACCTCATCGCCGTAGACGGTGTAATCCTTTTCGACTTCCAGAATCAGATCGGTGTCGGCCAGGCGAACCCTGTCGCCGGTGGTGGGTCCGTAGGTCTCGGCGTAGGCCTGGCGGGAGATGCGGTAGGGCATGGGTCAGGCGTCGAGGGGTCCGTTGATCTGGCCGTTGAAGCCGATGACGCGTCGCGAACCGGCGAAGGGAATCAGGTTCACGTCGCGGTTGTCGCCGGGTTCGAAGCGGATGGCGGTGCCGGCGGGGATGTCGAGCCGTTGACCGCGGGCCGCGGCCCGGTCGAACTGCAGGGCGGCATTGGCTTCGGCGAAATGGAAATGGGAGCCCACCTGTACTGGCCGGTCGCCGCTGTTGGAGACGTTCACCGTGGTGAAAGGCCGGCCTGCATTCAGCTCCAGTTCACCCGGTTCGGGAAGCAGTTCGCCTGGAATGAGAGGTGCCATGGGTTCTGCCTCAGCGAATCGGGTCGTGCAGGGTGACGAGCTTGGTGCCATCGGGGAAGACGGCCTCGATCTGCACCTCATGGACGAGCTCGGGCACGCCCTCCATCACCTGGTCCTGACGCAGCCAGGTGGTGCCTTCCTGCATTAGCTCCGCCACGCTCTTGCCGTCACGGGCGCCTTCCAGCACCAAAAAGCTGAGCAAAGCCACCGCTTCGGGGTGGTTGAGCTTGAGGCCACGGTTCAAGCGCCGCTCGGCCAGCAGTGCGGCGGTCACGATCAGGAGCTTGTCCTTTTCCTGGGGACTGAGATGCATGGCGAAGCTCGGTCTTCTTCAGTGTGTCTCCGCTGCGGCCTCGAAAGCGTTCACGGTGGACGCTTGTCGGCGCAGAGGCTGTTCCTGCAGTGGCCAGACCCTGGGGATGCGAGGCCGTGCCAGCTCCCGGATCTTTCGCGTTCGCTCCCAGATCCGACTGAACCAGAAGCGGGCATCACGGCTTGACTCACCGGAATAGCGGGCGATCAGGCCCTGATTTAGGGCGCCGCAGCGCATTGTGCCCGTCAGGCCTTCGCGGTCGGCCCGCGCTCCCTCCAGCAGGGTTGCTGTTGTTTCGGCACCCATGGCCATCGGTGCGGCCCAAACCAGTGTTCCGAATACTGGGGCGCCTCCCAACCCATGCGGGCTGTCCAAGTTGGCGCCGCCGAGCTCCACCCGATCCGCCAGCTCCCAGGTTGAGCGGTTGCCTGCAAGGCGCTGAATGGTGAGGCTCGAGCGCCACCGTCCCTGCTGCAGGGTTTCGCCGGCGGCGGTTCGGCCCAAGCGCACGATCTCTGCGCTGAGAAAAGAGGCGTCCTGCGGCAGGGTCACCGTCAGCTGCTGCTCGAACAAAGCATCGGCGTACAGCACCAGTTCCTGCGGCAGCCATTCGAAGTCACTGCCGCTGGCCAGTGAGCAGCGCACCTGTTGATGGGCAAAGCACCCCTCGGGTTGCAGGCGGCTGCGGCCGATCGATCCGTAAACCTTCTGCGCCGCCACGCTGGTGATCAGGCCGCGGCTGTTGGCCTCAAGCTTGAAGTCCAGGCTGAGTTGATCGCCGCCCACCAGGCCTCCGGCGGTGTGCAGCACCGGCAGCTCGCAGCGTCCGTCATCGCCGCGTTCACTGCGAAGCAGCTTGAACGGAGCCGTGCAGCCCCCCTGGTGTTTGGTGCTGCCGTTGGTGGCAAAAAACTGCAGGTCGCAGCGGCCGTGCCAGGGATCGAGACGTTGCATGGCCTCACGCTCCGCCGCCACCGGCTTCAACTCTGTAGCAATGCACACCAAACTGCTGCTGATTGATCGGCACGCTTTTGTTGTGGAACTGGAGAGGAGCTGCTGGTGACGGATGCGGTGGTCGTGTTGGAGCAGCGCCTTCAGAAAAGCAGTGCCACGGCCACTCTGCAGTTGCCGTTAACGGCCGAAGAGCGCACGGTGCTGCGGGGCCGTCGCACCACCTCCTGCGGTCGTCCGGTGCTTCTGCAGTTGCCCCGTGAGGGTTCTCTCCAGCCCGGTGACTTTTTGGGGGATGAGTCCGGCTCGACCGTTGTGGAGGTGACGGCAGCGCCGGAGGCGTTGCTGCGGGTGCAGGGATCGCATCCCCTGGAGCTGTTGCAGGCGGCTTATCACCTGGGCAATCGCCATGTCGCCCTGGAGCTGCATGAGCAGGAGCTGTTGCTGCCGGAGGATTCCGTTCTCGCCACGATGCTGGAAGGCCGTGGATTGACGGTGAGCCGCTGTCTGCAGCCGTTTGCCCCCGAAGGCGGTGCCTATGGAGGCCATCAGCACGGATGACGTCCCTTGCGTTGCTGCAACTGGTCAGCCCTGCCCTGCCCGTGGGTGCCTTCAGCTATTCAGAGGGGCTGGAGGTGGTGATTCAGGCGGGCTCCATCGCCGATGAGCAGGCCATCCAGGCTTGGTTGGAGGCTGAACTGCAACGGGGCGTGGTGCGGCTGGAAGCCGCGGCATTAGGGCCTCTGGCGGAGGCTTTGTTGGGGTGGTCCACCCAGGCCGATGCGGCGGCCAAGGGGCGCCTGATCGATCTTGATGGTTGGCTGATGGCCACCCGCGAGGCCGCGGAGTTGCGAGCGCAGCAGCGTCAGATGGGGATGTCGCTGCTGCAGTTGATGTCGGATATGGGGCACGACCTGCCTGAACCTGTGGCCCTGAGCTGGCCAGCGGCCTGGGCCTGGGCCGCTGTGCGCTTGTCGGTTTCAGAGGGAGACATGGTGGAGGGGTACCTCTACGGCTGGGTTGCCAATCAGCTCAGTGCCTCGGTGCGGCTGCTGCCGTTGGGTCCCTCCCGAGCGCAGGTGCTGCAACAGCGGCTGCTGCCGCTGATTGCCTCCCAAGCGCAGCAGCTCCAGGCGGCCGATCCCAAGCAGCTCTGGAGCAGCGGTGTGGGTGCGGGCATGGCGCAGCTTGCCCATGCTGAGCTGTATTCACGCCTGTTTCGAAGCTGATGAGCAGCAAACTGCGCCTGGGGGTGGCGGGCCCTGTGGGATCCGGCAAGACCGCACTGGTGGAGGCCCTCTGTCGCCGCTTGCGCGACGAGCTCCAGCTCGCGGTGGTCACCAACGACATCTACACCCAGGAGGATGCCCAGTTCCTCACCCGTGCGGGTGCCCTGGATCCAGAGCGGATCCGTGGCGTGGAGACCGGTGGTTGCCCTCACACGGCGATCCGCGAAGACTGCTCGATCAACAGAGCTGCCGTGGCGGAGCTGGAGACGCAGTTTCCGAATCTCGATCTTGTTCTGGTGGAGAGCGGCGGCGACAACCTGGCGGCGAGCTTCAGTCCGGAACTGGTGGATCTCTGCATCTACGTGATTGATGTGGCGGCCGGCGACAAGATCCCCCGTAAAGGAGGCCCTGGCATCACCCGCTCTGACCTGCTGGTGATCAACAAGATTGATCTGGCTCCCCAGGTTGGTGCCGACCTTTCAGTGATGGAACAGGACACCCGGCGGATGCGGGGAGACCGGCCTTGGTGTTTCACCAATCTCCACAGCGGCGAAGGCCTGGAGCAGGTCGTGGAGTTCCTGTTGCAACAGCTACCAAAATCATGAAAACACAAGCTTTTGAGGGCAAAAGTGTTCCCGTTGTTACGTTTCAAATCCCCACCTGTAGCGATGGTCGAATTTCAGGACGTTTCGCGCGTCCAAGCTTTTAAGTGCCCTCTCATTCCATGAGCACCCCTCTCTCCAAGCGCCTTTTCGCCGGCATGGCCGCGGCTTCGCTGGGTCTTGCCGTGACCGCATGCGGTGGCGGTGACAAGGCTGCCAACGTTGACTACGACGACAGCGTCACCGTCGGCATCCTGCACTCGCTGACCGGCACCATGGCCATCTCCGAGTCCACCCTGGTGGACACCGAGAAAATGGCGATCGATGAGATCAACGCCGCCGGTGGCGTTGAAGTTGATGGCAAGAAGTACAAGATCGAGTACATCGTCGAGGACGGTGCCTCCGATTGGCCCACCTTCGCTGAGAAGTCCAAGAAGCTGATCGACCAGGACCAGGTGCCCGTGGTTTTCGGTGGCTGGACCTCCGCCAGCCGCAAGGCGATGCTGCCTGTGTACGAGTCGAAGAACGCTTTCCTCTACTACCCGATTCAATACGAGGGTCAGGAGTGTTCCAACAACATCTTCTACACCGGTGCCACTCCGAACCAGCAGTCGGAGCCTGCCACCAAGTTCATGTATGAGAAGTCGCCTGCCGCTGGCAAGCCCTTCTTCCTCGTGGGTTCGGACTACGTCTTCCCCCGCACCTCCAACACCATCACCAAGGAACAGCTCAAGTCCCTGGGTGGCGAAGTGGTCGGTGAGGACTACCTGCCCCTGGGCAACACCGAGGTTGCTCCGATCATCGCCAAGATCAAGAAGGCCCTGCCTGACGGCGGTGTGATCATCAACACCCTGAATGGTGACCAGAACGTCGCCTTCTTCAAGCAGATCCAGGACGCCGGCATCACCCCCGATAACGGCTACTACGTGATGAGCTACTCCATCGCGGAAGAGGAGATCAGCACCATCGGTTCTGAGTTCCTTGAGGGCCACTACGGCGCTTGGAACTACATGATGTCGATCGACACCCCGGCCTCCAAGAAGTTCGCTGCTGACTTCAAGGCCAAGTACGGCGCCGACCGCCAGGTCGCTGACCCTCAGGAGTCGGCCTACAACATGGTCTACCTGTGGAAGAAGGCTGTCGAGAAGGCCAACAGCTTCGACGACGACAAGGTGCGTGAGGCCCTGGTCGGCATCGAGTTTGACGCTCCTCAGGGACCTGTGAAGGTGATGCCCAACCACCACCTCTCCCAGACCGTGCGCATCGGCCAGATCACCGCTGACGGCCAGTTCGAGATCCTCGAATCCACCGATGGCCCCGTGGCTCCTCAGGCCTGGAACCAGTTCGAGCCCAGCTCCAAGGGCTTCGCTTGCGACTGGACCGACGCCGCCAAGGGCGAGAAGTACAAGCTCTGATCTTCTGATCACAGCCTGATTGCTCTTCAGGGAGGAGCCCGGTGACGGGCTCCTCCTTTCGTCGTTTCATTGAACGCTTCGTTTCACACGTCTGTGCAACTGCTTCTCGAAAGCCTGTTCAACGGTGTCGCCATCGGCTCGGTGCTGCTGATGGCCGCCCTCGGACTGGCCATTGTCTTCGGCCTCATGGGCGTGATCAACCTCGCCCATGGTGAGCTGATCATGCTTGGGGCCTACACCACTTACGTGGTGCAGCTGATCTTCAAGCTGCCTGCGCTGCAGCCGGTTTACAACGCCTACGTGCTTGTGGCGCTTCCCCTGGCTTTCATCGTCAGCGGTGTGGTCGGCATCCTGCTGGAACGTACCGTGATTCGCCGGCTCTACGGCAACCCGCTGGAGACCCTGCTCGCGACCTGGGGCGTCAGCTTGATTCTTCAGCAGTTCGTGCGGAGTGTTGCCCTGGCCCACGCCGCCGGCCTGATCCTTGCGCTGGTGCTGGGCTTTGGCCTGCCGCTGCTGCTTCCCTCCTCTCTCCTCTCTGGACCTCGAGCTCGCTTGGTGCGTGCGGGGAGTTGGGCTGTTTCAGCCCTGGGCGGTGTGCTGCTGGCCGGTGGCCTGGCCTCACAAATCAGTCGCATCGCCAGGGCCACCTCCCGCAATGTGGATGTGACGGCACCCAAATGGATGCGCGGCGGGATCGAATTCATGGATATCACCTTTCCTGTTCCGCGCCTGGTGATCATCGTGATCACCATCGTTGCGGTGGTTGGGGTGACGTGGTTCCTCAACAAAAGCGTGTGGGGAATGCGCATTCGTGCCGTCACCCAGAACCGTTCGATGAGTGATTGCCTTGGCATTCCCACCGACACCGTTGACGTGCTCACCTTTGGCATCGGCTCCGGTTTGGCCGGTGTGGCGGGGGTTGCTGTTTCCCTGCTGGGTTCGGTGGGCCCCAACGTGGGCGGGTCCTACATCGTGGGCTGCTTCATGGTGGTGGTGCTCGGTGGCGTCGGAAACCTCTTGGGCACCGTGCTCGCGTCCTTTGCCATTGGCCTGCTCACCGACCTGATCGGTGCTGGACGTCTGCTGACGATCTGGCCTGATATGCCGGCCCCCCTGGCCGGTGCGGTGAATTTCTTCGCCACCACGAGCATGGCCCAGGTGATGGTGTTCGCTCTGATCGTGGTGTTCCTTCAATTCCGTCCCGCGGGTCTGTTCCCGCAAAAAGGACGCATGGTGGAGGCCTGATCTGATGTTCCAAGCCTTTCAACAACGCCGTTGGCCCTTGATCATCCTTTGGGTGGTGATCGTTGCGGCCATCGTTGCCGCGCCCGCTGTTTTGCCGGTGTTTCGGCTGAATCTGTTGGGTCGCTTCCTCTCTTTGGCGATCGTTGCCCTGGGCATCGACTTGATCTGGGGCTTCACCGGTTTGCTCAGCCTTGGCCAGGGCATCTTTTTTGCCCTCGGCGGCTACGGCGTGGCGATGTACCTGCAGCTCAACAGCTCGGGTGATCTGCCCAACGGCATTCCCGAGTTCTTCAGCCTGTATGGCGTGGATCGGTTGCCCGCCTTCTGGGAGCCGTTCCATTCCCCGCTGTTCACCTTGGTGGCGATCTGGCTGGTTCCAGCCGTGCTGGCTGCCGTGCTCGGCAACCTGGTGTTCCGTAACCGGATCAAGGGGGTCTATTTCTCGATCCTCACCCAGGCGGCTCTGCTTGTTTTCTTCAATTTCTTCAACGGCCAGCAGAAGCTGATCAACGGCACCAACGGTCTTAAAACCGATGTGACCCAGCTGTTCGGCCAGATGGTGGGTTCCCCGGAGATGCAGCGGGGATTCTTCTGGTTGACCTCTGTGGTGGTGATCCTGGCCTGGCTGTTTCTGCGCTGGGTGGTGCGGGGCCGGTTTGGAGACGTTTTGATCGCTATTCGCGATGACGAACCCCGGCTGCGCTTTGCCGGTTACAACCCCACCCTTTTCAAGACGATCGTCTTCGCCATCGCTGGTGGTTTGGCAGGCATCGGTGGTGCGCTTTACACCGTTCAGTCGGGCATCGTTTCGCCGCAGTACATGACCGTTCCCTTCTCGATTGAGATGGTGATCTGGGTTGCTGTGGGTGGTCGAGGCACGCTCGTGGGAGCGATCCTTGGCGCTGTGGCTATCAACTACGCCAAGAGTTTGGTGAGCGAAGCTCTCCCCCAAAGTTGGCTGTTCATCCAAGGGGGCCTGTTCATCCTCGTGGTGACGGCCTTGCCGGAGGGCGTCATTGGCTGGTTCCGAGGCGATGGCCCTCGCAACTGGCTCAACCGATTCGGCATTGCCCGTCGGAGTGAGACCTATCCACGTCTCGATCTTGAAGGTCAGGAAGAGGTTCAGTCATGAGCACGGCTTTATTGGAGTTGCGCCAAATCACCGTCAGTTTTGATGGCTTTTTGGCGTTGCGCGATCTCAACCTCAGCCTTCAGCCTGGGGAGCTGCGCGCAGTGATCGGCCCGAATGGCGCCGGCAAGACCACGTTCCTGGATGTGATCACTGGCAAGACCGCTCCCACGGAAGGGGATGTGGTCTTCAAAGGACGCTCCCTAGTGGGAACGCGCGAGCACCGCATCGCGCGCTTTGGCATCGGCCGCAAGTTTCAGAGCCCTCGTGTTTTCGAGAAGCTCAGCGTTCAGGAGAACTTGGCTTTAGCGGTCAGCCAGCCGAAGCAGCCTTGGTCATTGCTGGTGGGGGGCCTGAATGGGGAGCAGCGCGATCGTGTTCATCACTTGATGAGCATCGTCAATCTGCAGAACCGTGCCGATTGGGCAGCTGGGTCGTTGTCCCACGGTCAGAAACAGTGGCTTGAGATCGCCATGCTTGTGGGTCAGGATCCCGACCTGTTGCTGGTGGACGAGCCGGTGGCTGGGCTCACGGATGAGGAGACCGATCTGACGGCGGATCTGCTCAAGTCGTTGGCCGGGGATCACACCGTGCTGGTGATTGAGCACGACATGGAATTCATACGGCGACTTGAAAGTCCGGTGACGGTGCTGCACCAGGGCCATGTCCTCTGTGAGGGCACGATGGATCAGGTGCAGGCCGATCCCCGGGTGATTGAGGTTTATCTCGGCACCACTGAGGAGGAGAACCAATGACGAACCTGCTGGAGATCCAAGGCCTCAACACCTTTTACGGCGAAAGTCACATTCTTCGGGATGTTGATCTCAGCGTGAAATCGGGGGAGATGGTTTGTCTGATCGGCCGCAATGGTGTGGGTAAAACCACCCTGTTGAAATCGCTGATCGGTCTGTTGCGCCCCCGCTCCGGAACCATGGCGTTCGACGGTGCTCAATTGGATCGTCAGGCACCGCATCAGCGGGCTCGGGCCGGGATTGGTTATGTGCCGCAAGGTCGCGAGATCATCCCCCAGCTCACGGTGGAAGAAAACTTGCTTTTGGGGATGGAGGCGTTGCCGGGTGGATTGGCCCGGCATCGCCACATTGATCCATTTGTGTATGAGCTGTTTCCGATCCTTCAGGAGTTTCTACCGCGTAAGGGCGGTGATTTGAGTGGGGGTCAGCAACAACAATTGGCCATCGCCCGTGCGTTGCTTGGCAAGCCAAAGTTGCTGCTGTTGGATGAGCCCACGGAGGGCATTCAGCCCAACATTGTTCAGGATATTGAAGCGGCTGTTCGGCGGATCATTGCCGACACCGGGATCGGGGTGTTGCTGGTGGAGCAACATCTCCACTTCGTTCGCCAGGCTGATCGCTATTACGCGATGCAGCGGGGCGGCATTGTTGCCAGTGGCTCAACCAGTGAACTCAGCCAGACGGTTGTTGATCAGTTCCTGAGCGTGTAGATCTTCGCTCGTGATGGCTTCTTCTGGGTCAGTTCAGCTGGCCCAGATTGATTCTGTTGCAGGCTCTTCATTCATGGCGTAATCGCTCACGTCGGCACGCACATGCAGCATCTGCCCTGTCATCGACATTTTCCAGATTTCCAGGCGCGCATCCTCGGGGGCTTCGAACCAAAAGACCTCTGTGGGCATCACCACCTTCTCTCGGTAGAAGTGGTCAGCACCAATGCATTTCACGATCACCATTCGGCTGGTGTCGTTTTGATAAACACACTCAATCATCTTGAGCATCTGGAATGATGCCAATCTCGTGGTCTTAAGACAAGAGGAGTGTTTGATTGGTCACCGAATCAGCACGCCTTTAGATTTGATACAGATGAGTTGATACAGAGTTGGTCGATTGTGTATCGACCGTCACGATTTTGCTCTGGGCTTTGAGAAGTAAGCTCCCACTAGCGTTTTGAAGATCGCACAGAGTGGCTCTTTCGTTTCAGCTGAAACAATTCTTTTTCGCCGCTTTTTGCATGATTGCTTTGTCGATCATGGGGATTGCAGAATGGAGAAAGAAATCGGTTTGAGTGTTTCTCAGCAATTCGATGTTGAGCGGATGAATCGCGCGATCGAATCAACAATCGATCCACAGCAGCTGCAGGTTTTGGCCAAGCAATTGCTTCAGGCGTGGCATTCCCAGCGCGCTGCAACAGTTTGGATCACGCGAGAGCGGGAGCAGCTGGGCTGAGGCTCAATGCGTTGGCTTCAAGCAGCGAGTTCAGAGGCGATGCGTTGCGGGTTGTGATTCGGCCGTTTCAGGGATGTGCGATCTGCCTGCCCTGCTGCGGCCAGATCAGCTTGAAGGGCTGAATTGCAACTGCGCAGTCGCGACCAGCTGGGCAGCTGATGGGCAATCGGCGCCTGCATCAGTTTGGCCAGGCCGGGTCGCAGCAGGCCCGCGAAGTTTTGAACCGCCAGTTCTTCGCCATGGCGGTCGTAAGGCAACCGATTGATGGCTGAGTCAAGGCCGAACTGCCTTACGCGATCCTCACCAACCCGCCGATACAGCACCTCAAGGGTCGGCAGTTGATCCATCGACATCACGCAACCTTCGTGTTCCATCAGGCCGCGCAACACCGTGCCGAAAATTTCGCCCGCCATGCGCTGCAGGCCTTCGCTGGGTTGTTGGCCCAGCTCCTTGTGTTTGTGGTCGAACAACCCCAGATCCACTTGAGCGATTCGGCTGGAGGCCACATGGCGATACACCTCAGACAGCAGGCCCACCTCCAGCCCCCAGTCCGATGGAATGCGCAGATTCATCGCCAAATCGGTGGTGAAGGCGAATTCACCAGCCAGGGGATAGCGGAAGGATTGCAGGTAAGACAGGTAGGGCAGAGGTCCGAAAATCTGCTCCAGGCTGGCCAGCAGTGGGCCAACAAACAGACGGGTGGCTCGGCCCTGAAGCGCTTGGGTTTCGAGGGAAAGGCGGCTGTAGAACGCCTTCACGTAGGCAATGCCGTGGGACCGATCCAGCAGGGGGCGGAGCATGCGCTCTGGATACGCCGATCCAAAGGTTCTGATGTCGGCATCGAACAGGCCAACAACTTCAGCGTTCTGGCAGGCCACCCCGAGCCCCTGCCAGACGGCCCAGCCCTTGCCTGGTGGTCCGGTCACGTCGAGCCCCAGTTCGCCGACGGATTCGAGCAACTCCCGCACGGCGGGGCCGTTGGTCCAGTGCACCCGAACGGAGAAGGGCATCCCTTCGAAAAATTTTTCCGCCGCTTTGACGTCCTCGGCGCTCGTGGCTGCCAATGCCACCACCAGTTCGTTGAGTCCCTTCAGGCCCGAAAGTGTGTCGCGAATCAGGCCGAGGGCCGGGCGGCTGAATTCCTCCATCAGGCAGGGGATCAGCAGGGTTGTGGGTCGCTGACTCAGCTCCCGGTTGAAGGCAACCGCATCGAGATTGCCCAAGCTGTAGTCATGGACGGTGCTGATCAGGCCCTGCTGAAAATCCATGTGGTGTTCGATGCAACAACAGAGGTCAGAGTCCTGCCCCATACCTGAAAGATCTGGAGGAGGAAGGTGATGCAGCCCCCGCGCGACGAGACGCTGCGGACCCTGCTTGGCGATCTGTACCCGCATGATTCTTCCGGGGATGGCAAGGAGTTGTCGTCGCAATTGCTGCAGATCTTGAGCCAATCGTCAGGAGATGGCGATATGGCAGAACACATCGACCGCTGGGACGGTGGCGATGTGGTCTTGATCACCTACGCCGACACCATTGGTGAGCAGGGTTTTCCTGGGCTTCAGGCCTTGAAGACGTTTGTGAATCGCCATCTGCAGCCCTTCGCAGCTGTGATTCATGTGCTGCCGTTTCTTCAATCCACAAGTGATGGCGGTTTTGCGGTGGCAAGCCACACGACGCTTGAGCAGCGTTTCGGTGATTGGCATGATCTCGCCGCCTTGGCCCAGGGCCGACGGCTGATGGCCGATCTGGTTCTGAATCACGTGTCGGCCTCTCACCCCTGGGTGCAGCAGTTCATGCGGGATGAGAAGCCCGGCCGCTCCTGTGTGCTCGAGGCAGCCCCTGATGCCTGCTGGGCGGATGTGGTTCGTCCGCGCAGTTCCAATCTGTTCACGCAATTGAGGGGCCCCGTTGGTGCGCGTCAGGTCTGGACCACCTTTGGACCCGATCAGGTGGATCTCAACTGGCGAAGTGCGGAGGTGCTGCTGGGCTTTGCCCGACTGATGCAACGCATGGCTCGGCATGGGGTGCGTTGGATCCGTCTGGATGCCGTGGGTTTTGTCTGGAAGGAACCCCACACCTCATGCATTCACCTGCCGCAGGCCCATCAACTGGTTCGGGTGCTGCGGCTGCTGCTCGATCAGGTGGGACCCGATGGCGTTGTGGTCACCGAGACCAATGTTCCGGAGCAGGAAAACCTCTCCTATCTGAGGAGCGGTGATGAAGCGCATCTCGCTTACAACTTTCCCCTGCCGCCTCTGCTGCTTGAGGCCAGCGTCAGTGGTCGGGCCGATCTGCTCAATGCCTGGCTGAGTCATTGGCCCGACTTGCCGCCGCAAACGGGGTTGCTCAATTTCACTGCCTGTCATGACGGCATCGGTTTACGGCCGTTGGAGGGCCTGATGCCCCAGAAGCGCTTGCTGCAGCTATTGATCGGCTGTGAGCAACGGGGTGGACTGGTCAGCCACAGGATGCTCAGTTCCGGTGAGGAGGTTCCCTACGAGATCAACATCAGTTGGTGGAGTGCCATGGCGGATGGGGGGATTGATCCCACGTATCTCCAACGGGAGCGCTTCCTGCTCACCCAACTGTTGATCCTGGCCTTGCCAGGGGTCCCCGCTTTCTATCTGCCGGCGTTGTTGGCGGCTCCCAATGATCTGACCCGCTTTCGTCGCACGGGCCATCGCCGGGATCTGAATCGGCCCCAGTTCACGGCTCAGGCCCTGGAGCGCCGCCTGGCGGATCCCGATTCAGATGTCTCTGCGCTGTTGCCGGCGCTGCGGCGGGCTCTGGCCGAACGGGCTGTTCATCCGGCCTTCCACCCGGATGCCCCGATGACGGTTCTGAGTGCGGACCGGAGTGATTGCGTCATCCTGCGGCGCTCCCGTGGGGGGGGAACGCTGGTGGCTGTTCACAACATCACGGCGGCGCGCCTCAGCTTTCGCCTCAGTGGCTTGGGTGGTGATCTGAACCAGCCCTGGGCCGATTGCCTGAGCGGTCATGTGTTCGAACCACATCAGTCGCATTCGCTAGAGCCTTATGCGGTGCATTGGTTGGTTCAGCCATGACCGCGAGTGTCGAGCCGGCGTGGTGGGTGGTGACTGATCTCGACGGCACCTTGCTGGATCACAGCTACGACTGGTCGCCGGCCAAGGATCTGATCCATCAGCTGCAACAGCACCGGATTCCGGTGATTCCCTGCACCAGCAAAACGGCCGAGGAAGTGCGCGGCTTTCGCGCCGAGGCGGGGCTGCATGACCCTTACATCGTTGAAAACGGTGGCGCCGTGCATGGGGAAACTCCGGAAGGGGAACCCTGGGAGCTGCCGTTGGGTCCGGATTGGACGGCGCTGAAACCTCAGTTGCAGCGACTTCAGGCCGAGTTGGGTGAGCCCCTGCGTCCGTTGGATGAACTCAGTGAGGCGGAAGGGCAGCAGTTGTTGGGGCTTGGTGGTGAAGCCTTGCGCCAGGCGCAGCGGCGCTGCTGCAGCGTGCCTTTTGTGCCGCCTTCGGCAGAGGGGCGTCGCCGGCTTGAGGCCCTGGTCCAGCGGATGGGCCTGACTGTGGTGAAGGGCAACCGCATGGGTCACCTGCTGGGCCCAGACATCAGCAAAGGCAAGGCGCTGGCCACCCTCAAGCGACATCTGGGTGCTGAGCAGGTGAAGGTTTTGGCCTTGGGGGATTCCCCCAACGATCTGCCGTTGCTCGAGGTGGCCGATATTGCTGTTGTGGTGCCCGGGCCCGATGGCCCCCATCCCGAGTTGCGTTCCGGGATCGCTGCCGGGCGTTTCCAGCTGGCGGCAGCCCCCCATGCCCATGGCTGGGACGAGGCTGTGCGCCGGATTCTTCGCATCTAGGCCATCGCTGGACCCTGGCTCAATCCAGCAAGGATTGCCAGAGCTCCACTGCAGCAGTGGTTGCCGCCATGGGCTGACCGTTGTGGGATGCGATCGGTCGACAGCTGAGGCTGTTGATTAGAACGGCCTGATCGTCGGCATCGAAAGTGGCCGCGAGCTCGGTTTCCACCGCGATGCCCTGGGCCAGTGCACGGCCCCGCATCACCCCCGGGAGGCAGCCGCTGTTGAGGGGCGGTGTCAGCCACTGTCCGCGACGCCGGACCAGCAGATTCGCCGCTGTTCCGCAGCACAGGGCTCCAGCCGTGTTCAAGAGCAGAGCATCGTCAGCCCCTTGGTCCTGGGCTTCCCTGCGGGCTTGGATCGATTGCCCGTAGGCAAAGGTCTTGCAACAGCTCAAGCGGCTGGAGGCGTTGCGGCGCTCATGCCGACTGGTGATGGTGCTGACGGCTGAAAATGTTGGTGTGGTGGCCTGGAGCGTGAGCCAAAAGCGGTGGTGCCCTGGGGCCGGCAGTCCGATTCCGCGCTGAGGTGAGCTGCCTCGGCTCCAGTTGAGGCGCAGGGCTCCATCGGCTTCGCTCAGCTGGCTGCGTTGAATCGCGTCTTCAATCAGAGGCTCAAGCGCGTCTCGCTGCGGTGGTGGGTCCATGCCCAGCAGAGCTGCACTGTCGCTCCAGCGCTGCAGGTGCTCCTGCAGGAGTTGCGGCGCACCGTTGCGGATCAGCACCGTTTCAAAGAGGCCATCGGCCAGGAGCAGGGCGCGGTCGTTGAGGGGAAGCTGCAGGCTTGCTGCTGTTCCCCACTGACCCTCGATCCAGGCGATAGCGGTGCTCATGCCAGCGCCTCCAGCAAGGGCTGCAGTTTCCACATCAACTCCTCTGCTTCGCCAAGGGGATCCGAGTCGGCGACGATTCCGCAGCCGGCATGGGCCCGCAGGGTGTCGCCTTGGCGCAGTAAGGATCGGATCAAGATGTTGCTGTCGAAGCTGCCATCCCAGTCAACCCGCAGCAGTGATCCGCAGTAAGGCCCTCGGCTGGTGGGCTCGAGCTCATGCAGACGTTGGCAGGCCCGCAGTTTCGGCGCCCCGCTGATCGACCCCCCAGGCCAACTGGCTTCCAGAAGATCGACCCAGCTCAATCCGGCCTGAAGTTGTCCCTCCACGACTGAGGTGAGGTGATGTACGGAGGCATAACTTTCGAGACCCACCAGTTGGGGAACCTGAATCGAACCCGGCTGGCAGGCACGACCGAGGTCGTTACGCAGCAGGTCGACGATCATCACGTTCTCGGCCCGGTCCTTGTCGCTGCACACGAGTTCCGCGGCGAGATTTGCATCCTGTTCGGGGTCGCCATGGCGCGGCCTGGTGCCTTTGATCGGCCGGGTTTGTACAGCTCCATCAGCACTCACCTGCAGAAAACGCTCCGGAGACGATGACAGCAACGCCTCGTTCTGGTCGCTGATGATCAGCCCTGCGAAGGGGGCAGGACAGGCCTGCCTCAGGGTGAGAAACAGCTCGAGGGCACTGCCTCCCTGGGGCCAAGCTGTGCTGCAACAGGCCGTGAGATTGGCTTGGAAGAGATCACCTGCAGCGATCAGATCACGGATGCGCTGCACTCCTGCGGCGTACTGCTCGGGTGTGGTGTGGTGACTCCAGGCCGTTAGGGGGATTGATGGGGGCTCGTCGTTGGGCTGCTCAGGGCTGGAGGCCAGTTGTTGGGTGAGGCGTTCCAAAGCAGCCGTGCTGCTGGCTTCGATCCACAGCCTGCGCTTTTGCAGATCAAAGCGAAGCACCGGATCGTGGCGGGCGATCCAAAGCGTGGCCATGCCGTCGCTGGCCCAGGGGTTTCCCGGTTCCACCCAGGCGGCGGCTTCATAGCTCAGCCAGCCGCACCAATGCCCTGGGGCAAGCCCCCGCAGTGCCTCGAAGGGATTGCTTGCTCCGGGCTCTCCAGGGAGACCGCGGCAGCAGATGATCTCCTGGGGTGCCACCGCCAGGGTGGCCCATCGGCCCAGGTTGCTGCCGTCGCCATCCAGCCAGACCAGTCCTTCTTCGCCGTAGGCATGGGCCAGTTGGTGCGCGAGCGCTTGGGGCTCCTGCCAGGGCAGTTCAAGCCGTTGGGGGCGGATCATGCCGCTGTTGAACTGCAGAGGTCAGGCCGGCCGGCCTCGCGGAGCGCTGCATCACGGATGCGGCAGCTGTCGCAGACGCCGCAGGGGTGCGTGCCGCCGCTATAGCAACTCCAGGTTGTTTCGATCGGAACACCCAGGCGAAGGGCTTCCTCAACGATGCGTAGCTTGCTCCACTGCACAAGCGGTGCCCAGAGTTGGGCGCCATGGCCCTCCCGACCGGCTTTGCTGGCCAGGTCGGCCAGGGTCTGAAAGGCGTTGAGGTAGTCGGGCCGGCAGTCGGGATACCCCGAGTAATCGACAGCATTCACCCCCAGCACCAACCTCTCGGCTCCGCGGGCCTCAGCCAGGCTGAGGCCAATGGAGATGAACACGGTGTTGCGCCCGGGCACATAGGTGGGCGGAATGCGGCCTTCCTCCACGCCATCGGTGGGGATTGAGATGCTGGCGTCGGTGAGGGCTGAGCCCCCCCAGCTGGCCAGATTCACGCTGATGCAGTGATGCTCTGCCAACCCAAGCTGCTCAGCAACGGAAGCGGCGGCGTCCAATTCGCGGCGATGGCGCTGGCCGTAGTCAAAGGACAGGCCGATGACGCGGTCGCCCTGCTCAAGGGCAAGGGCCGCAGCAGTGGCGGAATCCAAACCTCCGGAGAGAAGCGCGATGGCAGTGCGTTGACTCATCTCAGAAGCGTGAGTTCGTGCAGGGCGCAGTAGTCCTGCTCATCCAGCTCGGTGCCCTTGGCTTGTTCGAGGAGGGACAGCAAACCGCTCAACCCCTGATCCTGGAGCCCAGCTGTGGTCGCCTCCTCCAGGAACAGGCGCAGGTCTTTGCGTAGCAGGGCGGTGCTGAAGTTGGGATCGGCGTAGCTGTGATCCAGCATCCGTTGCAGCTTCTTATCGAAGGTGGGGGCGTAGAGCGCAGACGGCCGCAGGATGGCCATGAACGTTTCCACAGGAACGCCGGCCTGCTGAATCAGTTGCAGGGAGAGGGAGAAGCTGTGGGTGAGGCTGGCGATCAACTGATTGAGGGCCAGCTTGGTGGCAGCGCCGCTGCCAACGGGGCCTACGAGCTGGGGCTCTTGGCAGAGATGAGAGAGGAGTGGCCGTTGTGCTTCGAAGACCTGCTCTTCGCCGCCGGCCATCACCAGCAGCGATCCGTTCAGCGCCTGTGGTTTGCTGCCGAGCACCGGGGCTTCCAGATACCGCCCTCCTTGGTCCGCAACCTGTGTGGCGAGCTTGCGGCTTTCCTCCACTCCCATGGTTCCCATCGGGACCACCGTTGAGCTCTGCAGATCCCCAATCGTGCCGATCACGGATGCAGTGGCAGTCCCGTCACGCAAGACGGTGATCAAGACGCTGTTGTTTTTGCCGGCTTGCCCCAGATCGTCGATCGCTATTGCACCCTTCTCCACGAGCGAGGCGGTGCGGGAGGGGTCGCGATTCCAGACGTGGACGTTGAGACCCTGCCCCAGCAATCGCGTTGCGATCGCCGTTCCGAGGAGGCCTGTGCCCAGAACGGCCACTGAGGTCATGGGCTCAGGTGATCAAATTCTGCTCAACCTCAACGTAGTGGAGCAGACCCTGCCCTCAA
This sequence comes from Synechococcus sp. N26, assembly GCF_900473975.1. NCBI lineage: Bacteria > Bacillati > Cyanobacteriota > Cyanophyceae > Synechococcales > Synechococcaceae > Synechococcus > Synechococcus sp. N26. The sequence goes on along the minus strand of NZ_UCNM01000002.1, from coordinate 164,077 downwards.
CGGCCTCGTTCAGTGGATTCCAAGCCATTTGTGGCTTTGCAGGCTGAGGCGCCATTGGGCATGTTGACGCACATGCTCCACAGCCAGGGCTTCTCCGATGCTGCTCTCCCAGCCCGGCTGCAGCAGCCGCTCTGTGTCGTCCTCACACTTGGACGCCATGGCTGCAGCGAAGCTGATGTCTTCCGGGCCATGCACCACAACTTTCAGCTCATGGCAGGCCTGCAAAAGCTCTTGCCGTGGGGGGCGGTGGCGTTTTGGCGAGAGGGTGATCCAATCGAAGCGTCCGCTGAGTGGATCCACCCCGCTGGTTTCCAGATGCAGGGGGAGACCGCATCGCGCATCGAGGGCCTGGGTGAGGGGCTGAAGATCGTGATGCAACGGTTCTCCACCGGTTATCACAACGAAGCTGGCCCCGGCTTCAGCAGCCATCTGGGCGGCATCAGCCAAGGCATGGACGGGCTGCTCAGGGTGCCCTTGGGCCGGCCATGAGTGCTTGGTGTCGCACCAGGGACAGCCCACGGTGCAGCCCGCGAGCCGAATGAAAAATGCACTGCGTCCGGCATGGTGGCCCTCTCCCTGCAGGGAATGGAATGTTTCCACCACCGGGAGACGCTGGGAGTCAGCCATCGATGCGGTTCATGGGATCGCAATGTCCCCCTGTTGACGCAGGGCCTGAGCCGGTGAATCCGGAAGGCGTTGTTGGGCCGCTTCGATCAATCCCCGGAACAATGGATGGGGTTGTCCAGGCCGGGAGAGGAATTCGGGGTGGTATTGGCAGGCGGTGAAGAACGGATGCCCTTTCAGTTCGATCAACTCCACCAGGCGTCCATCCGGGGACGTGCCGCTGACCACATATCCGGATTCCAGGAAAAGATTGCGATAGGAGTTGTTGAATTCGTAGCGGTGGCGGTGGCGTTCATAGACCACCTCGTCTCCGTAGAGCCTCTGGGCGAGGGTTCCCGGCGCAATCCTGCAGGGGTAGACCCCCAGGCGCATCGTGCCGCCCAGGTCGACCACGTCCTGCTGTTCCGGCAGCAGGTGAATCACGGGATGGGGCGTGTTTTCGTTTAATTCAGCACTGGTGGCCTCGGTGAGGCCGGCCTGGTTGCGAGCCCACTCGATCACTGCGGTTTGCATCCCAAGACAGAGCCCAAGGAAGGGCACCCGTTGTTCCCGAGCCCAGCGAATCGCTGCAATTTTTCCATCGACGCCACGGTTGCCGAAGCCACCGGGAACGACGACGGCGTCCATTCCGCGCAGGAGTGCATCGGCGCCGTCCGCTTCAATCTGTTCGGCGCAGACCCAGTGCAGGTCGAGGGAGGCATCCTGGGCAATGCAGGCATGCTGCAGCGCTTCGACGACGGAAAGGTAGGCGTCGTTCAGCTGCACGTACTTGCCCACCAGGGCAACCTTCACCGACGGGCCGGGGTTACGCAGCTTGTTGACCAGTTGTTCCCATGCCGCCATGTCGCTGTCATGGTCGGTCAGTTTCAGCACGTCCAGCACTTCACGGCACAGACCCTCCTGCTCAAGGATCAGCGGCACGGCATAGATGCTGTCGGCATCCAGGGAGGGAATCACGGCGCGGGTGGGCACCCCGCAGAAGCCACCGATTTTCCGCTTGAGATCGTCGCTGATGTCGCGATCACTGCGGCAGACGAGCACATCCGGCTGGATGCCGATCGAACGCAGTTCCTTGACCGAGTGTTGTGTGGGCTTGGTTTTGAGTTCGCCGGAAGTGCCGATGAAGGGCAGCAGGGTGACGTGGATGTAGGCCAGGTCGTTGCGACCCACGTCCTCCCGGAATTCACGGATGGCTTCGAGGAAGGGCAGTGATTCGATATCACCCACGGTGCCGCCGATTTCCGTGATCACCACATCGGCATTGCTGTTGGAGGCAACCCGGTGGATGCGCTCGCGGATCTCGCCGGTGATGTGGGGAATCACCTGAACGGTGCCGCCGTTGTAGTCGCCGCGGCGCTCCTTGTTGATCACCGATTGGTAGATCGAGCCGGTGGTCACGCTGTTCAGGCGTGACATCGCCGTGTCGGTGAAGCGCTCGTAATGGCCCAGGTCGAGATCGGTTTCGGCGCCGTCTTCCGTGACGAAAACCTCACCATGCTGGAACGGGCTCATCGTCCCGGGATCCACATTCAGGTAGGGATCCAGCTTGAGAATCGAAACGTTGTAGCCCCGCGACTTCAGCAACCGGCCGAGGCTCGCCGCCACGATTCCCTTGCCAATGCTGGACACCACACCACCGGTGATGAAGACGAATTTGGCCATGACCTGCCGGGCGACTCTTCAAATTAGCTGGCGTCGGTCATGGGCTCCAGGGGGAACCGGTGTTTTAGGAATCCAGGCCCTGGATGTAATCCCGGACTTTGCTGCGTCGTTGGGGTTGTCGCAGTTTGAGCAGGGCGCGGGTTTCGATCTGACGAACGCGCTCCCTTGAGAGTTTCAGCTCTTCCCCGATCTGGGCCAGGGTCTGGGGCGTGTCGTCCTCCAATCCGAAGCGCCGGCGCAGGACAGCGGCCTCCCGACTGGTGAGTTCATCCAGGAGATCCTCCAGATCGTTGTGGAGTTCGTCGTGGGTGAGGGTCTGTTCCGGGGTGGCATGGCCGTCCTCGATCAGATCTCCGAGCTGGGTGTCCTGTTCGCGGCCGACACGGGTGTCCAGAGACACTGAGCGGGGCACCCGGGCCAGGGTCTGGCGCACGGTGTCTTCACTGATGCCCAATTCGCGCGCCAGATCCGCGATCGAGGCAATGCGTCCTTCGTTGCTTGCAATCTCCTGCTGGACCCGTTTGATCCGGTTCAGTTTTTCGGTGACGTGAACGGGCAAGCGGATCGTGCGGCTCTGGGTGGCGATGGCCCGGGTGATGCCCTGGCGGATCCACCAGTAGGCGTAGGTGCTGAAGCGGAAACCACGGGTGGGATCGAACTTTTCCACAGCCCGCTCCAGCCCGAGCGTTCCTTCCTGGACCAGGTCCAGGATTTCCATGCCCCGCTGCTGGTACTTCTTGGCCACCGCCACCACCAGGCGCAGGTTGGCCTGAATCATGTGGTCTTTGGCTCGCCGCCCGTTGCGGAGGGCCAGCTTCAGATCTTTGGCCTCAAGCTGTGCCTGCTGAGCCCAGGCCTGATAGCCCAGGTCAATCCGCTGCTGCAGCTTGGCCAAGGGCAGTCCTGCCGCCCGGGCCCATTCCTGCTTGGTTGGCCAGTGGCTGTGCTGGTTGGCTTCCCGGCGTTGCAGTTCTTCGAGACGGTGCAGTTCACCGATGGCGGCATCGCTCTCAGCCAGCTCCCGTTGCTGGAGCAGCAGTGCTTCGCGGCGCTGCACCAGACGGGCCAGGGTGACCTCCTCCTCATTGGTGAGCAGGTCGACCCGGCCGATGTCCTGGAGATAAAGCCGCAGCAGATCCGTTGTGCCGCTGCTGCGGCGCTCACGGGTCCCCCCGGTCCGTCGGGGCTTGCTGGGCAAAAGCTGGCCTTGTGAAGTCCAACTTCAGGGTTCCTCGCCGTTGGCCGCGGTGCGACAAATGCGCTGATTCCCTTTGGGATCTGCTCAGCCCAGTAGCCGCCTTCAGTCTTCCTGGTCGGGCTCAACCCAGGTGCTGGCCACGTGCAGTTCCTCCAGCTGCTTGTCGGCAACGCCCCCTGGGGCACTGGTCATCAGGCAGCGGGCCTGCTGGGTCTTGGGGAAGGCAATGGTGTCGCGGATCGACTCCTCTCCGGCCAGCAGCATCACCATCCGGTCCACACCGAAGGCCAGGCCCCCGTGGGGCGGTGCGCCCACATCAAGAGCGTCCATTAGGAAGCCGAACTGCTCCTGGGCCTCCTCGAGGGGCAATCCAACCGTCTGCAACACCTGGCGCTGCAGGGCGGAGTCATGGATGCGCAGGGAGCCGCCGCCGAGCTCAAGGCCATTGAGCACAAGGTCGTAGGCCTGGGCCCGGGCTCCGGGCAGGGTTTCGGCCCACTTCGATGCATCGCTCCCGAGATCCTCCGCATTGGGCGCGCAGAAGGGGTGGTGCAGGGCCTCGTAACGGTTCTCGTCGCTGTTGAACTCGAACATCGGGAAGTCCACCACCCAGAGGAAGTTCCACTGGTCGTTGTCCCGGTCGGCCTTCACCATGCCCAGCTCCTTGGCCAGGTACTGGCGCACCCTGTCGAGGGCCTTGTTCACCGTGGCGGTGTCGCCGGCACCGAACAGCAGCAGGGTGCCGGGTTCCGCGCCGGTGCGGCTGAGCAGCTCCTGCTTCTGCTCATCGCTGAGGTTGTCCTTGATGGCGCCGATCGTGTCGATCTCACCGCCGTCGCGCACCCGGATGAAGGCCAGGCCACCGGCACCAGCTTTCTGTGCCTCGCTGAACACATCACCACCCGGCTTGATCCGCACGTTGCTCACCGCATCGTTGCCGCCGGGCACCGCGATGCACTTCACAGCGCCGCCGGACTTCACAGCGCCACTGAACACCTTGAAGCCCATGTCCTTCACGATGTCACTCACTTTGGTGAGCTCCATGCCGTAGCGGGTGTCGGGCCGGTCGGTGCCGTAGCGCTCCATGGCGTCATGCCAGGTCATGCGTGGGAAGGGCCGCGGCAGTTCGATGCCCTTCACGGCCTTCCAGATGGCGCAGATCAGTGATTCGTTCAGCTCCAGGATCTGTTCCTGATCCATGAAGCTCATCTCGATGTCCAGCTGGGTGAATTCCGGCTGGCGGTCGGCCCGCAGGTCTTCGTCGCGGAAACAGCGGGCCACCTGGTAATACCGCTCGATGCCGCCCACCATCAGCAGCTGCTTGAACAACTGGGGGGACTGGGGCAGGGCGAACCATTCGCCGCCGCAGACCCGGCTGGGCAGCACGTAATCGCGGGCGCCTTCCGGCGTGGAGCGGGTCAGCACCGGGGTCTCCACCTCGATGAAGCCTGCGTCCTCCAAGAAGCGACGGGCGGCCTGGATGGTCTGAGCCCGCAGGCGCAGGTTGTCGTTCATGCGCTTGCGGCGCAGATCCAGATAGCGGTGGCGCAGCCGCAGCTCTTCGCGGGTGTTCTCTTCGTCGTGCACCGACACGGGGAAGGGCAGGTTGCCTTTCACGCTGTTCAGCACGGTGATGCCGCTGGCGAGCACTTCCACGGCCCCCGTCGCCAGCTTGTCGTTCAGGGAGTCGCCGGGCCGGGCCCGGACTTTCCCTTCAACCTGCAGCACGGTTTCGCTGCGCAGATGCTCGGCGACGGCGAAGGCGTCGGCGCCCAGATCCGGGTCCACCGTGATCTGAATCGTGCCGCTGCGGTCCCGCAGGTCGATGAAAATCACCCCGCCGTGATCACGGCGTCGATCCACCCAGCCGCACAGTTGCACCTGCTGATCAATGTTCTGTTCGCGCAGGTCGCCGCAACCGTTGCTGCGCATGGGATGTCTCAACTGGAGAAGAGCGAGTTTCCCACAGCAGCGGTGAGCTTCAGGCGCGTTTGTAGAAGGGCTTGCGAACGACCGTTGCCGGCTGGGCCTTGCCGCGGATCTCAACGCTCAGTTCGGTGCCGAGCTTGGCGAGGGACGGCGGCACGTAGGCCAGGGCGATCGCTTCTTCCAAGGTGGGTGACCAGGTGCCGCTGGTGACGATGCCCACCGTCTCTCCGTTGTGCATCACGGGGTAGTCGTGGCGGGCGATGGCACGACCCTGCAGCTTGAGCCCCACCAGGCGTTTGGCCGGGCCGGATTCCGCCGCCTGCTCCAGCGCCGGTCGGCCCACAAAATCCACGGGCATTTCCAGGTGCACGAGCCAACCCAACCCGGCCTCGAACGGATTGGTTTTGTCGTTCATGTCCTGGCCGTAAAGGTGCATGGCGGCCTCCAGCCGCAAGGTGTCCCGTGCCCCCAGGCCGCAGGGGGTGACACCGCGGTCGAGCAAAAGCTGCCAGAGCTTCTGTCCGTCGTCGGCGTTGAGCAGCAGCTCGGCACCGTCTTCGCCGGTGTAGCCCGTGCGAGCACTGAACACCGGTTGGCTCAGGCCCTTGAGGTTGAGCATCCGGTGGCCGAAGCGGGGCAAGCCGCTGAGGTCTTCGCCGCTCAGCTCCTGCAGCAATCCCATGGCCTCAGGGCCCTGCAGAGCAAGCAGGACTCCGTCCTTTTTGATGTCAGTCGCCGTCATGCCAGCGGGTTCCATCTGTTCACGGATCCAGGCGGTGTCGCTGTCGGCGCAGGCGGCATTGATCACCAGTACCAGCGCACCTCGATCGGCATCAATGGCACCGCAGTCGTAAACGATCAGGTCGTCGCGAATGCCGCCGCGTTCGTTCAGCAGAACCGAATAGCAGGCTTCGCCGGGACCGATGCGGTGCAGGTCGCTGGGGACCAGCCGTTGCAGCGCATCCTTGGGATTGGCGCCTTCGAGGCGCAACACTCCCATGTGGGAGATGTCGAACATGCCGACCCTTTCGCGAACGGCTTTGTGTTCCTGGATCAGGCCGCTGAACTGAACCGGCATCTCCCAGCCGGCAAACGGCACCATGCGGCCCCCGGCGCTGCGGCAGGCCTCGAACAGGGGAGTGCGCTGCAGGGACATGGGGGCGGCCGATGAGATGCGCATTCTTATGGAGGGCTTCACGATCCGGAAGGGAACCCGGAAATTTGTCCCTGTCGATGGTCCGTTTCGCAGACCGTCACTAGCTTGAGCGCGTTTCCGGGGCGCTTGTTTGGCCACCAGCTCCTGCTGTCGCAGTTGTCAGTACTGCACCCTGCCGGCAGGTGCGAAGGGGTGGTGCCGTCTGCGCCGGTTGGAGGTGCATGCGGAGATTGCGGATCTGATGGTCTGTCACCACTGGACCCCCCGTTCCCCCAAGCTTCCGGCGCTGCAGAGCAGCAGCGTTGGTGAGTGCCAGCTGGAATTGGATCGCACCTTGAGCTGAGGCCGGATTGGTCCTCGACGCTGATCTCCGTGATGGCCTCCACCGGATGAACGCGGGATACTGCAGCCAACCCCGGTTGTTGCCTTGTCCGCCTCAGCTCCGCTGACTCCTCTGGAACTGATCCAGGAACAGCCTGAGGTGGATCGCCTGACCCTTCCCACCGGCGCAAATGTTTTCAGTGCCGGTGAGCCTGTGCAGTTCATCCATGTGATTGAACGGGGATGGATGGAACTGAGCAGTGGTCCGTTGAACCGTATTCGCTTTGGTTCCGGTGAATTGTTTTTCTATGAGGATCTGGTGGATGGCGCCGAGTGTCACAGCCGTGATGCCACAGCGGTGACGCCTGTTTCGTTGTTCCGCCTGAGCCGCTCCAATTTTCTGGCGCTTATCCATCGGCATCCAACGCTGGTGCTGCAATTGCTCAGCAAGCAGCACAGCCGTTTGCGGCAGCAGCGGGCTGATGCCCGTCACTTCTATTGATCGCCACCCAGGAGCAGCAGCAGGCTGCGGGTCACCTTGGCGGCCAGCACGGAGCTGATGCCACTGGTGTCGAGTTGTGGGGCCAGTTCCACCACATCGGCCGCCACCAGGTGATGCTCTCGAAGCACCCCGATCAGGCTGGCGAAGTCAGACCAGTTGTAACCACCGGGTTCCGGTGTGCCGGTTCCAGGCAGAACGGCGGGGTCAAACCAGTCCAGATCGACGGTGAGATAGATGGGTTTCCCCTGCAAGGGAGCGAGGGCCTGTTGAAGGGCGTCGACGCTGGGCATCAGCCTGCCGCTCTCGTGCAGTTCGCTGAATTCCTCGCGCGTGCCACTCCGGATCGCGAGTTGAAACAGCGTCTGGCTGGGAAGGACTTCCAGACAGCGGCGCATGGCGCAGGCATGGCTGTGGCGGGCCCCCAGCCAGCTGTCCCTGAGGTCGGCATGGGCATCCAGCTGCACCAGCACCAGGTCGGGGTGGCGTTGTGCCACAGCCTCCACGGCGCCGGAGCTGATCGAATGCTCCCCGCCCAGCATCAGTGGCCTGAGGCCCAGGCCAAGCACGGCTTCGGTTGCCTGCTTCACCTTGGTGAGAACGGGCTCAGGGTTGCCGAAGGGAATCTCAACGGCACCGAGATCGGCAAAGTCGAGATCCTCCAGATCCAGGTTGAGTTGCGGGCAATAGGTCTCCAGGCCAGCGCTCACCTCTCGGATGGCGGCGGGGCCGAAGCGGGTGCCAGGCCGAAAGGAGGTGGTGCCGTCGTACGGCACACCAAACAGGCCAACGCGGCAGTCGGCAGGGTTGCGCCGGGATCCCATGAAAATGGTTCCGTCGCTGTCAAACAAACTGTCGAACAGCCCACTCGGCGGATGTGCGGTCATGGCTGCAGCTCCCGTTCGACGAAGGCGGGGATCGCGTCCATGGCCCCACGCTGCCAGCGCGGTGACCAGATCTCGCAACCTGCGGCGATGGCCTGGCTGCGCTCGGGCTCGGGAGTGCGGTAGCGGGGTGTTCCCATGGCGGCGAAGGTCCAGCTCCACCAGCCGCTGGGATACATCGGAACCCAGCCATAGAGCGGGTCGGCATGGTCAAACACCTCGCGTAACAGGCGCACCATGGCGATGTGAACATCGCGGAAGGCTTCCGGAGATTCGCTCTGCGTGCCGAACACGCCCCCGGGCTTGAGCAGCCGCCGGCAGTGTTCAAAGAAGGTCCGGTTGAACAGGCCTTCGGCGGGTCCGGCGGGATCCGAGCCATCCACCAAGACGACGTCATAGCTCTGGGCGTCAGCCTCCGCGGTCCAGGCGATGCCATCGCCAACCGTGAGCTGGAGCCGCGGATCAGACCAGGCGGATCCGCCGATGTCGGGGAGGTGTTCCCGGCTGAGTTCCACCACTCGCCCGTCAATCTCCACCATGTCCAGCCGCTGGACGCCTGGGTGCCGCAGGCATTCCCGCGCGGTGCCGCCGTCCCCGCCTCCGATCACCAGGATCCGCTCGATCGAGCTGGCACTGCACAGGGCTGGGTGCACCAAAGCCTCGTGGTAGTGGCGTTCCTGCCGCTCCGCTGTCATCCAACAGCCATCCAGGAGCAGCCCCCGCCCGTAGCGCTCACTGCGAATCACGCTGATCCGCTGGAACGGACTGGTCTCCTCGACCAGCACCTCTCCCTTCAATCCATAGCGGACGCCGCGGTGTTCTTCGTCAATCCAGCTGCTCATGGGCTGCGGTGGGCATCTCTCCAGCTAAGGACCCGGTGGGGCTGTTCCCAAACACCAGATGTAGTGCTCTTGGGATTGACGAACGCAAGATGTGGAGGTTTAATGTGCTTGGTTGGGGAGCTGCTGTGTAAGAGGGCAGCTCCAAAGCCTTTTTCGTCAGATCAAGGCTTTTGTTTTATCGATAGGGATCAAGGTTGGTGCAGGTGCTCTCTCTTCGAAGCATCAACCTGGTGGGAGCATCCTGTTGTTCTTGAGCCAGGAGATGGCTGGTGCAAGACCTGGTGGTGAACGAGCGGTTGACCATTCCGTCCAGGGAGCTGCGCTGGCGGTTCAGCCGCTCATCCGGCCCCGGCGGGCAGGGGGTCAACACCACCGATTCCCGTGTGGAATTGCTTTTGGATTTAGCGAACTGTTCCTGTCTGGGTCCATTTCGCCACGCCCGATTGCTGGAGCACTTCCAGACCCGTTTGGTGGAGGGCTGCCTACGGGTTGTGGTTGCAGAAGAACGCTCCCAATGGCAGAACCGTCAGAAGGCGCTGCATCGCATGGGGGAGCTGCTGCGGGAGGGCCTGCAGCCAGCACCGCGTGCCCGAAAGGCCACCCGGCCAGGCCGTGGTGCCGTGAAGCGGCGGTTGGACGCGAAGAAAAAGCGTGGTGATCTCAAGCGTCAACGGCGCAGTCGGCCCTCCCTGGACGATTAATTGGATCCAGATGATCAGGACTGTTCCGCTCGGATCGCCGCTTTGGCCTGTTTCCAGAGGGCTTCCAATTCGTTGATGCTGCGGCCCTGCAGATCTCCATCCAGGGCGGCTTCAACGCGGGAGAAGCGGTCGAGGAAGCGTTGATTCGTGCCGGCGAGGCCTTCTTCGGGTTCGATTTGGCACCAACGGGCCACATTCACCAGGGTGAACAGCAGATCGCCCAGTTCTTCCTGGGCATGGCCTTTGTTGCCGCTGGCCACCGCCTCCTTGAGTTCGTCCAGCTCCTCATGGACCTTCTCCCAGACGCCGGCCATGTCATCCCACTCGAAGCCGGCTTTGGCCGCTTTCTTGGAGATGGTCATGGCTCCAGCCAGGGCCGGCAGGCCCCGTACCTTGGCACTGAGCCGGTCGCTGAGGGGGCTGGAGGAGCCCGCCAGGGCCTCGGCCTGCTCCTCGAGCTTGATGGCCTCCCAACTGCGTCGCACTTCGTCACTGGTGCTGGCGTCGGCATCGCCGAATACATGGGGGTGACGGCGGATCAGTTTGTCGCTGATGCCATCGGCAATCGCCTCCAGATCAAAGCGCTGCTGCTCCCGCGCGATCTGGGCATGCAGCACCACCTGCAGCAGTAGATCCCCCAGCTCTTCCTTTATGTGGGCATCGCTGCCCTGGCGGATCGCATCGGCCACTTCGTGGGCCTCTTCCAGCACGTAGGGCACCAGCGAGGCATGGGTCTGCTCCAGATCCCAGGGACAGCCCGTTGTCGGATCCCTGAGTTGTGCCACAACATCGATCAGTCGCTGGATGGCGTCAGAAGGAGTGATGGCCATGCCGGGGCAACAACTGGGGCAACGCCCACCTTCTCATCGCTGTCGCTTCTTCGACCATTCCTGGGGCCAGGGGTCGCCATCGAGGATCAGGTGGATCCAGGCACTGCCCTCCAAGCCCACAAGCAGGGCGATGAACTCCCGTGGGTGCTGACGCATCAGTTGCTGGAGCGTTGTAAGCAGCATCGCTGGTGAGAGTGCTGGAACCGCCATGGTCACGATCAGGCACCAGGTGAGCAGCACCGCCAGGCGCGCGGTTGTTCCCAGCAGCGGGCCATGGGACCAGAGCGAGCGATGGGGAACCAGCAGGCGGTAGGGCCACCAGAGAAAGCCGAGGGCTCCCCACCGCCGCAGCGCATTGGAGCGGGTGTCCAGGTCAGGGGACAGCCACAAGCCACCGGCCCAACAGCTTGCTGATGCGATCAGTGCTGCCTTGATGCCCAGCACCAAGCCCACAGCGATCCCAAGCGGGAGGCTCAGAACCCAGATGCTCTGGTCGTGGCGGTGACCCGTTGCCAAGCCTTCGGAGCTGCTGTGCGTCCCCAAGCTGACGCGTTAGGGCAGAATCTGCCTGGTGGGGCGATTAGCTCAGCGGTAGAGCACCTCCCTTACAAGGAGATTGTCACTGGTTCGATCCCAGTATCGCCCATCTCAAAACGCAGTGCTGCACTGGGTTTAGTTGGTTTTTGCTTCAGCTCGCCAACGCTCGCTCTCCAGGGCCATCGCCTGTTGGCTGGGCGCTGAATTCACCGCGCAGGACGCATTCTGCCCTTCGCATCATTTTCAGGCAGGTCTCCTTGTCAGCAGCGGCGTAGGCAGCGTCCATGCATTGCACGTACTGCTCTTCAGGGGTCACAAGCCGTTTGCTGTTGGGCGGAGTATCGGTCCAATTCGAATGGCTCGCCGTAGCTGCAATTACTCATCCGTTCGATGCGTCGGATGGGTAGGTGTGCAAGGGTGGGGCGACGCCAAAGAGCCTGATTGAAGGCCCACTGCGCGAGAACCGATAACTCGATCCCATGAACCGAAGATCCAGCACTCCCCCGAGGGAGTGGCGAAAGGCTGGCAGCAATGTCAGCAGAATCGACCTCAGCGGCTATGCCTCATCTCAGCATCGCCGTTTCCTGAAGGCGGAAGCCGAGCAGGCCCCAGGGGAGCCCAGGCATTGCTGACGAGGTTCGTCCCTTCAGCGGAATGAAGACGCCTCAGCTATTGCTGCCGTCATCCATGCCACGTCTGATCAGGCTTTGCGTGAGCCAAAGCAGACCAATGAAACCGGCCGTGACGATCAACAGAGTCAAGATTCAGGCTGTGGTGCGGACGGAGAGACGTAGCTCGATTTGCCCCCACATCATCATTGGAAGGTAGGCCTCAAAGGCACTTTGTGATGCAGTTGGTCTTGGCGCTTGTGGTTCCCGTGGTTCTGCTAGTGGGGTTCACTGCGCTGTTGGCAACTGGCAGGTTGTCGATCTCTCGCAACGCTGCGTGGTTGTTGGAACGCCAAGGCACCATCTGGATGGCTGGAATCGTTGCCCTTGCTGCTGCTGCGGCTGTGGTTGCTCTGCAGCGTTAAGCCGTCTCGCCGAAGCGCTTTCAAAAGCTTGACCCATCCCCTGGGAGGGAGCGGGATGGGTGGCTTGTCATGTGGAAGTCTTGATCAGCGGCTGCTGGAGCGCTTGCGCACAACCCTGGGGGTCTCTCGCTCGGTCTTTGCATCAGTTTCAGACACCGTCTTGTCTTCGCCGGCCGCTTCTCCCTGCCCGGGCTCATCGTCGGGTTCCTGCGCCTCAATCACTCCAAGCACCATGGCGGCTTCCAGCTGATCGCTCATGTCACCGATTATGAGCAGGGCTTTTAAGACCAGCTGGGCGCGAGGCGCTTTGGGCAGGCCGGGACGAAGCTTTTTGGTGGTGTTCCACAGCTCCAGGGCCACTTCCTTCAGCAGTTCCTTGTCAGCAGCCATTCGATTCGAACGTGAATCGCACCATTCTCGTCATCGGGGGGGGTGGTCCCCCTTCCGAATCAGAAGCAGAAGGGCAGGAATTGGGTGCGACAGGCGGCATAGCCATCCACCAGGGGACCCAGCCCGATCTGGTGAACGATGCCGGCACCGGTGAGCCCTTCGGTGATGATTCCGATCACGATGCCGACCATGGCGGCACGGCCGTTGAAGCGTTCGGCCTTTTTGAGCTGCTCAATGTGGATGTCGCGGGCAGCGACGCCTTGGAACCAGGAATCGCTGGCTTGCGTGGATTTCATCGAACTCAAGCTGTTGTTACAAAGCTTAATCAGAAAAATCAGTTTTTCAGCAGCAGTCGTTCCCCCGGTGTTGGATCGGTCCAGGAGCTGCTGGCCGGCAGCTGGGCTCCAGTGCTGGCTACGGATCCTTTCATTTGCAGGGCCCGACTCAAGGCGCCGCCAAAGCGCACGTCGCCGCCGGAGGTGCTGGCGAGCACTGTGGTGGGTTGGAAGCGTTCCACCAGTTGCGGCACCACGGAGCAGCCTTTAACGAACGCTCCAAGCGCCGGCAGCCCCAGATCCACCATCGGCGTGATCACGGCATCCAGGGCCTGTGGCTCCAGGGCTGGATCGAGAAAACCGTGGGGTTCGAGATAGAGCGACCCGGCAGGATGTTCGAGCAGATAACCGTTTTCCACCATCGGCACCGGTGCACCGGCGCTGGCGCGCACCCGCAGGCCCTGGTGGTTGGTGCTCTCTCCGGGGGAGAGGGCTTTCACGCTGGTGAAGCCCAGGCGTTCCACCACCCGTGCAGCCGCCGCCGATCCAATGACGGGCAGGTCCTTGGGGAGAAGCGCCAAGGTGTCCGGATGGGCGTGGTCTGCAAGCCCCTGGGTGAGCAACAGCAGGTTTAGCTTCTCGGGCACCTTGCGCTCGCAGGGCAGTTCCCCTTTGAGCAGCCACTCCCCGGGGGGGAAGCTCAGGCTGCCGCGCAACCAGGGATCCACCAGAACGCGGAGATCATCGAATTCGAGCAACCAGCCATTGGCTCCGTAGTACGTGGCGGCCAGGGTCATGACGGGCTTTGCTGCCGCTCGCGGCAGTCGCTGCAGAGACCAAAGAATTCAAGCGTGTGAAACAGGAGATCGAAGCCTTTGCGACCGTCTTCGGGCACCTCCAGGTCGTGAATCGGGCAGTGGTCGAGCGCCTGGGTCTTACCGCAATCGACGCAGGTGAGGTGATGGCGATCCCGCTCCAGCGGCGCATAGAGCGCCTCGCCATTGGGCAGGTGGCGGCAGCGCACCAGGCCCCGTTGCTGCAGCTGGCGCAGATTCCGGTACACCGTGGCCAGGCCCATGGCCTGTTCGGGCTCCAGGCTGCGGTGCAGCTGCTGACCGCTCATCTCATCACCACAGGCCTGCAGTTTCGCCAGCAAGACCTTCTGGCGGGCATTGATCTGGGTGGCAGGGCGGCGAGTGGCCATGGTTTCAAAGGGCGACCAACCAGCGGCCACTCAACATCACAGCGTGCGATTCAGCCACCGATCAGCTGCTCGCTCAAGCTCCAGAGCCGCTGCCGTTCGGCAGGTTGGCTCGCTGCTGGCGCCACACGGCAGAGCGCCGGTGCACCCCGCAAGCCGCCGAACTGCTCAGGGCCGTAGTGCTCGCCACCCTGAGCAGTCGCCGCGGTGGCGGCATGCAGTTGCGGCAGGGCACCCATGCCGGCGCTTTGGAACAGGGGATCCATCAGCCGGTAGACGAGGGCCTCGAAGCGGTTGCCGACGCTGGCGATTGCGGTGGGCTGCAGTTCCGTGCGCGCGATGCCGGGATGGGCGGCCAAGGAGCGGATGTGGCTGCCCTGCTCGCGCAGGCGTGCATCCAGCTCAAGGGCAAACATCACGTTGGCGAGTTTGCTTTGGCCATAGGCCCCATAGCGGTCGTAGCTCTTGCTCCAGCTGGGGTCGTCCCAGCGGATCTTGCCGAAGTACTGCGCCCCGGAGGTCACCGTCACCACGCGGGGATCGGGCCGGTTCTGAAGCAGCGGCAGCAGGGCCTGGGTCAGGGCCATGTGCCCCAGGTGATTCACCCCGAACTGCAATTCATGCCCCTGGGCGGTGGTGCGGCGCGGCGGTGCCATCACGCCAGCGTTGTTGATCAGCAGATCAAGGCAGCCGTAGCGCTCCCCGACGGTGGCCGCCGCCTGTTGCACGCTGGTCAGGTCCGCCAGATCCAGGTCCACCAGATCCACCGCTCCCCCATCGCGCTCCTGCAGCAACTCTTGCTTGGCCCTCTCGGCTTTGCGGGGGCTGCGGCACGCCAACACCACGGTGGCCCCGCAGCGCTTCAAGGCGCGCGCGGTTTCCAGGCCCAGGCCGCTGTTGGCTCCAGTGATCAGGGCTATGCGGCCCTGCTGGTTCGGGATGTCAACCGCGGACCAACCCATCGCGTCCTCTGAGCCTGGGCTCAGTCCTCAGGGAAGAGCAGCTCGGCCAGTTCGTCGGCGTCCACGTCGTAGACGCGGGCCAGGCTGGTTTCGATGGCGTTGGTTACCTCGCCCGGTAGGAAGCGCATTGAGTTGAGGGCGTCCTCGGCGATGTCGTCAGTGAGCAGCTTGTCGTTGCTGTCCAGCTTTTCGTCATTGATCACCGCCATCACCCAGCTCTGGTAGGCGTAGACCAGATCGGAGAACTCGAGTTCGGGATCGTTCAGGTCCAGGGCCATGGTGCGAATAGCCAGTCGCCCCAGTCTGACCTTTCGCAGGAGAGGATGAACAGCATGGATTCCGCTGATGCCACTGGCCTGCAGGCCACGCTGTTTGATTTTTCAATCGCTGAGCTGGTGCGGCAGCACCGGGAGAGCTTCCAACCCCTGTGGACGGCGGAAAGTTGGGTGAAGCTGCTGATCTGGTTGTCGCTGAATTGCGGCAGCTCCGGGGATGAAGCCGGCATGGCCCGGTTCGTCGAGGCGCTTGGGCCAAGCCTCACCACCCGGATGCGGCGGGTGTTCTTTGAGCGGGAGCTGGAGGCCCTCGATCTTCAGGTGATGGCCGATCCGGCTGAGCAGCAGGTGCTGGTGCTGCCGATGGGCCCGGGTGTTCCCCTGGATCTTGAGCGCGCTGCCACGGTGATCGAACAGGTGCAGTTGCAGGGCCATGTGGCTGACCCGTCGCGCTGGCAGCAGCTCGATGCTGTGGTGGCGATACCTCGCTTGGAGGCCACGGCATGAACCTGATCGGGCGCTACAGCAATCCCGGTTACGCCTCGGTGGCCGATGCGGTGCATGAGTTCTTCGAGCGCCGGGTGGACTTACAGCGGCCTGGTGTGGCCTTCGGGCCCGAGGGTGAGGGGGAACCGGCGAAACAGAGCACCGACATCAGCCTGGTGGCGATTGATCGCTCGGAACCTGAATCCTTTGCCCTCTCGCAACTGATCCTGCGGGGGGTAACGGCCGGCCTGGAGCGCTATCTGCAGGAGCGGCCGCTGTTCCGGCAGTGCTGCCCGCAGCAGAGCCTGTTTGTGAATCCGATCTTCAACCTCCAGCACTACGCCCCGGGGGAAGGGTTCAAGCGTTGGCACTGCGATTGGACCATCAGCGATGAGGCCACCGAACCGGTGCACCGGGCGCTGGCCTGGATTCTCTATTGCAACGACGTGGATGAGGCTGGCACCGAGTTCCACTGGCAGGACCACCACGAACCGGCGGAGCGGGGCAAGTTGGTGATCTTTCCGGCTGGTCCGTCCCACATTCACCGCGGACGGGTGAATGAGAGCGCCAGCAAGTTGATCGCCACCGGTTGGATCAACGCCGGACGCCAGGAGGACTACCTACGGCGTCTCGCCAGCTGAGTCGTTGGCAGGATCACTGTCTGCTTCGGCCTGGAGCTGATTGGTGGGGCTGCCGATACGGTGGGTTTCCTCCTTGGAGGGGGGCCATTCCATCGGATACACCTGCCGCTGCGGGTTTGATCGGCGATTTCATCAACGAAGTTTTTCTGGCTGGACAGGGTGAGTTGCGGGCGGATGTGGGGATCCACGCCCTTGATGTGATCGATGGCTTCTTCGGTCACCTCCCGCAGCCGTTGGTAGTCCTTGCTGGAGATGGTTTCTGCGTTGTTGATTGTGCGCGCCACCTTCACCACCACCGGTGGCCTCCAGGAGCTGCAGCCTGCGCTGGTCACGGCGAGTGCGATGCCCAGGGCCAGATGCTGGATCCCGATCGCGGCCTTGCTATCGCTTCGATAGGCCGATGCTAGGGACGTTGGCCATGGCGGGCAGGGCTTTGCGAGCATGGCCGGCTGAACCGCTGAGCTTTCCGTGCCCGAACTGGCCAAGACCTACGACCCGGCTGGCACGGAGGCCCGCTGGCAGCAGGCCTGGGAGGACCAGGGAGCGTTCCATCCCGACCCGAAGGCCCCCGGTGAACCGTTCTCGGTGGTGATCCCGCCGCCGAACGTCACCGGCAGCCTGCACATGGGCCATGCCTTCAACACGGCCCTGATCGACACGATCGTGCGCTACCAGCGCCTGGCGGGAAAGAACGTTCTTTGCTTGCCCGGCACCGATCACGCCTCAATCGCGGTGCAAACGATCCTCGAGAAGCAGCTCAAAGAGGAGGGCAAGACCCGCCACGATCTCGGCCGTGAGGCGTTTCTGGAGCGGGCCTGGCAGTGGAAGGCCGAAAGTGGTGGCCGCATCGTGGGCCAGCTGCGGCGGTTGGGGTATTCCGTGGATTGGAAGCGCCAGCGCTTCACCCTGGATGAGGGCCTGAGTGAGGCGGTGAAGGAGGCCTTCGTGCGGCTGCACGAGCAGGGGCTGATTTACCGCGGTGAGTACCTGGTGAACTGGTGCCCCGCCTCCGGTTCGGCGGTGAGCGATCTGGAAGTGGAGATGAAGGAGGTGGACGGCCACCTCTGGCATTTCCGCTATCCGCTCAGCAGCGGCGACGGCCACCTGGAGGTGGCCACCACCCGGCCCGAAACGATGCTGGGCGACACGGCGGTGGCGGTGAACCCCACCGATGAGCGCTACGCCCACCTGGTGGGCCAGACCCTCACCCTGCCGTTCGTGGGACGGGAGATTCCGATCGTGGCCGACGACCACGTGGAGAAGGAGTTCGGCACCGGCTGCGTCAAGGTGACGCCGGCCCACGACCCCAATGATTTCGCCATCGGTCAGCGCCACGGTCTGCCCCAGATCACGGTGATGCGCAAGAACGGCACCATGAACAAGGAGGCCGGCCAGTTCGAGGGGCTGGATCGCTTCGAGGCCCGCAAGGCCGTGGTGGCTGGCCTGGAAGAGCTGGGGCTGCTGGTGAAGGTGGAGGACTACCGCCACAGCGTTCCCTACTCCGATCGCGGCAAGGTGCCGGTGGAGCCGCTGCTCTCCACCCAGTGGTTTGTCAAAACCGAACCCCTGGCGGCTCGCTGTCGTGAGGCCCTCGAGAAGCAGGACCCCCGCTTCATCCCCGAGCGCTGGGAGAAGGTGTATCGCGACTGGCTCACCGACATCCGCGACTGGTGCATCAGCCGCCAGCTCTGGTGGGGCCATCGCATCCCCGCCTGGTTCGTGATCAGCGAGACCAGCGGCAAGTACACCGACACCACGCCCTACGTGGTGGCCCGCAACGAAGCCGAAGCCCTGGAGAAGGCCAAGGCGGAGTACGGCGCGGCAGCGGAGATCGAGCAGGACGAAGACGTGCTCGACACCTGGTTCTCCAGTGGCCTCTGGCCCTTCTCCACCCTGGGTTGGCCCGATGCAGACAGCGCCGACCTGCAGCGCTGGTACCCCACCAGCACCCTGGTGACGGGCTTCGACATCATCTTTTTCTGGGTGGCTCGGATGACGATGATGGCCGGCGCCTTCACCGGTGAGATGCCCTTCCAGGACGTCTACATCCATGGCCTGGTGCGGGATGAGCAGAACCGCAAGATGAGCAAGAGCGCCGGCAACGGCATCGATCCGCTGCTGCTGATCGACCGCTACGGCACCGATGCCCTGCGTTTCGCCCTGGTGCGGGAGGTGGCCGGTGCAGGTCAGGACATCCGCCTGGACTATGACCGCAAGAAAGACACCTCCGCCACGGTGGAGGCCTCGCGCAATTTCGCCAACAAGCTCTGGAACGCCACCCGCTTCGCCCTGATGAACCTGGGCGGCGAAACACCGGCCCAACTCGGTGAACCCGACCCCGCGGCCCTGCAGCTGGCCGATCGCTGGATCCTCTCCCGCCTGGCTCGGGTGAACCGGGAGACGGCCGAGCGCTACAGCAGCTATGGCCTGGGTGAAGCCGCCAAGGGGCTTTACGAGTTCGCCTGGAACGACGTCTGCGATTGGTATCTGGAGCTGAGCAAGCGCCGGCTCAACCCCGGTGAGAACCCCTCGGCCGAGGCCCTTGCCGATCAGCGGGTGGCCAAGCAGGTGCTGGCCAAGGTGATCAGCCAGATGCACCTGATGCTGCATCCGCTGATGCCCCACCTCACCGAGGAGCTCTGGCACAGCGTCACCGGTGAGCCGGAGACCACCTTCCTGGCTCTGCAGCCCTGGCCGGTCCTGGATGAAAGTGCTCTGGATGATGCGTTGGAAGCCTCCTTCGCTGAGCTGATCGGCGCCATTCGTGTGGTGCGCAACCTGCGCGCAGTGGCGGGCCTCAAGCCCTCGCAATCTGTGCCGGTGCGCTTCGTCACAGGCCGCGGCGAGCTGGCGGATGTGCTCACCAAGGGCACGGCCGACATCACGGCGCTGACGCGGGCGGAGTCGGTGGCGGTGATGGCGCCGGCGGAGGCCGATGCGGCTCCGGTGGCCAAGGCCCTGGCGGGGGTGAGTGGAGAGCTGCAGGTGCTGCTGCCGATCGAAGGCCTTGTGGATCTCGATGCGCTGAAAGGGCGCCTGGAGAAAGACATCGCCAAGGCGGAGAAGGAGATCAAGGGCCTGGCGGGCCGGCTGGGCAACCCCAACTTCGCCGACAAGGCCCCGCCGGAGGTGGTGGCGGAATGCCAGGCCAACCTCGATGAGAAGCAGGCCCAGGCCGATCTGGCCCGCAAGCGCCTGGCGGATCTGAGCTGAGTCGGTGATTCAGGTTGAGGGGCTGAGCAAGATTTATCGGGTTGCCGAGAAGCAGCCCGGCTTGGCCGGCACCCTGCGCCATTTCATCCGCCGCCGCACCCGGGACGTCACCGCGGTGCAGGACGTTTCCTTCCGGATTGAACCTGGAGAGATGGTGGGCTTTCTCGGTGCCAACGGCGCCGGCAAAACCACCACCTTGAAGATGCTCTGCGGCTTGATCCACCCCAGCGCCGGCGAGGTGCAGGTGGCGGGGCACCGGCCCCAGCGGCGCCAGGCGGAGTTTCTGCGCCGGATCACCCTGGTGATGGGGCAGAAGCAGCAGCTGCTCTGGGACCTGCCGCCGATGGATTCACTGCGGGTGAATGCGGCGGTCTACGGCATTCCCGATGCTGTAGCCCGGCGGCGGATCAAGGAGCTGGCCGATCTGCTGGAGCTGGGGGAGGAACTCACCCGGCCGGTGCGCAAGCTTTCCCTGGGCCAGCGGATGAAGGCCGAACTGTTGGCGGCGCTGTTGCATGAGCCGGAAGTGTTGTTTCTCGATGAACCGACCCTGGGGCTGGATGTGAATGCCCAGGCCCGGGTGCGGCAGTTCCTGGCCGAGTACAACCGCCGCACGGGGGCAACGGTGCTGCTCACCAGCCACTACATGGCTGACATCACGGCGTTGTGTCCCCGGGTGTTGTTGATCCACCAGGGGCGCTTGTTCCACGACGGCCCTCTGGAAGCGCTGGCTGATCAATTGGCACCGGAGCGGGAGGTGCGGCTCGAGTTGGAGTCGCCCGTTTCGGCCGATGCCTTGACGGGGTTGGGGCGTCTGGAGCAGCTGGAGGGCTGTGATGTGCGGCTGCTGGTTCCCCGCGATCAGCTCACCGCCGTGGTGGCGCAACTGCTGGATCGCTTTCCCGTGCGTGATCTGGATGTGACCGATCCACCGATCGAAGAGCTGATCGGTGGGTTGTTCCGGCAGGGGCGTGTCTGATGCGGATCTTCGGGCTGAACCGGCGGATCATCCGGGTGCTGCTGGGCTCCCAGTACGCCCACATGCTCGAGTACCGCGCCGAGATCGCCCTCTGGGCCCTCTCCGGGGTGCTGCCGTTCATCATGCTCAGCGTCTGGAGCGGCAGCGACGCGCGCTCAGGGCTGGGACTGGATGGTGTGGCCCTGGATCGCTATTTCCTCAGCGCCTTTCTGGTGCGTCAGTTCTCGGTGGTGTGGGTGGTCTATGCCTTCGAGGAAGACGCCCTGCTGGGCCGGCTCTCTCCTTACCTGCTGCAGCCGCTGCATCCGCTCTGGCGTTATGTGGCGGCTCACCTCGGCGAGCAGCTCACCCGTCTGCCCTTCGCGGCCCTGATCGCAGCGGTGTTTTTTGCGGTGCGGCCCCAGGCCTTCTGGTTGCCGTCGTTGGGGGGCTTCCTACTGGCCTGGCTGGCCACCTGGATGGCCTTCGCCATCGCTTTTCTGTTCCAGAGCCTGATTGCGGCCCTCTGCTTCTGGAGTGAGAAGGCCAGTGCCCTGGAGCGGCTCCAGTTCATTCCCTTCCTGTTCCTGTCCGGTCTGCTGGCACCGCTCACGGCCTTTCCGCCGGCGGTGCGGGCCCTAGCCCAGTGGACGCCCTTTCCGTATTTGATCGACTTCCCGGCCCGGGTGCTGGCGGGCCAACCGGTGGATCTGTTGGCGGGCTTCGGGGCGCAACTGGCCTGGATCGCTCTGCTGTTGCCGCTGGTGCTGCTGCTCTGGCGGGCCGGCGTGCGGCGCTACAGCGCCATGGGGGCCTGATGGGACGCTATTGGCGAACCCTGCGTCGCTTCTGGGGCACGGCCGTGGCCGTGCAGCTGGAGTATCAGGCCGACGTGCTGATCGAGCTGCTGGCGGTGGCGATGAGCCTCAGCGGCAGCCTGTTCCTGCTCTCGCTGTTCTATGGCCCCGATCAGACGTTGGGGGGCTGGAGCTGGGCCCAGGCCCTGATGGTGCAGGGGCTTTACACGGTGTTCGATGGCATGGCCACCACGTGGTTGCGCCCGAACCTTGGGGCGATCGTCACCCATGTGCGCGAGGGCACCCTGGATTTCGTGCTGCTCAAACCGATCGACAGCCAGTTCTGGTTGTCGCTGCGCACGCTTTCGCCGGCGGGGCTGCCGGAGATCGGCTTGGGGCTTGGGCTTCTGGCCTGGGGCAGCCATCAGGCCGATGTGGTGTTCAGTCTGTCTTCTCTCTTCACCGTGCTGGTGATGCTGCTGGCCGGTGGCTTGATCCTGTACTCGCTCTGGTTTCTGATCGCCGCCACCAGCATCTGGTTCGTCAAAACCTGGAATGCCACTGAGGTGTTGCGGGCCCTGCTGGCCTCCGGCCGTTATCCCCTCAACGCCTATCCGCCTGCCCTGCGCCTGTTGTTCACCCTGGTGCTGCCGGTGGCCTTCCTCACCACAGTTCCCGCCCAGGTGCTGCTGGGTGAGGCCGCCGCACCGATGCTGCTGGCGGGCTTGGCTCTGGCGGTGCTGTTCTTTGCGGCGGCGCGGGCCTTCTGGCTCTTTGCCCTGCGCTTCTACACCTCAGCATCGAGTTAGTGCAATGCTCCACGCCATGCGTGGGTGATTCCGCTTGATCTCCTTGGTTCAGCACTGGCTGCCGGATGTGTTGGAGCTGCTGCGCTCCCCCGCTGGGGCGCTGCTGTTCATGCCGCTCTATGCCCTCTGGGTGACGCTGCTGCTGCCGGGGGTTTGGGCGTCGATGCTGGCCGGGGTGCTCTACGGCACCTGGCTTGGCAGTGGCTTGGTGTTTGTTGGGGCCTGTCTCGGGGCGGTGGTGGTGTTTCTGCTGGGGCGTTCGGTGCTGCGCGACTGGGCCCGCCGCCGGTTGGAGCAGCTCCCCAAGTTGCAGGCGGTGGAGCGGGCCGTGAGCAAGGAGGGCCTGAAGTTGGTGTTGCTGACGCGCCTCTCGCCCGCCTTTCCCTTCTCGCTGCTCAACCTGGCCTACGGCCTCAGTGAGGTGAGCCTGCGGGATTACAGCATCGGCTTGATCGGCATCCTCCCCGGCACGGTGCTGTTCTGCGGCTTGGGTGCCTTGGCCGGTGATGTGGCCCGGTTCGGTGAGGTGCTGGGGGGTGAGGCCGATGCGGGCACCTGGGCGCTGCGGGTGGTGGGGTTGCTCGCCACCTTGGCCGTGGTCTGGCTGGTGAGCCGAGCGGCTCGGCGGTCACTTCAGGATGTGGAGACGTCGCTCTGATCGGGGTTGGGCAGACGCCAGTCCCGCAGGGCAGCGATCAGGATGAACCAAGCCAGGCGTGCGCGGTTGGCTTGGCCGGTGCTCTGCTGCAGCTCAGCCAACTTGGCCCGTCCGCAGTCGGTCTTGATCCAGCGGTGCAGGGCAGGGGTGGATGGGCTCATGGCTGCAGCAGGGCGGTGAGGTCGGCTTCGCTGAGCACCGCCACCCCAAGGCTCTCGGCTTTGGTCAGTTTGCTGCCAGCGGCTTCGCCCGCCACCAGGTAGTCGGTCTTCTTGCTGACGCTGCCGCTCACTTTGCCGCCGGCCGCTTCGATCAGCGCTTTGGCCTCGCTGCGGCTGAGGTTGGGGAGCGTGCCCGTGAGCACCATGGTCTTGCCCTGCAGCACGCCGTCGGCGTCAGCTCCGGCTTGGCTGGCGGCCCGCTGTTCGGAGGCACTCGCCTCCAGGGAGAGCCCAATGCTGCGCAAGTCCTGCAGCAGTTGTTGGTTGGCGGGGGTGCGCAGCCATTGGCCCAGGCTGTCGCTGATTTCCGGGCCGATGCCATGCAGTTCGGCGATCTGCTCCGGGGCCTCCAGCGCTGCTGCCGCAAGGCTGTCGATGCTGAAGAAAGCGGCTGCGAGCGCTTTGGCGTTGACCTCGCCGATGTGGCGGATGCCTAGGCCATAAAGCTGACGGTGCCAGGGCTGCTGTTTGGAAGCCTCCAGCGCCTCCACCAGGTTGGTGGCCGACTTGTTGCCCATCCGATCCAGGCTGGCGAGCAGGGCCGCATCCATGCGGTAGAGATCCGCTAGCGAGCCCACAAGGCCGCGGTCCACCAGCTGTTCGATCAACTTGCTGCCGAGCCCATCCACATCCAGGGCGCCCTTGCTCACCCAGTGCCGCAGCCCACCCCGCAGGATCGCCGGGCAGCTGCTGTTCACGCAGCGGGTGGCGGCTTCATCGCCCTCCCGCACCAGGTTGGAGCCACATTCGGGGCAGTGCTGCGGCAGTTGCACCGGTGTGGCGTCGCTGGGCCTGAGCTCCGGCAGCACCCGCACCACTTCGGGAATGATCTCCCCGGCTTTGCGCACCACGATGGTGTCGCCCAGGTGCAGATCCAGTTCAGCGATCCGATCGGCGTTGTGGAGGGTGGCGCGGCTGACGCTCGTGCCGGCCAGGGCGACTGCTTCGAATTCAGCCACAGGGGTGATGGCACCGGTGCGGCCCACCTGAGCACCAACGCGGATCAGACGGGTGGGGGCTTCTTCGGCTGGGTATTTGAGGGCGATGGCCCAGCGCGGGGCCTTCTGGGTGAAGCCGGCTTCGTCCTGCAGCTGAAGGTCGTCCAGCTTCACCACCACGCCGTCGGTGGCATAGGCGAGGTCATGACGCCCCTGCTCCCAGTGGTCGCAGAAGCGCTGGATGGCGGCCAGGTCTTCGCAGCGCTCCCGGTTCGGGTTCACGCGGAAACCGGCCCTGTTCAGCCACTCCAGAGCCGCCCATTGGCCGGGGGGTTGGGCGTCACCCGGCAGGTGCAGGGTGTAGGCGAAAAAGTCGAGCCGGCGGGCGGCCACCACCTTCGGATCCAGTTGGCGCAGGGTTCCGGCGCAGGCGTTGCGGGGATTGGCGAACAGCGCTTCACCCCGTTGCTCCCGTTCGGCATTGATCGCCGCGAAGGTGGCATCAGGGATGAAGGCTTCTCCTCGCACTTCCACCCATTCCGGTGGGTTCTCGATCTGCAGCCGCAGCGGAATGGAACTGATCGTGCGCACGTTGGCGGTGATCTCTTCACCGCGGCTGCCATCGCCCCGGGTGGCGGCCCGCTCCAGCACCCCATTGCGGTAGCTCAGGGCTAGGGCGTTGCCGTCAATTTTCAGTTCCCCCACCAGGGGCAGGCGGGTGTCTTTGGGACGGTCCAGCACCTTGAGCAGCCGCTCGTGCCAGGCCTGCAGGTCGTCGCGGTTGAAGGCGTTGTCGAGGCTGAGCATGCCCACGCGGTGCTCAACGCTGGTGAACCCCTCCGCCGGAGCTCCGCCCACCCGCTGGGTGGGGCTGTCGGACCGTTGCAGGTCCGGATGGTTCTGTTCCAGCTCGAGCAACTCGCGATAGAGGCGGTCGTAGACCGCGTCCTCCATCACCGGAACATCAAGAACGTAATAGGCGTGGCCGGCACGGTTGAGCAGCTGCCGCAGTTCCGCGGCCCGCTCGTGCGGATCAGCCATTGACCTGGTTGATGCGGGCAATGCGCCAGTTGTCGTCCACCTTGGTGAAAGTGAAGTCGAGGGGGAGCTCTTCGTCGCCTTCGGACTTCAGCTTCACGGTGAGGATCAAGTTGCCTTCCTGCACGCGGGGGCGGCCGGACTTGAGATTGCGGAACTTGTTCAGCTTCAGGCCCGCCAGGAAGCGGATGAACTGCTGGCGGCTCACGTGCTGGCGGTAGGCCTTGGTGGTGAGTAGGTAGGCGGCATCGATGCGGCCGGCAGCCACCTGGGTGAAGAACTGCTTGATCAGCGGATTGATGCCGCGGGCGTCGAGCACCAGCTTCACGGCGTTGTAGATCCAGTACCCCAGCAGGGTGAGACCCCCGGCCAGCAGAGCTTTGCTGCCGATCTCCCGCACCAGTCCCAGTTCCATCACCAGCTGTCAAAGCAGGGCCGAGTCTGACTGACCACGGCAGGATGGCGCTGATTCGGATCTCCTCCCCCCCCGTTCTGTGCCTTTGCAGCCCCTGCTGCCGCTGTTTCACCGCCTTAACCGGGAGCATTTCGGCGGTGCTTTGGTGGATGGGGGCCAGCCGCTGACGGCGGTGCGCTGGAGCGATGGCCGGATGAGCCGCACGGCGGGGTTCTACCGCCGTGGCCCCGGTGTGGGTGAGGGCCGCGGCAGCGAGATCGTGCTGTCGCGGCCGGTGCTTGAGCCCTTGCCGCAGATCGCCACGGAAAGCACGCTCTGCCACGAGATGATCCACGCCTGGGTGGATCTGGTGCAGCGTCGCCGCGAAAGCCATGGGCCGTTGTTCCGGGCCCGGATGGCCGCCATCAATGCCGCCCAGAGCCGGTTTCAGGTGAGCATTCGCCACAGCTATCCCGTGCCGCCCCGGCCGCCCCGTTGGCTGGCGGTCTGTCCCCGTTGCGGCCGCCGCACCCCCTGCCGAAGGCGCACACGCAATGCTGCGTGCCGGGCCTGTTGCGTTGAGCATTTCCAGGGCCGCTGGGATGCCAGCTGCGTGCTCAGTTATGTGGAGGCGGAGGGCTAGATGGAGGTGTTCTGGCTCACCCTGGAGTGCGGCGGTGTGGTGATTGTGTTGCTGGGATTGCGGCGGGAACAGTGGTTGCGCCGCCGCCGTCGGTAACGTCAGGGGATGGAGGAGCGTTTCGATCGGTTGGACCGGTTCCGTGATCAGCGGGATCGCCGTCTCGACCAGTTCTTGGAAACCGGCCGTCAGCTCGTGGATGGGGTGTCCGGTCGGCGACCAGGACAACGGCCTGGAGGGCGGCGCTCCGGTTTGGATCTCGATTCGGTGGGCCGCTGGGTCGGCGAAAAGGTCGAGTGGCTGCTGGAAGAGGACGATGACTGGCAGGAGCCTTGGCAAGAGGCTGGCCGTGGTCGGCCAGAGCCTGCACGTTCGATGCGTTCCGCCCGTCGCCCCCTTGAGGCGATCTCCCGCCGGAGCCGCCGCGGAGCAGCAGCGCAGGCTCCAGCGCCCCCATCAACGTCACTCGTGGCTCAGGAGTTCAACGCAGCAGACCAGGGCGAGTGGCCGGAGGACGACAGCTTCCGGGTGCAGCGCTGGTCGCGCTCTGCCCAGCCGGCAGCCCGTCCAGAGCCCGAAGCCGCGCCCAATCCCGCCGGCTCCCGCCGGGCCTTGCCGCGCTCCAGCCGCCGCCGGATCGACTAACGGCTGGCGTGCAGTGAGCGTGGGCTGACCCGGTAGCGGCAGCCCCGTGCAGCGAGCTGATGGTTCACATCCTCGAGCAGCTCTCCAGGCATCTCTTCCGCCATCTGGTCGGCTGTGGCGGTGATCGATGGGGATCCCACCTGCAGCGCTTCCAGCAGTTGGGTCCACTGCTCCACTTGCAGGCTGCGGCTCATCGGCTCATAGCCCTTCTGTTCCAGCAGCTGACTGCAGACCGTGCGGTTCCAGAGCACCGTGCGTCCCTGGCCATGGGGGCCGGTCTGCATGGCGGCGTTGGCGTCAAGGGCGCTTTGGGTGGGGCGGCCCCGCCTGTCACGCCAGCCTTGATGTTCGAGGGTCTTGCCGCAGTGAATCGCCGAAATGCCGTAGATCCGACCGAGGTCGGTGAGGCTGAGCCAGGAGGTGGTGGCAGCCATGACACTGTGCACCGAATTGGCCACATCTTCCTGTGAGCACAACTAATGGCAAGTTGTCAAGAGCAAATCCCAACAAACCCGTAGGTTTGTTCATGAATTTTGTTGAAACTCCTGGCGCAGTGTGGGACCGAGCCAGGTTTCGAGTTGCGGGCTGAACACTTCGCGAATCACGGTGAGGGCTTTGCCCTGGCGGAAGAAGCGGTAATGGCGGCTCCAGTAGGGGCCGCGATGGCCAAAGGTCTGGTCGAGCCAGTCACCCTCCACCAGCGCTAAGCCATCCACCTCACGGAACAGCTCGGAACGCCCTTCGGTGAGGCTTTTCCAGATCGGCTGGTTGCGGTCCCGCAGGTGCCAATCCGCTTCGGCCTGGTTCCACCAGCTCTCAGCCCAGGCCAGCGGGGTGCCGCCGCAGGTGAGCCACACCTGGCGGCGCAGCAGTGGTGCCTTCAATTCCCTCACCTCTTCCGGTGCCCCGGGGTTGTCGGTCTGGTCGGCCTCCATGGCGATCAGATCCACGGCAACGGGTGAACCGGTGAGCAGGCGCAGGTGGCGGGTGGGGCTGCCATCGCCCAGCAGCATCAGCCGCCAGGGGCCGGGCAGTTGACGCGGACCCTCCGCTGAGAGCACGGCGTCGGTGGGTGCTTGCCAGAGCTGGTGCGGTGATGGATGAAGACGGGGAGTGGGGTTCAGAACAGTCCTCCCACCGAGAGGGTTTGGCGTTGGCCGTTGCGGCTGATCACGGCATCGCTGTCGGTGACCTCGCTGAGCACCCAGCCACTTCTGCCGATCGCTTCACCGATGCCGGCGGACACCGATCTCTGCCCCAGTTGAAATATGGCGGAACTGCTGCCACCAGGGCCCTTCACCACACCGGTGAGTTGCGGGATTGGCCCCATCGGTGCCAACGCCTGATCGCTGCCCAGCGGCTCAACCGTCAAGGGTTGTTGGATCGGTGGCTGTTGGATCGGCAAGGTCAGCGGTTCGAGGCTTTGGATGGCAAGGGAGGCCTCCTCGGGCGTTGCCGTCTCTTCGGTGCGGCTTTCTTGGGCTGCCACTTGCTCGCGCAGCTGCTCGATCAGGGCGGCGTTTTGCTTCCGTTCCAGCTCCAGGCGGGAGCGTTGCAGGCTGCTCACCAGCCAGGCGCTGCAGATCACCCCGGCAACGGCGATGCCACTGATCAGCGGCAGCAGCCAGGTGGAGGGGGAGCGGCGTTCGCTGGATTCGCTTGGTTTGGTTGTGGGTTCGTGCACATCCACATCCACCGGCACCAGGTGCGGCTGGCTTGGGGCGGTGACCGTCTCGCGGTCGAACACGTTGTCCATCACCTGCTCAGCCCGCAGGTTCCAGTAGGCACGTGAGGTGGGAACCCGGGCTGGCACTGCAGAGGTTTCAGGAGTCCAACGCTATCGAGCTTCTGCGGTGGGGGCGAGGGGTTGGCGTTCCCTTTGCTGCAGTTCCAGCCACATCAGCAGGGCGGTGATGTCGGCTTTGCTGACGCCGGGGATGCGGCTGGCCTGCCCCAGGGTGCTGGGTTGAATCGCCGTGAGCTTTTCGCGTGCTTCATTCGAGAGGGTGCCGATGCCGGCGTAGTTGAGATCGGCCGGAAGCTTGCGCTGGCTCTGGCGTTTCACCTGATCGATCTGCTGCTGCTGGCGTTGCAGGTAGCCGCTGTATTTGATGTCGATCTCAGCCCCCTCGCGCACGGGCAGGGGTAGATCGGCATCGGCCAGGCCATGGCGCACCAGATCGGCGGCGTGCATGCCGGGGCGGCGCAGCAGGTCGGCCAGGGTGATCGAGCCTTTGATCGCTGCACCGGTTTCCTCTTCCACCGCCGGCGCTACTGGATCGCTCACCTTGAGCCGCACGCTTTCCAGCCGCTGCTTTTCGCTCTCCATCGCCTGGAGTTTGTCTTCGAACAGCTGCCAGCGCCGGTCGTCGATCAGGCCGAGCTCACGGCCCAATGGTGTGAGACGGCGGTCGGCGTTGTCACCCCGCAGGATCAGGCGGTATTCGCTGCGGCTGGTGAGCACCCGGTAGGGCTCGCGCAGGTCTTTGCTCACCAGATCGTCGATCATCGTGCCGATGTAGCTGCCCTCACGGGGGAAGTGCACCGGCTCCTGGCCGCCGATCAGCCGGGCGGCGTTGACGCCGGCCACCAGGCCTTGGGCGGCGGCTTCCTCATAGCCCGTGGTGCCATTGAGCTGGCCGGCACTGAACAGGCCGCGCACCCGCTTGGTTTCCAGGGAGGGTTTGAGCTGGGTGGCGGGCAGATAGTCGTAATCCACCGAGTAAGCCGGCCGCAGCATCACGGCCTGCTCCAGCCCCGGCAGGCTGCGCAGCAGTTGCAGCTGGATCGGTTCCGGCAGGCCGGTGGAAAAGCCCTGCACATAGATCTCCGGGGTGTCGCGCCCCTCCGGCTCGAGGAAGATCTGGTGGCTGTCCTTGTCCGCAAAGCGAACGATCTTGTCTTCGATGGAGGGGCAATAGCGCGGGCCCTTGCTGTCGATCACACCGCCGTAGATGGCGGTGAGGTGCAGGTTGTCGCGGATCAGCTGATGGGTTTCGGCGGTGGTGCGGGTGATGTGGCAGCTCATCTGCTCACCGCTCACCCAGGCGGCCGGGTCAAAGGAGAAGAAGCGATCGGCCGCATCGCTCGGCTGCTCCTCCAGTTGATCGAGGGCGATGCTGCGCCGGTCCACCCGGGCGGGGGTGCCGGTTTTGAGCCGGTCGGTCTGGAAGCCGAGCTGCTGCAGTGCTTCGGTGAGCCCTTCGGCGGCCTGCTCTCCGGCGCGGCCGGCGGCCATCGATTGATGCCCAACCCAGATGCGGCCCCCGAGGAAGGTGCCGGCGGTGAGGATCACCGCGTCAGCGCCGTAGACGCTGCCGAAATAGGTGCAGATGCCGCTGATGCGTTGCTGGTCGCCTTCACCGCTGGTTTCCAGGCCGGTCACCATCGCTTCGCGCAGGGCGAGGTTGGGGGTGTGCTGCAGCAGCTGCAGCATCTGGCGTGAATAGAGGCGCTTGTCGGTTTGAGCGCGCAGGGCCCACACCGCCGGGCCGCGGCTGGCGTTGAGGATGCGCTTCTGGATGGCGGTGGCATCGGCCAGGCGCCCGATTACTCCGCCAAGGGCATCCACTTCATGGACGAGCTGGCTTTTGGCGGGGCCGCCGACGGCCGGGTTGCAGGGCTGCCAAGCGATGCGATCGAGATTGAGGCTGAACAGAGCGGTGTTCAGGCCCAGCCGGGCAGCGGTGATCGCTGCTTCACAGCCGGCATGGCCGCCGCCGACCACGATCACGTCGAAGGATTCGGTGGGGGCGGCGCTGAAGCTCATGCCTCCATTATCTGAGTTGGCTCAGGCCGCCAGGTTGCGGAAGCGGGTGAACTGCGGCTCGAACAGCAGCTTCACCGTGCCCACCGGACCGTTGCGGTGCTTGGTCACGATCACTTCGGTGATGCCGCGGTCGGGGGTTTCCGGGTTGTAGTACTCGTCGCGGTAGATCATCAGCACCAGATCGGCGTCCTGCTCGATTGAGCCCGATTCCCGCAGGTCGCTCAGCATCGGTCGCTTGTTGGTGCGTGCCTCCACACCCCGGCTCAGTTGGGAGAGGGCAATCACCGGCACGTTCAGTTCCCGGGCCATCTGCTTCAGGCCCCGGGTGATGCGCGAGAGCTCCTGCACCCGGTTGTCCGAGCCCGAGCCTTCCATCAGCTGCAGATAGTCGATCATCACCAGCCCCAGCTCCTTGCCCTGTTCGGCCATCAGCCGCCGGCAGAGCGAGCGCATCTCCAGCACGCCGGAGTTGGGTTTGTCATCGATAAAGATCGGCAGTTGCCCCAGGCTGTTGATGCCCTGGCCCAGCAGCGGCCATTCCTCCTGCTGCAGGCGGCCGGTGCGCAGCCGGCCCGCTTCGATGCCCACCTCCATCGAGAGCAGGCGGTAGGTGAGTTGCTCCTTGCTCATCTCCAGGGAGAACAGGCACACCGGCAGGTCGTGCAGCTGGGCCACGTTCTTGGCCAGGTTCAGCACGATCGAGGTTTTGCCCATGGCCGGCCGGCCCGCCACGATGATCAGGTCACTGCGCTGCAGGCCCTGGGTCATCGCATCCAGGTCGTAGAAGTTCACCGGGATGCCGGCCACCGACGTGCCCAGCGAGCGGCTTTCGATCTCCTCAAAGGTCTGGGTGAGGATTTCGGCGGTGGGGGTGAGCCCCTTGGAGGGTTTCTCCTGGCTGATGGCGAAGATCTTTTGTTCTGCCTGGTCCAGCACCTGCTCCATCGGCAGGCTCTGATCAAAGCCCAGCTGGATCACTTCGTTGCCGGAGCGGATCAGCTGGCGGCGCAGGAACTTGTCCATCACCAGCCGGGCCACCTGCTCGATCGAGGCGGTGGACGGCACCCGCTCCACCAGCTCCACCAGTCGGTTGTTGCCGCCTACCTTCTCGAGGGCGCCGGTGTCGGCCAGCCAGGCGCTCATGGCGGTGAGATCCGTCGGCTTGCCCTGGCCGTGCAGCATCAGGGCGGTGCGGAAGATCTCTCGGTGGGCGTTCAGATAAAACGCTTCCGGCTGCAGCACATCGGCCACACGCCCGATTGCATCGGGATCCAGCAGGATGCCGCCCAGCACCGCTTCCTCCGCCTCCAGGTTCTGGGGCGGAAGCGAATCGGGCAGAGCCTCGAAATTGGGCTCATCGTCGCGGCCTTTGCCAAAACCACGGCGTCCCCCATCGTTGTTCTCTGGCAGGGGGACGCTCACCATGGCGGCAGGGCGTGAAGCGAAGGGATCACACTCTGGCTCGAATGAGCCGTTTGAGTGTCAATTGACAGCGATCAGTAGCCGACCACTTCCAGGTTGATCTCAGCGGTGACTTCGCTGTGCAGCTTCACCGTCACGGTGTACTTGCCGGTGCGGTGGATCTCAGGCACCACGATGTCGCGGCGGTCGATCTCCTTCTTGGTGGCGGTTTCGATGGCTTCTGCCACGTCACCGTTGGTGACGGTGCCGAACAGCACGTTGTCTTCACCGGTCTGCTTCTTCACGGTGAAGCGACCAATGGTGGAGAGGGCGGTCTTGAAGTCGAGAGCTTCCTGCTTCAGAGCGGCCTGACGCTCAGCTTCCTTGGCACGGCGGTGCTCCACCTGCTTCATCACAGCAGGGGTGAGGGGCACAGCTTTGCCGAAGGGCAGCAGGAAGTTGCGGGCATAACCCGGAGCCACTTCCACCAGGTCTCCGTCCTTGCCGAGGCTGAGGACGTCCTCATTCAGAACGACTTGTACACGCTTAGGCATGGGACCGGTATGAAGGATGGAGACGGGTGCGATCGACCACGTTACGACGTGGCCGGTTGTTGAAAGTTGCTTTGAGCCTCAGGAGGCTCCGGGGACGTAGCGGGCCGTGCGGATCCGGCTGGCCAGTCCGAGGCGTTTGAGCAGGCGCACGTGCTGCCAGGTCAGATCGAACTCGAACCAGCGCAAACCGTGGCGAGCACTCGCCGGATGGGCGTGGTGGTTGTTGTGCCAACCCTCACCGAAGGAGAGCAGTGCCACCCACCAGCAGTTGCGGGAGAGGTCAGGGCAATCGAAATTGCGGTAGCCGAAGGCGTGGGTGGCGGAGTTCACCAGCCAAGTCACGTGGTACACGACCACGAGGCGCAGAGGAATGGCCCACAGAACCAGGCCAAGGCCACCGCCGTGAACCTGGGCGGCTTCACCGAACCAGTAGAGCCCAAGGCCCAGGGGGATCTGCAGCAGCAGGAACCAGCGGTCGAGCCAGCGGTAGAAGGGGTCGCACTGCAGGTCGCCGGCGTAGCGGTCGAGTTCCTTCAGGGCCGGGATGTCGTGCAGCATCCATTCGCTGTGGGCCCACCACAGGCCACGGCCAGCGTCGTGGTGATCCGTGGGCTGATCCGAAAAACGGTGGTGATGGCGGTGCAGACCCACCCATTCGATCGGGCCGCTCTGGCAGGCCAGGGTGCCCATCAGCACCAGGATGCGCTCAACCCACACCGGCACCACAAGGCTGCGGTGCGCCACCAGACGGTGCAGGCCCAGAGTGACGCCCAACACCGTCATCCAATAGAGAACGCCGAAGGCCACAACGCCCTGCCAGCTCCAGAAGCGCGGCAGCAGCGCAACGGTGGCGAGCACGTGCATCACCAGCATGAAGCTGGTGGTTCCCATCTTGAATTTGCGCTGACGTGCGGGCAAGGGGTCGCGCGGTGCCATCACCGCGGCCCGCTGCCGAAGCTCGCGGGTGTCAGCTGTTTGCGAGGAAACCAAGCGGATTCTCCTTGGATTGACAAAGCCGCTCAGACAGGAAAACCAGGGAGCGGATGGTGCCGTTAGTGACAGAAATCTAAAGGAGTTGCCGCATCGCAGCGGCCTCCCCGGGTGTGAAGTCTCGCGTTGGCCAGGGTTTAGGAAGGCATTACATCCGTCAGGCAAGTGGTGATCAGTGCGTTTGCGGAGGATCTGATCAACGCGGTGGCGCGGGAGCAGGCCGACCTGGCTGCAGCGAGGACGGCGGCGGTGGAGCAACGCCTGCAGCGCGTGTTGGAGGCCCTGGCGGCGGAGCGCGTTGGAACCCAGCACTTTGCGTCGCTCACCGGTTACGGCCACGGGGATCAGGGCCGTGAGGTGGTGGATCGGGTCTTTGCCCGGGTGCTGGGGGCCGAAGCCGCCGCGGTGCGCCTGCAATTCGTCAGCGGCACCCACGCCATCGCCGCTGCACTGTTTGGCGTGTTGCGGCCCGGGGATCGTCTGCTTTCGATCACGGGTCGTCCCTACGACACCCTTGAGGAGGTGATCGGTCTGCGCGGCAAGGGCCAGGGTTCCCTGGCGGAATTCGGGGTTGCCTACGACGAAATCGAGCTGCAGCCGGATGGGGCGGTGGATGAGGCGGCCTTGAACCAGGCCCTGGAGCAGCCCTGCCGGATGGTGCTGATCCAGCGCAGCTGCGGCTACAGCTGGCGTCCGTCGGTCACGGTTGAGCAGATCGCCGGGCTGTGTGAGCGCATCCATGCCCGCCAGCCCGACTGCGTTGTCTTCGTCGACAACTGTTACGGCGAGTTGGTGCAGGAGCAGGAACCGACGGCGGTTGGGGCGGATCTGATCGCTGGATCGTTGATCAAGAACCTTGGCGGCACCATCGCCCCCACCGGCGGCTACATCGCTGGACGGGCCGATCTGGTGGAGCAGGCCTGCTGCCGGCTCACGGCGCCGGGCATCGGCAGTGAGGGCGGCACGGGATTTGACCTGCAGCGGCTGGTGCTGCAGGGGCTGTTCCTGGCACCGCAGATGGTGTCGGAGGCCTTGATTGGTGCCGATCTGGTGGCGGGGGTGTTTGAGCGGCTGGGCTTCCCCGTCAATCCAGCGCCCGGGGCCGTGCGCAGCGATTTGATTCAGGCGGTGCGGCTGGGCAGTCCCGATGCCCTCAAGGTGGTGTGCCGTGCCTTCCAGGCGATGTCGCCGATCGGGGCCTACCTCGATCCAGTGCCGGCCTCGATGCCGGGCTATGCCTCGGATCTGGTGATGGCTGGTGGAACCTTCATCGACGGCTCCACCAGTGAATTTTCGGCCGATGCGCCGCTGCGGGAACCGTTCAACCTTTATGTGCAGGGCGGCACCCATCGCGCACACATTCGCCTGGCCCTCTCCCGTGCGTTGTGTGACCTCAATGCGGCAGGACTGATCAATCTCCCGCAGACTGGGATCACCTGAAACTGCCTCGATGGCGTTCGCGTTCCCCGACTCTTTTCGCTTCGCCGACAGCCACGAGTACGCCAATGCCGATGGCGAGCTGGTGCGGGTGGGCATCAGTGCCTTCGCTGTGGATCAGCTGGGCGACATCGTGTTCGTGGATCTGCCGGATGTGGGCGCCAGCCTGGCGAAGGGCACCAGCTTCGGCTCGGTGGAGTCGGTGAAGGCCGTGGAAGACATGTATGCACCGATTGCCGGTGAGGTGGTGCAACGCAATGAAGCGGTGCTGGCCAGTCCGGAGGAACTGCAGAACGACCCCCACGGTGAGGGCTGGCTGCTGGTGCTGCGTCCGTCGGACCCCTCCGAGCTCGACAGCCTGATGACCGCCGAGGCCTACGGCGCCAAGGTCAACGCCGGCTGACATCAACGCCGGCTGTCATCAGCGCCGGAGCTGCGCTCTTACGATCGACCGGCGGGCTGTGCATTCGACGTTGACTTCTCCTTTTGCGCAGCGGCACATCGGCCCGAGTGAGGCGGAACAGCTCCGCATGCTCAATGCCTTGGGCTACAGCGATCTGCAGGAGTTCATCGCTGATGTCGTGCCCGCCGACATCCTTGATCCCAAGCCGCCGGTTGAGGCCTTGCCCGAGGGGTGCGGGGAGGCCGAGGCGCTCCAGCATCTGAAGCAGTTGAGTGAAACCAACACGCTGCATCGCTCCCTGATCGGGCTGGGTTACTACGGCACGGCAACCCCGGCCCTGATCCAGCGCCACGTTTTTGAGAATCCGGCCTGGTACACCGCCTATACCCCCTACCAGGCGGAAATCGCCCAGGGTCGTCTGGAGGCCCTGCTCAATTTCCAAACCCTGATCAGTGAGCTCACGGGCTTGCCGATCGCCAACGCGTCGCTGCTCGATGAAGCCACCGCCGCCGCCGAGGCGATGAGCCTCAGCTTCGGGGTGTGCCGTCGCCCTGAGGCGACACGGTTCCTGGTGGACGCCAATGTGCTGCCTCAGACCTGGGCGGTGCTGCAGACCCGTGCCGAACCCCTCGGCATCAGCCTTGAGCGGGTCAACCCGGCCACGGCGCCGATCGATGCGTCGGTGTTTGGTGTTCTGCTGCAGTTGCCCGGTGCCGATGGATGCCTCTGGGATCCAACCGCCGTGATCGAAGCGGCCCATGCCGCCGGTGCCTTGGTCACCGTGGCCATCGATCCCCTGGCGCAGACCCTGATGGCGCCCGTGGGATCCCTCGGGGCCGACATTGCTGTGGGCAGCGCCCAACGCCTGGGGGTGCCGATGGGATTCGGTGGTCCTCACGCCGCCTTCTTCGCCACCGTTGAGGCCTACAAGCGCCAGATCCCGGGCCGTCTTGTGGGGCAGTCCAAGGATGCGGAAGGCCGTTCGGCCCTGCGCTTGGCGCTGCAAACCCGTGAGCAGCACATCCGTCGCGACAAGGCCACCAGCAACATCTGCACGGCCCAGGTGCTGCTGGCCGTGATGGCCTCCTTTTATGCGGTGCACCATGGCCCTGATGGTCTGCAGGCCATCGCCCTTCGCATTGCTGGCCTGCGCAGCCAGTTGGAGCGGGGCCTGCGGGTCCTTGGATATCCGCTGGAGCTGGCCGACCGCTTCGACACCGTCACCGTGCACTGTGCGTCGGCACCGGCTGTGCACCGCGCTGCAGCAGCGGCTGGTTTCAACCTGCGGGTGCTGCCGGATGGTGCAGCGCCGGCGGACGCCACAGGATTCGGCATCAGTCTTGATGAGCTCTCGGATCAACAGGAGCTGCAAGCCCTGTTCGCTCTGTTGGCCGAGGCCTGCGGTCAGGCCACCCCGCAGCTTGAGGCTGAACAGCCCCCGTCCCTTTCCCTGCCGCAGCGCGGCCAGGCCTGGCTGCGCCAGCCGGTTTTTCACAAGTACCGCAGCGAATCGGAGTTGCTGCGCTACATCCAGCGGTTGGTGAGCCGTGATCTCTCGCTGGTGCACGGGATGATCCCGTTGGGCAGCTGCACCATGAAGCTCAACGCCGCCGCTGAGCTGCAGCCGGTGAGCTGGCCTGCGTTTGCGGCCTTGCATCCCTTTGCCCCAGCCGATCAGTCCCAGGGCTATCGCCATTTGGCCGACGATCTGGAGCAATGGCTTGCCGCCCTGACGGGCTTTGCCGCAGTGTCGTTGCAGCCCAATGCCGGTTCCCAGGGGGAATACGCCGGGCTGCTGGTGATTCGCGCCTGGCACCGCTCCCGCGGTGAAGCCCATCGCGACATCTGTCTGATCCCCACCAGCGCCCATGGCACCAACCCCGCCAGTGCCGTGATGGCCGGCCTCAAGGTGGTGGCTGTCGCCTGTGATGACGAGGGCAACATCGATCAGCAGGATCTGGCGGCGAAGGCGGCCGAGCACGCCGACCGGCTGGCGGCGCTGATGGTCACATACCCCTCCACCCACGGCGTGTTTGAAACCGGTATCCGTGAGATTTGCTCGGTGGTGCATCGGAACGGCGGGCAGGTGTACCTCGATGGGGCCAACCTCAATGCCCAGGTGGGGCTGTGCCGTCCTGGTGCTTTCGGTGCCGATGTCTGTCACCTCAACTTGCACAAGACCTTCTGCATCCCCCATGGGGGCGGTGGCCCAGGCGTGGGGCCCATTGGTGTGGCGGCGCATCTGGCGCCCTTCCTGCCGGGGCACCCTTTGCAGGCTGGCGCTGCATCGGCCATCGGTCCGGTGTCCGCAGCTGCGCTCGGCAGCGCCAGCATCCTGCCGATCAGCTGGATGTACCTGCGGATGATGGGGGCGGAGGCCCTACGCCAGGCCAGTGCTGTGGCGCTGTTGTCGGCCAACTACCTCGCCCATCGGCTTGATGCCTCGTACCCCGTGCTGTTTCGCGGCAGCACCGGCCGGGTGGCCCATGAATGCATCCTTGACCTGCGTCCGCTCAAACGTGATGCGGGGATCGATGTGGATGACATCGCCAAGCGTTTGATGGACTACGGCTTCCATGCGCCCACCGTCAGCTGGCCGGTGGCTGGCACGGTGATGGTGGAGCCCACCGAAAGCGAAAGCCTGGCGGAGTTGGATCGTTTTGCCGATGCCCTGGTGGCGATCCGCGAGGAGATTCGCGCCATTGAAACCGGCACCAGCGACCCTCAGAACAACCCGCTCAAGCGTGCTCCCCACACCCTGGCGGCCGTCACAGCGGATGACTGGGATCGTCCCTACAGCCGTCAGCAGGCCGCCTTCCCGATGGAGGGGCAGCAGGAGAGCAAGGTTTGGCCCGCTGTGGCACGGATTGATAACGCCTTTGGTGATCGCAACCTGGTGTGCACCTGTCCTTCGGTGGAAGCGGTGGCTGTGGCGGCTTGAAGCCCTGGTGCAAGGGGTTCAGAGCGTGTAAATTTTCACTGAAAGTGGAAAAATTGGTTTGATTCCGTTCATCGCCCTTGCGAGTTCGGTCAAACTGTTCGACAACTGATTCGTCTGTCGGGGGACACCATGGATCGGGACAACAACAAGAAATCTGCGCTCAGCAGCGTTGAAGGGCCTGCCCTTCCTCAACTTCCTGAGGGTCTGGAATCAGCCTTCAATCGTGGCCATACCTTGTCAATTGAAGGAACCAATGTGATTCGGGTTCCCTTTGGTACGCGCCGTTCCCGTCGCAGCCGCCCCGAGCGGCCCGATCACTGGGCCACCCTGGTGATTCCTTTTCAACCGGTGGGCGATCCCACTCCACCGCCGGCAGCGGCCTGAGTTCAGGCCACGCCGATCTCTGATTCTTCCTGGGCCAGACGCCAGTCCAGCAGGGCTTTGACGTCGGCCAATGAGCAGGTTGGTGTGCGGAAGGGCAGCAAACGCATCGGGCTGCGTTCCGGCCTCACCAGCCAGCTCCGGTTGGTTTGAGGCATCAAAAGAAAGCCGCGGTACCGAACCGAGGCCTCCTGGCCGTTCATGAATCCCATCGCTCTAGGGATTGTTTGGAAGTGACCCCGTCATTTCAGGGCACAAGATCTGGTGTCGCGCACTTGCACCAGATCTTTTCCGGATTGCTTCACGCCAGGGCAAACAGCAGCACATCGGCACGTTCACCGAGGCCGATCAGCTCGCTTTGTGTCGCTGCGTCTTGGATCAGGCCCACCCCATCGCCCCGCCGCAGCGCCTGCTTGGGGGAGCCTTCACGGTTGAGCGTCAGCTCCCCATCAATCACCTGAAGCCAGAGCCATCGCTCCTTGGCGGCGGGCAATGGCAATTGCTGTTGGCATAGCGGTTGGGCACGCCAGAGGCGCACGGGACGTTCGATGGCCATCGCATCGCCGGTGGCGTTGGGCTCAATCAGGGGCGTCCAGCCCTCGCCGATGGCGAAGGGTTTCTGCTCGTAGGCGGGCTGGATGCCCAGCTGTGCTGGCTCAATCCAGATCTGTAGCAGCCTGCAGGGCGCGCCGGTCTGGTTGATTTCGCTGTGAACGATGCCGCTGCCGGCACTCATCCGTTGCACCTCGCCGGCATGCAGCACCGCGCTGTTGCCCATCGAGTCGGCATGGCTCAGGGCCCCCTCCACCATCACCGTGATGATTTCCATGTCCCGGTGGGGGTGCATGCCGAACCCCTGGCCTGCCGCAATGGTGTCGTCGTTGATCACCCGCAGGGGGCCGAAGCCCATCCAGTTCGGATCCTGATGGCTGCCGAAGCTGAAGCTGTGCCAGGAATCGAGCCAGTCCAGCTGGCTGTGGAAGCGCTGGTCTGCGGGTCGCAGGATCACGGTTGACGTGGTGGCGTGTTGACCTGTTGGCGGTGCCATCCGGGACATCGAGGTGTTCAGAGTTGCAGGGGTTGCATCTGCAGAAGCCGCTGCACCAGGTCGTTGATGCTGTCGTCCTGGGCTGGTTTGGCGTGGTTGCTCAGCAGCTGACGCCCCACCACCTGGGCCCCGAGGTGGGTGAGCTGGATGCGCAGGGATACCAGCAGTTCCATGCCGCCACCGCCGGAGAAGGTGGCCATGGCGATTGGCCGCCCGTTGAACAGGGATCGGAAGTCGTCGTCGGTCACCGAGAGCCAGGCAATGGCATTGGTGAGCGACGGCGGAATCGAGCCGTTGTATTCCGGGGCGCAGATCACCCAGCGTGGGGTTGCGTGCAGCTGGTCGTGCAGGGTCGCCAGGTCAGGGCCCGCCCCTGCTGCCTGGACCCGTGGCGTGAACAGGGGCAGGTTGAGCTGCGTGAGATCGATCAGTTCGGCGCTGGCGTTCTGAGCTGCGGCGGCCTGCACGAAGCGTTCCGCCAGCTTGCGGTTCTCGCCATTGCTCGCCGTCAGAACGATGAGATCAGAGGGCATGGCGACGAAGGCTCTTGATGGAATCGTGCAAGGGCATCAGGCCGTTTTCAATTCGGCTTCGCGGTAAGGAACAAAGCTGGCTTTGCGGGCGCCGCAGATCGGGCAGTGCCAATCGTCGGGAATCGCCTCGAACGGGGTGCCTGGGGCGATGCCGGAATCAGGATCCCCTTCGGCGGGGTCGTAGATCATCGAGCACACCTTGCAGATCCACTGGCCCGGGATCGGTTGATCGGCCTGGCCTGCGGTGCCCTTGCCTTGCAGGGCCTCGAGGGCAACGCCATAGGTTTCGGCGTGATGCTGCTCGATCGGGGTCAGCAGGCCGAAGTTCTTGGCGGCGGTGCGGAACAGGCCCGCATGCTCCTTGGATTCGCTGCTTTGCTCGGCGAATTCCGCTGCGGCTCCGCTGTCCCGGTCCTGCCGGGCCTGGGCGGCGAACTCCGGATACATCGTTGTGTACTCGTAGGTTTCGCCTTCAATCGCCAGCTCCAGGCAGCGGCTCAGGATGGCCTGCTTCTCCTCGTTGCTGAGCTGCTCGGGATCGTTCACCACCAACTCAGGGAGCAGCAGGCGGAAGTGGGCGAAGGCGTGTTCCGTTTCCTGTGCTGCGGTATCTCGAAACAACTTGGCCAGGTCCTTGTGGCCCAGCTGTTTGGCCACCTCTGAAAAGAACAGGTATTTGCGGTTGGCCATGCTCTCGCCACCGAAAGCAGCCTCGAGATTGGCGTGGGTGGAAGGCTTGGAAAGGTCCATCGATGGCGCCGGGGATCGTTCCATCAGCCTAGCCCTAACTCATAGTGAGTATGAGTTAGCAGGAAGTTCGGTTTGCCGGCTCAGGCTGTTCGCTCAGTAGTTGGCGCCGCTGCGGCGTTGGTGCACCGCGGTGCTGCCCTCCGCATCCAGCACCCCGCCGTGATCCACTTCGGCATAGATCAGCCAGTGGTCGCCGCATTCCATCCGCTGGCTCACCTTGCCGTCCAGCCAGGCCAGAGCATCCGGCAACAAGGGCTGTTCGGCGGGGCTGGTGTCCAGCTCGAGGCCTGCAAAGCGATCGGCACCGGGTTCGAACGGTTGCAG
Source organism: Synechococcus sp. N26 (assembly GCF_900473975.1). Lineage (NCBI taxonomy): Bacteria > Bacillati > Cyanobacteriota > Cyanophyceae > Synechococcales > Synechococcaceae > Synechococcus > Synechococcus sp. N26. The sequence goes on along the minus strand of NZ_UCNM01000002.1, from coordinate 122,789 downwards.
GAACTGCTTCATCAGGGCGGTTTCGCGGCCTTCGGCCAGCACGTTCAAGGCGAAGCGATCGCCCTTGTGCAGCAGCGCTTCCACGGCACGGTCCTTGGCCACGGCCACGGTGATGCCGGGGGGATTGAAGCTGGCCTGGCTCACCCAGCTGGCCACCATGGCGCCGCTCAGCTCCGCTTTGCGGGTGGTGAGCACACAGAGGGAGCCGATCACACGGCCCAGGGCCAGCACCGCTGGATCGCTGCGGCTTTCGCTCAAGCCCCCCGCACTGCGCCGTTGCGCCCGTTTCTGGCTTTGCAGCAGCTGGCGGGCGAAACGGGTGCCGGTTTCCTCCAGCTCCTTCACCCGGGCGGCATCCGGACTGAACTTCACCCGGATCGGCTCGAAGCCAAAGCTGAAGCCGCCATCCCGCAGCTTCGTTTCCAGCAGGTCCACCGCCTCGCCGCTCCAGCCGAAGCTGCCGAACACCCCCACGGGCTTGCTGCGATCCCCCTCCGCCAAAAGGGTTCCCAGGGCCGAGACGATCGGTGTGGGGGCATGGCCCCCCAGGGTGGGTGAGCCGATCAACACGGCGTCGGCCTGCTTGATCGTGCTCACCAGTTCATCGGCGGGAGTGAATTCGCAGTTCAAGCTGTTCACCCGGATGCCGGTGCGGCTGACCCCGCGGGCCAGGGCATCGGCAATGGCTGCGGTGTTGCCGTAGGCGCTGGCAAACAGCAACGCCACCGTCAGGCTGGCGTTCTGCTGGCCTTCGCCCCAGCGGCGGTAGTCATTCAGCAGGCTGCGCCAACTGGCTTCGATGGCCGGGCCATGGCCCGGCGCAATGGTGCGGATGTCGAGTTCTTCGAGCCGTTCCACCAGGGCATCCACCTGACGGGCCATGGGGGCCATCAGGCAGTCGTAGAAGTGCCGGCGTTCTTCTTCGGTGCTGCTGCGGTTGCTTTCGGCCCAGCTGTCCGTGCAGAGGTGGGCACTGAAGAACTTGTCGCTCATCAGCAGGCCCAGGCTTTCCTCGAAGGCCAGCAATCCGCCGGGCCAGCGGGGGGTTGGGGCCGGCAGCAGCATCAAGCTGCGCTGATGGCTGAGCAGAAGCGTCTGCTCCTGGCGGATCACCCGTAGGGGCGGCAGATCGGGCAGTGGCGGTTGCTCGCTTGTCTCACCGGGAGGAGCCGGCTTGCGCTGGCTCCACAGCTCTTCGATCAGTTTGGCGCCGGGGTTGGAGACGATCAGTTCCAGGCCGGCATAGGCCTCCGCCAGATCCCGCAGCAGGGCAACGCGGTTGGGGTTGACGTGGCCCACCACCACCAGCAGTGGTGCGTCGCTGCTGGGCAGGGCTTCGGCAAGCACCGGTAAAAAGGCCGCGCTGTAGGCCACCCCCGGGGGATGGACCAGCACAGCAGGGGCACCATCACCGGCCTCGAACAAAACACTGTTGGCGGTGCTGCCCCGCTCCAGGGCGTATTCCAGTTCGAAACGGTGCCGTTGAGGACTCAGACCGCGCAGACCAACGACCCCATCGTCGATCGGCAGCTGGATCGTGCGACGCGTGGTTGCGGTGCTGGTCACGCTCATCAGTAGTGGTTCCCCACTTTGCGGTGGTGCACCGCCGTGCTGGCCTCGGCATCGGCCACATTGCCCTGCTCCACCACGGCATAGATGATCCAGTGATCGGGGCCCTCCATCCGTTGCTCCACTCGGCAGCCCAGAAATGCCAGGGCATCGGCGAGCACCGGGCCGCCATCAGCGGTTCCCTCCAGCACGTTCACCCCAGCGAAACGATCGGCACCAGGGGGGAAGCGCTTGAGGAAATGGCGCATCAGTTGTTGATGATTGTCCTGCCGTAGAACGTTCAGCACGAAGCGGTCGCCGACCTGCATCAGGGCTTCGATCGCACGGTCTTTGGCGACGGCGATGGTGAGGCCCGGTGGGGTGAAGCTGGCCTGGCTCACCCAGCTGGCCACCATGGCGCTGCGGCGTTGCGATTCGCCCTCTCCCTGGCTGGCGGTCACCACATAAAGGCCACCGCTGATGCGACCCAGGGCCTTGTCGAGGTCGCCATCCAGGCTTTTCATCGCCGCGATCGTCTTTTCTTTGGTCAGCAGCTGGCCGAGGTCGGTGCCCGACTCCTCACAGCGTTGGTAGTCGCTGCCCTGGGGCAGCTGTTTGATCCGCAATGGGCTGAAGGCTGGCTTCTGCCCCTGGCTGCGTAGTTGATCGGCGACGGCGTCGATGGGTTCATCGTTGCCGCCGAAGGCGTCGTAAACCCCCACCAGTTGTTTGGGATGCAGGGCCGCCAGCAGGGTTCCGATCGAGGCCTGGAGATCCGGTTCCGGTTCCGCGGGCCAGGTCGGCACTACAACAGCCTTGGCATCCCCCACCAGGGCGGTGAGTTCCTGGGGATCGGTGGCCCGCAGGTCCACCAGCTGCACCTGAGCATCCGCCTTGCCGATGCCGTGGGCAATGGCCTGGCTGATCCGATCGGAGAAGCCGTACTGGCTCAGGTAACAAACGGCGGCATAGCTCTCGCCTTTGCTGCGCTGGCCGCTCCACTCGCGGTAGTCGCTGATCCAGTGGCTGAGGTGATGCCGCAACAGCGGTCCGTGGCCCACCGCGATGGTGTTGATCTCCGGCAGGCCATCCATGCGCTTGAGGGCCTGCAGCACGCTGCGGGCATTCGGGCCCATCAGGCAGTCGTAATAGAAGCGGAAATCAGGGGCGATGGCGCCGGGGTCGGCGTCGAAGACGTCGTCAGAGCAGTAATGCAGACCAAAGGCATCGCAGGTGTAGAGGATGCCGGTGCCGTGATCGAAGGAAAAGATCGTGTCCGGCCAGTGCAGGTTCGGAGCACTGAGGAATTCGAAGCGGTGCTGGATGCCGCTCTCGGGGTTGGTGCCGAGATCCAATTCCTCGCCCGACTTCACAGCACGAGATTTGAACGGCCTGTGCACCTGGTCCTTGAGGAACTGCAGGGCCACCTTCGATCCCACGATTTCGATCTCAGGATTGAGATCGATCAGGTCACCGATCAATCCGGAGTGGTCGGGTTCGGTGTGGCTCACTATCAACACATCGATCGCAGTTGGATCGATCTGCTGCTTGAGCAGGGGGATCCAGGTGTCGCGGAACTTGGCGTGGCTGGTGTCGATCAGGGCGGTGCGTTCCCCCCGCACCAGGAAGGCGTTGTAGGTGGTGCCGTTGCGCAGGCCGAATTCAATGTCGAAGCGGCTGCGGTCCCAGTCGAGGGAGCGGATCGTGGTGGTGTCGGCGGCGATGGCCTCGCACTGCAGCGACAGCTTCGGAGCAGCGGGAGCAACGACCATGAAACCGACCGTGACGGTACTCGACTCTACGGAGATTCAGCGGAGCAAAGCGGCGGAGACTGGTATCAACTGCACCCTTGTGATGGCGTCATCGACGCTGCGACGCAGCATTGGACCCGGGATCCTCTTGGCCGGTGCTTGCATTGGTGGATCCCACTTGATGTCGTCCACCACGGCGGGAGCCCGATTCGGCTTTGCGCTGGTGGGCCTGATCTTGCTCACCAATCTGATCAAGTACCCGTTCCTGCGCGTGGGCACCCGCTTCACAGCGGCCACCGGACTGTCGCTGCTGGAGGGTTTCCAGAAATGCAATCCCCTCTACCTGCCGCTGTACCTGGTGGTGAGCCTGGTCACCGGCACCTTTACCATCGCGGCGGTGAGTTTTGTGGCGGGGCTGCTGCTCACCAATATCCCTCTGCTGGCGGGGCTCGACCCCTACGGACTGTCCATTGCCGTGCTGGTGGTGAGTGGCTTGGTGTTGCTGCTGGGGCATTACCGGGCGCTCGACCGTCTCTCCAAGCTGTTGGTGGTGCTGCTCACCCTGCTCACGGGGGTGGCGGCTGCATCACTGCTGATCCGCGGCCCCGTCGGTGATGTGGCAGCCAGTTGGGTCAGCACGGATCCCAGCCCCTGGACCCTGGCCAACCTGGCCTTCCTGATTCCCCTGATGGGCTGGATGCCCGGACCGGTGGAGATGTGCGTGTGGCCATCGTTGTGGATGTTCTCCCGGGCGCGCGACACCGAGCACACCGCGACGCCGAAGGAGGCCGAGTTCGATTTCAACCTCGGCTATGGCGTCACCGTGGTGACGGCGATGTTCTTCGTGATCCTGGGCGCCTACACGATGTACGGCAGCGGTGACGGAATGCTCGCCGGCAGTGGCGTGTCCTTCGCCCAGAAGCTGATCAAGCTCTACACCGCCGCCATGGGTGGTTGGGCGGCCTGGGTGATCATCCCGGCGGCCTTTTCCGCCATGTTCAGCACCACCCTCACCTGCCTTGATGCCTACCCCCGCAGCATTGCGGCGATCCAGGGGTTGCTGCGTCATCACGACAGCGGGGATTCAGCGCCGGGGCCCATGCAGCGTCGCTTCGACATCTGGGTGATCGTGCATTTCCTGGCCGCTGTGCTGGCGCTAGTGGTGGCCAAGAGCGGCGGAATCGGCGTGAAGGATTTCGTCTTCGGGGCGATGACCGGCAGCTTCCTCACCGCTCCTCTGTTCGCCTGGATGGCGATGGACACGATCAACAGCAGCCTGGTGCCGGCTGAGCACCGCTATGGCCGCTTGACCCGGGCTTTCTGCTGGTTCGGTCTGCTGTTTTTCAGTGGCTTCAGCCTGCTGTTCATCGGTCGCTTCTTCCTTGGCCTCGGTGGCTGATTTCGCCCTTGCTTCAACAAAAAACCCCTGCCGTGGGCAGGGGCTGGGCTTCCGTTCTTCTTGTCTTGGTGTGTTGGGCTTGTCCAGCACAAGGCTTAGTGCTCAGGTTCTGATTCAGGACTTGATCAGCTCTCCACCTTCACCGAAACGCTGGTGTGTTCCACCGCTTTGCCGGCGTTGATTTCAAGAATGCCGTCCCGATAGCTGGCCATGAGCTGGTCGCGATCGAGGCTCTGGGGGAAACGGAAGCTGCGGCTCCAGGTGCCGCTGCGGAATTCGCTCAGCAGCGGTGCGTTGCTGTCGTCGCTGCCTGTGGCTGGGCGTTCAGCGCTGATCACCAGGTTGCGATCGGTGGCCTTGACGTCGATGGAGTCGCGGTCCACCCCGGGTAGTTCCAGTTGCACGGTGTAGCTGGTCTCGGTTTCGCGGATTTCGGCGTTGGGAACGCGCTCAGCGGTGGCCAGTTGCTGCTCGAGACGCTCGAACAGATCAAAGGGGGATTGGCGCAGGGTCAGCATGATGGTGGCTCCGAAGAATGAACATCTGCGGACTGGGTTGATCGCCCGCCATCACAATCTGCGCCGCTTGGATGAGAACCAGAAGCGTGAGAACCGTCCTTTTTGATTCGGTCTGTACCACCAGGTTCGGCTGGCACCACAGGGATGGTGTTGAAACCGAATCTCCTTAAAGCCACCACCAGTCGCTGAAGCAGGCCGCCTGGCCGCAGATCCGCTCTTCTGCATCCCAGAGGGTCCAGATCCGGGCCTTGTTGATCATGAATCGCCGCCCTTTGCGGCTGATGCGAATGCCGCGATAGTTCTGAACGGCATCGAGGCGTTTGGCCTGGCCCAGGGCGCTGCTGCGTTCCGCCCGTTCGCTGTCCGGGGCGGTGAGCCGTGAGGGCATGCCAATCAGCCCATCCCAGTGGCTGTCCCACAGCTGCAGGGCCGCAGCGTTGGCGTAACTGAGTGAGGGATCCTGCTCAGTGCCGTGAGCCAGCACCGGAAAGCCGCAGGCAAACAGGTTCTGGCAAAGCAGCCGCTTCGGCTGGCCCGGTTGTGCGGAGGCGATCAGCGGCCTGCTGAAGGCCCTTTGATGCGATTGCAGCAGCACTGCGGCGAGCCTTTGTTTGTCGGCGGTGAGCCAGGCGGCTTCACGGGCCATGGCTCTGCTCCGCGTCAGCTGCCGGCTGCCATGGCCTGCAGCATCGCCTTCTGGGCACTGGCCTGGCCATGGGCCTTGAGGTTGTTCAGGAAGGTGCTGCGCGCATCGGCGAAGCGTGGGTCTTCGGCCAGCGGCAGCTCTCCGGCGGCATCGAGGCCCGTGTCGCCCTCCATGGCTGGGGTGATCACCACCAGGTCGCCATCGAGGCTGCGGTTGTAGCGCCACCACAGGGCCGGGTCCTGCACCGCCGCATGGGGCGGCAGCGGTGTTGCTTCTTCAGATGTGCTGGCTTTGTTCTCCTCCTTGGCTGCCGCCGCCCGCTCGGCCAGGGCCTTGCGCCGGTGTTCCGCCAGGTCCTCAAGCAGCCGAGCCCGGTTGCGGCCCCGCAGTTGGAACAGCACGAAGGGGTCTTCACTGAAGCGATCCCCCATCAGGAAATACACCGCGCTGATGTGTTTGCAGGGGTTGGCTTTGTCGGGGCAGCTGCACTCGCTGCGCACCTCCTGCAACTTGAACGGGAACAGGCGTTTGCCGCTGGCGGCAAACGCCCGTTCGATGTCGGAGGGCATGATTCCCGCCAGCAGCTGGGCCGACCAGCGGGCTTTCTGGGTCAGCGCTTCCAGCACATAGCCCCAGTCCTCATCGTTGAGCACATCCAGCCAGAGCTTCACCTTGTAGGGCGCTTCATCGGTGCCCTGGACGCGGGCATGCACGCGGCGGCCTTCGAAGCGGATCGAGGTCACATGGCCTTCGCGGGCGTAGCCCCAGGCCCGCTCCAACCGTTTCTTGAAGCGGTAGCCGTTGATCAGCTCCATCCACTGCTCGACCCACCAGGGCTGTTGGCCCAGGCCGTCGTCGCCGATGGCGGTGATGCCGTTGTTGCTGCCGTTGCTGAGGGTCATGGTCAGGTGTCCTCCAAGGCGACGAGATCGCGCAATTGATCGCCACCGAGGCTTCCCAGCCAATCCTCGCCGGAGCCGATCACATCCTCAGCCAGGCGTGATTTCTCACGGATCATGCGATCGATCTTTTCCTCCACCGAGCCGCTGGTGATGAATTTGTGCACCATCACCCGGTTGGTCTGGCCGATCCGATAGGCCCGGTCGGTGGCCTGGTTCTCCACAGCCGGGTTCCACCAGCGGTCGATGTGGAACACGTGGCTGGCCCGGGTGAGGTTGAGGCCTACACCACCAGCTTTCAACGAGAGCAGGAACAGCTGCGGACCGCGGGGATCCTCCTGGAAGCGATCCACCATTGCCTGGCGCTCGCTCTTGCGGGTGCCGCCGTGCAGGAAGGGAACTTCCGATTTCCAGCGCTGCTGCATCCAGGCCTGCAGCAGATGCCCCCATTCGGCGAACTGCGTGAACAGCAGGGCCCGATCGCCCGCTTCGATCACCTCATCGAGGATTTCCTCAAGCCGCTGCAGCTTGGCCGAACGGCCCAGGAAGCCATCGTCCACGGCCCCTTCGCTCAGGGCCAGGGCGGGATGGTTGCAGATCTGTTTAAGCCGGGTGAGCAGGGCCAGCACCTGCCCGTGGCGCTGCCCGCGCGGTGCCCGTGCAATGGCATCGAGGGTGTCTTCCACGGTCTTGCTGTACAGGGATTTCTGCTCCTTGCTCAGCCCCACCCATTCGCTCAGCTCCACTTTCTCCGGCAGGTCGGAAATGATCGTTTTGTCGGTTTTCAGCCGGCGCAGGATGAACGGACCCACGCGGCCTTTGAGGTCCCGCAGGGACGACATGTCCCCATACCGTTCGATCGGCATCCGGTAGCGCTGGCGGAAGAAGTCCTCTTCCCCCAGCACCTTGGGGTTGAGGAAGTCCATCAAGGCCCACAGTTCGCTCACCCGGTTCTCCACGGGGGTGCCGGTGAGGGCAATGCGGAAGCGGTTGCTCTTGCTGCGGCCGGGTCGGGCCAGATCCCGGGCGGCCTGGCTCTGTTTGGCGCCGGGGTTCTTGATCGCCTGGGCTTCGTCAATCACCACCCCCTGCCAGTCCTGGGTTTCCAGCAGTTCGCTGTCCCGCTGCAGCAGTCCGTAGCTGGTCAGCACCAGATCCACCTCCTTCAACGCTTTTTTGAGTTCTGCGGGTGTGGAGGGGCGGCGGGGGCCGTAGTGCTCGGTGACCTTCAACTCCGGAGTGAACGATTCCGCCTCCCGTCGCCAGTTGGTAAGAACCGAGGTGGGGGCCACCAGCAGCACTGGGCGCTTCAGTTCCTGCTCCGCTTTGAGGTGCTGCAGAAACGCCAGCAGCTGAATGGTTTTGCCCAGGCCCATGTCGTCAGCTAGGCAGGCCCCCTGGTCGAAGCGGTGCAGGAAGGCGAGCCAGCCGAGGCCCCGCTCCTGATAGGGCCGCAGCTGCCCGCTGAATCCCTCGGGAGCCGGCAGGGGGTCGGGCGCCTTCTGCTGGTGGTATTGCTCCAGCACCGATTGGAGCCTTGGGCCGGCGTCGAAGCGGTGCACCGGCATCCGCATCAGCAGTTCCCCTTCCGTTCCCGTCAGCCGCAGCGCGTCGTCGAGGCTCAGTTCCGGTTTCGCGCCACAGAAGCGTTCGGCGTTCTTGAGGTCGTTGGGCCGCAGTTCGATCCAGGCCCCCTTGTGGCGCACCAGGGGGCTGCGCTTGCCGCTCAGACGCTCCAGTTCCCGCAGGGTGAGCGTCACCCCGCCGATCATCAGATCCCACTCCCAGTCAAGACATTCGCCCAGGGTGAAGCCGCGGGACCGCTCTGGAAGTTCGGCCTTGATCGACAGGCCTAGCCGGCTGGCCAGGCCGCCGGAGAGGCTGGGCGGCAGCTCCACCCCCACACCTGCATCCCGCAGCTGGCGGGCAGCCGTGCGAACCAGCACGAAGGCTTCGGCCGGGGTCAGCTGCATCGTGTCCGGCGTCGCGCTCTCCAGCCCCCGTTCGATCGGTGGGAACACCGTCAGGGCGCGTCCGAGGCCTTCCAGCAGCACTTCGCCCGGTTGATCCACCTGGATCTCCCCCAGTTGCAGCATCTCAGCGCCGGAGGCCCAGGCTGCGGCGGCCGGGAGCTTCAGGCTGGGGTCGGCTTCCGCCTGCAGCCCGAAGCGCAGCTCCCAGAGATCCTCCCCATCCGTTGGGGTGTGCAGTTCAAGGCAGGTGCGGGCCGCAGCAAAACCGCCGGCGATGCCTTCCCTCCAGTGATGGCTGGCGGTGGCCAGGCGTTCAGCCTCTTCATCACCGATCTCGATCACCCCGGTCTCCGACCCCAGGGCCTCCTGCCAGAGGGTCAGCAGGGGATCGAGTCCATCAGTGGATGGTTCAAAGTCCTTGCGCAGCTGCGCGTCCACCAGGTCTTCCAGCAGCGTCGCCACCCGCAGGCGTCCGCTGCGGGGCCGGCAGCTGGCCACAGGGTTGGCGGCACGCATGGCCTCCGGTCGCAACCGGGTGGTGCGGTTGCTGCGGCGCCCCAGGGGTTCACGCCAGGGCAAGGCGCAGGTGGCCACCAGGGGCAGGCTGGCCGCTAGATCCTCCAGTCGGCGCCGGTCTTCTTCCCGGTTGAGCAGCGGCACCCAGCGGGCCCGATGCGGATAGCCCTCGCCTTTGCTGAGCTCCATCTGGGGAATCCAGCGGCCCCGGGCCACCAGGCTCAGGGCCCAGCGCTGCAGATGGCTCCACCAGCGCAGTTCGTCAGCCAGGTCTGGATTGGTGCCGGAGAGGGGCAATCGGGACAGCCACTCCGTGGCCGCTGATGGTTCCACCGCGAGCCCTTGCACCTGCCAGGGCCACCATTCGGTTTGCTTGGGGATTGGTTCGCCGGCCTGCATTGGTAGCCCGGTCCAGCCCGGTGGTTCCGGTGTTGGCTCCTCTTTTTTGCTGCGGCTTTTGCGCGGCTTCACCGTGCGGCTCGGCAGGGTGAGACAGGCCGTGGCATCAATGCAGCCGCCCGGCAAAAGGTCGCGTTCGCTCAGCCAGGCCCTGAGGTTGTCGTGGCTGAGGGTGAAGGGGTGCAGCGCGGGGGTGAGGCCGGGGCCTTCCGGTGTGGCCACCCGCCAGGTGTCAGCCCAAACGAGCAGTGCCGGTTGACCGGAACTGCTTGAGGTGCGGATGGCGGGAAGCCAGGTGGCGTGCAGCAGGCTCATGGCCGCGACGCGGGCAGGAAGCGGAGGGTGCCGTGGAGCAGGAGAGCACTGCCGATCAACGGCAGCCAGGCCTGAAGTAGCTCCAGTAGTAATGATGCCAGGCCATCGACCTGCCAGTTGTCAAGGGGTAGGGGCATGCCGAGGCTGCGCAACCCGCAGACCGCCCCCACCAGACCCGCCTGCAAATGCCCGTCATCAGGGTCCACCCGTTGCAGGTGGAAGGCCAGCAGGCCGTAAAAGAGGCCACAACCGCCCGAACGCACCGCAGCTTCCAGACCCCAGGGCAAGCTCAGCAGCCCGGCGCTGATCCCGGCAGCCAGCGCCCAACCGATCGACTGCAGCCGCAGTCGCTGGCGAATCTCGGGATCACTGGGTGGAACGGCCACGGGCGCCGGCGGTTCAAAGGCGATCATGACGGCAGGATCCCCCTTTCCTGTCATGGTTGCCGCCGCATCGTCGTCTTCTGCAGCGTCTGCACCGCGCAGTGGGGAGGAGATCCGTGAGGCCTTTCTCAACTTCTATGCCGAGCGCGGCCACAAGCGGATGGCCAGCGCCTCATTGATTCCCGAAGACCCAACGGTGCTGCTCACCATTGCGGGAATGCTGCCGTTCAAGCCGGTTTTTCTGGGCCAGCAGGAGCGACCCGCGCCCCGGGCCACCAGTTCGCAGAAGTGCATCCGCACCAACGACATCGAGAACGTGGGGCGCACGGCCCGGCATCACACCTTTTTCGAGATGCTCGGCAACTTCTCGTTTGGGGATTACTTCAAGCAGCAGGCGATTGAGTGGGCCTGGGAGCTCAGCACCGGCGTTTACGGCATCGACCCCAAGAACCTGGTGGTGAGCGTCTTCCGGGAAGACGACGAAGCCGAGCAGATCTGGCGCGATGTGGTGGGGGTGAACCCCAAGCGGATCATCCGCATGGATGAGGCCGACAACTTCTGGGCCTCCGGCCCCACCGGCCCCTGTGGCCCCTGCTCGGAGATCTATTACGACTTCAAACCCGAGCTCGGGGATGAGGGCATCGATCTCGAGGACGACGACCGTTTCATCGAGTTCTACAACTTGGTGTTCATGCAGTACAACCGCGACGCGGAGGGCACCCTCACGCCGTTGGCCAACCGCAACATCGACACCGGCATGGGCCTTGAGCGGATGGCTCAGATCCTGCAGAAGGTTCCCAACAACTACGAAACCGATCTGATCTTTCCGCTGATCCAAGCGGCCGCGGATCTGGCGGGGGTCGACTACCACCAGCTCAACGACAAGGGCAAGACGTCCTTGAAGGTGATCGGCGACCACAGCCGTGCGGTGACACAGCTGATCTGCGATGGCGTCACCGCCAGCAACCTGGGCCGCGGCTACATCCTGCGGCGTCTGCTGCGCCGGGTGGTGCGCCATGGCCGCCTGCTTGGCATCGACAAACCCTTCCTCGTCACCATGGGAGAGGCGGCGATTGCCCTGCTGAAGGGGGCCCACCCCAGCGTGATCGAGCGCCAGGAGGTGATCCTGGCCGAGCTCCAGCGGGAGGAAGCCCGCTTCCTTGAGACTCTTGAGCGCGGCGAGAAGTTGCTGGCGGAGGTGCTGGCCTCCAAGCCCACCCAGATCAGCGGTGCCCAGGCCTTTGAGCTGTACGACACCTATGGCTTCCCGCTGGAGCTCACCCAGGAGATCGCTGAGGAGCAGGGCCTGGCAGTTGACCTCGATGGCTTCGAGGCGGCGATGGAGGAACAGCGCCAGCGGGCCAAGGCGGCCGCGGTGAGCATCGATCTCACTCTGCAGGATGCGATCGACCAGGTGGTGGCGGATCAGGCGGCCACCTGTTTCGAGGGCTATGAAGCCCTCGATCACGCCTCCTGTGTGCAGGCGTTGGTGGTGAACGGTGAACCAGCCAGCACCGCCAAGGCGGGCGATGAGGTTCAGGTGGTGCTCGACACCACGCCGTTCTATGGAGAAGGCGGCGGTCAGGTGGGTGATCGCGGCGTGCTTGCGGGCAGCGATCTGATTGTTCGGATTGACTCGGTGAGCCGCAGCCGCGATGTCTTCGTCCATGCAGGGCGGGTGGAACGCGGCGAGCTCGCCTTGGGCGACACCGTGAAGGCCCAGGTGGACCGTGCTTGCCGGCGTCGGGCCCAGGCGAATCACACCGCCACCCACCTGCTGCAGGCAGCGCTTAAGCAGGTGGTGGATCCAGGCATCGGCCAGGCCGGATCACTGGTGGATTTCGATCGCCTGCGTTTCGACTTCCACTGCCCTGCGGCGGTGACGGCGGATCAGTTGCAGCAGGTTGAAACCCTGATCAACGGTTGGATCAACGAGGCCCATGCGCTGCAGGTGCAGGAGATGGCGATCGATCAGGCCAAGGCGGCCGGTGCCGTGGCGATGTTCGGTGAGAAGTACGCCGATGTGGTGCGGGTGGTCGACGTCCCCGGTGTGTCGATGGAGCTCTGCGGCGGCACCCACGTGGCCAACACCGCTGAGATCGGCCTGTTCAAGATCGTGGCGGAAAGTGGCGTCGCCGCCGGTATCCGCCGGATTGAAGCCGTCGCTGGTCCCGCTGTGCTCGCGTATCTGAACGAGCGCGATGCAGTGGTGAAGCAGCTGGGGGATCGCTTCAAGGCGCAGCCGGCCGAGATCGTGGATCGTGTGGCGGCCCTTCAGGAAGAGCTCAAGGCCACCGGCAAGGCGCTGGCCGCGGCTCAGGCGGAACTGGCGGTGGCGAAAGCCGGCGCTCTGGCCGCTAAGGCCGAGGCCGTGGGCGACTTCCAACTGCTGGTGGAACGCCTCGACGGCGTGGATGGCGCTGGTTTGCAGGGTGCAGCCCAGAGCCTGGCGGATCAGCTGGGGGATGGTGCGGCCGTGGTGATCGGCGGTCTGCCGGATCCTGGCGACATGGGCAAGGTGATCCTGGTGGCGGCCTTCGGCAAGCAGGTGATCGCAGCCAAGCTCCAGGCCGGCAAGTTCATCGGCGGCATTGCCAAACAGTGCGGCGGTGGCGGCGGTGGACGCCCGAACCTGGCCCAGGCCGGGGGACGCGATGGTGCTGCCCTCCCTGCTGCTCTTGAGTTCGCTCGCTCCGAGCTGGCGGCAGCGTTGGCTTAGTCCTGAAGGTAGGTGGTCTGTCGCAGGCTGCTTTCGAGGTGATCCAGCAGCCGGCGTGACTCGTCGATGCGCAGCTGGCCGTTGTTGATGGCCGCTTCCGCCGCCACCCGCAACCGCTCCAGCAAGGCACGGGGGTCGTGCTCCATGGCCTCCAGCACATCGGCATTGGTGTCACCCCGCACGACGTGGTCAATGCGATAGCTACCGCCTGGGCTCAGACGGATGTGAACGGCGTTGGTGGTGCCAAACAGGTTGTGCAGATTGCCCATCACCTCCTGATATGCACCGCTTAGGAACAGTCCGATCAGATAGGGGTTGTTGCTGTCGAGTTCGTGAAGCTCCAGCAGCTGTTTGGGTTGTCCATCTCCGATGAAGCGATCCAGACGACCATCGGAATCACAGGTGAGATCGGCGAGGTTGGCCAGTCGCGTCGGCCGTTGATCCAGTTGCTGGATGGGCACCACTGGAAACAGCTGGTCGATGGCCCAGGTGTCGGGTGCTGAGCGGAAGATCGACAGGTTGGCGTAATACGTTCTCGCCAAAGCCTTGTTCAGAGCTGCGAGCTCTTCTGGGATGGCTTGATCCTTGGGCAGTCGCTGCGCAATCGCATCAGCACAGGCCCACGTCAGTTGTTCAGCGGTGGAGCGGTCGGGCAGCCCCATGTACCCGAGCCGGAATGCGGCCAGCGCATCCTGCTTGAACTTCAAGGCGTCGTTCCAGGCTTCCTGCAGACGCACCAATTGCGCATCCGCCGTCGCCGACAACTCCTGAATCGTGGCGAGGGTGTCCCGCAGGTTGCGAACGGTGAGTGGTTCATCTCCGCTGGCCTTGGGAACCGATGCCGGCAGTGCGCTGCTGCCCAGCACGTCGAACACCAGCAGGGAGAAATGACTGGCAATGGCGCGGCCGCTTTCGCTCACCAGCGTGGGTACGGCCACACCATTGGGTTCGCAGCATTCCCGCACCGTGGCCACAACGTCGTTGGCGTAGTTCTGCAGCGAGTAGTTCGTGGATGCTGCTGATGCGGTGCGGCTGCCGTCGTAGTCGATTCCGAGTCCACCACCCACATCCAGGAACCCCATCGGAGCCCCCAGTCGGGTGAGCTCCACATAGATCTGCCCCGCCTCCTGGAGGGCGTCTTTGAGCACGGCGATGTCGTTGATCTGGCTGCCGATGTGGAAGTGCAGCAGGCGCAGATCGGGGAGCAGGTTGTTCTCCCGTAGCCGCTCCACTGTGGCCAGCAACTCGGGAATCGAAAGGCCGAATTTGGCCTTGTCGCCGACGGAGCTGCCCCAACGCCCCGTGCTGCGGCTGGAGAGCTTGGCCCTCACACCGATGTAGGGCGCTGCTCCCAGGCTTTTGCTGGCTTCGATAATCCGGTCGACTTCGTCCGGCTGTTCAATCACCACCACCGGTTGCCGTCCAAGACGTCGCGCCAGGATCGCTGTCTCGATGTAGAGCCGATCCTTGTAGCCGTTGCAGATCAACAACGCCTCGGGGTCGTCCAGCAGCGAGAGGGCGATCAGCAGTTCCGCTTTGCTGCCCGCTTCCAGCCCGAAGTTCCAGCGTTTGCCGCAGCTCACCAACTCTTCCACCACGTGGCGTTGCTGGTTGCACTTCACCGGGAAGACACCCTGGTACCGGCCGGGGTAGCTGTACTGCGCTATGGCGCGTTCAAAGGCGGCGTGGAGCCGCTCCAAACGGTCTTCGAGGATGTCGTCGAAGCGAATCAGCAGCGGCAGCGCCAGGTTGCGGCTTTTCAGCTCCGACACCAGATCCACCAGATCCAGGCTGCCGCCGCGATCCCCTTGGGGTTGAACTCTGATGTGGCCGCGCCCATTGATGGAGAAATACGGATCGCCCCAGCGGTCGAGGCCGTACAGCGCAGCACTGTCCTGAATCGACCAGTGTTCGCTGTCTGACACCTGCGTCTGCTTGAAGTGGATGGCCGGAATCTAGGGACATTCCCTGCGCTGCCCAAGGCCTGTGCTTGCCAAGCGGGGTGGCCAGCACTGACGATGGCGGCGCTTTTTATTCACACCAATCCATGGCCGAACGCACGTTCATCGCCATCAAGCCCGACGGCGTCCAGCGCGGCCTGGTGGGCGAGATCCTCGGCCGCTTTGAGCGCAAGGGCTTCAAGCTGGTGGGTCTGAAGCAGACCACTCCCAGCCGCGCCCTGGCTGAACAGCACTACGGCGTCCACAAGGAGCGTCCCTTCTTTGCTGGTCTGGTCGATTTCATCACCTCCGGCCCCGTGGTGGCCATGGTCTGGGAAGGCGATGGTGTGATCGCCAGTGCCCGCAAGCTGATCGGTGCCACCAAGCCCCTCGAGGCTGAGCCCGGCACCATTCGTGGCGATCTGGCCGTCAACATCGGCCGCAACGTCATCCACGGTTCCGATGCTGCGGAAACCGCTGCTTTCGAGATCGGCCTCTGGTTTGAAGCCTCTGAGCTGAACGACTGGTCTCCTTCCGATCAGGAGTGGCGCGTCGAAGCCTGATCGCTCAGTTTTCGAACCGGTTCCAGCGGAATGCCCCCAACAACGCTTCTTCGGCGGCGTTGGGGGCTTTTTTCATGACGCCGCTGGCCGTGAGCTCAGCCGTGATGGCGGCAAGCAGAACGCCATTGCGGTGATGCCCACAGGCCAGCCATAAACCGGGTAGCGGACCAGGGCCGAGCAAGGGGCCTTCATCGGGCGTGCAGGGCCGGAACCCCCACCAACGCTCCATCGGGGGCCATGTGGCCGCTGTTGGCAGCAGGCTGGCGATGCCCGCTTGCAGTTGTTTCTGGCCATCGGGCGTGAGCCCTTCGGCAAATCCGGCGTCCCGTTCGCTGGTGGCCCCCACCACGATCAATCCGTCTTCGCGTGGAACCAGATAGGTGCCGGGGCCGAAGATCACTCGCTTCAGTGCCTCCCGCGGACCCTGCAGCGACAGCATCTGCCCTTTCACCGGGAACACGGGCAGTTGCGGCACCAGTTGTTGGCTCCAGGCGCCACTGCAGAGCACCGCTTGCTGGCAGCGCAGTTGTTGCTGTTCTCCTTCGGCGCTTCGCAGATGGATGCCGCAGAGCTGTCCGGCGGACTCCCGCTCCAGATCAAGCACTTCGGCCCCTTCCATGAACTGGACGCCCAGGGACACGCAGGCCCGCTCCAGGGCCCGCATCAACTGCCTGCGGTTGTCGATCTGGCCGTCCTGCTCGAACAGCAGCCCGGTGCTCCACTCCGGCCCCAAGCCTGGGACTTCCCGCTCAAGGCCGGTGCGGTCCAGGGTTTGCCCAAGGCTGGCGGTGGGGTAGGCGTCCCGCTCGGTCGCTGTTCGGAACGGCACCACGATGCCGCTGGTGCGCAGGCCGCAGCTCAGGCCGCTGTCCGCCTCGATCTGCGCCACCCAGCGGGGGATTAGCGCGAGGCTGGCTTGACCCAGCTCCAACAGGTTGCCGCTCAAGCCTTCGGCATGGGGCGCCAGCATCCCTGCAGCAACAAAGCCTGCCGCTTCGCTGCGGCGGCGGCTGATCACGGTCACGCTCTGATCGCGACGGGCCAGCTGATGGGCAACGGCTAAGCCCATCAGTCCCCCGCCCAAAACACAGACGGCTGAGGCAGAGGCGGCAGTCATGCGCAAGAAAGGCCCTTGCTGGTCATGGTGTCAGGAGAGGGCTTCATCCTGATTCCATAGGATCCCGGAATCTGCTTCACATCACGGGCGCATGGCCGACGCAGCAACCCAACCGGCCTGGGAGGCCGTGATCGGTCTCGAGACCCACGTGCAGCTGGGAACGGACAGCAAAATTTTCACGGCAGCGTCCACCACCTTTGGTGATGACCCCAACACCCACATCGACCCTGTGGTGTGCGGTCTGCCCGGCACATTGCCGGTGCTGAACCAGAAGGTGCTCGAGTACGCCGTGAAGGCAGCGATGGCGCTGAACCTCAACATCGCCGAACACAGCAAGTTCGACCGCAAGCAGTACTTCTATCCAGATCTGCCGAAGAACTACCAGATCTCCCAGTACGACCAGCCGATCGCCGAGGAGGGCTGGATCGAGGTGGAAGTGGCGGAGAAGGGAAAGGACACCTATCTCAAGAAAATCGGCATCGAACGACTGCACATGGAGGAGGACGCCGGCAAGTTGGTGCATGCCGGCAGTGACCGCCTGGCGGGTTCCACCCATTCGCTCGTGGACTACAACCGGGCCGGTGTGGCCTTGGCGGAAATCGTCAGTAAACCGGACCTGCGCACCGGCCGTGAAGCGGCGGAGTACGCCTCGGAGATCCGCCGGATCATGCGGTATCTGGGGGTGAGTGACGGCAACATGCAGGAGGGATCCCTGCGTTGCGACGTCAACATCTCCGTGCGACGGGGGCCGGCAGCGCCCTTCGGCACGAAGGTGGAGATCAAGAACATGAACTCGTTCTCGGCCATCCAAAAGGCCTGCGAGTACGAGATCAAGCGTCAGATCAAGGCCTACGAAACCGGTGAGCCGATCGTTCAGGAGACACGCCTCTGGGATGAGGGCAAGCAGCTCACCAAGAGCATGCGCAGCAAGGAAGGCGCCAGCGATTACCGCTACTTCCCGGATCCCGACCTCGGCCCGATTGAGGTGAGCGCGGATCAGCGGGAGTCCTGGCGCGCTGAATTGCCTGAGCTTCCGGCTGCCAAGCGGCATCGCTATGCCGATGATCTGGGCCTCTCCCAGTACGACGCGCGGGTGCTCACCGATGAGCGGCCGATGGCCGACTATTTCGAGGCCGTGGTGGGTGCCGGCGCTGACGCCAAGCTTGCGGCGAACTGGATCACCGGCGACATCGCCGCCCATGTGAACAGCAATCGGCTCAGCTATGCCGAACTGCCCTTCCGGCCTGAGCAGTTGGCCGAGATGGTCCAACTGATCGATGGCGGCAAGATCAGCGGCAAGATCGCCAAGGAGATCCTTCCGGAGCTGCTTGAGAAAGGCGGCTCACCCAAGGCGATCGTCGACGAGCGCGGCCTCGGCATGATTAGCGATCCGGCGGCGATCGAAGCCATCGTTGATGAGCTGTTGGGGGCCCACCCCGATGAGGTGGAGGCCTTCCGTGGCGGCAAGACCAAGCTGCAGGGCTTCTTCGTCGGACAGTTGATGAAGAAGACCGGTGGCAAGGCGGATCCAAAGCTCGCCAACCAGATTCTGAGCAAGAAGCTCAAGGGTTGATGAGCGGAGCGGCAGCCATTCCCGACGCTTGGAAGGAGTGGCTGCTGCAGAACCTGGATCGCGGCTGTGATCCTGAAGGCTTGATGCAGCGGGCTCTCGACCAGGGGTTTGCGCAAGAGGCGATTGCGGCAGTTCTCGATTCGTCGTCCCTTGGGCTTACAACCACGAACCCACCATCGCCCGATTGGCTCGCCTGGTTCGAGTCCCCCCTCACCCGGCCAGAGCATCGGCCTCGCGCCTGGCGGTTGGATACGTCGCTGGCCCAGGTCTATGAGCTGCCAGGGCTGCTCAGCTACGAGGAATGTGAGCAGGTGATCGACGCCATCAACGCGTCACTACAGCCGTCAACGGTGACCCGCGGCAGCAGCGATTACCGCACCAGTCGCACCTGTCATTTGCGCCAAAACCATCCCCAGCTGGCGGCGAGCCTTGATCAGCGCTTTGCGGCCTTGTTCGGCGTGGATCCGCGGCTCTCGGAACCGATTCAGGGGCAGCGCTACGACCCCGGCGAATACTTCAAGGAGCACACGGATTGGTTTACGCCGGGGACGGAGGAATACGCCACCCACACCGACAGTGGCGGGCAACGCACGTGGACGGTGATGGTTTATCTCAACCCTGTGAAGCGGGGTGGAGAGACGTTGTTCCGCCGCTTGGGGCGCTCGTTCACGCCCGTGCCTGGAATGGCATTGGCCTGGAACAACCTCCAGGCCGATGGCACTCCCAACCCCTTCACGCTGCATGAGGCCTTACCGGTGCAGGCGGGCCACAAATGGGTGATCACCAAATGGTTCCGTGCCGACTTCGGGAGGAATGGTTAACAGGGATCTGCTGGCAGCGTTGTGTTGAGTAGACCCAAGGCTTGGGCCTGCCATGCGCCGGGTTGGCCTCGATTGGCAAGAACGTGATCTGCCAAGCCACGTTTCCGGCTCAGGGGCCATTGGGCGGCAATGCGGGCTTGAGCAGCGTCAGGGCTCAGCCCGTCCCGCGCGATCAAGCGTTCGAGTTGCTGGGATGCATCGCAATCGACCAGCCAGATTTCGCTGCAGATCGACTCCAGCCCCGCTTCGAACAACAGCGGAATCATCAGCACAACGGCTGGTGCCTTGGCATGGAGGCTGAGTGCTTGGTCGAAGCGCTCCCGCACGATCGGGTGAACCAGTTGCTCGAGCCACCGCCGTTCCGCGGGGTCATGGAACACGATCCGACCCAAGGCAGCGCGGTCGACGGCTGCGCCCCCTTCAGCCTGGACGCCAGCGCCGTACCGCTGGATCACGCTGGTCGTGGCCGGGCGACCGGGTGCGAGGGCCTCTCGGGAGAATTGATCCGCATCCAACACCGGCAGACCTTGCTGCGCCAACCAATGGCCCACGCTGCTCTTGCCGCTTGCAATCCCGCCCGTGAGTCCGATGCGTCGTTGCGAGAACGGCTCGCCAGGCGCCATGGTGTCGGAGCAGGATGCACCCAGTGTCTCGCGGCGGATCAGCGGTGGCGATGGCTTCTTCTTGGCAACCGATCCAGGGTGGTGTGACGGCACCGAATGGGTTCCAGGCCGCTGGCATCGTTGCCGGTCTCAAGCCCTCGGGTAAGCCTGATCTGGCGCTGGTGTTGGCACCGGAGACGGCCGTTTGTGCGGGCACCTTCACCACCTCCGTGGTGCGGGCGGCCTGTGTTGACCTCTGCCGTGATCGCCTCGTCAGTACTGCCGGCCAGGCCCGTGCCGTGTTGATCAACTCCGGTCAGGCCAATGCCTGCACCGGCGATCGCGGTCTGGTCGACAGTCAGCGCGCCACCCAGGTGCTGGCAGATCAGCTTGGCGTCGATGCGGAGTCGGTGTTGATCTGCTCCACCGGCGTGATTGGTGTGCCGATTCCGATGACCACCCTTCTGGCCGGGTTGGCTCCTTTGGTGGAGGCCTTGGATGACGCGGGGGGTGATGCTGCGGCCAACGCCATTCTCACCACCGATCTGGTGGACAAGCAGGTGGCGCTTGAACACGAACTGGAGGGGCGCCGGGTGCGCATCGGAGGGATGGCCAAAGGCTCGGGAATGATTCATCCCAACATGGCCACGATGCTCGGCTTCTTCAGTTGTGATGCCGGCGTCGATGCAGGCGTTTGGCAGGAGATGGTGCGACGTGCGGTGCAGCGTTCCTTCAACGCCATCACCGTGGATGGAGACACCAGCACCAACGACACCGTGCTGGCCTTCGCGGCAGGCCCACCGCTGGCCCAACAGCACCATGCCGTTCTGGAACAGGGCCTCACCCAGGCCATGCAACAGCTGGCTCAGGCCATTGCCCGGGATGGCGAAGGGGCGACCTGTCTGATCGAAGTGCAGGTGGAGGGTGCGGTTGACGAGGCAGCGGCGTTGCAGGTGGCGCGCACGGTCTGTGGTTCGTCCCTGGTGAAGACCGCAGTCCATGGCCGGGATCCGAACTGGGGGCGGATCGTGGCGGCCGCGGGTCGCTCTGGTGTGTCCTTCGATCCGGATGCGGTTGCTCTTTGGATTGGTCCCCATCAATTGATGGCGGCCGGTCAACCCGTGGCCTTTGATCGCGCTGCAGCCAGCAACGTTCTGCGGCAGGAGCATGTTCCGATTCGCCTCGGCCTGGGGCATGGTTCCGGCTCTGGTCAGGCCTGGGGATGTGACCTGTCGGATCAGTACGTGCGCATCAACGCCGACTACACCACTTAATCAAAAAATGTAGTTATATCAGTAGTTTTAGTGGATGCATTGCTAGTGGTCACACTGTGGTCACAGTTGACTCGCAACGTAAATCCGGATATTCTTGATTCATCAGGCGAGGGAAAAGTGTTACTCACTTCCCTTGTTGGTGATCAATAAACTGATCTAAAACCCTATCGGTGAGAGAACACCGAGAACAAACATATTCACGCTATTTTTCTAAAAAATGTCTAAGAAATCTTTTGAGGAATGGTTGTCCGAATGTCCCACTTCTTGGAATATGGAATACCACGAAGATTTTGACAAAATGTGCTACTTCTTTCGTGAGAAAAATGAAGATGAGAAGACCTTTTTTGAGGCGTTTGACTGCTGAGTAATCGATAGTCGATAAACCGACTTAAAACCCTATCCGCCTCATTGTTTTGGGGCGGATTTTTTTGAGAAAATAGATTCGTTGTATCGTTTCGTCTTTAGGTGCGTTGTAGGTTAGGTTCCCTATCCGTTTTTATATACAAAAAAGCACCCCCCAGGCAGAAGGAAGGTGCTAGTCCGAAAGAAGAGAGCAAAGTCAAAAACTTGCGTGAAACAATCATAATAAGCAGAAGTATTTATTCGCCTCTAAAAACTTGACGCTGAATCTGTTGACTTGCATTCATCAGGTGGGGTTCTGACCGAACGAATGCCTTGTGGTCCAGGCATTCCTTGATTGCCTCAACGGCACCAGCACTATCACCAGTGGCGATTTGGTCCATGGCATCCATGGCGAACTGCCTGCTGGTTCGGGCGTATCGCTGCTTCTTCACGTCCAGCACCTCTTTGTCCTTCAGCGCCTTGTGCGCTCTGGTCTGTGCCCGCTGTGCTTTCAGTTCCTGGAGTCGCTGCGTCAGTTCATCCAGGCGACCCTTCACGCGGTCCAGTGCCTCTCGCACCTGGGCGTCCCTGTCCTGGAAGTAGTGGGAGGGAGTTCTGGCATCGCTCACTGGAGGTTCCTCCACTTCTTCGGTGAAGCCACCAGGTCCTGCAACTTGCGCTCCCTCTTCTCCTTGGCGGTCAACTTGTCCTTGCGGCTTGCCTTCTTCAGTGCCTCACGTTGCTTCTGGCGCTTCTCCGCACCGGACTTAAACCCTTCTGCCTCAGCAATCGCGTTGTAAGCCCAATAGGCATCAAGCCTGAACTGATCCCAGCTTTTCATCGCCCCGTCCCCCGCAATAGGGATTTGTGGAGGTCTGACACCAGTTCGTTGGCGACGACGCCTTGTGAGGGCACATGACCACCGCTGAAGACGCCTGCGTTCAGGTTCTGAAGGTTCGCCTGTCTCTGGTATTTCCTCACTGCCGTATGGGGCACCACAGGGATTCCCTCTGGTGGAGTCCCGTAGATGGGACCTGACCATTGCGGCGTCAGTTGACCGGTGAAGTTCCGACCCAGACGGACTGACCAGAAGTAGTTGGGGTTGTCATCTGCCAGCACCGCAACGATGTCCCCCTCCTTCAGTGCCTGGTGACTATCTCTTCGTTCTTCTGGTCTGACTGCTGGCACGTCCTTCGCTGCCATAGAGACCTGATCCAGCGTTCTGAGATATGAGTCCATTTATCAAAGTCCTCTTTTCTTAAACTCTTGTTCGATTAGTGCCTTAGCAACATCGTTCGCATTTCTAACTTTCATCGGCTTGACTAGTGACCGTGCCATCTCATAGGTGATTGGCGGCACCTGAAGATTCTTCATTTTTGACTCAAATAAAATGTAGTGTTGACTGCTGCCTTCGGTTGTGCATCTCACGGATTGCCATTTTGTGCAGAGACGAGCGGTCACAACCAATCTCACGCATCATTTGATATTCGATAGGGACTAGAACTGGTGCTTCAGCGTCCTTATAGGTGACCTTAAACTGCTTTGAGTTTGGCTTCATCATGGGTTCTATTCTGGTTAAATCCTGGTGATATTGATTTGGTGGTGTTTTTAAATCAAATTTGGTGGATTGACTTTTAACGGTAGCTTTCAGTCTTAGATAGAAAACTCAGGCTTATTTCTAATAAGGCTTCTCATTAGAAACTGCTTCGCAGTTTGATCGCTACGCGATCGTTTCTTTAGTTATTTATTCTTTTACTCTACCAGAAGGCATGGTTGTCCTTATCAAACCCTACAAAGTAGTTAGGATTTTGGTGATTTTCAGGTGCTTATTTGGTTAGCATTCTGTAACACAAGATCTTTAAGTATACACTGGCTCTGAACCTCTACAAAGCTATTCTATTGAGTTATAGATACTCTGTCAAGTTGACTAGCTTGCATCAACTTGATATAATAATCAAAGAAAAGAGAAGATAATGGTTTCTTATAATGCCCAGTATTTGCAGGCAGTTATCCAGTATTTGAGCGCCTTAGAAGAAGAGAAGTTGGAAGTCGAAGAGGTCAACGGAAAGCAGGCATATCGCTTTAAGTGCCCCTTTTGCTCTCAATACACCAAGAGTCCCAAGTGCAAGAAGAACAAGCATGGAAGCCTGATCCGCACTGGCGAGAACTCCTGGATCTACTCCTGCAAAAGGGGCTGGAGCAATGAATGTCGTGGTGGAGCCAGGTCTTTTCACAACTTCCTGGCGATGCTCCACCCAGGGATCTTCAGGGACTATCTGCGGAGCCTGAATCAGGGATAGAAACTTCGCTTGTTCTCACTTGGTAATCACGTCGCTACCTTGTGAGTAACCCCATTGGGAGAAATGGCAGAAGAAAGCATTTTCGATCCCGTTGAGAAGCTAACCGATCCTTACGTATTGGTTACCAAGCAATATCAGCGAAAGATTAACTGTGATTCTCCCACAACCCTTACCTGGCTGTTTTCTATAGTCGCTCCCTTTGTATTTGCTTTCATCTATAAGGACCTCTGGCAGATCATAAAACTCATTTATATCCCATTATCTATTTTCTCAGCTGGGTTTTTCTTTAACTTTCTCGTAGGACCGCTTGTAGTAAGCACATTCTCATGGCGATTAGTCGCTCTCGGCGCTTGGGTATTAACGTTTGCTCCCCTTGTAGCAATCGCCGTCTATCTGCCTGACCCAATATGGTTTCAGGTGATAATACCTTTCACCTATTTGATGTTTTGGGTTGCCAATAGATGGATTCCTCGAAAGGAGAAAGAAGATTGGCGTATTTTTTGCGAGAACAACAACTGCACAAAAGAAGAGGCAATGGAGATTGTTAATGCAAAACTTGAGGAAAAGAGAAATGCTGAGCAGAACTAGTTCCTGCTTTATTCAGAGACAGAGATGATCTACATGGTGCACTTATAAACGTCTTTATATCTTCTGAAACCAGTTTCTCTGCGAAGCATTGAGCAATCACCCACAAGGTGAAATATGTATGAAAAGTCGCCAGCGCTCATTGCACGGAAGCATCTTTCAGAACCAGAGATATATTTATATTCACTTTGTCTATCCCACGAACGATAACTCTTCTGAAACTCTGTGCCTTTGCATCCCAAATAATCATACAAAGCGCGTTGCTCTTTGGAGGGATTTTTGGGTGTCAATGAATAGCCATAGTTCTGACCTTTAAATTCAGGGGCATCGCCAAGATCCTTTTCCTTCTTACCCCATTGGTATGCAGCTGAGCTGTTATCGCCAGTCTCTGGTGGCTTTGGCGGCTTGATCTTGGATATATTTTCTACGCTTTCTTGTATGCCTGAAGCAATCTCATTAAATCCCCATGAGTTCTTTTGGGACGAAATACGTTTGCATACGCTATCGTTAACCTTAACGTATCCTGTCGGGCAGTAATAATTGCGTGTAGGGTTGTCAAAGCAAAACCCGTCAATACATGACCTCCCCGACTGGAGAGAACCTGGTAGCGTACCTACAATATGTGCAGCCTCAGGTTCATTTAAATCACACCCGCTACTAACAATTCCGAGAGAGCAAATTAAAGCAAAATTTAATGCACGCTTCATGTCAATATCTGAAAGCTGGATTAATGCTACAGCGGTTCTGACGCCTGGCATAAAATGACTCTTCCTCTCCTCCTTTCTCTTCGCGGAGAAAGTGATATGCCTGCTTACGGGTAGAGATTGGATACTGCTTATCTGTTTGCTTTACTCTCCTGCCATCCCCTCAGTCGCCCGCCAGCACTTCGTTGACTCGGTCTTCCAGTGTTCTGTCCTCATCCGCAGGAGCCAGTGCATCACCAGCCGCTCTCAGCAAGTCAGCAGTTATCTGCCTTGCCTCTTGGTTGGTGAAGAGGAGGAACCCAAGACCGACGCCTAAAAGGATTTTCAGCACGACGCCAACTCCTGTTGCTGAATAATCCGACGAACCATCCCGGTGCTCATACCCATGGCTTTAGAGATGGTGCCGTAGCCATCACCCTTGGATCTCATCTCCATCACCAATGCAGCCTGTTGTGGGGTGTAAGCACGCTTCCGACCGAACTTCACTCCACGGCTGCGAGCAACAGCTCTTCCTTCACTGGTGCGGCGTTTGAGGTGCTTCAGCTCCATTTCGGCGGCATAGCCCATAACGCCAACGATCAACTTCACCAGCTCCTTATCCATGGCTGTGGTGTCGAGGCGACCATCCAGGGTTTTGATCGCCACATCACGCTCCAGTAGCTGGTTCACCTCCACCAGCATTTCGACCATTGATCTGCCAAGCCTGCTGAGTTCATCCAGCACCAGCAGGTCACCAGCTCTCAATCCATCCAGGCACCGAGACAGTTGGTCTCTGTCTCCATATGAGCTGGTGCCCGTGATCTTGTCGCCATAAAGGCGCTCACAACCAGCCGCATTCAGAGCCTTGATCTGACGCTCCTCGTCCTGGACATCAGTGCTGCATCTCCAGTAGCCCCAGATCGCCATGACGGTGTGCCGAAAAACTGATGAATCTATTTTGGTTTCGGCAGGGTGTTTCGTCAGGGCAAGAGCCCAGTAATGAAGCTCTCTTTAGCCATCTGACGGAGTTTATGCATTTCGGCACCCCCCTAAGAGTCTTCCGTTTTCGCGCTTGACCAAACCCCGCCATCCGCGACTAAAACAGATGTACTACTCATGGAGGGTTCATGGCAGAGGGTTGGTTGATCGACGCCAACGACCATTGGGTATGGCGATTCCACCGCGACAACTCAGCGTGGGTCCGAGATCCCAAGGTCTTTATCGACCGAGGGCGTCAGATGCCCGAAGGACCACCACTGCTGAAGGAGCGTCGGTATCTGAGGAAGGACGCCGCAGAACAGTTGTGGAAGTCACTTCAGACCCAGGGTTGGAAGAAGACAAGACCGCTGTGGGGTGCGACTGCCGAACCCTGAAGCAGTAGTTCCGCTCATGCCCTGGTGCTCCGACCCGCCTTAGACCAGGGATGAGGTCAGAGACCGCTGAAGCAGTAACCAGGTCTCAACGACCTTTAGGGGGGTACCGCTTGCCCCCCTTCTCAATGCTTACGGGGGACCGAACCATGAACGGTCCTCACCACCTCTTCTGACGGTTCTCCTACTCCTCACAGGAGAACACCAGGAGGAGGGTGATGGGGCGTCAAACGAGGGGACGTGGAGACCTCTGAGGTGTGGGCACCTCGGGGGTCTTTTTTGTTATTCGCTTTTTTTTAGTTCTGCCATCAAGGTTTCTTCTACATCCTCTGTATATGGGATGCGTATAAGTCTTATGCCGTTGTCTTTGCACCATTGCTCTTTTATTCCATCTCTTCGTAGTACGTCATCAAATTTTGCATCCATTTCTTCCTCTGTCATTGCCCCGGTAAAGTTTACTGGCATGAAATGTTGCTGACCGTCGAACTCAATGGCAGTTCGCATTGCAGGAATATAAAAGTCAAACCGGAGTTTTCCCTTGTCGATGCAATCATGATCAGTCCACTGAAAGACGTAATCAATTTGGTTTAGTTGTAGGTATTGCTGAACTCTTGTCTCGCCTTTTGTGGCAGAACATTGTGGACATCCTTGCTCCCTGTGAATGTGCAGTGTTGCATGGATATGAAATACACCATGCTCTTTGCAGATGATTGGTATTTTCCCGAACGTATCGGAGATCATATTTCTAGAGTCGATGTCATATCCGATTTTGCTGTAATCAAACTGGTTCCCGTGGACTGCTTTCGCTTGCTTGATGAATTCATCAATCGTTTTGGTTCTCCAGGAAGAGATCCTGTCGTTGCCGCATTGTTCACAACCGTGTCCCGCGTAGGCGTGCATTCCGGCGCTTTGCTCAAACCATCCGTGTTTGCTGCACTTGATGCGGACTTTCCCCTTCGACGTTGTGTATGAGGATTTGTCGTATGTGTAAGCGTTGTCATGAGTCTGGTCCGCAATGATTTTCCACTGATCGAATGACATTCTTCTCGCAAGACCTATTTCAGATCGCCCGCACATCTCGCATCCTCTTCCTCTTATGTGGTCATATGCCATTTGCTCGAATTCTCCGTGAATCGGGCACTCTGCAACAATAGTATTGTTTGTTGTTGTAAAAATAGTCCTGGAATAGTCATATTTTCCATTGTGCACTTTTGTGCATTCGAGTATGAACGACTCTTGCGTCCATATTTTTCCATTCCTTATGATTGGTATGCCTCTCTTTTTTCTTCCGGTCTCTCTTACGACTTCGAGACCGCATTGGGGGCATCCGTTTCCATTCAGGTGAGAGTTTGGTTTTTGCTCAAAATCACCATGTTCTTTGCAGGTAATAATAATCTTTGTATGCGCTCCTTTGTAGTCTGATTTGTTGTAATCATATCTATCTCCGTGCACTCTTATCGCATCTTGGATGAACTGATTTTTTGTTTTTACGCTTTTTTTTGATGCTTCCGATGCTTTCTTTCTTCTTATGATATCGCCGCATGTGGGGCACCCTTGGGGTTTTGTTTCGCCTCTATTCTTTCTAATACTTGTATGAAACGTGGGCGCAAGTCTGAATTCACCATGTTCCGGGCAGATGATAGTGACCTTTGTTTTTGAGTCTATGTATTCGACTTTTGAGTAATCATATTTTTCGCCGTGCATTTGCAGCGCTTTGCCCAGAAAGTCTTCTTTTGTCTGTTTTTTGGGCATATCTGTCAGGTCCCCTTGATGTACGGATCTCTCATCCAGTCAGTGCTCAACGCACCTTTGAGTACCCGTTTCCTTCCAGTGGATAGGGCGTCGGTCGCTCTCTTGGCGTCGTAGTGGAAGTAATGCTCCTGCACGTACTGGATTGAGGTATCGCAGTTGTTGCAGACGGTGGCGATCGGGACGCCACGTTCCAGGGCAAAGGTGATCCAGGTGTGGCGGAACGAATACCAGGTCAGGGTTTTCCCTGAGTCCACGTCGATCTTCCGGCAGTTGTTGCTGTCGTCGTCGGACCAGGTGGCAAGACCTGACTCCACCAGCATTTCCTTGAGTCCGTCTCCCCAGATTCGATTGCTCAAGGGTGCTTCGGTCTTTTGGTTGGTGAACAGGAGATCGCTTTCTTTCTTCGGGCGGGTTATGCGACGTAGATGCTCCAGGTGCCGAACCACTGGTGCTGAGACCTCATACCAGCGTCCGGTTTTTGTGTTTTCAGGCGGCACCTCAATCAGGCACCACACCTTCTGTTCCTCAGCAGAAAGGGTCTTGTTTGCGGAGACGTGACTCCAGCGCATCTTTCTGAGCGATCCAATGCGGATTCCTGACTCCATAGAGATCCGCATTGCCAGGTAGAGCATGAGGCGGTGGTCCTGCTGCTGCTTTGCCCGGTCCGACTGCCTGGTGCCCTTCCCCTTGCTCACCCCGAAAAGGGAGTTCCTGGTAATGGGTCTGTTGCTGTCCTTCCCTTTGTTCGGACCCTTGGTGATCTTGTGGAATCCCAGTGGTTCTCCTTCTTTGGAAAACCGGGTCAGTCCTTCCGTCCAGTAGAGGCGAGCGGTCTTCTCCAGTTGGATCCACTCCTCAGCAGTGAAGGCGGATCGCCTGAAGGATTGGTCCTTAGGGACCTTTGCGGTTGGTATTTCTGGCAGTTGGTCTCGGGTGATGAATCCCTGCGCCAGTGCCACTTCCCGGAACATCCGGCGGATCGTTGAGAACTCACCGTTCAGAGTTGTGGGTCTTGGCAGCACCCTTCCTGCCTTGTCCACTGCATTGGTGGTCTCCTGTCTCCACTGTTGATAGGTGTCCAGGTATGAGCGGCGGAAGAGGTGGACTTGCTTTGCGCTTCCGCATCCCCCCTTGCGAGTGCAGAAGTTCAGGAAGTGCTTGGTCTGGTTCCGGATCAGGCGGAAGCGTCCGTCAGTGATTCCCTCGTGAGGAGTCCTGCTGATCCTTCGCTTCTCCCTCTCCAGGAAGCGATCCACCATCTCCCCAATGGTTAGGACGTTTACCGCTTCTCCTCTGTCTGCTCTCGTCTTGAGGTCAATGAACCGGATCAGCGCCAGTTCCAGTGCTTCATCCAGTCCGTCCTGAGTTGGTAGCGGGTATCTGCCGTTCGCGTGTTTCAGGACGAACCGGTGCCTTTGCTTCGTCTCTGGGTTGTGGAAGTGCAACCACCACTTCCCACCTCTTTGACCATTGCGGAAGACGTAGGCGTTGTTCGACTTGCCGCCCTGCAAATCCACCCGATCCAGGATTTTTGTTCTGGCGGGAGTCGTGGGCATTTGGTGGCAGTTTGGTCACACCAATCGCCGTGAACACTGGGTTCCTGGCGATGGTCACAGAACGGTCACACGCATTCTATGCCCTGTAAACCCTGTTGAGCACTCAAAAGTGGGGATAAGTGAGTATCAACGCCGACTACACCACCTAAAGCTTCTGTTCTGAATCCCTGTCACAATCCGAGTCTCCGTCAGACCCATCCTTGGACCATCCCAGCTCCCCTGACGCTCCCGTTGAGGCCAAGGCACGTTTCTGGGTGGGGCCCCTGGTGGCTGGTTGTTGTTTCGCCCTTGGTTACGGCATCACCGAGCGGGTGCTGACGCGGCAGACCAATGCTGAGGACCCTGTTCCTGAGGCTTTCACACCGCTCGCGTTTCCAGGGGATTCCCTGCAGGAGATTCGGGTTCGGTTCAGTGACGACGATTCATCCCTGCAAGTGGATGTCACAGCCCTAGAAGCTGCCGAGGCTGCAAGCCGACCGGCCAAGCCAGCGGTCAAGGAGACGCCCAAACCCCCTGTGGCCCTGCAGACGCCCGAACCCCCTGTCTGGACGGCCCCCGCCTGGTCGGACCCCCAAGCCATTTCCCCGGAGGTTGAGGAAGACGACAGACCCGCCTCCTCATCAGCCCAGGAGCCTGAGCTCGAGCTCGATGACAGCAATGCCGATTCCCTGGCGCTTCCTGGGGAGTCCATCGAGGTGATGCCTGCTGTGGTTGTTCCAGGCGGTGATTCACCGGTGCTGGTGGCTGAGCCGGAACCTGTTGTGCTGCCTCCTGGCGCGGAAGCCTTTTTCGAAGTCATTGAGCCCGTGACTCCGCCTCAGCCCTGATCTCCGGTTGGATCTGCCACAGTTGAAGCTGTCTGCAATCGGTCCATGGGCTCGTCGGAGGCCTTGATTCGCGCCACGGTGAACCGCATCAATGCGCGCCTTGGTCACGGCTTTGCAGACGCTGCAGCGGAGTTGGCGGTGCTGGCGCAAGACGCCCCGCAACGGTTGCGCCAGGAATGGGATCTGTTTCAAGACGAGGTACGTGCCGAAGCGGAACGGATTGAACGGGGTGATCACGTCACGGTGAGCACAGATGGGGCGTCGGCCTCGGAATCGTCGGACAACCCACAGGCGGTGATCGATCGTCTTCGGGCCACGGTGGCTGATCTGAGCCAAGCGATCGAGGCACGCCCCTGATGCTCGGCCTGCTGCGAGCGCTCCGCATCTGGCGCGCTGTCCTGACGCTGCTGCTGCTGCTTTGGTGGGATGGCCAGTCCTGGACCTACCGCGGCGGTGTCACCGTCGAGCGTCGTGCCCGCCGTCAGCAACAGCGAGCCCGTTGGTTGACGTCTGAGTTGCTGTCTCTGGGCTCCGCCTTCATCAAGCTGGGGCAACTGCTCTCCGCCCGCCCAGACATCCTCCCCGCGGGCTGGGTGGCCGAGCTGGCAGCGCTGCAAGACAGCGTTCCGGCCTTCAGTTTTGATCAGGTGCAGATCGTGCTCGAGCGAGAGCTGGGGCCGCGCTGTGCCGAGGTGATCGATCTGGATCCCGAACCCCTGGGTGCAGCCTCGCTGGCCCAGGTGCATCGCGCCAGCCTGCGCAGTGGCCGGCAGGTGGTGCTCAAGGTGCAGCGCCCTGGGCTCGATCGCCTGTTTCGCCTTGATCTGGAGGTGATGCAGCAGGTGGCAGCTGTGCTGCAACGCAATCCCAGTTGGGGGCGTGGTCGGGATTGGCCGGCGATGGCACGGGAATGTCGACGTGTGCTGCTGCGTGAGCTCGATTTCCGCGTTGAGGCGCAGTACGCCGCTCGTTTTCGTCAGCAATTTCTGGATGACGAACGCATCAGAATCCCCGGTGTGGTCTGGGAGTTGAGCACGCGCCGTGTGCTGTGCCTCGACTACCTGCCCGGTATCAAGGTCAACGACCGTGAGGCGTTGCTCGAAGCCGGCGTTGATCCGGCCGCGGTGGCTGAGGTGGGTGCAGCCAGTTATCTCAAGCAGTTGGTGAGGTTTGGTTTCTTCCATGCCGACCCCCATCCCGGCAACCTCGCCGTGGCGAGTGATGGAGCGCTCATCTACTACGACTTCGGGATGATGGGGCTGTTGTCAGACGGCTTGCGTCGACGTCTCGGGGCCATGGTCCGGGCTGCTGCTGCGAGGGATTCAGCGGCATTGGTGGAGGAGATGCAGGCGGCTGGTGTGATCTCCGGTGGCATTGATGTTGGTCCGGTGCGCCGTCTCGTGCGGCTGATGCTGCAGGAGGCTCTCACCCCACCCTTCACGGCCAACGTGATCGACAAACTCTCCGGCGATCTCTACGACCTGGTCTATGGCCAGCCCTTTCGTCTGCCGGTTGAGCTGATCTTTGTGATGCGGGCGTTGTCCACCTTCGAGGGTGTTGGCCGCAGCCTTGATCCCGCTTTTAGCTTGGTGGCGATCGCCAAGCCTTATCTACTTCCACTCATGACCTCCAGCGGCTCCGGCAGCAACGATCTGTTCAACGAACTCGGCCGTCAGGTCGGGGCCCTCAGCAGCCGCGCTGCGGCCTTCCCGCGGCGCTTGGATGAAAGCCTGGAACGCTTGGAGCAGGGGGATCTTCAGCTCCAGGTGCGGCTGGGCGAATCGGATCGTCAGTTCCGTCGGATGGCCCTGGCCCAGCAATCGATCGGCCAATCTGTGTTGCTTGGATGCCTGGCTTTGGCCACCGCGATTGTGGGTGCCAGTGCCCGCCCGCTCTGGTCGCTTCTTCCGGCTGCTGCTGCTTTGCCTGTGGGCTTGGGCTGGTTCCGAATGCAGGTCAAGATTCGTCGTGATCAACGGTTGGAACAGTTGCCCGGTTCCAACCGTTGAACGTTCGTCGGGGGCCTGGGATCAGGCCTTGCCGCGGGGGCCCTGGCCAACAGCACCGGCGTAGACGGCCTGGCTGCCCAGCTCGTCTTCGATGCGAAGCAGCTGGTTGTACTTAGCGACCCGCTCGCTGCGGCTGAGGGAGCCGGTCTTGATCTGTCCGGCGCGGGTGGCGACGGAGAGGTCGGCGATGGTGGTGTCTTCGGTTTCGCCACTGCGGTGGCTGATCACGCTGGTGTAGCCGGAGCGGCCTGCCAGGTCGATGGCCTGGAGGGTTTCGGTGAGCGAACCGATCTGGTTCACCTTGATCAGGATTGAGTTGGCCGTGGTGCTGTCGATGCCCTGTTGAAGCCGCTTGGTGTTGGTCACGAACAAGTCGTCACCCACCAGCTGCACCTTGCCGCCGAGGCGCTCGGTCAGCAGCTTCCAGCCATCCCAGTCGTCTTCGGCCAGGCCGTCTTCGATCGAAACGATCGGGAATTTCTCCACCAGTTGCTCGAGTTGGCCCACCATCTCGGCGCTGGTGTAGCTGCCGCCATCGAAGGCATAACGGCCGTTCTCGAAGAATTCGGTGCTGGCCACGTCCAGGGCAAGGGAGATCTGTTCGCCGGGCTTGTAGCCGGCCTTGCTGATCGCTTCCACCAGGATTTCGCCGGCTTCCACATTGCCCAGATCCGGCGCGAAGCCGCCTTCGTCGCCCACGGCGGTGCTCATGCCCTTGTCGCTGAGCAGTTTCTTGAGCGTGTGGAACACCTCGGTGCCCATCCGCAGGGCTTCGCGGAAGCTCGGAGCGCCGTGGGGCACCAGCATGAATTCCTGGAAGTCCAGGCTGTTGGCGGCATGGGCGCCACCGTTGATCACGTTCATCAACGGCACCGGCAGCAGGTTGGCCATCGGGCCGCCGAGGTAGCGGTAGAGGGGAATCCCCAGCCCATTGGCAGCAGCGCGGGCGGTGGCCATGCTCACCGCCAGGATTGCGTTGGCTCCCAGGTTGGATTTGTTGTCGCTTCCGTCCAGCTCCAGCATCGCGGCATCCACAGCCGCCTGATCCAAGGCGGAAAGGCCGCAGAGGGCCGGTGCGATCCGCTCTTCGATGTGGTTGACGGCCTGGCCCACACCCTTGCCCATGTAGCGGTCGCCGCCGTCACGCAGTTCGTGGGCTTCGTGGGCACCGGTGCTGGCACCACTGGGAACGATGGCCCGTCCCATGGCACCTCCTTCAAGCAGAACCTCGGCTTCAACCGTGGGGTTGCCGCGGGAATCGAGCACCTCTCGGGCCACGATGGTGTCGATGACGAGGTCGAGGGAATCGATCACGTTGGGACGGACGCTTAACCCGGGGATCTTATGGGTCGCCCCTCTCTCTCGTGTTGTGACGTGTCATACCTGGCCAGAATGACGGCAGGTTCACGCTGCACGACGCTCACCCATGCGGATGCTTCACACCATGCTCCGGGTCGCTGATCTTGAGCGGTCTCTGGGCT
The DNA here is from genome assembly GCF_900473975.1 of Synechococcus sp. N26. NCBI lineage: Bacteria > Bacillati > Cyanobacteriota > Cyanophyceae > Synechococcales > Synechococcaceae > Synechococcus > Synechococcus sp. N26. The sequence continues at coordinate 88,928 of NZ_UCNM01000002.1, read as the reverse complement.
TCTACACCGAGGTCCTGGGCATGCAGCTTCTGCGTCGAAAGGATTACCCCAGCGGCCGCTTCACCTTGGCGTTTGTTGGCTATGGGTCGGAGAGCGACCACACGGTCCTGGAACTCACCCACAACTGGGACACCGACAGCTACACCCTGGGTGATGCCTACGGCCACATCGCGCTGGGGGTGGAGGACATCCACAGCACCTGCGCCGGCATTGCCGACAAGGGTGGTCGTGTGGTGCGGGAACCTGGTCCGATGAAGCACGGCACCACCGTCATCGCCTTTGTTGAGGATCCGGATGGCTACAAGGTGGAATTGATCGAGATGTCCTCCAAAGCCCACGCCTGAAGAACCGGATGACTTCATCGCCAGCGTTGAACGGCAGCCTCACCCATGAGCCGGATCGCTTCAGCGACGCGGCCTGGGATCTGCTGCTCAGTGGTCAGGACGTTGCCCGTCGCTGGCGCCATGGGCAGTTGGATGTGGAGCATCTGATTCAGGTGCTGTTCACCGATCCCACCTGCCGCCGCCTGGTGGAGCGCTTGCCTCTCCCCATCGATGCGCTCTTGGATCGCTTGGAGGATGTGCTGGCTGATCAGCCCTCTGGGCGAAGCGATGAGCTCTTCATCGGTGATGACCTGGAACAGCTGCTCGATTCGGCTGATGCCATCCGTCGGCGCTGGAATGGCGACGTCATTGATCTGCCGGAAGTGTTGATGGCCATTGGTGCCGATCCGCGGATCGGCGCTGATCTGTTTGCCGGCTTTGGTTTGTCGGCCGATGCCCTGGAGCAGCTGATCCAACGGGGGATGGAAGACCGGGTTCCTGGCATGACCGTTCCCCCCCAGGAGCGCTCGATGCCGCGGGCTCAGCCGGAGGTGCAGCAGGAAGCGCCACGCCGTGAACGGGTGGCGCGCGTTCCCTCCTCCTCCCGCGCGGTGCGCGGGCCAGAGCCTGTCGCCGCCCCTTTTACCCCCCAGTCGCCCGCCCCTGAGGCCCCTCTGCAGGAGCCCCCCACGGCCTTGGAGTCCTATGGGCGGGATCTCACCGAAGAGGCGGAAGCAGGCAGCCTGGATCCGGTGATCGGTCGTGATTCTGAAATTCGCAACCTGATCAAGGTGCTGTCGCGCCGGAGCAAGAACAATCCGGTGCTCATCGGTGAACCCGGTGTTGGCAAAACAGCGATTGCAGAGCTGCTGGCGCAGCGGATCGTGGCGGGTGAAGTGCCGGAGTCGCTGCAGGGTCTGCGGCTGGTGGCGCTGGATCTCGGGGCTTTGATCGCCGGTGCCAAGTTCCGTGGTCAGTTCGAGGAACGCCTGCGCTCGGTGCTCGAGGAGGTGAGTGGTTCCGATTCCGGTGTGGTGTTGTTCATCGATGAGCTGCACACCGTTGTTGGCAGTGATCGCAGCAGCACCGATGCCGGCAGCCTGTTGAAGCCAGCTCTGGCCCGGGGAGACCTGCGCTGCATCGGTGCCACCACGCCGGAGGATTACCGGCTCACGGTGGAAAAGGATCCGGCCCTCAACCGCCGCTTCCAGCAGGTGGTGATCCGCGAGCCGGATCTGGAATTGAGCCTCGAAATTTTGCGCGGCCTGAAGGAGCGCTACGAGCTTCACCACGGCGTCACCATCACCGATGAGGCCATTCAGACTGCCAACCGTCTTGCCGACCGCTACATCAGCGATCGCTGCCTGCCGGACAAAGCCATTGATCTAATCGATGAGGCGGCTGCACAACTGAAGATGGAGGTCACCTCCAAACCGCAGGTGGTGGAGGAGGCCGAAGCGGATCTACGCCGCGTTGAACTGGCCCTGCTCGCTGCCGAGCAGGCGCCTGAAGCGGAGCGGATTCAGCTCCAGCGCAACCGGCTCGAAGTGTCCACGCGACTGGACGATCTTCGGCGGCGCTGGCAGGAGGAGCGCGGTCAGCTCGAGGAACTCGGCCAGCTGCTCCAGCAGGACGAAGACCTGCGCCACGCCATCGCTGAGGCCGAGCGGGATGGTGATCTGGAGGAAGCGGCCCGCCTCCAGTACGACCAGCTGCATCGGGTGCAGCAGCGCCGGGATGAATTGGAGGCGTCCAAGGCGGAGGCCCAGTCCGCTGGAACGGCTCTGCTGCGCGAGCAGGTTGAGGCCGGTGACATCGCTGATCTGGTGGCCCGTTGGACGGGGATTCCCGTGCAGCGGCTGTTGGCGGGCGAGCGGCGCAAACTCCTGGATCTCGACGCCCATCTCGCTGAACGGGTGATTGGTCAGGGCGAGGCGGTGTCCGCCGTTGCTGCTGCCATCCGCCGGGCCAGGGCCGGCATGAAGGATCCCCGTCGACCGGTGGGTTCCTTCCTGTTCCTGGGGCCAACCGGCGTCGGCAAGACCGAGCTGGCGAAGGCGCTGGCGGGGTCGTTATTCGACGAAGAGGAGGCGCTGGTTCGCCTCGACATGAGCGAGTTCATGGAGCGGAACGCCGTTGCCCGGCTGATCGGTGCTCCTCCGGGCTACGTCGGTTACGAGGAAGGGGGGCAACTCACGGAGGCCGTGCGTCGCCGGCCCTATGCGGTGCTGCTTCTTGATGAAGTGGAGAAGGCCCATCCCGATGTGTTCAACCTGCTGCTGCAGGTGCTGGATGACGGCCGGCTCACCGATTCCCAGGGCCGCACCGTTGATTTCCGCCACACCGTGGTCGTGATGACCAGCAATCTGGCCAGCCCGGCGATCCTTGAACATGCCCGCTCGGGATCCACGGATGAGTCAGCCTTGCAACAGCAGGTGGATGCAGCGCTCTCCAGCCAGTTCCGGCCTGAATTCCTCAACCGCATTGATGAGGTGATTCGTTTCCGCCCGTTGGAAGTCTCCGATCTGGTGCGGATTGTTCAGTTGCAGCTGAGAGGCCTCGCTGCTCTGTTAGCCGAGCAGGGTCTTGCCCTTCAGGTGGACGATGCTGTCGCTGAAGCCATGGCCCGTCAGGGCCATGAACCGGAGTACGGGGCGCGGCCGCTGCGTCGGGTGTTGCGGCGCCAATTGGAAAATCCGCTCTCCACGCTGCTGCTTGAGGAGCGCTTTGCCGGAGCCAGTGGCGTGACGGTACGGCTGGGGGAGGCCGGCACGGATGCCCTGGTGTTTGATCCGGTGGGGGTTTGAGGGCATCCGGTAGGGTGTCTGTTTGGCGAAGTGCCTACCGGCACCGTTGTCAACTTCCGGTCCCATCCCCGTGACCAGCCCCATCTCTGAGGACACCACCACTTCCGACGGCTCAAAAGCCGCTGCCGATTCCACCAAATCCGGTGGTTTTCTGGCGGACACGGTTGATGAGCTGAAACTCGTGGTCTGGCCCAGCCGCCAGCAACTGTTCAGCGAATCCATCGCTGTGATCCTGATGGTCAGCCTTTCGGCCGCCACCATCGCGGCTGTCAGTCGCTTCTTTGGGTGGGCTTCGTCCCAGGTGTTCCGCTGACTCGATATCACCTTTCTCGCCGTGCCCGACGACCTGACCACACCGGACGCCCCTGAGGTGCTTGATCTGCCGGCCCCGAATGAGGGGGAAGACGGCACCTTGCCTGCGGCGGCTGTCGCCAACACGGCCATCGCCCGTTGGTACGCCGTTCAAGTGGCGTCCAGCTGCGAGAAGAAGGTCAAAGCCACCCTGGAGCAGCGGGCCGTCACCCTCGGGGTGAGCAACCGAATTCTCGAAATCGAGATTCCCCAGACCCCTGCCGTCAAGCTGAAGAAGGACGGCACCCGTCAGTCCACCGAGGAGAAAGTGTTCCCCGGTTATGTGCTGGTGCGGATGGTGCTGGATGAGGACACCATGATGGCGGTGCGGAGCACCCCGAACGTGATCAATTTCGTCGGGGCTGAAGATCGGCGCGCCACCGGTAAGGCCCGTGGTCACATCAAGCCTCGTCCCCTCAGCCGTTCTGAGGTGGATCGCATCTTCAAGCGCGCTGCTGAGAAGAAGACCGTCGTCAAGGTGGATCTCACCGAAGGCGATCAGATCCTGGTGACTGCTGGTCCGTTCAAGGACTTCCAGGGCGAGGTGATCGAGGTCTCCGGCGAGCGCAACAAGCTCAAGGCCCTGCTCTCCATCTTTGGTCGCGAGACCCCGGTGGAACTGGAGTTCTCTCAGATCAGCAAACAGAACTGATCTGGCGGCGGCCGTCTCCCTGCGGAGGGCGGCCTTGGGAGTGGGCAACCATTCCGCCGCACCCGACCCGAGGGTCTGGTGATCCGCAGCTGTCCAAACCCCCCAGCCGATGGCCAAGAAAGTCGTAGCTGTGATCAAGCTGGCCCTAGACGCCGGCAAAGCCAACCCCGCGCCGCCGGTGGGCCCTGCCCTCGGTCAGCACGGTGTGAACATCATGATGTTCTGCAAGGAGTACAACGCTCGGACGCAGGACAAAGCCGGTTATGTGATTCCGGTGGAGATCTCGGTCTTCGAAGACCGCAGCTTCACCTTCATCACCAAGACGCCTCCGGCGTCGGTGCTGATCACCAAGGCCGCAAAGATCCAAAAGGGATCCGGTGAGTCCGCCAAGGGCAGTGTTGGATCGATCAGTCGAGCTCAGCTCGAGGAGATCGCCAAGACCAAGCTCCCCGACCTCAACTGCACCAGCGTTGAGTCCGCCATGCGGATCATCGAAGGCACCGCCCGCAACATGGGCGTTTCCATCAGCGACTGACGTCGCTGCATCGCTTCTCCAACCCATACGGGGGAGGCATCCCTGATGTCGTCTGAACCCCAACTCTGAACATGCCCAAAATCTCCAAGCGCCTGGCCAGCCTGGCCGGCAAGATCGAGGACCGTGCCTACGCACCCCTCGAGGCGATTGCCCTGGTCAAGGACAACGCCAACGCGAAATTCGACGAGACGATGGAGGCCCATGTGCGCCTCGGCATCGATCCGAAGTACACCGACCAGCAGCTGCGCACCACAGTGGCTCTGCCCAACGGCACCGGTCAGACCGTGCGCATCGCCGTGGTGACCCGCGGTGAGAAGGTGGCTGAAGCCAAAGCCGCCGGTGCCGAACTCGCCGGCGAAGAAGACCTGGTGGAAAGCATCAGCAAGGGCGAAATGGATTTCGACCTGTTGATTGCCACCCCCGACATGATGCCCAAGGTGGCCAAGTTGGGTCGGGTTCTCGGCCCCCGTGGCTTGATGCCCAACCCAAAGGCAGGCACCGTCACCACAGACCTCGAGGCCGCGATCAAAGAATTCAAGGCCGGCAAACTGGAATTCCGTGCCGACCGCACCGGCATCGTCCACGTCCGTTTCGGCAAGGCCAGCTTCAGTGCCGATGCGCTGCTGCAGAACCTCAAGACCCTGCAGGAAACCATCGACCGCAACAAGCCCAGCGGTGCTAAGGGCCGTTACTGGAAGTCCCTGTATGTGACCTCCACCATGGGTCCTTCCGTTGAAGTCGATTTCTCTGCACTGCAGGACATCGAGCAGGGGAGCTGATCCGGCTCTCCTCTACACTTAACGATTGGCGAAAGCCAAATCGGGCACGCGCCCGGCCAGAGACAGCAGGATGTCCCTGGGCATGACATCAGTCATTCCCGTTGATGTAATCCCTGCCGAGGCAGACGCGACACGGTTTTGTCCCATTCGGGATTGGATCGGCACGCGGCCTCGTCTTCCTTTCGAAGACTCGATCGGCCGTGTGCCCAGCTTGTTCCTTTGATCCGATCCACTCCCTATGGGCCGCACGCTGGAGAACAAGCAGCAGATCGTCGGAGAGCTCAAAGAGCTCCTCGCCGACGCCGAACTGGCACTTGTCCTTGATTTCAAGGGCCTGTCCATCAAGGAAATGTCTGACCTGCGGGATCGTCTGCGGGCCAGCGACAGCGTTTGCAAGGTGACCAAAAACACCTTGATGCGCCGTGCCATTGATGGTGACAGCAACTGGGCCAGCCTCGATTCCCTGCTGACCGGAACCAACGCCTTCGTCCTGGTGAAGGGCGATGTTGGTGCCGGTGTGAAGGCCGTTCAGACCTTCCAGAAGGAACTCAAGAAGTCCGAGACCAAGGGCGGCCTTTTCGAAGGCAAGCTCCTGTCTCAGGACGAGATCAAAGCCATTGCCGATCTCCCCTCCAAGGAGCAGCTCATGGCTCAGATCGCCGGTGCCATCAACGCCGTGGCCACGAAGGTCGCTGTGGGCATCAACGAGGTTCCCTCTGGTATGGCCAGGGCACTCAAGCAGCACGCCGAAGGCGGCGAAGGCTGATTCGGCCCTGCCGAGACCACTGTTCATTGATCTGTTGCTTCCCCTTTCAAAACCATGTCTGCAAAAACCGACGAAATTCTCGAATCGCTGAAATCCCTCTCCCTGCTTGAAGCTTCCGAGCTGGTCAAGCAGATCGAAGAGGCCTTCGGTGTGTCCGCCGCAGCATCTGCTGGTGTTGTGATGGCTGCCCCTGGCGCTGCTGGTGGCGGTGGCGATGCCGCTGAAGAGAAGACCGAATTCGACGTGATCCTGGAAGGCTTCGACGCCTCCGCCAAGATCAAGGTCCTCAAGGCCGTCCGTGAGGCCACCGGTCTGGGTCTGGGCGACGCCAAGGCTCTGGTCGAGGCTGCTCCCAAGGCCGTCAAGGAAGGTGTCTCCAAGGAAGACGCCGAAGCTGCCAAGAAGGCCATCGAAGAAGCAGGCGGCAAGGTCACCCTCAAGTGATCGCCTTGGAGAGGGCTTGCCCCTCTCCCCCTGTTTGCGTTCAGTCACCGGTCCTTTCGAGGGCCGGTTTTTTTGTGGTTTTCTCTGGCCAATGAAAAAGCCCCGCCAAAGGCGGGGCTTTTTAAGAGAGGAACACATTCAGGAGTCTGTCCTTGTTTCGACCCTGAAGAGGCGCTCAGCACTCCTCACACAAGTTCAAATTAAGGGTGGGGAAGCCTTTGTCAGCCCCTGTCTGGTCGCCCTCTCAACTGGCACTGTGACGGTTGGTCCTCAGCGGCGATAGGGAATCACCTGCAGCCGGATCGGGGCATTGCTGGCAAGGCGTGTGGTTCGTCGTTGTGTGGTGCGTCGCCGTGTTGATCGTGCCGTGGGCAACGGCGGTGGTGCGATCGGCGGCATCGGCGCTCCCAACCGCTGAAAGCCTGAACGCTGGCCGCGGCTGTTGGCCAGCGCGAGCAGCCGGTTCACCGGGTCGTGATGCGCGAAGTACAGGTGGTTCAACGGGCGACCCTGGTAAACCCGGCGTTCCAAGGCCCAGCCCGGCTCCAGCTGCAGAGCCACGAACCCGTTGGGATCGCGGCGAGTTGGTAAGGGAGCCTGACCCACCAGGAGTGGTGCACGTTGCTGGGGGTCGAGGGCCTCGAGTCTCAGCGAGGTGCCGGATGGCTTGAGCCGGAAGCGAAAGCGGGTTCCAAGGTCTTGGCCACCGCTTCGCAGCGAATAGCCATTGCTGTCCAGGTAGCGCTTGCAGATGCCGCTGAAGTTGAAGCGATTCAGGCTGGGCTCCACCAGTCCGTCCTGGCGTGCCCTCCAGCAGCGCGGTTGGGCCTTGATCTGTTCCAGCACCAGCAGTTTCCACTGGGCTCTGCCAATGGGTTGTGCCAGCACAGCGATGTGCTCCTGCGGCACCGCAGCGCTGTCAAACAAGGCCCGTGCGCTGCCCTCCTGCGACAGACCGGCCGCCAACAGCCCCACGGCAGTCAGCTCAGCCGCCCGCAGGTAGGTTCGGCTCATCCACGGTGACGCCAGAAACCGTGTTTTACCGAACAGCGTTGGGACCGATCAATGGCGGAAGGACGGGGACGGGTCGTGGCTGCAGCGACGGATGGTGCCTGCAGCGGCAACCCAGGTCCGGGAGGTTGGGGGGCCTTATTGCGTTTTGAAGACGGCAGCGTTGAGGAATTCGGTGGCCATGCACCCGACACCACCAACAACCGCATGGAACTGCAGGCGGCGTTGGAGGTGTTGCAACGGCTTGAACATCTGCCCCGTCATCCGGATCTCACCCTGCGCACCGACAGTAAATATCTGATTGATGGCCTGGGCTCCTGGATCAAAGGCTGGAAGCGCAAAGGCTGGAAAACGGCTGCGGGCAAGCCCGTGCTCAACCAGGACCTCTGGAAGGCTTTGGATGCCGCTCGTCTGGATGATGTGCCCCTGCGCTTCGTCAAAGGCCACAGCGGTGATCCAGACAACGAACGGGTGGACCGCATCGCCGTGGCGTTCTCCCATAACGCCCAGCCCAACTTGGCTCTGAAGCAGGGATCATCGGAGCTGTCTTCCGCCGAGGCCGCGCCAGAAGCACCATCTGAGGTTGCCCCCAAGCCTCTGCTGCAGCTGTTGTCCCGGTTGGAGCTGGCGGACCGTCTGGCGCAGGGTGGCTACAGCCTCTCGTTGCTGGAGCTGGCGCAGCTGGTGGAAAAGCCGCTCAAACAGCTGGAAACCAAGGCTGAGAGCTGGATCTGGAGGGATTGGATGGTCGAGCCCCAGGCGGAAGGGCGTTGGACCCTGCAACGTCGCGAGGCAGGATCAGAACAGTCCTGAGCCAGAGCATGTCGCCGTCCTCTTCGGCCGGACCGCTCAGCAGCGGTGCCTTTCATCAGCGTTGGCTTGGCCCGGTCTTGGCGCGGGACGACGGTCTGGATGCTGAACAGCTGTCGCGCACTGCCCTCACGGCTCTTGGTCAAGCCAGCCTGCGGCGCCGCTGGCCAGGGGTGTCCACGGTGCTGGATGGCGTTGCGGCGGATCTGCAACGGCGTGATCTGCGCCTGGAACAAGTGCTGTTTGGCTGCCGCTTCCCCAACCCGGTGGGTTTGGCGGCGGGGTTTGACAAGAACGGAGTAGCGGCTGGGATCTGGGATTGCTTTGGCTTTGGCTTCGCCGAAGTGGGCACGGTCACCTGGCATGGCCAGCCGGGCAACCCCAAACCACGCCTGTTCCGGTTGGCGCAGGAGCAGGCCGCGTTGAACCGGATGGGATTCAACAACGATGGCGCCAAGGCGCTGTTGAAAACGCTGGAGCGTCAACGTCTGGATCCGCCCGGCCGGCGGCCGGCGGTGCTGGGGATCAATGTGGGCAAATCCAAGATCACGGCCTTGGAGCAGGCACCGGACGACTACGCGGCGTCCCTGGAGTTGTTGTCGACCTTGGCGGACTATGCGGTGATCAACGTCAGCTCCCCTAACACCCCCGGATTGCGGGATCTCCAGGACACAGCCCAGTTGCGGCGGTTGGTGGAGCGGCTGCGCCGGCTGCCGGCCTGCCCGCCTCTGTTGGTGAAGATCGCGCCGGATTTGGACGATGAATCGATTGATGCGGTGGCCCGATTGGCCTTTGAGGAGGGTCTGGCTGGGGTGATCGCGGTCAACACCAGTCTCAATCGGCTGGGCCTGGAGCAACGGCGGTTGCCGCAGACCGGGCGCACTTTGGCGGAGGAGGCGGGTGGTCTCAGCGGTGCCCCCCTGCGTCAGCGGGCCCAGGAGGTGATCCGTCGCTTGCGGGCCAGTGCTGGCCCGGCGCTGCCGTTGATCGGTGTGGGTGGGATTGACTCGGCGCAAGTCGCCTGGGAGCGCATCACCGCAGGGGCTTCTCTGGTGCAGCTCTACACCGGCTGGATCTTTCAGGGGCCGGATCTGGTGCCGCGGATTCTGGATGGTCTTCTGCTGCAGTTGGACCGCCACGGTCTGCGAAACATCGCGGAAGCATCCGGCAGCGGTTTGCCCTGGCAGGACTGAAATTGTTGCTTTAGAGGCACTTCATCTGTTCGATATTTCGCTCTTGAATGTCTCTTCTGCGAAGTGATTGAAGGGGTGATCGTCGACGGCGTTGGCTTAGTGGACAAAGCCTCTCGCCACTGCTCGCTTTTGGTGAGCTGCCTCAACTCATAGCGGTCAGCTTGGCTTGAGCTTGGCTGTGAGCCACGCTGGTGATGTCTATGCGTTTTGTCGGGAGTCGGGATGGGCGTCGACATGCGCCATGGCGGCAATCGCGAAGCTGCCGCTGCAAGATTGAATTGTCGGCCGTCGCAGCTGCTGGATGCCAGTGCCTCTTTAGCCCCCTGGAGCCTGCGTTCCCTCCGTATCCCCCGGGACGCCATCCGCGACTATCCAGATCGGGCTCAGGCCTCCCTGTGCCAGGCGATTGCATGCCTGCATGGGCTCGATCCTGACGCTGTCCTGCCCGGAAACGGGGCAGCCGAGTTGTTCACTTGGGCGGCCCGAGATGCTGCGGCGGTGGGGGACAGTTCTCTGCTGGCGCCTGGGTTCTCCGACTATCGGCGGGCTTTGCAGTGCTGGGGTGCCTCCTGGATTGACACCCCCTCTCTTTTGAGTTGGAACAACGCCGGCCCTATGGCGCATCCTCGGTTGGAGGCGCCGGTGGCCTGGATTTGCAACCCTCAAAACCCCACCGGGCAGCTTTGGAGCCGTGCCTCATTGCAGCCATTGCTGGAGCGGTACGCCCTGGTGATCTGTGATGAAGCGTTTTTGCCTCTGGTGCCCAACGGCGAGCAGCAGTCGTTGATTCCCTTGGTGGCTGGGCATTCAAATCTGGTGGTGATCCGCAGCCTCACCAAGCTCTATGGCATTGCTGGCTTGCGTTTGGGCTATGCCGTTGGGCAGCCCCAGCGGTTGCAGCGTTGGGCCGAGTGGCGCGATCCCTGGCCCGTGAATGGCATCGCTCTGGCTGTTGGCGAACGGTTGTTGTCATCGCCCCGGCGTTACCAATCTTGGTGCGCGCGCGTGCAGCGTTGGACGGCAACGGAGGGGGCGTGGATGCAGCGGCAATTGGCTGCGTTGCCGGGCATCACCCCGATGCCGTCGGCGGTTAACTATCTGCTGATTCGAGCGAACCGATCCCTCGTGCCTTTGCGGGAGGCATTGGAGCAACGGCATCGCATTCTTTTGCGTGATTGCCGTTCCTTTGAGGGTTTGGGAGAGACCTGGCTGCGGATCGGATTGCAATCGCGGCGCAACAACCGCCGCATCGTGTGGGCGATGCGTGAGGAGTTGAAGCGCACCCCTCTGGCTTGACTCAGGCCACCAGGTCTTGAAGCACGCCGGCCAGTTGCCGTTCAGCATCCCGTTCCGCCAACGCAGCCATCCCTTCACGCATCTGGGTGAGTGGATCGTTTTTAGTGCTGGCGTGTCCGAGCCGCGATGCCAGGAGTCTTTGCACGGTGGTCAGCAACACGGGTTGCTCCGGTTCGTGCTGATGCACGATCACAGCCGCACCGAGGGATGCGGCGCAGGATGCATTGGCCTCCTGGTGTTGGTCCGCCGCCTGGGGGAATGGCACCAGTACGGCCGGGGTCCCACAGACCGCCAGTTCACTAATGCTGCCAGCCCCCGCGCGGCTGATGGCCAGGTCGGCATGTTGCAGCAACCCGGGCATCTCATCGCTGAAGCGGCGTTCCACCAGTTGTGGGTGCTGCAGCTGCCCAAGGTCGGGGTCGTTGTCGCCGGTGAGGTGAACCACGCGGCAGCCCTGCTCCAACAGGGCCGGCACCGCAGCACGCACCATGCGGTTGAGGCCGACGGCGCCTTGACTGCCGCCCATCACCACCAGGAGCGGCCCCTCCCCGGAAGGGATCCAGCCCGGCAGGGGTTGTGGAGTCAGAAAGCTGGAACGCACCGGTGTGCCCGTCAGCACCGGCTGGCTACCGGGGATGCGCTTGGCGGCCGCGGGGAGGCCAATGGCCACGGCGCTGCAGAAGCGACCCAGCAAGCGGGTGACCCGCCCCGGGATGGCATTGGATTCATGCAGCACCACGGGAATGCCGCACCAACGCGCCGCCAGGATCGCGGGGGCGGCGATGTAGCCGCCGGTGGTGAACACCACATCGATCGCGTTTCGGCGGATCACCCGCCGCACGTTCACGCTGGCCAGCAACAGGCGCAGCAACTGCAGCAGCTTGGTGAGTCCGCGCCCCTGCAGTCCGCCGGCGTTCACGCACACCAAACCAAAACGCTGCGGCACCAGCTGCGTTTCGAGCCGATCGGGCACCCCCAGCCAGCGCACGGGCCACTGACTTTCAACGGCTTCCGCAACCGCAAGAGCGGGGAAGAGATGGCCGCCGGTGCCGCTGGCGGCGATCAGAAGCCGGGTCATCGCGTCGGCCGTCACCGCACAGCGGGCCTAATTTAATTGGGTTGATGTGGTCTGGCCCGTGCGTCGTTTTCTGGGAGTCACGCTCGTGTCGGCCATGGCGTTGCTTTTGTCACCGGTCCATGCCCTTGAGCCGCCCGGACGTGGGGGCAGTGCGGTTGAACGTTTCAGCGATCGCCTGCAAGCGGCATTGAACAGCGGCAGCTCTTCGGCGTTCGACACTCTGGCCAGCGTTGAGCTTCAGCCTGTTTTGGCCCAGCGCCTGGAGCGTTTCCGGCAGGATTTTCCCGAGGTCACCTGGCAGGTGGAGCCCGCAGCTCTTACACCAGATGGCCGTCCAACCCTCAGCCTGCAGGTGCGGGGTGCCGCTGAATCCCAGGGGGTCAGTTATTCCCTTGAGGCCAGCGAACAGATCGCGATTCGTTTGGAAGGCGGCGAGTTGGTGGAGCAGGAACTGTTGGCCCAGCAGTCCTTGCTGCGCAGTGGTGAGCGCCCCTTGGCGGTTGACGTCGCCATCCCCGACGTGGTGCTCACCGGCAGCCGTTATGACGTCGACTTAATCGTTGAAAAACCGCTAGGCCAGGCCCTGGTGGCGGGCGGTTTGGTCGACCTTTCCGATGAGCAGCTGTCGGCTCAGATCCGTCCCAACCTGCCGCTGGCTCCCCAAGGAGGGGGTGGCTTGTTCAAGAGCGTTCAGGCTCCGCAGCAACCCGGTTCGCAGACCTGGGCCGTGATGCTGGTGCATCCCGATGGCGTGGTGACGGCCACCAAACGGGTGCGCGTGGTCAGCAGCTACTAGCTCCGTTGTCTTGTTTGATTCCAGCGGTGCAGGGCGGACACGTCCTCATCACCATGGCCGTTGTTGATCAGGTCGAGTTCCAGCTGTTCCACCAGCGTTGTGACGGGCAGATGCAGTTGGACGACCTTGGCTGCATCAAGGGCAATCCCGAGATCCTTGCGATGCAGGCTCAGCCGGAAGCCGAGGGGATAGCTGCCCTCCAGCATGGTGATGCTGCGATGGTCGAGGGCCCATGAGCCGGCTGCACCATTTTTGAGGGCATCGATCACCTGGGGCATGGGCAGCTCCAAACGCTGGCCTAGGGCCACCGCCTCCGCCACGGCGGCATAGCTGCCAGCCACCAGAACCTGGTTCACCGCTTTCACCTGCTGCCCCCGCCCCACGTCACCGAAGTGATGAATGGAGCCTCCAATTACCTCGAGGATGGGCCGTACCCGCTCCAATGGCTCGCTTGCTCCACCCACCAGCACTGTGAGGCTGCCGCGTTTGGCCCCTTCCGTGCCGCCAGTGACCGGGGCATCCATGTAATGGACCTTTTGACCTGCCAGGCGTTCCGCACAGTGTTGGGCTGTGGCGGGAGCAATGGTGGAGCAATCCAGCACCACGCTGCCGATGCCCAGTTGTGATGCGGCCCCGTTGGCTCCGAACAGCACCTCCTCAACGGCTGCATCGTCGCTGACGCACAGCAGCAGCACATCCACGCCGGTGCTCGCTTCGGCTGGGCTGGAACATGGCGTTGCACCCTCGAGCTCCGGATTGGTTTCGGCTTTGCGGCTGCGGGTGTGCACCCGCAGCGGAAAGCCAGCCTTGTCCAGGTTGATCGCCATGGGCAGGCCAAGTGCCCCCAGTCCCACGAAGCCCAGGCTCAGGTCAGCTTTTGTCATGACGCATGGCGAAGCATTTGGATCCTGGTCGACGGATGCGCTGCAGTTGTGCCTTCAGGACAAAAAATCCCGGACGTCCGCTTTGGGGGACGACCGGGACGAGATCGATCAAGACCTGAAGCTCCAGGCCTGAGCCACTGATCAGGCGGCGTCTAGGGCAGCCACGCCGGGCAGCACCTTGCCTTCCAGCAGTTCGAGGCTGGCACCACCGCCGGTGGAGATGTGCGACATCTTCTCGGCCAGGCCTGCCTTCTCGACAGCCGCCACGGAGTCACCGCCACCGATGATCGTGCAGCAGCCCTTGCCGCTCAGGTCGGCCAGGGTGGTGGCGATGGCGTTGGTGCCAGCAGCGAACTTGTCGAACTCGAACACGCCCATGGGGCCGTTCCAGATCACGGTCTGACAGTCGGCCAGGGCGTCCTGGAACACCTTGATCGAATCGGGGCCGATGTCGAGGCCCATCCAGCCGTCGGGGATGGCGTTGATATCAGCGGTTTGGCTGTTGGCATCGGGGGCGAAGTTGTCCGCCAGCACCACGTCGGTGGGCAGCAGCAGCTGCACGCCCTTGGCCTTGGCCTTGGCCTCGAGCTCCTTGGCCAGTTCCAGCTTGTCTTCTTCCACCAGGCTCTTGCCCACCGAGAGGCCGCGGGCCTTGTAGAAGGTGAAAATCATGCCGCCGCCGATCAGCACCTTGTCGCACTTGTCGATCAGGGCTTCGAGCACGCCGATCTTGGAGCTCACCTTTGAGCCGCCGACGATGGCAGCCAGGGGGCGCTTGGGCTCATCAACAGCACCCTGCAAGTACTGAAGTTCCTTCTCCATCAGGAAGCCGGCGACGGAGGGCTTGAGGAACTTGGTCACGCCTTCGGTGGAGGCGTGGGCGCGGTGGGCGGCGCCGAAGGCGTCGTTCACGTAAACCTCGGCCAGGCCTGCGAGCTTCTCAGCGAAACCGGCTTCGTTTTTCTCTTCCTCAGCGAAGAAACGCACGTTCTCCAGCAGCACCACATCGCCGTTGGCCATGGCGCCCACCTTGGCTTCGGCGTCGGGGCCGATGCAGCTGTCGGTCTTGGCCACGGGCTTGCCCAGCAGTTCGCTCAGGCGAGCGGCCACGGGGGTGAGGCGCATGGCGTCGTTCACCTGGCCCTTGGGGCGGCCGAAGTGAGCGGACAGGATCACCTTGGCGCCCTTGCCGATCAGGTCGTTGATCGTGGGCAGGGCGGCACGGATGCGGGTGTCGTCGGTGATCGCACCGGCATCGTTCAGGGGCACGTTGAAGTCAACCCGCACGAGAACGCG
This sequence comes from Synechococcus sp. N26, assembly GCF_900473975.1. Taxonomy (NCBI): domain Bacteria; kingdom Bacillati; phylum Cyanobacteriota; class Cyanophyceae; order Synechococcales; family Synechococcaceae; genus Synechococcus; species Synechococcus sp. N26. The sequence continues at coordinate 73,907 of NZ_UCNM01000002.1, read as the reverse complement.
TTTGCCGCTCAGGTCGCCGGCGTTGAGGCTGGCCAGGGAACGCTTCGCCATAGGGTTGTGTCGTGCGGTAAGAAAACGGGGTGAGATTAACCCGTGTGAATGGCAATGGCGCCAGCGCGTTCAAAGTGAATCTGTTCCGGCTGGCCGTCTGTTCTGTGCGTTTGCGTTCGTGACCACCCCAACGATCCAGTGGTATCCCGGCCACATCGCCAAGGCGGAGCAGCAGCTCAAGCGCCATCTCGACAAGGTGGATCTGGTGATTGAGGTGCGTGATGCCCGTATTCCTCTGGCCACGGGACACCCCCATCTGAACCGCTGGTTGAAGGGCAAGCAGCATCTGTTGGTGATCAACCGGCGCGACATGGTCACCGCGGCAGCGAAGGAGGCCTGGGAGTCCTGGTTCAAGGCCCAAGGCCAGCGGACGGTTTGGTGTGATGCCAAGGCCGGTACCGGCGTGAAGCAGGTGCAGCAGGCCGCGATCCGTGCCGGCGATCAGCTCAACGAACGCCGCCGCAACCGGGGCATGCGGCCCAGGCCAGTGCGGGCGCTCACCCTGGGCTTTCCCAACGTGGGCAAGTCGGCGTTGATCAACCGTCTTGTGCGGCAGAAGGTGGTGGCTAGCGCCCGGCGGGCCGGCGTGACGCGCACCCTGCGCTGGGTGCGTCTGGGGCAAGACCTTGACCTCCTGGATGCCCCTGGCGTGCTGCCGCCTCGGCTCGACGACCAGCAGGCGGCCCTGCGGCTGGCCCTTTGCGACGACATCGGCCAGGCCGCCTACGACGGTGAACTGGTGGCCCAGGCCTTCCTTCAGTTGCTGCTGGATGTGGAATCGCAGCCTGCCGCTGGGGTGACGATTCCGCTCCTGCAGGAGCGCTACGGCATTCCCTTGAGCGGTGAAACGGCCGACCCGGCTCTCTGGCTGGATGCCGCAGCGGCCCGCCACACCTCCGGTGAGACAGCGCGCATGGCCCAGCGGTTGCTGGATGATTTCCGCAAGTCGGCCCTCGGCAGCATTGCCCTGGAGCTGCCGGCATGAGTCCGCAGTGGAAACGTCCTCCGTTGCCGGAGGAAACATTCACCGATCGCTTTGGTGAAGGGGAGGGAGAGCTGCTGACGCTGGCCTATCCCAAGCCGTTGCCGATGCGGCTCGACCGTTGGTTGGTGAGCCAGCGGACGGAGCAGAGCCGGGCCCGGATCCAGAAGTTCATCGACGCGGGCTACGTGCGCGTCAACGGCAAGACCGGCAAGGCCAAAACCCCCCTGCGCCAGGGCGATGAGGTGCAGCTGTGGATGCCGCCACCGGAACCGCTGCCTTACCTCAAGCCGGAGCCAATGGATCTGGATGTGCTGTTTGAGGACGACCATCTGATCGTGCTCAACAAGCCGGCCGGGCTGACGGTGCATCCGGCGCCGGGCAACAAGGACGGCACCCTGGTGAATGGCCTGCTGCATCACTGCCCGGACCTCCCCGGCATCAGCGGCAAGTTGCGGCCCGGGATCGTGCACCGCCTTGATAAAGACACCACCGGCTGCATCGTGATCGCCAAGAGCCAGGAGGCCCTGGTGCGGCTGCAGGTGCAGATCCAGAAACGGATCGCTTCCCGCGAGTACTTCGCCGTCGTCCATGGCGTGCCGGCCGGCGACTCGGGCACGATCGTCGGGGCGATTGGCCGTCATCCGGCGGATCGCAAGAAGTACGCGGTGGTGAGCAGCGAAAACGGCCGTTACGCCTGCACCCACTGGACCCTGGTGGAGCGTCTCGGCGACTACTCCCTGTTGCGGTTCAAGCTCGACACCGGGCGGACCCATCAGATCCGCGTCCACTGCGCCCACATGAACCATCCCGTGGTGGGTGACCCCACCTACAGCCGCTGCCGCAAGTTGCCGATCGAGCTGCCCGGCCAGGCCCTGCACGCCGTGCAGCTGGGGCTCGACCATCCGATCACCCGCGAGCGGATGCTGTTCGAAGCTCCCCTGCCTCCGGTGATGGAGAAGTTGCTGGGGGTGCTGAGGCGCCGCGCCGCGTCGGGCTGAGGGCTTAACGCGGCAGCCTTGGGCAGGCCTCCACGAGGATTTGGCTGATCGGCGCCTGAGGCGCGCTGAAGATCCGGTCTCCTGGGCCTTCCTCCACCACTTTCCCCTTGTCGAGCACCATCACCCGGTGGCAGAAGCCACTGGCTATCGAGAGGTCGTGGGTGATGAACACGATCGCCAGGCCCAGTTCCTGCTGCAGCTCCCGCAGCAGTGCCAGCACATCCGCCTGCACTTCGGCATCGAGCATGCTGACGCTCTCATCGCAGATCAGCACCTTGGGCTTTAGCGCCAGGGCGCGGGCGATCGCCACCCGCTGCTGCTGGCCGCCGGAAAGCTGCTTCGGCAGGCGATCTTGAAACTGCTCGGCCGGGCTGAGGCCGACCCGCTCCAGCAGGCGACGGGCTTCCTCCCGGGCTGCTGCTTTCGAGCAGAGACAATGGATCAGCAACGGATCGGCGATGGCATCGGCCACCTGCAGGGCGGGATTCAGGCAGGCCAGAGGGTCCTGAAACACCATCTGAAGGGCCCGGCGGGCCGTTCGCAGCGCCTCACCACGCAGGCTCAGCAGGTCCTGGCCCAGCAGGTCCACCCGTCCGCCGCGGATGGGATTGAGCCCCATCAAGGCCCGGCAGAGGGTGCTTTTCCCGCAGCCGGAGGCCCCCACCACCCCCAGGCTTTCCCCGGCCCTGAGCTCGAAACTCACCCCATCCACCGCCTTCAGCCAGAGGGGTGCCCAAGGTGCGCCCCCCACGGCATGCCAGCAGCGCATCTCCTCCACCCGCAGCACGCTGCCGTTGTCGGGACGTGCCGGTGAGCGTCCCCCTTCCCGGGCCTGGGCGGAGGCTACCAGCCGTTGCCCCACCGGCGACTGCGGCCGGGTGAGCAGCTGATGGCTGGGGCCGTCCTCCACCTTGCGTCCGCCGTCGAGCATGGCCATGCGCTCGCACCAGCGGGCGGCCATGGCCAGGTCGTGGCTGATCAGCAGCAGGGCACTGCCCAGTTCCTGGCAGAGGCCGCTGAGTTCCGCCATCACCTGCCCGGCTACCGCCACATCCAGGCTGGTGGTGGGTTCATCGGCGATCAGCAGCGGTGGTTCCAGGGCAATCGCTAAGGCAATGGCCAGGCGCTGGCGCATCCCACCACTGAGCTCATGGGGGTAGGCACGGAAACGGTTGGCGCCAATGCCCACCCGCTCCAGCAATTCTCGGGCCCGTTCCTGGTGGGCCGTGGCACTGGTTTGAGGTCGATGGGCCCTGAGGGTGTCGATCAGATGGCCGCCCACGCTCATCAGCGGATTCATCCGCGTCATCGGGTCCTGGAACACCAGACCCACGGCTTCACCCCGCAGCTGCCGCAACTGCGGTCGCCTGAGTTGGCGTGGATCCTGGCCGGTCAAGGCCAGCCGTCCTTCACAGACCGTTCCCTGGGGCAGCAGCTGCATCACGGCCCGCGCCACCGTGCTTTTGCCGCAGCCCGAAGATCCCACCAAGGCCAGGGTCTCTCCCGGCTCGAGGCTCAGATTCAGCCCATCCAGCGTCCAGGAGTTGCTGCCGGGATAGCGCAATCGCAGCTGTTCGAGTTCCAGAACAGGCCGGCCCATGAACAGTGCTGCGCGAGCGACAGGGGGTCCTGCACTGAATACCATGGATTGACCCGATGGGTCGGATGCTCAACGCTGCCTCCACACCCAAAGAGCCCCGAACCAGCACGGGTTCGGCCACTGCGGGCTGCGCGTTGCCAGAAGTGAGGCGTCATCCCGTCCGCCATCCGGACGATTACGGCATCGATCTGCCGGACTGGTTGAGGGAGTGCATCGCCAATGTGCCGCCCGGCATTGGCCAGAGCTGCCCCACCGATCCCGAGGCGCTGCTGGTGTCGGCCTTCGATTTCGGCTTTCAGCTCCACGAAGGCCAGTTCCGCGCCAGTGGGGACCCCTACATCGTCCATCCGGTGGCGGTGGCTGATCTGTTGCGGGACATCGGCGCCAGCGCCCCGGTGATCGCCGCGGGGTTCCTCCACGACGTGGTCGAAGACACCGACGTCACCCCCGATCAGATCGAGCTGCACTTCGGTTCCGAGGTGCGTGAACTGGTGGAGGGGGTCACCAAGCTCGGCGGCATCCACTTCAACGACCGCACGGAAGCTCAGGCGGAGAATCTGCGCCGGATGTTTCTGGCGATGGCCAGCGACATCCGTGTGGTGTTGGTGAAGCTGGCGGATCGCTTGCACAACATGCGCACCCTGGGTGCATTGAAGGAGGAGAAGCGCCAGCGGATCGCCCGCGAAACCCGTGAGATCTATGCCCCCCTCGCCAATCGCCTTGGCATCGGCCGCTTCAAGTGGGAGCTGGAGGATCTGGCCTTCAAATTGCTGGAACCGGAGGCCTTCCGGGAGATTCAGGAGGAGGTGGCCACCAAGCGCAGCGAGCGCGAGCAGCGGCTCGGCGTCACGGTGGGACTGCTGAACGAGCGGCTGGAACGGGCCGGCCTAGAGCACTGCGAGGTGAGTGGTCGCCCCAAACATCTGTTTGGCATCTGGAGCAAGATGCAGCGCCAGCAGAAGGAGTTCCACGAGATCTACGACGTGGCGGCGTTGCGGATCCTCACCCCCAATGTCGAGAGCTGCTACCGCGCCCTCGCGGTGGTTCACGACACCTTCCGCCCGATTCCGGGACGCTTCAAGGACTACATCGGGTTGCCCAAGCCCAACGGATACCAATCCCTGCACACGGCGGTGATCGGTCGGCATCGCCCGATCGAAGTGCAGATCCGCACGCTTGAGATGCACCATGTGGCCGAATTCGGGATTGCGGCCCACTGGAAATACAAGGAAGGCGGCTCACCGGCCAGTAGCGGCAGTGATGCGGAGCGGTTCAACTGGCTGCGTCAGCTGGTGGATTGGCAGCAGGAAGGCGGCAACGACGATCACAACGACTACCTCTCTTCGATCAAGGAAGACCTTTTCGACGAAGAGGTGTTCGTGTTCACTCCGAAGGGTGATGTGCTCGGTCTGCGCAAGGGGGCAACAGCCGTCGACTTCGCCTATCGCATCCACTCCGAGGTGGGCAACCACTGCCATGGCGTTCGCATCAACGATCGGCTGTGTCCGCTAGCGACGCCGCTGCAGAACGGTGATTTCGTTCAGGTGCTCACCAGCAAGACGGCCCATCCCAGCCTCGATTGGCTGAACTTCGTTGCCACGCCGACGGCCCGCAATCGCATTCGCCAGTGGTACAAGCGCAGCCACCGTGACGAAACGATTGAACGGGGCAAGGATCTGCTGGAGCGGGAGCTGGGCCGTGATGGCTTCGATGCCCTGCTCAACAGTGAGGCGATGCAGCGGGTGGCGCAGCGCTGCAATGTGCCCACCACCGAAGACCTGCTGGCTTCACTGGGGTTCGGAGACGTCACGCTGCAGCAGGCGCTCAACCGTTTGCGGGAGGAGATGCGTCTGCTGGCGGAACAGCAGCAGGCCCCACCCAGTAACGAAGACGTGGCCGCGGCGCTGCTGCCATCGCGGGATCAGGCGCCGGACCGTTCCGGAGGCGAAGGGGCGATCCTGGGGCTGGAGGGCTTGGACTACCGCCTTGGCGGCTGTTGCAGTCCGCTGCCGGGTGAGTTGATCGTGGGCACGGTGGCCCTTGGCAACCACGGCATCACCATTCACCGGCAGGACTGCTCCAACGTGGAGACAATCCCGCGGGAACGTCGCCTTCCCGTGCGCTGGAATACCACCCACGCCGAACAGGAGAAACAGCGCTTCCCGGTGCAGCTGCGGATCGAAGTGATCGATCGCGTCGGCATCCTCAAAGACATCCTGCTGCGTCTCTCCGATGGGGCCATCAACGTCAGTGATGCGCGGGTGACCACCGCCGCTGGCAAGCCTGCCCGCATTGATCTGCGGGTTGAGCTGGAGGGTGCCGATCAGCTCAGCCGCACCATGGACCAGATTCGCTCGATGGCGGATGTGATCGGGATTGCCCGGGTGGGCACGAGCTAGCTGCCTCGGCTCACGACGGCACGGGCTTCACGCCGCAGAAACAGGCGGTAGGCCATCCAGCCGCTCACCAGGGCCAGCACCATTCCCACAACGGTGGAGCCGAGCAGGATGCGCTGGCTGAACTCCCATCCCTGGGCCCACAGGCTGCTGCGATCCAGCTCCGAAAGGTTGATCCCGCCTTGGCCAGGGCCCAGCAGCTGACAGCCCACCAGATAGTTGAACCAATAGAGGGGCAGATAGGTGAGGGGATTGCTCACCAGGGTTCCTGCAGCGGCGAGCAGGTGATTGCCACGCACCACGCTGGCCACACCCACGCTGAGGAAGATTTGCAGCCCGAAGAAGGGGTAGCAGCCGCAGAACACGCCAGCGGCCAGGCCACGGGCCCGTTGGCCTGGTGTGCCTTCCTGTCTCCACAACCAGAGGACCCCGCGGCGCATCCGGATGCGACTGAGGCGCAGCAACCGGCGCATGAACCCAGCAGAAATCGGCCGGATCCTAGGTATGGATCACCAGCGGCGAATGCTGTGCCCAGCACCGACACGATTGCGGCCGTGGCCACCGCCGTGGCCCCAGGGCAGGGTGGGATCGCCGTGATTCGTCTCTCCGGGCCGGCTGCGGAAGCAACGGGGCGCAGCGTGGTGCACTGCCCGGGCCAACAGGAGTGGGGATCGCACCGGGTGGTGTATGGCCATGTGATCGATGGCGAGGGCCGCCGTCTCGATGAGGTGCTGCTGCTGCTGATGCGCGGCCCCCGCAGCTTCACCGGTGAGGACGTGGTGGAGATCCACTGCCATGGCGGGGTGATCGCCGTGCAGCGGGTGCTCGAACAGGTGCTGCGGCAGCCGGGAGTGCGCCGGGCCCAGCCAGGCGAGTTCAGCCAGCGGGCCGTGCTCAACGGCCGGCTCGATCTCACCCGCGCCGAGGCGGTGAGTGAGCTGGTGGCGGCCCGCAGCCGCCGGGCGGCCGAGTTGGCCATGGCGGGCCTTGATGGCGGCATTCAGGCCCAGATCACGGGGCTGCGGGAACGGCTGCTCGATCAGCTCACGGAGCTGGAGGCCCGGGTGGATTTCGAGGAGGACCTGCCGCCCCTCGATGGCGATGCCCTGCTGCAGCAGCTGCAAGCCGTGCGTCTGGAGCTTCAGCAGTTGGTGCGCGATGGCGAGCGGGGCGATGCCCTGCGCCAGGGCCTGCGGGTCGCCTTGGTGGGTCGCCCCAACGTGGGAAAAAGTTCCCTGCTCAATCGACTCAGCCGCCGCGAGCGGGCGATCGTGACCGATCTGCCGGGCACCACTAGAGATCTGCTGGAGAGCGAGATTGTGCTGGAGGGGGTGCCGATCACCCTGCTCGACACCGCCGGCATCCGCAGCACCGATGACGCGGTAGAGCAGCTGGGGATTGCCCGCAGCGAGGAAGCACTGGCCACGGCGGATGTGGTGCTGTTGGTGCTCGACGGCCATGCGGGCTGGACCGCTGAAGACGCCGCCTTGCTGGCGCGCATCCCCGCGCAGATCCCCAGGATTCTGGTGGCCAACAAGGCGGATCTCCCTGCGGGGACCTTCCCCCAGCCGGTGGATGTTCAGTTGTCGGCCTTGGAGGGCACGGGGGAGGCCGACCTGGTGCAGGCCCTGCTGGAGCGTTGCGGGGCTGCTGGAACCGACGGCATGTTGGTGGCGCTGAACCAACGCCAACGCGATCTGGCCGCCCGAGCCGCCGAAGCCCTGGCCCGCAGCCAGGAGGTGGCGGCCCAGCAGCTGCCGTGGGACTTCTGGACCATCGACCTGCGGGAGGCGATCCGCGCGCTGGGGGAGATCACCGGGGAAGAGCTCACCGAAGCGGTTCTGGATCGGGTGTTTTCGCGCTTCTGCATCGGAAAATAGGTTCAGCGGACGTCTGAAACGGTTTGGAATGGCAATCCCCGGCACTCACCGCCGCATTGGAGGCCTGGCTGGCGGAAGACATCGGCCGCGGTGATCTGACGGCGGCTGCCTTGCAGGGCCAGCAGGGTCAGGCCCATTGGGTCGCCAAACAGCCGGGCCGGTTCTGTGGTGGTCCGTTGGTGCAGCGCCTGTTCCAGCGTCTGGATTCCGGGGTGAGCGTTCGCCTGCTGCGGCAGGACGGCGACGCCGTTGCGGTCGGGGACTGCCTGCTGGAGCTGCAGGGGCCGGCCAGGGCTTTGGTGGCTGGGGAACGCACCGCCTTGAACTTGGCCATGCGCCTCTCGGGCATTGCCACCGCCACCGCTGCATTGGTGGCCCAGCTTGAGGGCACCAGTGTGCGGCTGGCTGATACCCGCAAGACCACGCCTGGGCTTCGTCTGCTGGAGAAATACGCGGTGCGTTGCGGCGGCGGCATCAACCACCGCATGGGGCTGGATGACGCGGCCATGCTCAAGGAGAACCACATCGCCTGGGCAGGGGGCATCACAGCGGCTATCACGGCCGTCCGTGAGCAGGCCCCTTGGCCCACGGCCGTGATTGTGGAAGCGGAGACGGAGGCCCAGGCATTGGAGGCGGTGCAGGCGGGCGCCAATGGGGTGCTGCTGGATGAATTCAGCCCTGAGCAGCTCACCCAGCTGGTGCCGCGCCTTCGGGACTGCAGCACCGGTGTGGTGGTGCTGGAGGCCTCCGGCATTCAGCCCGAGCAGTTGCAGGCCTACGCCGCCACCGGCATTGATCTGATCTCCACCAGCGCGCCGGTCACCCGCAGCCGCTGGCTCGACTTGAGCATGCGTTTCACCTGAAGAGGGATGATCAGAGCCGGATTCCCCCGGCCACGCACTGCCCATGCTCAGCCTGTCCCAGTCCCTGGATGCCCAGTTGCGGGCGGCGATGCAACGGGCTTTCCCGGAGGCCGATGCGGGGCTGGACCCCCAGCTAGCTCCTGCCAGCAAGCCGGAATTCGGCGACTTCCAGGCCAACGGCGCGCTGCCCCTGGCCAAGCCCTTGAAGCAGGCTCCTCGGCAGATCGCCACGGCGATCGTGGAGCAGCTGCAGGCCGATCCCGCCTTCACCGACCTCTGCCTGGAGCCGCAGATCGCCGGGCCGGGCTTCATCAACCTCACGATCCGCCCGGAGCGGCTGGCGGCGGAGGTGTCGGTACGGTTGGGGGACGAGCGTCTCGGCGTGCCGGCGGTCAGCAACGCGGCGCCGGTGGTGGTGGATTTTTCCAGCCCCAACATCGCCAAGGAGATGCATGTGGGGCATCTGCGCTCTACGATCATTGGCGACTCGCTGGCGCGGGTGCTCGAGTTCCGCGGTCATCCGGTGCTGCGCCTCAATCACGTGGGCGACTGGGGCACCCAGTTCGGCATGCTCATCACCCACCTCAAGCAGGTGGCGCCGGAAGCCCTGGACACCGCCGATGCGGTGGATCTGGGAGACCTGGTGGCCTTCTACCGCGAGGCCAAGAAGCGCTTCGATGACGATGAAGCCTTCCAGTCCACCTCCCGCGATGAGGTGGTGAAGCTGCAGGGGGGCGATCCTGTGTCGCTCAAGGCCTGGGGCCTGCTCTGCGACCAGTCGCGGCGCGAGTTCCAGAAGATCTACGACCGGCTCGACATCCGCCTTAGCGAACGCGGGGAATCGTTCTACAACCCCTTCCTGCCGGCGGTGATTGATGGCTTGAAGGCCGCTGAGCTGCTGGTCACCGATGACGGTGCCCAGTGCGTGTTCCTTGAGGGGGTGCAGGGCAAGGACGGCAAGCCCCTGCCGGTGATCGTGCAGAAGAGCGACGGCGGCTTCAACTACGCCACCACCGATCTGGCGGCGATCCGCTACCGCTTCGGTGCGGCGCCGGAGGGGGATGGTGCCCGCCGGGTGGTATACGTCACCGATGCCGGCCAGGCGAACCATTTCGCCGGGGTGTTCCAGGTGGCCGAACGGGCCGGCTGGATCCCGGATGGTGCGAGTCTCGAGCACGTGCCCTTTGGCCTGGTGCAGGGGGAGGACGGCAAGAAGCTCAAGACCCGCGCTGGCGACACCGTGCGTCTGCGGGATCTGCTCGATGAAGCCGTCGAGCGCGCCGAAACCGATCTGCGTTCACGCCTGAAGGAGGAGGAACGCAGCGAGTCGGAGGAGTTCATCCAGCATGTGGCGGGCACCGTGGGTTTGGCGGCGGTGAAATACGCCGACCTCAGCCAGAACCGGATCACCAATTACCAGTTCTCCTTTGATCGGATGCTGGCGCTGCAGGGCAACACGGCGCCCTATCTTCTCTATGCCGTGGTGCGCATCGCCGGTATCGCCCGCAAGGGGGGCGACCTTGCGGCCACCAATGCCCAACTGCAGTTCAGCGAGCCCCAGGAGTGGGCCCTGGTGCGGGAGCTGCTCAAGTTCGATGCCGTGATCGCTGAAGTGGAGGAGGAGCTGCTCCCCAACCGCTTGTGCAGTTATCTGTTCGAGCTCAGCCAGGTGTTCAACCGCTTCTATGACCAGGTGCCGGTGCTCAAGGCCGATCCTGAAGCGCTGGCATCCCGCCTCGCCCTCTGCCGTTTGACGGCAGACACCCTCAGACTGGGGCTCGGACTGCTGGGCATCGCCACCCTGGACCGCATGTGAGCGACAACACTCAACCGTTCACAGCCGGTGGTGCTCCGGCGGCCCGCGCCGCCGTTGAGCAGCTCAAGCCCTACAGCGCGCCGTTGGAGGGCCGCCGCCAGATGCTGCGGCTGGATTTCAACGAGAACACGATTGGCCCCAGCCCCCTGGTGGCCCAGGCGCTGCGCAACTTCAGCACCGAAGAAATTGCCGTTTATCCGGAGTACGACGGCCTGCGGGAAGCGTTGCTCCAGAACCTGGTGGAAACCGGCTGCCGGCCGGGATTGAAGCCGGATCAGGTGGGCCTGTTCAACGGCGTGGATGCCGCCATCCATGCGGTGTTTCAGGCCTATGGCGATGCCGGTGAGACGTTGCTGACCACAGCGCCCACCTTCGGGTACTACAGCCCCTGCGCTGGGATGCAGGGCATGACGATCGAGGCGATTCCCTACGAAGGGGATACGTTCGATTTTCCGCTGGCGGCCATTCAGGAGGCGTTGGCGGCTCGAGCACCGCGGTTGCTGTTGATCTGCAACCCCAACAACCCCACTGGCACGCGCTTGCCAGCCGATCAGGTGATCGCCTTGGCGGCCTCAGCCCCGGGCACCTTGGTGGTGGTGGATGAGCTCTATGAAGCCTTCACCGGAGACAGCGTGCTGCCGAGCGCAGATTTCACGGCCACACCGAACCTGCTGGTGTTCCGCTCCCTGGCCAAAACAGCTGGTTTGGCGGGTTTGCGGATTGGCTTTGCCATCGGCCATGCCGATGTGGTGGATCGGGTGAGTCGCGTCACGGGGCCCTATGACGTCAACAGCGTGGCCGTGGCCGCGGCCTTTGCCGCCTTGGCGGATCAGTCCTATGTGGATGCCTACGTGGCCGAGGTGCTGCGGGCTCGCGACTGGACCCTGCAGGCGCTGCAGGATGCGGGGGTTCGGCATCACTGCGATGGCGGCAACTATCTGCTGATCTGGCCCCAGCGACCCGTTGATGCCGTGGATGCGTCGTTGCGCGAGGCGGGAATCCTGGTGCGTTCGATGGTAGGCAAGCCCCTGATTGATGGTTGCTTCCGGGTGAGCATCGGCACCACCAGCCAGATGCAGCGCTTCATGGAGGCGTTCCTCCCCCTGGAGCGATGAACCGCCTGCTGCTGCTGGCCACCGGCGGCACCATTGCCGGCTGTGCGGAGAACAGTGCAACGCTGAACAACTACACCGCGGGCGTGCTGGGGGGCGATGTCCTGCTGGCGGCGGTGCCGCAGCTGCAGGATCTGGCGGTAATCAGTGTTGAGCAGGTGGCCAATGTCGATAGCGCCGACCTGTTGTTTGCCCATTGGCGCGCGCTGGTGCTGCGCATTCGTGCTGCCTTTGCGGCAGACCCCGAGCTGGCTGGAGTGGTGATCACCCATGGCACCAACACGCTGGAGGAAACCGCCTGGTTGCTGCAGCTGTTGATCGATGATCCCCGGCCGGTGGTGCTGGTGGGTGCGATGCGGCCCGCCACGGCCCTCAGTGCCGATGGCCCCCTCAATTTGTTGCAGGCGGTGCAAGTGGCCTCAAGCCCAGAAGCTCGCGGTCAGGGCGTGCTGGTGGTGATGGATGGCCAGATCCATGCCGCCCAGTTGGTCTCCAAGTTGGCCACCCAGGGGGTTGGGGCGTTCGCCAGTCCCGGTCGCCGGCCCTTGGGCTGGGTGGATGACGTTGGCGTTCATCTGCCCATGGCGAGTGGACCCCGGCAGGTGCCCTTTGCTGGGCTCGATTTGCCGGAGCAATGGCCCCAGGTGCCGATCGTCTACGGGTGTGTGGAGCCCGAGCCGCTCCTGCTCAGCGCTTGCCTCAACGCCGGCGTTGAGGGTCTGGTGTTCACCGGCACGGGCGCCGGCCAGTTGTCGGCGGCTGAGCGTTCGGCGCTTGAGGCTTTGCCAGGGAAGCGGCCGTTGATGCTGCGGGCCAACCGTTGCGGTTCGGGGCCTGTTCACCACCATTCAGAGGATGATCGGCTCGGGCTGCTGCCTGCAGGCAGCCTCAATCCCCAGAAAGCCCGGGTGTTGTTGTTGTTGGCTGTGCTGGCGGGTTGGGACAGAAATCAGCTGCAGGCGCTGATCACTGCATCACCGTGATCACGGTGGTGCCGTCGAGGCGGCCCGGCAGGGTTTGGCTCCGGCCCACCCGGCGCACGGCGGTGCCGCCCATGGCATCGAGGAAGGGCTGCACACCCTCTTGATCGCAGCCTTCAGGTGCCTCGCCGTTGACGTACTGCACAGGAATGACGCGCTTGGGATTCAACTGATTCACCACCGCCGCAGCTTCTTCGGCGGTGTAGATCTTGCTGCCGCCACCCACGCCGATGATCAGCACATCGGGGTTGCCGAGCAGCACGCGGTCGGCAGCCGTGAGCTCTCCAGCGGTGGCACCGAGATGGGCAAAGCTGAGGCCACCCTGCTGCCAGCGCCACAGGGTGGCGTTGCCAAAGCGGCGCCCGCCCACGCGGTCGTGGGGATTGGCAAAACCCTCCAGGCTCAGGCCGCTGATGCGGTACGACCCCGGTTGGGCCAGAAAACGGCCGCCGGCCACATCGCGGGCCCCTTCATCGGCGAGTTCGGAGTTGGCCAGAACAACGCCGGTTGTTACCCGAGGCTCGGGCAGGCCTGCTGCACAGCCCACGGCCTTGTAGGGGTTGAGCAGCACCGACTGGCCGCCCCCCTGGATCAGCAGGGCACGTTGCCCGTAGCTGCTGATCGACACCCCACCGCCTGCCCAGGCCGGAGACGTGAGGCTGAGTGCCAGGCCTGCAGCGGCGGTAACGGCGGAACGCAGGACGGACATGGGCAGGGCTGAACGTGTTTCGGACGCTAACAGCGTTATCCCTCTGCTTCCCGCAGGAAATTGGCCAGCAGTTGGTGGCCTTGATCGGTGAGCACGCTCTCGGGGTGGAACTGCACCCCCTGCAGGTGGTGATGGTCGCGGTGCCGCAGGCCCATGATCGTGCCGTCCTCGAGCCAGGCGGTCACCTCGAGGCAGTCCGGAAGACTGTCGCGTTCGGCGATCAGGGAGTGGTAGCGGGTGGCCGTCAGCGGTTGGGGCAGTCCCGCGAACACGCCGTCGCCCTTGTGCAGCACGGGGGAGGTTTTCCCGTGCATCTGCTGCTGGGCGCGCACCACCCGGCCGCCGTACACCTGGGCGATGGCCTGATGGCCCAGGCACACCCCCAGTGTGGGCACCGTTGCGGAAAGCTCTTTGAGGATGTCGAGGCAGACGCCCGACTGATCCGGGTCGCCCGGGCCTGGGGAGAGCAGGATCGCGTCGGGCTTCAGGGCACGGATCTGCTCGAGGCTGATGGCGTCGTTGCGATGCACCTGCAGATCGGCTGCCACCGGATGCTGAGCGGCGAGCTCACCGAAGTACTGCACCAGGTTGAAGGTGAAGCTGTCGTAGTTGTCGATGACCAGCAGCATCTGCGAATCGGGAGTCAGAGCCCCAGGCGGAGCAGGAGCGGCGGGAGCAGGAGAAACAGAGCAATCAGCAAGGAGCTGATGGCGGCCGTCAGCACGGCGGCGGCGGCACAGTCTTTGGCGATGCGGGCCAAGGGGTGATAGCGCCGGCCAATGGCCAGATCCACCACCGCTTCCATCGCTGTGTTCAGCAGCTCCAACACCAGAACGGCAGCCACCGTAAGCACCAACACGGCCAGGCGGATCAGATCCAGTTGCAGCCAGGTGGCCAGGCCAAACACCACCAGCCCCGTCACCACATGGATGCGGAAGTTGCGCTGGGTGAGGAAGGCGTAGCCAAGGCCCTGGGCCGCGTAGCGAAAACTCGAGGGCAGATCACCGGCGATGCGCCAGCTGCCCCGTCGTCGCATCGCGTTGGGCACCATGGCCACCTCCTTTGAAGCTGCGTCTGCGGAGGGTGTCCGGGGCGATTCAGTGGTCATCGGAACGGAACTCAGACTCCGCAGGCCACACGCCCGCTTTTCGAAGATTACCCGGGTTCTCCAGGCCACCCATCCCCAAGAAGCCTCTCCTGCAGGGCCAGCATTGCGGCCAGGCTGTCGTCATCGGGATGGTCCCAGCCCAGCAGGTGCAGTAGGCCATGGCTCACCAGCCAGCGCAATTCCCGCTGCAGGCTGTGCCCCTGCTCCTGGGCCTGCCGCCGGGCGGTCTCCAGGGAGACGACGATGTCACCCAGTTCGATGCTGGGGCCTTCCATCCAGTCGCCAGCGTCGTCGAGGGCGGCAAACGACAACACATCAGTGGGGCCTGTTTTCTGGCGCCAGGCGCTGTTCAAATCCGCGATATTGGCGTCATCGGTGAAACGCAGCCCCAGGCTCAGCTCTTTCGCTGCACGCACCAGGGTTGGGCAGTCGAGGCTTGCATCCCCGCAGATGCCGTTGAGCCAGTGCTTCAGCTGCTGGAGCCAGGCCGTTTCATCGAGCAGATCGGTGCTGTCGGAGGGTTGCAGCGTTACCCCCTGCCGATCCAGTGCAAGGTCGAGCTCCATGCCTAACCCGGCAGGGTCGGTCGCCCCAGCCAAGCCACAAGGGTGATGAAGCTGAGGAATCCC
Source organism: Synechococcus sp. N26 (assembly GCF_900473975.1). Classification (NCBI taxonomy): domain Bacteria; kingdom Bacillati; phylum Cyanobacteriota; class Cyanophyceae; order Synechococcales; family Synechococcaceae; genus Synechococcus; species Synechococcus sp. N26. The sequence continues at coordinate 58,780 of NZ_UCNM01000002.1, read as the reverse complement.
AGGGCGGTGAGGCCGAAGTGGAACAGGCTCTTGCTGCCCTTGCGCACCATGTTGCGCATGGCCTGTTTGACGAAGCTCGGCGGTGGGGTGCTCTCGCTGGCCATGGGATCAGGAATCGGCGTCGGCGCCGGGGCTGTCGACACCCTGGCGTAAACAGGCATCGATAAACGGGTCGAGGGCCCCATCCATCACCGCTTGCACATCGTTGGTTTCTTCATTGGTGCGCAGGTCTTTCACCATTTGGTACGGGTGAAACACGTAGTTGCGGATCTGGTTGCCCCAGGCCGCTTCAACGATGTCTCCGCGGATGTCGGCGATTTCGGCGGCCCGTTGTTCCTGGGCAATCACCAGCAGCTTGGCCTTGAGCAGGGCCATCGCTTTTTCCTTGTTCTGAAGCTGGGAGCGTTCCTGGGTGCAACGCACCGCCAGGCCGGTGGGGATGTGGAGAATCCGCACGGCGGTTTCCACCTTGTTCACGTTCTGGCCGCCGGCGCCACCGGAGCGTGAGGTGGTGACTTCGAGGTCCTTTTCGGGGATGTCGATGTCGACTTCCTCCTCCAGCTTCGGCATCACTTCGATGCCGGCAAAGCTGGTCTGGCGCTTGTCGTTGGCGTTGAACGGCGAGATGCGCACCAGGCGGTGGGTGCCCTTTTCGTTGCGCAGGTAGCCGTAGGCGTAGCGGCCCTCTACTTCGATGGTGGCGCTCTTGATCCCCGCCTCCTCACCTTCGGAGAGTTCGTCCACAGTCACCTTCATGCCGCGGTCTTCCGCCCAGCGGGTGTACATGCGCAGCAGCATCTGGGCCCAGTCCTGGGCGTCGGTACCCCCGGCGCCTGCATTGATGCTGAGAACCGCTCCCTCCTTGTCGTATTCGCCACTGAGCAGGCGCTCCAGTTCCCAGCGGTCCAGCCCCTGGCGCAACTGGTTTAGCCCGTTCTGAGCTTCCTGGAGCAGGTCCTCATCGGGCTCCAGTTCGTAGAGCTCAAGGGTGGCCTGGGCGTCATCGACCGCACCGCGCCATCCGGCCAGTTGAGACAGCTGGGCCTTCACCTCATCCAGACGCCGCATCTGCTTCTGGGCGTTCTGCTGGTCATCCCAGAAATCGGGCTGGGCCGCGAGTTGTTCGAGATCCTGTTGCCTGGCGTTCAGTGCAGGAACGTCAAAGACAGTCCTGGGCATTGCCCAGGCGGTCAGTGAGCTCGGAGAGATCGCGTTTGAAGTCGGTGAGATCCAGCAAGGACTCTGTCCTGATCAGCCTCTGACGCTATCAGCGCAGTAGCTGCATAGGATCCGACCACCGGCATCACCAACGCAATGGCCAAGGTTGAGATCTACACCTGGCAAACCTGCCCGTTCTGCGTCCGCGCCAAGGGGCTTCTGGACCGCAAAGGGGTGAGCTACACCGAACACAGCGTGGATGGGGATGAGCCGGCTCGGGATGCCATGGCGGCGCGGGGTGATGGTCGCCGCAGCGTTCCGCAGGTGTACATCGACGATCGCCACATCGGTGGCTGTGACGATCTCCATGCCCTGGATCGCGCCGGTGAGCTCGATGCGCTGCTGAAGGCCTGATCGATGCGCCAGCTGTTCGTTCTGGATCCGCTGGGGCAGATCAATCCAGCCAAGGATTCCTCTGCTGCGCTGATGCAGGCCGCCCATCGCGCCGGCGATGAGGTTTGGGCCTGCACGCCTGCCGATCTGATTGCGCGGGGCGATGAACCCCTCGCGATTGCCCTGCCGGTGACGCCGGAGCCCTGGATCACTGTTGGGGTGGCGGAACGTCAGGCTCTGGCTGGGTTTGATGTGATCTGGATGCGCAAGGACCCGCCGGTGGATGAGGCGTATCTGTACGCCACCCATCTGTTGGAGGTTGCCGAGCGGGCTGGGGTGCGGGTGCTCAATCGCCCCAGTGCGCTGCGCAGCTGGAACGAAAAGCTGGGGGCCTTGCGCTTCAGCCGTTGGATGGCCCCCACGCTGGTGGCGGGGCGGGTGTCTGAACTGCTGTTGTTCGCCGAGGAGCAGCAGGAGATCGTGCTCAAACCCCTGGGGGGCCGCGCCGGCCTGGGGGTAATTCGGGTCAACGGCCAGTCGCCGGGCTTGAAGGCCCTGCTGGAGCTGGTGACGGAGCAGGAACGCCTGCCGGTGATGGCCCAGGCCTTTCTGCCGTCCGTGAGCGAGGGTGACAAGCGCATCCTGCTGGTGGACGGCGATCCCCTGGGGGCGATCAACCGTCGCCCGTCAGCCGGAGAATTCCGCAGCAATCTGGCCGTGGGTGGTCAGGCGGAGGCCACGGAACTCACCGAGCGGGAGCGTCAGATCTGTGCGGCCCTGGCCCCGGCGCTGCGGGCGGAGGGGTTGTTCTTCGTGGGCATCGATGTGATCGGAGGCATGCTCAGCGAAATCAACGTCACCAGCCCCACCGGAGTGCGGGAAGTGGAGCGACTGATGAACCAGCCCCTGGCGGATCAGACGATCGAGCGGTTGCGCGCGCTGGTCTGAAGTTCCAGCTGGTCCGCCAGCACGGCCAGCTTCAGCCCCACTTCCTGCAGTTCGCGCTCGGCAACGGACCCCCGCACCAGGCCGGCTCCGGCGGTGAGGTCCAGCTCGCGGCCGCGGGCATGACCGCAGCGGATCGCCACCCGCAGTTCCGCATCTCCAGCACTGTCGATCCAACCGATTGGCGCTGCGTAACTGCCCCGTTCAAAGGGTTCCAGGGTGCGCAACCAGGCCATTGCGTCGCGGCGCGGCAACCCGGCAACGGCGGGGGTGGGGTGCAGCTGTTCAGCCAACGCCAGCACGGGCTGACCCTGGGTTTCGGCCGTGATCGGGGTGTGCAGGTGGGTGAGGTTGCCGTGGCGGGCCAGTTGGGGCTGACGGCGACGCCGGGGTGTCAAGCCGTTGCGGCGTAGTTGGTCGGTGATGGTTTCCACCACCAATTCATGTTCGCGGCGGTCCTTGTCGGAGCGCAGCAGCTGCGCCCCGGAATCCCCTTGCCCCGCCGTGCCGGCCAGGGCATCGCTGCGCAGCCAACCGGCGCGCAGGCTGAGCAGCCGTTCCGGCGATGCACCGAAGAAGGCATCACCGGTGTGACGCTGCCAGAGGAAGCGGCAGCTGCCGGCCTGTTGCCGCCGCAGCCGCTTCAACAGCGGCAAGGGGTCGAAGGTGTCGGCCAGAACAATGCGGTGCCGCACCGCCAGCACGAGTTTGTGAAGGTCACCGCTGTTGACCAGATCAATGCCGCGGGTCAGGGCTGCGGCGTAGCGCTGCCGCCAGGTTTCCGGTTCCGTTGCCGCCACCAGCGCCTGGGGCTTGAGGGGGGTTGGCGTGGCTGGCGTCTTGAGCAGCTGTTCGTGCTGGAGCCAAAGTTGTTCCGCCAGCTCGCGGCAGTCCGCTGCACTGCTAACAACCCCATTCAGCCGCAGCCAGCCGCGGCGTCCCTGACGGCTGAGTTGCCAGCGGGGCAGCACGGCCTGCACCGATGGCACCACCGCTTCACTGCGGCGGCGCTCACTCACCTGATCAAAGAAGCGGAAGCGCAGCAGCACCCGAGGTCGCGCATGGGCTGGGCTGTCCGCTGCCGTGTCGTGCAGCCGGCTCAGGCAGAGGTCGGCGAAGCGCTGGGCCTGCTCAAAGCGACGGCTGCCGGCCAGCTCCAGTTCCTGGCAGGGCCCTGCGGCAGCCAGGCAGAGGCCCGGGGCGCTGTCCCACAGCACCTGCAGGCTTTCCTGCTCCGCCAGCTGCGGCAAGGCCAGAAGCGGGTCGATCCCTTCGATCGGCAGGGCCAGGCTGAGCAGCGCTTCATCGCCGTCACAGGCCAACCATCCCCGCTGGGCAGCGGAGAGGAGGGTGCTGAAACAACAATCAGCCGACATCCGCGGCGTTTCCGGCCAGGGTTACTGCTCAAATGTATGGGTCTTCGTCCTGCGGGAACGGGTCCTGTCCATGTCTGAGCCGCAGGCTGTCGCATCCCGTTACGCCGATCGGCGCCGTTTGTGGAAGGCAGCGATCAAGTGGCCGATGTATTCCGTTGCCGTGATGCCTGTGCTGCTCGCGGCTGGATGGCAGTTCGGGGTGGCGGGCTCCCTGCGCTGGCTGCAGTTGGGGGGCTTTGTGCTGGCGGCCATCCTGCTGTTGCTTTGGGAAAACCTCAGCAACGATGTTTTTGACGCGGCCACGGGTGTGGATGCCACCGGTAAACCCCATTCCGTGGTGAACCTCACCGGCCGCCGGGACCGTGTCGCCCAGGGGGCGACCGCTGCGCTGGTGCTTGGCTTGCTGGTGATGGCCGGTTTGGCCTGGAACAGCAGCGGGTCCGTGCTGGCCCTGGTGTTGGTGTGCTGCGGCCTGGGTTACGTGTATCAGGGCCCGCCGTTCCGCCTGGGCTACCGCGGCCTGGGTGAGCCCCTGTGCTGGCTGGCCTTTGGACCCTTTGCTACCGCAGCGGCCCTCGTGGTGCTGCAGCCCCGGGGGGCAGGATCGATCCCTTGGGGCACGGCCTGGATTTTGGGGGCAGGTCCTGCCCTGGCGACCACCCTGGTGTTGTTCTGCTCCCACTTCCATCAGGTGGAGGAGGACGCCGCCCATGGCAAACGCTCGCCGGTGGTGCGTCTGGGCACGGCCCGGGCGGCAGCCTTGGTGCCCTGGTTTGTGGCCTTGACGCTGGCGTTGGAGTGGGTGCCCGTGCTGCACGGGGACTGGCCTCCGACGGTGTTGTTGAGCGGTCTCGGCCTTCCTGCCGGTGTGCAGCTGATGCGTCTGCTCCAGCGCCACCACGACAGGCCGGAGCTGATCAGCGGCAGCAAGTTTCTGGCCCTGTGCTTCCAGGGCTGGAATGGTCTGGGGCTGAGTGCGGGCCTGGCTCTGGCGCGCGTCTGGACGGGCGGATGACGCTCCGGCTGCAGCGTCGCCGCTTCCGCTTTGCCCTGCTGCAGCCGCTGCGCACCGCAGCCGGCGAGCTGCGGGAGCGTTGTGGCTGGTTGCTGCGGCTGGATGACGATCAGGGGGCCGTGGGTTGGGGCGAAGTGGCTCCGCTGCAGCCGCAGCAGTTCATGGCCTGCGAGCAGGCCCTCGTAGCGCTGCCGGACGAGCTTCCTCAGGCTCAGCTGGAGGCTGTGTTGCGGGAGGTCCCGGGGCCGGTGGGTTTTGGCCTTGGGGCGGCCTTGGCGGAGCTACAGGGTGTGGTGGGCGCTGCTGCACCCCAGGGCTGGCTGAAGGCTCCTGCCCCGGCGCTGTTGCTGCCGGCTGGCGAGGCGATGCTTTCGGCCCTGGAGGTTGCTGCGGCATCGATGGGTGGCCTGGAGAGCTGCACCTTCAAGTGGAAGGTGGCCACGGCGCCGGATGGCCTGGAGCGTCAGCTGCTCGAGCAGCTGCTCCAGCGGCTGCCGTCTACGGCCCGGCTGCGTCTGGATGCCAACGGCGGCTGGGATCGCAGCACGGCTGAGGCCTGGATGCAGCGGTTGCGCGATGACTCTCGCTTGGACTGGTTGGAGCAGCCGCTGGCGGTGGAGGATCAAGCCGGCCTGGATCAGTTGGCAGCGCTGGGGCCGGTGGCCCTCGATGAATCCCTCCACCAGCACCCCGAGCTGCGCAGCAGCTGGAGTGGCTGGCAAGTGCGTCGGCCTGCGCTGGAGGGCGATCCCCGCCTGCTGTTGCGGGAGCTGCAGGCGGGGCTGCCCCAACGGATGCTGAGCACGGCGTTTGAAACCGGCATCGGTCGGCGCTGGCTGGAGCATCTGGCCGGTCTTCAGGCCCAGGGCCCCACGCCGGCAGCACCGGGCCTGGCCCCCGGCTGGACGCCAGCGGGGCCGATGTTCTCCAACGATCCAGAGCAGGTCTGGGCCGCGGCGGCATGAGCGAGATCGAGCGGCTGGAGCAGGGGCTGGCGGCTGGGCAGTGGATGCCCCTATCGCCTGATGCCGACGCGGCCCCCATCGCTCAATTGCCTCCGGGCCCGGGGGTGGTGGTGCGCAGTGGTGGCAGCAGTGGCGGCAGCCGTTGCTGCGCCCAGCCCTCGCTGCATCTGGACCGTTCGGCCGCCGCCACCGCCCATTGGTTGACGGGGATCGGTTTGGACCCCGCCTCCACCCTCCTGCTCAATCCTTTGCCGCTGGCCCATGTGAGTGGTCTGATGCCCTGGTGGCGTGCCCGCTGCTGGGGCGCGGGGCATCAGAAACTGGAGCCGGGGTTGATGAAAACACCCACTGACTTGCTCGCGTTCTGTCAGGGCCTGCCCGCTTGGGAGACGAATCCTGCCGTGCTGTCGTTGGTGCCCACGCAGCTGGCACGTCTGCTGGCCCATCCCGATGGGGTGGCCTTCCTGCAGCAGCTGCAGCTGATCTGGATCGGTGGTGCGGCTCTCCCGGCGCCGTTGGCGGATCAGGCACGGGCCTTGCAGCTGCCGCTGTCGCCCTGCTACGGGTCGACGGAGACGGCGGCAATGGTGGCGGCCCTCCCGCCGGACCGCTTTCTGGCCGGCGAGCCCGGGTGTGGGGACCCGCTGGTGGATGTGGAGCTGCGGCTGGCCGCTAATGGGGCGCTTGAGGTGCGCACTGATCGGTTGGCGCTGGGCTGTTGGCGGGCGGATCAACCCGAGCGTTGGGTGCCGCTCAGGGATGGCGATGGCTGGTGGCGCTCCGGGGATCAGGCCGCGTTGACCCCCGGTCTCCAGATTGCCGGGCGCATCGATGGCGCCATTCACTCCGGGGGGGAAACCGTGTTCCCCGAGCAGCTGGAGCAGCGCTTGATGGCGGCGCTGCAGGCGGCATCGCTGCCGGTGAGTGCCGTGCTGCTTCTTGCTGTGGATGATCCGGAGTGGGGGCAGCGGCTTGAGGCCCTGGTGGGCAGTTCTGACCCTGCGGTGCTGCAGCGGCTTGAGGCCCTCACTCGGCCTTGGGCGCCGGCGGAGACGCCACGGCGTTGGGTGTTGTGCCCCCACCTGGCCCCCTCGGCGCTGGGGAAATGGCAGCGCCAGCGCTGGCGGGAGTGGTTAAAGCGGTTGGATGCGGCCGAGGCTTGATGCTTCCAGCCAACGGTCCACGCCATCGGGCAGGGCACAGCGGCGCCGGGTTTGCACGTCGATGGCCACATGACGCAGGCAGCCTTTGGCAACCAGCTGCTTCTCCAGCAGCACCTGGCTGTTCACCGCAAAACTGCTGGGATCGAGCCGTTCCGGTTCCAGGCGGATCAGCAGCTTGTCGCCCACCTGCACCGGGGCGCGGAAATCGGCATGGCAGTGCACGATCGGTAAGGCCACGCTCGGTTGCTCTCCGCGGCCGCCAGGGAAGACTGAACCCGCTGGCAGGCCAAAGCGTTCCAGGCTTTCCTCCCAGGCCTGGTGGCACCAGCCCAGCAGCTGCTGAAAGTGCATCACGCCGGCGGCGTCGGTGTCGCTGAAGCGCACGGTTCGGCTCAGCTCCAGCCAGGGGGCAGAGGTCATGGCGATGTGTTGTTCAAGCCGGTGCCGACTGTCACCCTGACAGAAATTCCGCCCGAACCATGGCCGCGCCGATTGCCTTCGAGCCTCCGTCCATTCAGAAGGCCTGGCAGGCCTTTCTGCAGCACATCCCTGTGGTGCTGGTGAGCTGGGTGGGCTCAATCGTGCTGTCGCTGCTGGCTGTTCTGGCGTACGGACTGATCATCGTTGCCGTGTCGGCGATCCTCGGCAGCAGCGATGCGGCATCGGGGCTCGGAGCGGTGCTCGCCCAATTGGTTCAGTTGCTTTTCTCCATCCTCGCCAGCCTGTTGTCGGTGCTGTTGGTGGCCGTTCCTGCCTTCTACTACGAGCGCGGTGAGGTGGTGACGATTTCAACGGCCGCTCAGCTGCTCACCGGCCGTTGGTGGCGTTATGTGCTAGCGGGGCTGTTCTTTTCGCTGGTCACCACCATCGGCTTTCTGCTTTGCATCCTTCCCGGGATTGCCGTGGCGTTGGTGACGCCGGTGTTCGTGAATCGCATCTTTGTCACCGACACGGGCATCGGTGAAGCCTTTTCTCAAGCGTTTCAGGTGGTTTATCGCTCGGAAAACGGCTTGAGCTTCGTGGGGCTTGAGGTGTTGACGGGCATCGTTGTGGGGCTGCTGGCCCTGGCGACCTGCGGTTTTGGGGGCTTTGTGGTGATTCCCATGGCCAGCTTCTTCCTTCAGAACGTCGCCTATCAGCGCGGACTGTTGCGCTGATCGCTCAGCCGCTGGGCCAGCTGTTGGTGCTCAGGCGCAGCAGCCAGTAGCTGATCAACCCTCCAGCCACCAACGGCAGGGGCCAGAGGGGCAGACCTCTGGGGATGAGACGCCGTTGCTGGAGCGCCAGCACACTCCAGAACAACAGCCCCAGGGCGGCAACTGGGCCAAACAGATGCCATTGCAGTGATCCGCCCAGATCACCCGTGAGTGCTGCGCTTGTTGCTCGGGTCAGAAAGCAGGTGGGGCAGGGCACGCCGGTGAGGGCGCGAAGCGGGCAGCCCAGGCCGGGAAGGCCTGGATGCAGCCCCTTGAGCAATAACGCACTAGTGAGGGTGGCGGGCAGCAGGTAGCCCGCGCGTTGCAACCGCCGCAGAAACCGGTTCAGAGATCAGCGATCCACCGATCCCATGATCACGTCGATGGAACCGAGGATGGCCATGATGTCGGCCACCTTGTGTCCCTTGAGGATGTGGGGAAGGATCTGCAGGTTGTTGCTGTCGGCAGCGCGGATCTTGAAGCGCCAGGGGGTGACGTCGTTGTTGCCCTGGATGAACACGCCGATCTCGCCCTTGCCTGACTCCAGCCGGGTGTAGAGCTCGCCGTTGGGGATCTTGAAGGTGGGTGCCACCTTCTTGGCCACGTACTGGAAGTCGAAACCTGCAGCGTCGCTGCCCTTGCCTTCGTTGAGGCGCTTGGCCTCGAGGTTTTCGGTGGGGCCGCCCGGGATCATATCGCAGGCCTGGCGAAGGATCTTGAGCGACTGGCGCATTTCTTCGATGCGCACGCGATAGCGGGCGTAGCAGTCGCCTTCTTTTTCCCAGGCCACCTGCCAGTCGAAGTCGTCGTAGCACTCGTAGTGATCCACCTTGCGGAGATCCCAGGGCACGCCGGAAGCGCGCAGCATCGGGCCGGAGAGGCTCCAGTTGATGGCGTCTTCCTTCTCGATTGTTCCCAACCCTTCTATCCGGCGCCGGAAAATCGGGTTGTTGGTGATCAGCTTTTCGTATTCGTCGATCTTGGGGCCGAACCAGTCGCAGAAATCACGGCATTTCTCCAGCCAGCCCCAGGGCAGATCTGCGGCAACGCCGCCGATGCGGAAATAGTTGTTGTTGATCAGCCGCTGGCCGGTGGCGGCTTCCCACAGGTCGTAGATCATCTCCCGCTCTCGGAAGATGTAGAAGAACGGCGTCTGAGCTCCCACGTCCGCCAGGAAGGGTCCAAGCCAAAGCAGGTGGTTGGCGATGCGGTTGAGTTCCAGCATCAGCACCCGGATGTAGCTCGCCCGCTTGGGCACCGGGATGTTCGCCAGTTTTTCCGGGGCGTTCACCACGATCGCCTCGTAGAACATCCCCGCCGCATAATCCATGCGGCTCACATAGGGCACGAACATCACGTTCGTGCGGTTCTCGGCGATCTTCTCCATGCCGCGATGGAGGTAACCGATCACCGGTTCGCAGTCGACCACGTCCTCACCATCGAGGGTGACCACAAGCCGCAACACCCCGTGCATGGAGGGGTGGTGGGGCCCGAAGTTCACCACCATGGGCTCCGTGCGCGTTTCCAGCTGCGTCATGGGAGCGGTGGTCCGATCGATGAGTAGATCTTAAGGAGTCTTCGCCTGTGGCTTGTGCCCCCCTTCAGCCATGTGCCCGTGCTGGCCGATGCGGTGCTGGATGCGGCCCGGCAGATCCCCCGTCCGGATGGCCTGTTGATCGACGCCACCCTTGGGGGCGGCGGCCACAGCGCCCTGTTGCTGGAACAGCATCCCGGCCTGTGCCTGATCGGACTGGACCAGGACGCCACGGCCCGGGCCGCGGCGGCGGAGCGTCTGGCCCCCTTCGGTGATCGCGTCTCGATCGTGGCCACCAACTTCGCCGACTATGTGCCGCCCGAGCCCGCCGTGATGGTGCTGGCGGATCTGGGGGTGAGCAGCCCGCAGCTGGATGTGGCGGAGCGGGGCTTCAGTTTTCGCCTGGATGGTCCCTTGGACATGCGGATGAATGCCGGCGGCGAGGGGGAGACCGCGGCTGAGCTGATTGATCGCTTGGAGGAGAACGAGCTTGCGGATCTGATCTATGGCTATGGCGAGGAGCGGCTCTCCCGTCGTATCGCCCGGCGGATCAAAGCGGACCTCAAGGACAAGGGCTCCTATGAGGGCACCGCGGCCTTGGCCTACGCCGTGGCCGGTTGTTATCCCCCCAAGGCGCGGCGGGGACGGATTCATCCCGCCACCCGCACCTTCCAGGCCCTGCGGATTGCGGTGAACGATGAGCTGGGGGTGCTCGATCGCCTGCTGCAGCAAGCTCCCGACTGGCTCGAGCCTGAGGGGCTTCTGGGAATCATCAGCTTCCATTCCCTGGAAGACCGCCGCGTCAAGACCGCCTTCCTGCGCGATGAGCGCTTGCAACGGATCACCCGCAAGCCGGTGGTGGCCACCGAGCAGGAGGAGGAGGCCAACCCCCGCAGCCGCAGTGCCAAATGGCGTGTGGCCCAGCGTGTGGCCCCTGCTTAGCGACCGCTGAGGAACCCGGCGGCAGCTGCGGCGTCGGTGATCGCTGTGATGGCCTGATCCACGTCGTCGGTTGTGGTCTCACGCCCCAGGCTGAGTCGCAGGGAGGCTTCGGCTTCAGCCCGCGAGCGACCGATCGCCTGGAGCACGTGGGACGGCGCGCCGTTGCTGCAGGCGGAGCCACTGCTGCAGGCCAGGTGCGGGCGCAGGGCCCGGTGCAGGCGGCTGCCGTTCACTCCGGGAAGGCTGATGTTGAGGTTGTGGGGCAGGCGCGGCTGCAGGGCCCCATTGAGCAGCACGCCGGGGAGGCGCTGCTGCAGGCCCTCCCACAGCTGATCGCGCAGGTGCTGAAGATGGCTGTTGCGCTGATCCTGTTCCTGCAGCGCAAGGCGGGCGGCGGCGGCAAAGCCCACGATCAAGGCGGTGGGCAGCGTGCCGGCCCGGAGCCCGGCTTCCTGGCCGCCCCCCCACTGCAGCGGTTCGATGGCGATGTCCTCCCGCAGCACCAGGGCGCCAATACCCTTGGGCCCATAGAGCTTGTGGGCACTGAGGCTGAGCAGGTCAACCCCCAGGGCATCAGGGTTCAGCGGCAGCGTCCCGAAGGCCTGGGCTCCATCGCTGTGCAGGGTGATGCAATGGCGGCGGCAAATCGTTCCCAGTTGCTCGAGCGGCTGGAGCACGCCGATTTCGTTGTTGGCCGCCATCACGCTCACCAGCCGCGTTTCGGGGGTGATCGCCGCCTCCAGCTGCTCAGGGCTGATCAGTCCATCGGGGCCTGGGGTCAGCAGGGTGACGCTGAAGCCTTCCCGTTGCAGTTGCTGGAGTGGATCCAGCACGGCGTGGTGTTCGGTGGCCACGCTGATCAGATGGCCGCTCCCCAGGGCGCGGGCATGGCCCAGCAGCGCCAGGTTGTTGGCTTCCGTGGCACCGCTGGTGAACACCAGTCGTTCCGGGCTCACTCCCACCGCTTCCGAAAGCTGGCGCCGCGCCACGTTCACCGCGGCAGAGGCGCTGAGGCCGAGCCGATGCTGGCGGCTGGAGGGATTGCCCCAGTCCTCACTCCAGAACGGCGCCATCGCCTCCACCACCTCAGCCGCACAGGGGGTGGTGGCCTGGAAATCAAAGGCGAGAGCCGAGCCGCTCAGGACGATGCAGGCAGATGTTGCGATCATGGTGCTGCATTGCGAACGGCACTGGCATGGGTCTGCGATTGCCAATGGCTCTGCTGGGCCTGGGCGGGCTGGTGTGCCTGCAACCTGCCAGTGGCTTCGATCGTGAGCAGGTGCTGGAGCAGATGCGGCAATCGCGGCCAGCCGATCTCAAGGTGCTGATCGAACGCCCTGCCCCCGTCGGCACCCTGTCGATCGGCATCTATGCAGTGAAACCAGCCTCGTCCAATCCCGACACCCGCAGCTACAGCCTGTGGGAGGAGTCGGCGTCGGATCTCAACGTCTACGTGGAGAGCGTCAATTGCTCCCCAGAGAAGCCCTTGCGGGTGAAACGCACGCCGTCGACGGTTTACGTGCGCACCCTCAACCCCGGCGGTCCGATCACGGACGTGAATCGGGAGGATCACCTCGTGTGGTGGGCAGCCTGCGTGCCGGAGGTGGCGGGAACCGACCCTGCCACGTTGCGTCAGAAGGCCCTGGATCTGGGCTTTTCCACCCTGATTCCCGAACAGCAGGAGCAGTTACCCGCACTGGCCCGTTGAGCGTGCTCTCCATACATTGCGGCCAGAGCGATTCCAGCCATGAGCGACGCGCCCACCCCCACCGCTGAATCCGTAGAGGCCGCGGCGCCCGCCCCGCGTCTGTTGCTGGTGGACGACGAGCCCGGTCTGCGCACGGCGGTGCAGGCCTATCTGGAAGACGAAGGCTTTGAGGTGACCACCGCGGTGGACGGGGAGGAAGGCTTCGCCAAGGCCCAGCAGATGCTGCCGGATGTGGTGATCAGCGACGTGATGATGCCGCGGCTCGATGGCTATGGCCTGCTGCAGAAGTTGCGCGCCGATGAACGGCTTGGCGGCACCCCGGTGATTTTCCTCACCGCGAAGGGCATGACGGCGGACCGCACCCAGGGCTATCTGGCCGGGGTGGATGACTACATCCCCAAGCCGTTCGATCCCGATGAGCTGGTGGCGCGGGTGCGCAACGTGGCCCAGCGCCAGCAACGGCTGCTGCAGGAGGCAGCGCGCTTTGCGGATACCGATATGGGCCAGATGGCCAAGCAGATCACCGAGATCCGTTCGCTGCTGGCCCAGGCCGAAGCGTTGCCCTCCACCGAGCCGGTGGTGCACAGCTTCACGCCGCGGGAGGCGAGTGTGCTGCAGCTGGTGGCGGAAGGATTGATGAACAAGGAGATTGCCCGGCAACTGGAGACGTCGATCCGCAACGTGGAGAAGTATGTGAGCCGGTTGTTCAATAAGACGGGTACCTCCAGCCGCACGGAATTGGTGCGCTATGCCCTGGAGCACCGTCTGGTGACTTGAAGGCTGGTTGGCGCGAGGCGGCGTTCAACAACGGTTGGACCTACCGCGACCGGGTGCCGCGGTCCGCTGCCGGCATCTTGGTGAGCGAATGGCTGGCGGATCGCTACCGCCACTCTGATGCTGTGTTGTGGCAGCAGCGGATCGCCGCTGGTGAGCTGGATTGGAACGGAGCGCTGCTGGCCATTGATCGAGCCTTGCAGGGCGGTGAGACCCTCTGTTGGCGGCGTCCGCCCTGGTTGGAGCAGGCGATCCCCGATCAATGGGAGACGATCCACGACGACGGCGACCTGTTGGTGATCAACAAGCCTTCCGGTTTGCCGGTGATGCCCGGTGGTGGCTTCCTGCACCACACGCTCATGGCCTTGCTCGAACCCACCGGGGCCCGGCCGGTGCACCGCCTGGGGCGCTTCACCTCCGGCCTGCAGGTGTGTGCCCGCACGCCGCAGACCCGTGCCCTTTGGTCGAAGCAGTTCCGGCCTGACGGCGGTTGCCGCAAGGTGTATCAGGCCTGGAGCCAGCGGGTGCCGGGGTTGGAGTTGGGGCAGTGTTTGACGCTGAGCAGTGACGTGGTGGAACGGCCGCATCCGCTCTTGGGCTGGATCTGGGGGCCGGAACCGTTCGACGGTGCGCCGATCCGCAAACGCCTCTCAGCCCACTCCGAGCTGGAGCTGTTGGAGCGCAAGGCGGAGGGCGATCGACTGCAGGTGACGATCACCACCGGCCGGCCGCATCAGATCCGCATTCATCTGGCTCAGCTGGGCAGTCCGCTGCTAGGGGATCCGCTCTATCTGATGAATCGCGAGATTTCAGCCACCGCAACGCCTGGTGATGGGGGCTATCGGCTGCATGCCTGGCGGCTTTCGGGTCTCCCTCACTTGAGGGAGATCAACCTCCAGGTGGATCCCCCAAGTGAGGGAGATCAGGCCTTGCGGAACTCGATCAAACGCGAGAAGTAAAAGGGGGCCTTGTTCAGGCTGCGGCGCACCAGCTTGAAGCCGCAGGCTTCCGCTGCCTTCACGATGCCGTCTTCCTTGAGGGTGTAGGCCCGGGTGGTTTTGCTGGGTCCGGGGAACAGCTGGCCGATGCCCTTCAACAGCGCCAGCAGTGGCGTGTAGGGGGCAAAGCTCACGATCAGCCTCTCTTCGGTGAGGCCGCAGAGGTGCTTCACCATCTCCTCGGCCGGTTGCTGGGGGTAGTGAATGAACACATCCAGGCAGCACACCGTGTGGAACGAGCCGCTCAGGCTTTCCAGGTCGCTGGCGAAGAAGTTCAGCTTGGCCATGTCGAGACCGGCTTCGCGGGCCCGGCGCTCGGCTTCCTGGGCCATGGCCTCGGAAATGTCGCTGGCGCTGATGGAACCGGCCCCCATCGCCGCCAGCGGCAGGCTCAGGCTGCCAACACCGCAGCCCGCGTCGCAGAAGCTCGCCTGGCTGAGTTCACCGCTCTCCTTGATCCAGGCCAGCACTTCATCCACGGTTTTCTGGTGACCGATGCGGATGTTGCGCTGCACCTTGTTCACGTCATCGCTGTCGCTGTAGATGCGGTTCCAGCGGTCGAAACCCGTGGTTTCGAAGTAGCCCTTCACTTCCTTTTTCTCGGCCTGTTTCTGCTCCAGCAGCTGATCGGGGGCCATGGCGGAAGGGTGTGCGTCGGCGGGATCCTAAGCAGCGCAGGCCCAGTGCAGCTCACCCTCCTTCAGCTGCCAGCGCAGCAGTTGTGTCAGTGGCCGTCCCATCAGGGCATCCATGCACCCCGTTGCATCGCCGATCACCCGCCGCGGCGCCACCGTGGCGCTCCAGATCGCATCACCGGGGGCGTCACTCCAGCGGGCCAGCCGTTTCACCCCCTCCAGTTGCGGCAGGGTCACCCCCGCCAGGGTGCCGTCATCGAGGCGGCAGGTGCCGTTCTCCACCAGCAGCACCCGCTCGTCCCAGCGGTGCTCCCCGTCGGCCAGGCCGTAGGGGGCCAGCGCATCGCTCACCAGCACCGTCTGCTCCGGTGCCAGCCGTTGCAACAGCACCGCCATCGTGGGGTGCACGTGCACGCCATCGGCGATCAGCCCCAGGGCCACCCCTCCGCGCCTGCAGGCTTCCCCAAGAGGGCCCGGTGCCCGGTGGTGCAAGCCCGGCATGGCATTGAAGGCGTGGGTGAGCATGGCCACCCCCTGATCGAAACCGGTGCTGGCCTGTTCGGCCGTGGCGGCGCTGTGGCCGAGGGCCACGCTGATGCCCAGCTTCCGCAGTCGCCCGATCACCGCAGCGGCTCCCTCCAGTTCGGGGGCCAGGGTCACCAGGGCAATCTCCGTTTCGAACCCACCGATTCGTTCCTCGAGAGCCTCCAGGCTGGGGCTGGCCAGGTGTTCACGGGGATGGGCGCCGCGGCGGGCTTCGGCCAGAAAGGGGCCTTCCAGATGGGCCCCCAGCAGCCGGCAACGGCCTGGTCGGTGCAGGCCCCGTGCCTGCCGCAGCACGGCCAGGGCCTGGCGCAGCGGCGCGATGCCACAGGTCACCAGGGTCGGGGCGATGGCTTCGACCCCATCGCGCCACAGCAGCTCGAGGAGTTGCTCCAGCCGGGGCAGATCGCTCTCGTTCAGCTCCGGGAAGGCCAGCCCCAGCCCGCCGTTGATCTGCAGGTCCACACCCCGGGGGCTGAGCCAGTCGCCGTTCCAGTTCTTATCGGTTTCTTGAGTCTCTTGTTGCGCCTCGTGTTGTGCCTCGATGCGGCAGATCCGACTCTGCTCGTCCAGGTCGATCGCGTAGCGCTGGTCTCCGTCCCCAGGCAGGGGACCCGGAAGTCGAACGTTGGTGATCCGGTGCATCAACGCAACACTGGCTTCTGCAGCCATGGGGGGAGACGATGGCAGTCTTGCCACTCTGCGTTGTGCCGCCAGTGCTTCCCCGTGTTGCCGTTGTGATGGGCAGTGACTCTGACCTGCCCACCATGGAACCCGCCGCCGCCATCCTGCGCGAGTTGGGGGTGGAGGTGGAGGTTCGGGTGCTCTCGGCCCATCGCACCCCCGTGGAGATGGTGAACTTCGCTCAATCGGCCCGGAGTCAGGGGTTTGGGGTGATCGTCGCCGGCGCCGGCGGGGCGGCCCATCTCCCCGGCATGGTGGCCGCCCTCACCACGCTGCCTGTGATCGGCGTTCCGGTGAAAAGCCGGGCCCTGTCCGGGGTTGATTCCCTCCACTCGATCGTGCAGATGCCGGGGGGGATTCCTGTGGCTACCGTCGCTATCGGTGGGGGCCTCAATGCCGGTTTGCTGGCGGCGCAGATCCTTTCGGTGGCCGACGCTGACTTGGCCCGGAAACTTGAGGATTACCGCAGCAGCCTCCACGATGCTGTGGTCGCCAAGGATGCGCGCCTGGTTGATCTGGGCAGCACGGATTACCTCTCCCAGATGACTTCATGAGTGTTCCCGTTCGTTCCACCCTGCGATCCACGCTGCTTTGGGCGGTGGTGCCGGCGGCCATCGTCTAAGCGATTGCCCTGGTCTGGAGCGGAGCTGAGGGCATCAGCGCCAAGCTGGTGCTGAGGGACTTGGCCCAGTCCTGCAAGGCCCCTCTCGGGGAAGGTTGCCTTTCCAGCGTGGGCTACCTGCTCTGGATGGCGGCGGCGGCCATTGCCTTGTTTGCGGCGTCCACCCGGCAGATCCAAGGCTCCGTTCTGAACCGTCAATTCGCCTTCTGTGGGTGTGGTTTCTCGCTTTAGCTCTGCCTCGACTACATGTTTCTGGTGCATGACCGCTACCTCGGTGAGGCGTTCCTTTACATCACCTACGCCTTCTTCACCGGGTTGCTGTTGTTCCGCTTCCGTGGTCCCCTGCGGCGATTCGGTGGCGACACCTTTCTGGTGTCCGTGGTGTTGTTGGGCCTGTCGGTTCTGACCGATGCCCTCCAGGGGCTGTGGCCGAATTCCTATGAGACGGTGCAGATCTTTGAGGAGGGATTCAAGTTCCTTGGGATTGCCGCCTGGCTCAGTTTTTGGTGCCATTACGTCAGTTCCGCCTCCAAGCCGGCCGCCCTTGAGCAGCACTGATCGATTCGCGTCATCGCCACGATGACGTCCTGGCCGGCCTGGTTGCGGCTTGGTTTTCTGCTGCCAGTGCTGGGCTTGAACGCCTTTGTGCTGAAGCGTTTGCTGGTGCAGTTCGCCCCATTCCCCGGGCTGTTCCTCACCGCGGCTTTGATCGCCTTTTTGTTGGACCTGCCCTGCCGCTGGCTCGCGCAACGGGGTCTTCCCCGCGCCTGGGCCATCGTCAGCGTGGTCCTGGTGACCCTGGGGCTTCTGGTCTGGGCCGCTGTGGCCCTGGTGCCGCTGCTGATCGAACAGCTCAGCCAATTGCTCAGTGCCTCGCCGTCTCTGCTCACGGCGGCGGAGCAGTGGATCGATCGGGGTCAGCTCTGGGCGCTGGACCATGGCCTGCCGGCTGATTTCGCGGACCTCAGCAGTGATCTGGTGGCCCAGTTCAGCCGTCTGGCGACGCAGTTGAGCCAACGCCTGTTGGGCCTGCTGGGGGCCACGGTGGGCACCACGATCAATGTGGTGATCGTGCTGGTGCTGGCGGTCTTCCTGCTGCTTGGGGCGGATCCGATCGTTGATGGTCTGGCCCGCTGGCTGCCCGACCGTTGGCGAGATCTGGTGCAGACGACCCTCGAGCGCACCTTTCGGGGCTATTTCGCCGGTCAGGTGGTGCTGGCGCTGATCCTCAGTGGTGGTCAGCTTCTGGTGTTCACCGCCCTGAACATTCCCTACGGCGTCTTGTTCGCCGTGCTGATCGGCTTCACCACCCTGGTGCCCTATGCCAGTGCCGTGTCGATCGTCTCGGTGAGTGCGGTGCTGGCGGTTCAGGACCCCCGTACAGGCCTTGAGTTGCTGGCCGCGGCGATTGTGGTCGGTCAGATCGTGGATCAGGTGATCCAACCGCGGCTGATGGGCAGCATCGTGGGGTTGCAACCGGCCTGGTTGCTGATCGCCTTGCCCATTGGGGCCCGGGTGGGAGCCCTCTATGGCGTGGGCGATCTTCTGGGCCTGCTGTTGGCTGTGCCGGTGGCCAGTTGCATCAAAACCCTGGCGGATGCCGCCAGGGCTGGTGACGTCGACCTCAGGCGGCCGGAATCACCCCACGCTCCTGGAGCGCTTTGATCACCAGCTCCACGGAGTCGGCCAGATCCTGCTTGCCGGTGTCGATCTTCAGTTCGGGCGTTTCCGGTGCTTCGTAGGGGCTGGAGATGCCGGTGAATTCCTTGATCTGCCCCGCCCGTGCCTTGGCGTAGAGGCCTTTGGGGTCCCGGGATTCGCAGACCTCGAGGTCTGCCGCGCAGAACACCTCGAGGAAGTCACCGTCCTTCACCAGGTCCCGGGCCTTGTCCCGGTCTGCACGGAAGGGCGACACAAAGGCGGTCAGCACGATCACGCCCGCATCCAGGAACAGCTTGGCCACTTCACCGATGCGGCGGATGTTCTCTTCACGGTCGGCATCGGAGAAGCCCAGGTCTTTGCAGAGGCCGTGGCGGATGTTGTCGCCATCCAGCACATAGGTGGCGAGTCCCCGCTCAAACAGGGCTGCGTTGACGGCATTGGCCAGGGTGCTCTTGCCGGAGCCGGAGAGTCCGGTGAACCAAAGAATGGCGCTGCGGTGCCCACGCTGCTTCGAGCGCTCGTCGCGGCCCACGGAGGCTTCATGCCAGGCGATGTTGGTGGAGGCACCTTTGTTGGTGAGCTCTCCGTAGGTGGGGCTGGCGGTCATGGCCAAGGCATGAAGTGGCGGCCATTCTCCCTTAGCCCCCAGCCCGTTTCGGCCGGTATCCCTCCTTGCTGAGCAGCTCGAGTGCCAGATCCACCTGATCTCCCTGCAGTTCGATCACGCCGTCCTTGGCGGTCCCGCCACTGCCGATGCGTGTTTTGAGCTTCTTCAGCAGCGCCTTGAAGCCCGCAGCATCCAGCTCCAGGCCCCGGATCACCGTCACGGTTTTGCCACCTTTGCCACCACGGCTGGGCTGCACCCGCACCATTTGCTGCGCCTTGGCTGTGGGCTCCGCCGCAGGGCCGCTCGGTCGCTGCAGGCTCTCGGCACTGCTGAATTCTTGCCAGCCTCCCTTCGGCATTCACCCGTCGCAACCGGCTTGCATTGTCGATGAGCGCCGATGCGGCGCCCCATGGCGTGACCGCCTGCTTACGCTGAGCCGACGCTCCGCCGTGGATCCGTGACCAGCACCCTGCCCAACGCCAGCACTCCGGATCCCTCCAGCCTGCAGCCAGCGGTGCGCCCCGGTGCCCATGGCCGCTTTGGACGATTCGGTGGACAGTACGTGCCCGAGACCCTGATGCCGGCCTTGGCGGAACTGGAGCAAGCAGCGGCCCAGGCCTGGAACGATCCCGCCTTCACCGCCGAGCTCAACCGTCTGCTCAAGAACTACGTCGGCCGGGCGACACCGTTGTATGAGGCCGAGCGTCTCACCGCCCACTACCGCCGAGCCGACGGTGGCCCCCGCATCTGGCTCAAGCGTGAAGACCTGAACCACACCGGTGCCCACAAGATCAACAACGCCCTGGGGCAGGCCCTGCTGGCCCTGCGCATGGGTAAGAAGCGGATCATTGCCGAGACTGGTGCGGGGCAGCACGGCGTCGCCACGGCCACGGTCTGTGCCCGCTTTGGTCTGGAGTGCGTGATCTACATGGGCGCGGAAGACATGCGCCGTCAGGCCCTCAACGTCTTCCGCATGCGCCTGCTGGGCGCCACGGTGCAACCGGTGACGGCCGGCACCGCCACCCTCAAGGACGCCACCAGTGAGGCGATCCGCGACTGGGTGACCAACGTCGAGACCACCCACTACATCCTTGGATCCGTCGCTGGTCCGCACCCTTATCCGATGTTGGTGCGGGATTTCCATGCCGTGATCGGTGAGGAGTCCAAGCAGCAGTGTCAGGACGCCTTCGGCCGGCTGCCTGACGTTCTGATGGCCTGCGTTGGCGGTGGCTCCAATGCCATGGGCCTGTTCCATCCCTTTGTGCAGGACACGTCTGTGCGGCTCATCGGTGTTGAGGCCGCCGGTGATGGTGTGGCCACCGGTCGCCACGCCGCGACGATCACCGAGGGTCGTGCCGGTGTGCTTCACGGTGCCATGAGCCTGCTGCTGCAGGACGGCGACGGTCAGGTGATGGAGGCCCACTCCATCAGTGCAGGTCTCGATTACCCCGGAGTGGGGCCGGAGCACAGCTACTTGCGGGAGATCGGGCGTGCTGAGTACGCCGCAGTCACAGACCAACAGGCCCTCGATGCCCTGCGCCTTGTGAGTGAACTTGAGGGCATCATTCCGGCCCTGGAAACCGCCCACGCCTTCGCCTGGCTTGAGCAGCTCTGCCCCACCCTGGCCGATGGCACGGAAGTGGTGATCAACTGCTCCGGCCGCGGCGACAAGGACGTCAACACCGTGGCGGAGAAGCTGGGGGATCAGCTCTAAAGAGTGATCCTCAGGCCAGCAGCAATTCCAGGTGGCGGGCCACCCGCTGCACGGCGGCTCGTGCCGTGGCGTACGCCATCCGCATCGGTCCCACCAGAGCCACATGGCCGAGCCCCTCGTTGCAGCGGTAGGGCGCCTGAACCACGGCACAGGCCTCCAGGGCTGGCTGGGGATGTTCCTCGCCGATCCACACCCGTGCGGATTCACCGCGGCTGATCAAGGTGGCGGGTTGGTCATCGATCAGTTCCAGCAGCGGCCGAAGGTTGGAGGTGCTTTCAAATTCCGGTTCGCTCACCAGCCTTGAAAGGCCATGCACTACCACCTGTGTGGAGTTGGCGGGGGTGGGCTGCTCAAGGGCGTTGCGCAGCACAGCGCCGCTGCGTTGCAGCTGCCTGGGCAGTGCGTCCCAGTTCAGGTCGCCCTGCTCGAGCTGGGCCGACGCCCAGCGTTCCATCGCGGTGAGTTCGGCTTCAGCCCCGTGGGGCAGACGCAGGTTGAGGTGGCTGGCGCGGCCATTGGCTTCCACCAGCATCGCCAGCAGTCGATCACCGCTGGGCACCAGACGGATCGTCTCCAGTTGCTGGTTCTCTTGCTGCGGTTGGGTGATCAGGCTCATCAGACCGGTGAAATCCGTCAGCCGCCGGGCCAGATGCATCAGCAGGTCGTCCAAACCGGCCCAACGAAGACTGAGGCCGGTGAGCTCCCGTTCCAGGTGTTGAACGGCGATGCCGGGTTCCGGCAGCAACGCGTCCACGTAGTGCCGGTATCCCATCGGACTGGGAACGCGTCCGGCGGAGGTGTGCGGTTGATGCAGCAGTCCTCGGCGCTCCAGCGCCCCCATTGCGGAGCGAACGGTGGCGGAGCTGGCGGGAATGCCGAAGCGTTGCACCAGGGTGCGGCTGCCCACCGGCTCCATCGTGTCGACGTAGTGGTGCACCGTCGCCTGAAGCACCTGCTCTTGCCGAAGGGACAGGGGCTTGCTCATCAGTAGCGGGGAACGCTGGGATCCACCTGAAGGCTCCAGGCATCAATGCCTCCCTCAAGGTTCCACACCTCAAGGCCCCAGGGTTGGTCCAGCAGCCACAGGCCGAAGTGGTAGCTGCGCACGCCGGCATGGCAGACCACCACGACGGGTTGATCGGGGTTGAGGTCGGCCTGCAGTGTTCCAAGCCATGCATTGGATTGGCTCAGGGGGCGGTGCAGCACCGCACCTGGAAAGGCAGCGATCGCGAGCTCAGCCTCCTCGCGCACATCCACCAGTTGCGGTGAAGGTCGCTCGCTTTGCAGCCATTGCTGCAGTTCAGAGGCTTGGATTGGTTGTGGTTGTTGGGATTGGCCCATGGCGCCATTCTGCGGTGATGGACAAAGATGAGGCGACCCGAGACCGCCGGCCCATGAAGGCCCGCCCCTTCCTCAGCGCTGCCGGCGCTGTGCTGTTGTCGCTGATTTTGCTGGCCGCTGGCCTGCTCTGGACCATGAACCGCCAGAGCCCCCTGCAGTTGGTGGAGCAGCCGTTGCATCTGCCTCGGGCGGCCCGGTTTGTGCCCCGGGATGCTGACTTGTCCCTCCATTGGTTGGCCGATCCAGGACGGTTGCCGGCCTACGCCCAGGCCGTTGCCCCTGCCTCCCAACGCCGCGATGCCCGTGATGGCGCCCGGCAGTGGCGCGAAGGCGTCTTTGCTTTGGCGGGCCTCCAGTTCGGTCTTGAGCTGGAGCCCTGGCTTGGCGAGGAGGTCAGTCTCACCCTCACCGATGGGGATTCCAACGCCGCTTGGGTGTTGGCTTTGACCAGTCGGGATGACGACGGAGCCCGGCGCTTTCTGCAACGGTTCTGGCAGACCCGCAGCCTGGCGGGCACCGACCTGCAGATCAGCAGTTACCGCGGCATCGGTGTGATCAGCGGCCAGGGGGCGTTGGTGGGGCATGACCCCCAACCCCTGGCCACGGCCTTGATTGACGACGATCTGCTGCTGGTGGCCTCAGGCCGGGGTGTGCTGGAGCAGGCCCTCGATGTCTCCCAGCTTCCGGATCAGCATCAGCTGGGCGATCAACGCCTGCAACGTCAGGTGGCTGAGCTCGGCGAAGGCGTGGCTCTGCTCACGGCATCTCCCCATGCCCTTGAGCATTGGCTGCAGCTTCCGCAGCTGGTGGCCCAACGGGACGATCTGAGCGGACTCGTGGCATCACTGCGTCCGGAGGGTTCAACCCTGGCGGTGGATGGGCGCCTCGGGTTCCGGCAAGCCCTTGGCACCGACCCCTGGCCTGGGCTCACGGATCTGACGGCGTCGGCGGGCGGCCATGCCCGCTGGCTGGCTCAGCTCCAGAGTCCGGCCCGTTTGTTGGATCCCAGCGAAAGCCATCCGCTGGCCCAATGGTTCGCTCCCTTGCTGGAGCAGCGCTTGGCGGACCAGCCGGCGGCCGATGCTGTTGTGGGGGTCGATGCTGGCCCTCTCCTCTGGCAGGACCAACCCGAGGGCTGGCTGCTGGCCACCCGCCCGCAAACTCCCACCAGGGATGCGGTGGATGCGCGTTTGCAGGAGCAGGGTCTGACCCGTTCTGAGCTGGAGGGAGATGGCGAGGTGCTGAGCGTGTGGACGCGGCTGGTGCGCCAGCGGGGACGCCAGCCTGGGGTGGATGCCCAATTGGCCGTGGCTCAGGTTCGCTCGTCTGCGCTGAACTGGTGGGGCGAGTCCTTGATGGCTTTGTCGCAGCGCCAGAACGGGCGTGTCCTCCAGCCCCGCTTGAACCAGTGGCAGGAGCTCACAGCCTCCGCCCAACCAGCGCAGGCCCTCCTGCTGGCGGATGAGCCGGCCCGTGCGCTGTTGGGGCAATGGCGGCCCTGGGCCCTGCTGCAGGTGATGGCGGGGCGACCGCTTCAGGATCAGGTCCGCGGCCTTGCGGTGGCCGTCGACGTTGATCGTCAGGAGCAAGGCAGTACCGAGATTCCTTTGCATGCCCGGCTCGAACTCGGCTGACCTGGTTCTGTTGCGGCATGGCATCGCCGAACCCCGCCAGGCGGGCCAGGACCATCCGGATCGACCCCTGACCGCCGCTGGCCGTCAGCGAACCCAGCAGGTGATGGCGGCCCTGGTGCAACGGGGGCTGCGCTTGGATCGCTTGCTGTCCAGCCCTTATCGCCGGGCTCTGCAAACGGCGGAACTGGCGTTGGAGGCGGGGCTCGCTTCTGAACTCGCGGTGGATGAACGGCTTCAGCCTGGAGGGGACCTCAACATGCTGGTGACCGCCTTTGATCAACGGCTTGGCTTGGTCGGTCATGAGCCGGATCTTGGCGATCTGGCCTGCGGTCTTCTGGGGTGTGCCCCAGTTGCCCTGGTGCTGAAGAAAGCCGGCGTGATTCAGCTGCGCCGTTCCGCGGGCCAGTGGCAGTTGAAGGCCTTGCTTCGGCCAGCACTGTTGATTGACGATTTAGGTTGCTGTTAGAGGCAATCAGGCGGTGGCCCAGCAGCAGACAGGCGACCTGCGCCATGCGCGGACCGGTATCGAACTGCGTCCAGGCCTGGATGGCGTGCCGGCCACCCAGTCGGCGATCTGCGACATCGATGGAGAGCAAGGGCTGCTCACCTACCGCGGCTATCCGATGCAGGATCTGGCGGCCAAAAGCAGTTTTCTGGAAACGGCTTACCTGCTGATCTGGGGAGAGCTGCCCAGCCGCGACCAGCTGGCGGAGTTTGAGCACGCGGTGCAGATGCACCGGCGGGTCAGCTTCCGGGTGCGGGACATGATGAAGTGCTTCCCGGCCAGCGGCCATCCGATGGACGCGCTGCAGTCCAGTGCCGCTTCCCTGGGGCTGTTCTATTCGCGCCGGGCGATCGACGACCCGCAGTACATCTATGACGCGGTGGTGCGGTTGATCGCCAAGATTCCCACGATGGTGGCCGCTTTTCAGCTGATCCGCAAAGGCCAGGACCCAATCCAGCCCCGGGATGATCTGGCCTACTCCGCCAATTTCCTCTACATGCTCACCGAACGTGAGCCGGATCCCCTGGCGGCGCGAATCTTTGATCGTTGCCTGATGCTCCATGCCGAGCACAGCCTCAACGCCAGCACCTTCAGTGCCCGGGTCACCGCCAGCACCCTCACCGACCCCTACGCCGTGGTGGCTTCAGCCGTGGGCACCCTGGCGGGCCCACTCCACGGCGGCGCCAATGAAGATGTCCTCGCCATGCTCGAGCAGGTGGGCAGTCCCGAGAACGCTGGCGCTTTCCTGGATGAAGCCATCGCGGCCAAGCGCAAAATCATGGGCTTCGGCCACCGGGAATACAAGGTCAAGGATCCCCGTGCCGTGATCCTGCAGGCCCTGGTGGAGGAGATGTTCGCCAGCTTCGGCCATGACGACCTCTACGACGTGGCCCGGGCGATCGAAGCAGAAGCAGCGTCCCGTCTCGGCCCCAAAGGCATCTATCCCAACGTCGATTTCTATTCGGGCCTGGTGTACCGCAAGCTCGGCATCCCCAGGGATCTGTTCACGCCGGTCTTCGCCATCGCCAGGGTTGCCGGCTGGCTGGCCCATTGGCGGGAGCAGCTCGGGGCGAACCGGATTTTCCGGCCTTCGCAGATCTACTCCGGATCCCAGCCACGCTCCTGGATGCCCATTGAGGAGCGCGTCTCGGCTCCGGCCGCCTAAGTTGCACCCACTTCCGTCGACACCATGGTGAGTCCGGGACTGGACCTGGAATTGAGCTTTAGCCAGGCCCTGCAAGGGTTTGGCTTCTCCCCGGAGGTGGCGAGGCTGCTTTGGCTGCCGCTGCCGATGCTGCTGGTTCTGGTGGCTGCAGTGGTGGGTGTGCTGGTTTCGGTGTGGCTGGAACGCAAGATTTCCGCCGCTGTCCAGCAGCGAATCGGTCCGGAGTACGCCGGTGCCCTGGGCGTGCTTCAGCCCTTGGCCGACGGCCTCAAGCTGCTCGTCAAGGAAGACATCATCCCGGCGCGGGCCGACAGCCTGCTGTTCACCCTCGGCCCGGTGCTGGTGGTTGTGCCGGTGATCATTTCCTGGCTGATCATTCCTTTCGGCCAGAACCTGCTGATCAGCAATCTGGGCGTGGGGATTTTCCTATGGATCGCCTTCAGCAGCATCCAGCCGATCGGCTTGCTGATGAGCGGCTATGCCTCCAACAACAAGTACTCGCTGCTCGGTGGGCTGCGGGCCGCGGCTCAATCGATCAGCTACGAAATTCCCCTGGCTCTGGCGGTGCTGGCCATCGTGATGATGACCAACTCGTTGAGCACGGTCGACATCGTGGGTCAGCAGACCGGTGCCGGCATCTTGAGCTGGAACATCTGGCGCCAGCCGGTGGGCTTCCTGATTTTTTGGATCTGTGCCCTGGCCGAGTGTGAGCGGCTGCCCTTCGACCTTCCCGAAGCTGAGGAAGAGCTGGTCGCCGGCTATCAGACCGAGTACGCGGGCATGAAGTTCGCTCTCTTCTACCTGGCGGGTTACATCAACCTGGTGCTCTCGGCCGTCCTGGTCAGCGTTCTGTATCTCGGTGGTTGGGGCTTTCCGATTCCTGTGGAGTGGCTGGCCGGCTGGTTGAACCAGCCCATCGATGCCCCCGTGGTGCAGGTGATCACGGGCACCGTTGGCATCGTGATGACGGTGCTCAAGGCCTATCTGCTGGTGTTCGTGGCGATCTTGCTGCGCTGGACCACCCCCCGCGTGCGCATTGACCAGCTGCTCGATCTCGGCTGGAAGTTCCTGCTGCCCCTGTCCCTGGTGAACCTTCTGGTGACAGCAGCCCTCAAGCTCGCATTCCCCGTTGCATTCGGCGGCTAGGTTTTCCTACCTAGGATTTCTTCGCTCCCGGTTCCGCTTCGTTCTCTCCCCTTCAGACCATGTTCGGCTTCCTCAAACAGGTCGGTGATTACACCCGGGATGCAGTCGATGCAGCCCGGAATCTGGCCCAAGGCTTTTCTGTCACCTTCGACCACATGCAGCGCCGTCCGGTCACGGTGCAGTACCCCTACGAGAAGCTCATTCCTTCCGAGCGTTATCGGGGCCGGATTCACTACGAGTTCGACAAGTGCATCGCCTGTGAGGTGTGCGTGCGGGTCTGCCCGATCAATCTTCCGGTGGTCGATTGGGTGATGAACAAGGCCACGAAGAAGAAGGAGCTGCGCAACTACTCCATCGACTTCGGCGTCTGCATTTTCTGCGGAAATTGCGTTGAGTACTGCCCCACCAACTGCCTCTCGATGACGGAGGAGTACGAGCTGGCGGCTTTTGATCGCCACAGCCTCAACTACGACAACGTGGCCCTCGGGCGCCTTCCCACCAGCGTCACCACCGACCCCTCAGTTGTTTCCCTCAGGGAACTCGCCTATCTGCCGGCGGGCGAGATGGATCCCCATGGTGTTGCCGCAGATCGTCCCCGGGCTGGTCAGCTGCCGTCTCAGGTGTTGGAGACCCTCACCCCTCCTGCCAAGTCCTCTGCCAAGAATGAGGGACAATCCTCCAGTGAGGCCAAGGAGGGCGACGCATGACCATCGCGACAACCACCGAGCTGATCTGTTTTCTGGTGCTGTCCGCCGTTGTGGTGATCGGCGCCCTGGGTGTGGTGCTGCTCAGCAACATCGTCTATTCCGCCTTCCTGCTGGGTGGGGTGTTCACCGCCGTTGCAGGGCTTTATCTGCTGCTGAACGCCAGTTTCGTGGCCATGGCCCAGATCCTGGTGTACGTGGGCGCGATCAATGTGTTGATCCTGTTCGCGATCATGCTCGTCAACAAGCGGGAAGATCTCAAGGCCATCGCCAACCTCACCACGCGCCGTGTGGTGTCCGCCGGCGTTTGCGCCGGTCTGCTGGCGTTGCTGGTTCGTGTTGTGGTTACCACCCCCTGGTCGCTGCCTGGTCCTGCCGCCGTGGGTGAGGAAGCCACGGCCCGCATCGGTGAACACCTGTTCACCGATTACCTCTTGCCCTTCGAGGTGGCATCGGTGCTGCTGCTGATGGCCATGATCGGCGCCATCGTCTTGGCCCGTCGTGATGTGCTGGCCACCGATGTGGTCACCGGTGAGGTGGCCGATCAAGGCCTGATTGAGAAGGCCAGTACTCCCCTGCTGATGAATCGAGCGGACTGATGAGCGATTTCCTTGCCACGCTTCCCTCCCTGCAGGCCTACCTTCTGGTGGCCGCGATGCTCTTCTGCATCGGCGTCTGGGGTCTGATCAACAGCCGCAATGCGGTGCGCGTGCTGATGAGCATTGAGCTGATGCTCAATGCCGTGAACATCAACCTGATGGCCTTCTCCTCCTTCGTGGATGGTGATCTGATTCGCGGCCAGGTCTTCGCTGTGTTCGTGATCACGGTGGCCGCCGCTGAGGCCGCTGTCGGTCTCGCGATCCTGCTGTCGCTTTATCGCAATCGCGTTACCGTCGACATGGAGCAGTTCAACCTGCTGCGCTGGTAACCCCCGCACACCTGGGTCATGCGTCTCGATCGGGTCTGGGTGATCTATCGGGCCGACAGCCAGCCTGCCCAGCGTGAAGCCCGCCAATGTGCCAAGGAGCTGAAAGCTCTCGGCTCCCACGTGATCACGGCGATGTCGGGGCCGCGGGTGAATCCTTTCCCAGGCCTGCTGGCTGTTGAGGAGTCGTTGCCCGATCTGGCGCTGGTGCTGGGGGGAGATGGCACGGTCCTGGGGGCTGCCCGCCACCTGGCGGTGCATGACATCCCGATCCTCAGCATCAATGTGGGAGGCCATCTGGGCTTTCTGACCCATGACCGGCGTGTGTTGCGTGGCGATCAGATCTGGCAACGCCTTCAGGACGATCAGTTCGCGATCGAACGTCGCATGATGCTTCAGGCGATGGTGGATCGACGCTCCGCTGAAGATCGAGCGGCTTCGCCGGGTCCTTTGCAGCAGCCGGATCTCGAAGACGATGAAGAGCACCACTGGGCCTTCAACGACTTTTATCTGCGGGCCTACCGCGATGAGATTTCGCCCACCTGCACCCTGGAGCTCGAGATCGATGGGGAAGTGATCGACCAGGTGCGTGGTGATGGCCTGATCCTCTCCACGCCCACGGGGTCCACCGGGTACGCCCTGGCGGCAGGGGGACCGATCCTTCACCCCGGCATCGATGCAATCATCGTTGCTCCGATCTGCCCGATGAGCCTCTCCAGCCGAACGCTGGTGGTGCCGCCTCGGGCCAGGTTGGCGATCTGGCCCCTGGGGGCTGGGGATCACCGCATCAAGCTGTGGAAGGACGGTGTGGGCTGCACGGTGCTGGAGCCTGGTGAGTGCTGTGTTGTTCAGCAGGCGCGCCACCATGCCCTGATGGTGTTGCTCAATCAAAGCCCGTCGTATTACCGAACCCTCTCCCACAAGCTGCATTGGGCGGGAAGCCTGCACGCGTCTCAGCCCTCGCAGAATTGAGCCATGGCCCTCGAGATTGAACGGCGCTTTCTGGTGCGGTCGGATGCCTGGCGCAGCAGTGCTGGCCCCGCACAGCAGCTGCGTCAGGGCTATCTGGCCGCCAGTGCCGACGGTGTGACGGTGCGGATGCGTCTGCGCGGATCGGATCAGGCCTGGCTCACCCTGAAGGCGGCGGCTGATGCGGTTGGCCTGGTGCGCCACGAGTTCGACTATCCGATTCCCGTGGCGGACGCTGAAGCCCTCTGGGATCTGGCGCCGCACCGTCTGGACAAAGTCCGCTACGCCTTGGATTGCCCTGGTGGTGACTGGGTGGTGGATTGTTTCCAGGGCGAGAACGCCCCCTTGGTGCTGGCGGAGGTGGAGCTGGCATCGGCCCAGGCGGATCTGCTGATTCCTCCCTGGTGTGGCGAGGAGATCACCGGGGAATCCCGCTGGAGCAATGCGGTGCTGGCCCAGCATCCGGTTCAGTCCTGGCCTGAGGCGCAGCGTCGACGTTTTGGCTGGCCCTAAG
Organism: Synechococcus sp. N26; assembly: GCF_900473975.1. Lineage (NCBI taxonomy): Bacteria > Bacillati > Cyanobacteriota > Cyanophyceae > Synechococcales > Synechococcaceae > Synechococcus > Synechococcus sp. N26. The sequence continues at coordinate 29,243 of NZ_UCNM01000002.1, read as the reverse complement.
GCCGGACTGGATTTGTCTTCAGATTTCCTTTAGCTTTGGGGAGTTCTGATTGGTGGCTCCTTCCAGTGGTGGGTCTGTACGACACAACTGGAATGCTTCGCTTCGCAGGCTCCAGCGTGGAGGCCTGTCTGGAATACGCCAAGCTTTTTCAGATCCCTGTGGGCCCCACCTCCCTTCAAAGCTTGCCGGAGCCTGTCAGCTCCACGATCAGGCTGAGGGGGGATCGTGTTCTGGAAGGACGCAACAGTTGAAGCCGTCCCGGCAGATCTTGCCGTTGTCCATGGCCCAATTGAGCAGTGCCACCCGGTTCTTCGAGCCGGTCTTGGTGAACACGTTGCTCACATGGTTGTCCACCGTTCGTTTGCTGATCGTGAGACGGTCAGCGATTTCCTGATTGGTCAGTCCTTCGGCCACGAGCTCGATGATCTCTATCTCCCTCGCAGAGAGGGAGATCTCCAGAGGATCGGTACCGTCGAGGGAGGACATGGGCGACCACCGTTGGGATCATGCTAGTCCGGACGACCGGTCTGATCCTGCATAGTGGGCCGGTGAAATGGAACGAGATTTGAGCACGGCGCTGCAGCGCGCAATTGAGGCCGGGGATCAGGTGCTCACGGCCGAGGTGATGCCTCCCCGCGGAGCCGACCCCTCGCACATGCTGGCCATGGCCGCATCGCTGCAAGGCCGTGTCCATGCCGTGAATGTGACCGATGGCAGTCGGGCTGTGATGCGGATGAGCAGCCTGGCCTCCTGCAAGTTGCTGCTTGAGGCTGGCTTGGAGCCGGTGTTGCAGATGGCCTGCCGGGACCGCAACCGCATCGCCCTTCAGGCCGATCTGCTCGGGGCCCATGCCTTGGGGATCCGAAACCTGTTGTGTCTCACTGGCGATCCGGTGCGGGCGGGCGATCAGGCGGATGCCCGGCCGGTGAATGAGTTCGAGTCGGTGAAGCTCCTGCAGCAGGTGGATTCCCTCAATCGGGGCGTGGATCCCGTGCAGGGCACCCTGCCCGATGGGGCGACCACGCTGTTTGCCGGGTGTGCCGCCGACCCACAATCGAGGAGCTGGAGCGGTCTCCAGCGCCGGTTGCAGCGCAAGCAAGCGGCGGGAGCCCGCTTCGTTCAAACCCAGATGGTGATGGACCCTGAAGCGCTCGAGCGCTTCCAGCACGAACTGGCCGGCCCCCTGGGTCTGCCCGTGCTCGCTGGCGTGTTCCTGCTGAAGTCAGCCAAGAATGCCCGGTTCATCAACCGCGTTGTGCCAGGAGCCTGCATCCCTGATGCGTTGATCCATCGGTTGGAGTGCGCCGAGAATCCCGCCATGGAGGGTGTGGCCATCGCCGCTGAACAGGTAAAGCGTTATCTCGGCATCGTTCGTGGCGTTCACCTGATGGCGATCAAGGCTGAGGAGCGTATCCCGTTGATCCTGGATCGCGCCGGACTCAGCTCGCTGCCTGGGTGAGGTCGGTGCCGAGCAGCTCCGCCATGGCTTTCTGCTGCGGGGAAGGCTCCACCAGGTCCTGACGACGGGCATCGGTGATCAGCCAGTCGAGCGAGGCCTCCTGCAGATCGAAGTGATCACCGTCCTTGCCCACGCAGTAGCGGCCGAACACCAGCTTCTCGAGCAGCTGCACGCCGGGGCCGATGCGTGAGTAGTCGAAGATGATCGAGTTGTCGACCGTGGCGCCCTCACAGATGTGGCAGCTGGGGCCGATCATGGTGGGCCCAATGATCGTTGCGCCATCTTCGATCTTGGTCATGCCGCCCACGTAGACCGGGCCGTTGACGTTGATCTTGTCCCAGTTGGCGGCCACATTCAGACCGGTGTAAACCCCGGGACGCACCTCCTTGCCGGGGATGCCCACCTGACGGACGTCACCCATCAACACACTGCGGATGGCTTGCCAGTAGTCCGGAACCTTGCCGATATCCACCCACTCGAAATCCATCGGGATGGCATAGAAGGGTGCACCGAGCTCGGCCAGTTTCGGGAACAGATCCGAGCCGATGTCAAAGGACTCTCCCGAAGGGATGTGTTCAAAGATCTCCGGCTCAAAGATGTAGATGCCGGTGTTGATCGTGTCGCTGAGGGCTTCGTCGATGCTGGGCTTTTCCTGGAAGCTTGAAATTCTGTTCTGGTCATCGGTGACCACAACGCCGTAGCTGCTCACCTGATCCTTGGGGACCCGTTTGGTGACGAGGCTGGCGATCGCACCCTTCTCTTTGTGCAGGCGTACCGCTTCGCTGAGATCAAGGTCGATCAGCGCATCGCCGCAGAGCACCACGAAGGTGTCGTCAAAGAAGTGCTGGAAATCCTGGATTTTTTTGAGCCCGCCTGCAGACCCCAGCGCACTGCCGATCAGTTCGCCGTCTTCAATCCGTCCTTCAAAGCTGTAGGCAATTTCAACCCCGAAACGCTGGCCATCCCGGAAGTAATTTTCAATCTCTTCGGCCAGGTGGGAGACGTTCACCATCACTTCGGTGAAACCGTGCTCCTTGAGCAGTTCCAGCAGAAATTCCATCACCGGCTTCTGCAGGATCGGAATCATTGGCTTGGGGATCACATGGGTGATCGGTTGGACCCGCGTCCCCTTACCAGCCGCCAGAATCATCGCCTTCATTGGCGTTTGGTCGGGTCAATACAAGGTAGTGACCATAGACCCGGTCTTAGGCCGCCACGACCGTCCGGGTCGGCGACGGATCTGGCACCTGAAGGCTGCGGATCGGCAGTTGCGTTGCAGTGCCACTCGCGGGGATGAATTTCAGTCGCAGCGGTCCGTGGAGCCAACCCTCCTGCTCCAGCTCAACCCGGCCCTGGGAGGAGAGAAACAGCAGGGCCCAGAACACCCCGACCCGGTCACGGTCCAGGTCCGCTGCGGCGGCCACCTCCCACTGATCCACCAGTTGATCGAAGCCCACCCAGTCCAGGGCGGTCTCCCAACCGTTCAGAAACACCCCCAGTGCTGCGGTTGTTTCCGGCAGCTTTTCGCGGTGGGCTAGTCCGGCCACCTGGGCGATGGCTTCACGGTTGCTGTAGCGCTTCTGCCGTTTGCGGCGGCGTGCCTCGAGTTCGTCTGATTCCAGCTGCTCGGCAATTGTTTCCAGTTGCTCGATCAGCTCCCCGAGGGTGACAGGGCGACGCAATGGCGGTGGCGCCACGGGCCGCCGCTGCAGATGACGTTCCGGCCGTCGGGGCAGATCAAAGGCCGGATCCAGCCAACCTTGCTCATCGAAGTCGGCATCGAAGTGATCTTCGACTTCGGGCGGCGGCGGCAACATGCTGGTTTCGAGCATCTCCGCCTTGAGTCCCACCAGCACGGAGGCGGCCAGGAAGGCTTCGCTGCTGTCAGCCAGATCCCGCTCGTAACTGCCACCCCGTCCGGCCAGGGCGGCCGCCACCTGCCCGGGAATCTCGATGCGTTGCCGAAGTTGATCCAGAAAGCCGTCGATGACGGCAATCACATCCACATCCCAGGGATCGAGATCGCCCCGCTCCGCTGCGTCCTGCAGCAGTCGAATCGCAAGGCGTGCTCCTGTATCAGCGCCGTCGTTGGGGGCCACCTGGAGCAAGTCAATTCACCTTTTTCCGGCAAGGTATCGGTCCTCAACCGGTGTTGCCAGTGCTGCCTCAGGCCGCGCTGCTGGCATCGGTGACCTCCGCCTGGTCGTTGTCGTCGCTCTCGGCACTGGTCGCGCTGACGGTGGTTGCGGGGAGGAGGCCCAGCTGGGTTTCAACGGTGGAGCGGTAGCGGCTGAGGTCGGTCTCCAGTTCTTGGATCCGCACCTGCTGGGCTTCGTATTCGTTCGCTTTGCTGAACTGTTCAACGTTGTTGAGCATGCCGGTCCAGGCCGCGAAGAACCAGGCCGACACGGCTCCCAACCCCGCTGCCAGCAGCAGCAGACCCGCCAAAGGCAGGGTGTACTCGACACCCGGCAACACATGAACCGTCGTGGGGTTGGTGTTCGCGAGGGTGAAGAACACCGTGATCAGGCCGAAGCTGAAGATCAGGCCGAAGTTGATCTGACGCATGGCAGGGGAGCGTTCCCCTGGAACTTACGGACGGTTGGGTGGGAATGAATCGGAATCGATACGTGATTTATGACGCGCCCACGGCAGGGGCCTGGATGACTGCTGGAACGGGCGCCTGACCTCGAATCAGGGGGGCCGTTGGTGAGATCACCTGTTCCATCGCACCCAGATTTCGATTCACCAGGGCTTCAATCGAGCTGCGGTAGCTGTCGGTCATCAGCTTGGGGTACAGCCCGATTCCGATGATCGGCACCAGCAGGCAGCCGATGATGTAAACCTCGCGAGGCTCCGCATCCACCAGGTTGGTGTGGGACACCAGCTCCTCTTTCTCCTTGCCGAAGAAGATCTCGCGAAGCATCGAGAGCAGATAGATCGGTGTAAGGATCACGCCGACGGCGGCCAGCCCGCAGATCACCACGCGGAAGGGCAGGGTGTAAGCCTCATCCGTGGCGAAGCCAGCGAACACCATCAGTTCGCTCACGAACCCGCTCATGCCAGGCAGGGCCAGGGAGGCGAGGGCACAAACCGTCCAGAGCGCGAACATGATGCGCATCTTCTGGCCAATGCCTCCCATCTCATCCAGCTGAAGTGTGTGGGTGCGGTCGTAGGTGGCACCCACAAGGAAGAACAGGCTGGCGCCAATCAAACCGTGGCTGATCATCTGCAGCATGGCGCCACTGGTGCCCAGGGCACTGAAGCTGCCCACGCCGATCAGCACGAAGCCCATGTGGCTGATCGAGCTGTAGGCGATCTTTCGTTTGAGGTTGCGCTGGGCGAAGGAGGTGAGGGCGGCGTAGATGATGTTCACCACCCCCAGCACGATCAGCAGTGGGGCGAACTGGGAGTGGGCCGCTGGCAGCAGTTCACAGTTGAAGCGCAGCAGGGCATAGCCGCCCATCTTCAGCAGGATGCCGGCCAACAGCATGTGCACCGGTGCCGTTGCTTCGCCATGGGCATCCGGCAGCCAGGTGTGCAGGGGCACGATCGGCAGCTTCACGCCGAAGGCGATCAGCAGCCCGGCGTAGCAGAGCAGTTGAAAGCCCGTGCCGAAGTCTTTGGCTGCAAGAGCGGTGTACTCAAAACTGGGGGTGCCGCCGCCGAAGAAGCCCATGGCCAGGGCGGCCAACAGGATGAACAGGGAGCTGCCGGCGGTGTAGAGGATGAATTTGGTTGCGGCGTACTGGCGTTTCTTGCCGCCCCAGATGGCCAGCAGCAGATACACCGGGATCAGTTCCAGCTCCCAGGCCAGGAAGAACAGCAGCATGTCCTGCACGGCGAACACCGCGATCTGGCCGCCGTCCATGGCCAGCAGCAGGAAATAAAACAACCGCGGTTTGAAACTCACCGGCCACGCCGCCAGGCAGGCCAGGCTGGTGATGAAGCTGGTGAGCAGGATCAACGGCATTGAGAGCCCGTCAGCTCCCACCGCCCAGGTGAGGCCAAGATCCGGCAGCCAGCTCACCCGTTCGGACAGCTGCAGACCACTCAGGCTGGGGTCATAGCCGGTGAGGTAAGCCGCAACGGTGATCAGGAAGGTGATCAGCGTCACGATCAGGGCGTACCAGCGCACCTGTTTGCCCTCGCCTTTGTCCGGAACCAGCGGAACCAGCAGGGCACCCACAATCGGCACCAGGATCGACAGGCTCAGCCATGGAACGGTGGCCTGCACCGGATCGCTGAGTCCGGCGACTGCGAATTCGAACACGCTGATCCGATCCTCACTGGATGGATCGTAGAAATCATGGCCGCTGTGTCATCACCTCGATAGGCGATGACACACATGGACGATGAGCTTCAAGCGATAGGTCCGCCGATCACGCCAAACAGCACCACAAGGCCGATCACACCGGCAAATACAATCAGGGCATAAAACTGGGCGCGTCCGGTTTCGAGATATTTGAGACCTTCGCCGCTGCCCAGGGTGAGCAGTCCGGTGAGGTTGACCACGCCATCAACCACTTTGGCGTCCACCTCGAGCACTTCCCGCGCCAGTTTGCGGCTGCCGCGAACGAACAGCTTTTCGTTCAACACATCGAGATACCACTTGTTAGCGAGGAAGGCATTCACCGCCGGGAAGCGGCCGGCCACCAGCTGCCCCAGATCAATCCGACGCAGGGCATAGGCCAGAACAGCCAGGCTGATGCCGGCAACGGAGATGCCCACGGAGGCGCCTGCCAGGGGGAGAAACTCGCCCCAGCTGAACTGTTCGGCCATCTCGAGGGCTTCTTCCGGATTGAGAAGGCCCGCAAAGCGGCTGTTCCATGGGGTGCCCAAGAGGCCAATCAGTACGGAAGGCACCGCCAGCACCGCCAAGGGGGCCGCCATCGGCCAGGCCGACTCGTGCACGCTGCCGCCATGGGCGTGGTGCTCGGAAGGATCCTTGCCAGCGGCGGTCAGCAGCTGGGCCTGCATGGCGGTGTCATTGCCGCGGAACTCCCCTTCAAAGGTGAGGAAGTAGAGCCGGAACATGTAGAAAGCCGTCATCCCCGCCGTCAGGAAGCCCACTACCCAGAGAAGTGGGTAGCTGTTGAAGGCCTGACCAAGAATTTCGTCCTTGCTCCAGAAGCCGGCCAGGGGCGGAATGCCACTGATGGCGATGCAGCCGATGAAGAAGGTGATCGAGGTGACGGGCATCTTCTTGCGCAGGCCGCCCATCAGGCGCATGTCCTGGGCGAGAACGGGCTCGTGGCCCACTACCTCCTCCATGGCGTGGATGACGGAGCCTGATCCCAGAAACAACATCGCCTTGAAGAAGGCATGAGTCACCAGGTGGAAGATGCCGGCGACCGGGGCACCGCAACCCATCGCCAGCATCATGTAGCCGAGCTGGGAGACGGTGCTGTAGGCCAGACCCTTCTTGAGGTCCATCTGGGTGAGGGCGATGGAAGCCCCCAGGAAGCAGGTGATCGTGCCAACGACGGCGATCACGGTTTGAACGATGGGGAACTGGGCGTAGAGGGGATCGAGTCGGGCAACCAGGAACACCCCTGCGGCCACCATCGTTGCGGCGTGAATCAGCGCTGAAATCGGCGTTGGGCCCTCCATGGCATCGGGCAGCCAGACGTGGAGGGGGAACTGGGCCGACTTGGCCATCGGACCCATGAACACCAGCAGGCAGAGCAGCAGCGCTGCCCATGGGGCCACCGTTCCGGCGGCCAGGCCGTTCTGCAGACCATCGGCGATTCCCTGGAAATCGAAGCTTCCCGTGGCCCAGAACAGGCCAAGGATGCCCAGCAGCAGGCCGAAGTCACCAACCCGGTTCACCACAAAAGCCTTCTGAGCGGCGTGGGCGGCACCGTCGCGGTCGTACCAGAAGCCCACCAGCAGGTAGGAGCACATGCCCACCAGTTCCCAGAAGACGTAGATCTCCAGAAGATTGGGGCTGATGATCAGACCCAGCATGGAGCTGCTGAACAGCGCCAGGTACGTGAAAAAGCGCACGTAGCCCTTGTCATGGGCCATGTAGCCGTGGGAATACACCAGCACCAGCAGGGCGATGGTGGTGACCAGCGCCAGCATCACCGCCCCGAGTGGATCCACCACGTAACCCATCGGCAGAACGAAGTTGCCAGCACTGGCCCATACGAACAGATGCTCGACTGGCGGAGCCCCATTGAGCTGGTTGAACAGGATGCTGTAGCTGAGGGCCGCAGCTGCGCCAACGCAGGAGATCAATAGCAGCGCAACGGGTTTGCGCAACCGGTTGATCGTGCGGTTGAAGCTGATCAATCCCAACCCGGTCAGCACTGCGCCGAACAGGGGCAGAACCGGAATGAGCCAGGCGAGTTCCTCGGCCGAGGGCATTCGCAAAAAGGGAGGTTGAAGCGAGTGTAGGCAGCTCAGCCCAGCAGGTTCTGGAGTGCTGAATTGCGCATCAACTCCGCAGCCGTCGCAATGAAGCGATGGGCCCACCAGAACACGCCGACGGCGATGGCGATGCCCAGTTGTGCCGGTCGAACGAATTCCTGCCACTGCAACTGCTGGCGTCCATCCAGCACCGCTGCGAAGGGCACGATCGAGGTGCTGGCCTTGAGCTCGTCAAAGGCTTCGCCGAAGCGGGCCTTCAGGCGCCGGTCCCCATGCCAGACGGCGAAGAGGTGATGGCCGATCAAGCCCACGCAGGTCACCAGCATGAAGCTGCTGCCGATCCAGAGGGCGTGGGTGAGGCACCAGAGGATTTGCCCGATGGCCTGGGGATGGCGGCTGATGCGGATGATCCCCGTGGCGTAAAGACGCACCTGCGGTTTCAGCACCGCTGGGATCTCCAGCAGGTTGTAGGTGGCTGGATAGAGGAAGAGAAAACTGACGGCGGTTCCGATCCATACGAGCGGAATCACCCCAGGCACGCCCTGGAGATTCCACAGCCGCACCCCGTCGTAGCGATGGGCCAGGAACCATCCGATCAACACCACGGCCGAGGGAATGCTGGCTGCCGCGAAGATCAGGCGCCAGGCCCGTGCTCCGATCACGGCCTCAGCCCGGCTGCGCAGGGCAGCACCACCGCTGTGAATCACGGCAAACAGGATCAGCAGCACCAGCATCACGACGCTGCTGTGGTGGGTGGAGGCCATGGCGGCTGCGTTGGAAGGGCGTGATTCTGGCTGTCGGACGCGGCGGTCCTAAATTTCTGGTGTTCCTCCGGGTGTTCCGCGGTGGCCGATCTGCCGTTCACCCTCGACCAGCTGCGGATCCTTCGCGCGATTGTCAGTGAGGGCAGCTTCAAGAAGGCCGCCGACAGTCTTTACGTCACTCAGCCCGCCGTCAGCCTTCAGATCCAGAACCTGGAGAAGCAGCTGGAGGTTTCGCTGTTTGATCGCGGCGGGCGCAAGGCGCAGCTCACTGAGGCTGGCCATCTGCTGCTGAGTTACTGCGACCGGATCCTGAGCCAGTGCCACGAAGCCTGTCGGGCCCTGGATGATCTCCACAACCTCAAAGGTGGATCCCTGATCGTGGGGGCAAGCCAGACCACCGGCACCTACCTGATGCCCCGGATGATCGGCCTGTTCCGCCAGAAATATCCGGACGTGTCCGTGCAGCTCCAGGTCCACAGCACCAGACGCACGGGCTGGAGTGTGGCTAACGGTCAGATCGACCTGGCGATCATCGGTGGTGAATTGCCGGCGGAACTCAATGAACTGCTGCAGGTGGTGCCCTACGCCAGTGATGAGCTGGCGCTGGTGCTGCCGGTGAAGCACCCCTTGGCCCGACTGGCTGAACTCACCAAGGAAGACCTGTATCGCCTGGGCTTTGTCTGTCTCGATGCGCAATCCACCACCCGGAAGATGGTCGACCAGCTTCTGGCGCGCTCCGGCCTGGATGTGCAGCGCCTGCGCATCGACATGGAGCTGAATTCGCTGGAAGCCATCAAGAATGCCGTTCAGGCGGGCCTGGGTGCCGCCTTTGTTCCTGTGGTGTCGATCGAGCGGGAGTTATCGGCGGGAACGATTCACCGGCCCCAGGTGGCTGATCTGCAGGTGAGACGCCAGCTCAAGTTGATCACCCATCCCGCCCGCTACTGCTCACGCGCCTCGGTGGCCTTCCGCAATGACGTTCTGCCCGTCTTTGCCAGCGCTGACAGCCCGATTCGTCAGGCAGCGAAGGTCGTGCCTGAAGCGATCGGGGAGCAACTGGTTCAGAACTGATCGGCCTCGGGTGTCACGCCCACAGCGTCATCTGCCACGCCTCGGGTGAGGAATTTGTTCTCACTGATGTCGGTTTGGTAGACGCAGCGCACCACGGGCTTGTCCCGAACGGAGCCGATGTAGGCAAACGTGTTCATCCGCTGTTTGCACTCACGCTCCTGCTCGGCGGTGATGGCCCCCTCCTTGCGCAGCACCGACCAGTTCTCCCGACGGATCACACAACCCGGTTGCAGGGTTGGCTGGGTCACAAAGCTGCTGGAGGGGTTGAGCGTCGTGTACATCTCGATGTCCATGACGAAGGCGCTCGCCCCCCACTGGCGGCAGAACTCCGGGTCGGGAACGGCCATGTCCAGTTGCTGGGAGCTGGCGATGTTTCCCTGGTCGCCCGTGGTTGTGCTGGTGACAGCGCTGCCGATACCGATCCCCACCACGAGAACTCCTGCCAAGACGGCCACGGTGAGGGTGCTGAATTGAAAGCCGCCCTGGCCGCCTCCACTACCTGGTGGGGGGCCGGGAGGACGGCCGTATCCGCCCCGGGGAGGAGCGTCGTAACGATCCCGCTCACCGCGGTCGTAGCGGCCATCACGCGGTCGGCGGCCGCCGCGGTCGTAGCGCGAGCCGGTCACAACAGTTCTGGGGTGCGGGGCAGGCCCATTGAGAAGTTCTGCACGCGGCCATCCGGGTTGTAGCTGAGTTCTCCAGCCTGGAGCAGTTGCCGGATGAATCCCTCTAGGTCTGTACCAATGCGGCGCAGGGTGTAGTCACTCAGTTCGCCGCCGGCTGCGGCATCCACCAGTTCCTTGAAGCGTCCCTGCACCTTGGCGAGGCTGGCGGCATCCCAGAGAAATTCGTTGTCGGGATCCAGATCCAAGGTCAGTTGGTCATCTGAAGGAACCAGATCCTCCTCTTGAAGTGCTGCTGTGAACAGGCGCACGTGGCGGGTGGTGCACTTGAGAAGGGTGTCAGCCAAGACGCGCCCACGGGAAAGCTGACACGACTTTAAGAAGCGAACGGGGGTCAAGCCCTTTTAAGGTTGGTTTCACTTTCGAGACGGCCGCATGCGCGTCGCTATCGCCGGAGCTGGTCTTGCTGGACTCTCCTGTGCCAAATACCTGGCGGATGCCGGCCACACCCCCATCGTTGTGGAAGCCAGGGATGTTCTCGGCGGCAAGGTGGCGGCCTGGAAAGACGAAGACGGCGACTGGTACGAAACCGGCCTACACATCTTCTTCGGGGCCTACCCGAACATGCTGCAGCTGTTCAAGGAGCTGAACATCGAAGACCGGCTGCAGTGGAAGAGCCATTCGATGATCTTCAACCAACCCGAGGAGCCCGGCACCTACAGCCGCTTTGATTTCCCTGATCTGCCGGCACCGGTGAATGGTGTGGCGGCGATCCTGGGCAACAACGACATGCTCACCTGGCCGGAGAAGATCAGCTTCGGCCTAGGACTGGTCCCCGCCATGCTCCGGGGCCAGGGTTACGTCGAGGAGTGCGACAAGTATTCCTGGACGGAGTGGCTGCGGATCCACAACATCCCAGAGCGGGTGAATGATGAGGTGTTCATCGCCATGAGCAAGGCGCTGAATTTCATCGATCCCGATGAGATCTCCGCCACCGTGGTGCTCACGGCCCTGAACCGCTTCCTGCAGGAGAAGAACGGCTCCCAGATGGCGTTCCTGGATGGCGCACCGCCGGAGCGCCTCTGCCAGCCGGTGGTCGAGCACATCGAATCACTGGGTGGTGAGGTGCATCTCGACAGCCCCCTGCGTGAGATCAAGCTCAATGCCGATGGTTCGGTGGCGGCCTTCCACATCGGTGGCGTGAAGGGCAAGGAAAGCTTCGACCTCACCGCTGATGCCTATGTCAGTGCCTTGCCGGTGGATCCCTTCAAGCTGCTGCTGCCCGAGCCCTGGAAGCAGATGGAAGTGTTTCAGAAGTTGGATGGCCTCCGGGGTGTCCCTGTGATCAACCTGCACCTCTGGTTCGATCGCAAGCTCACCGACATCGACCATCTGTTGTTCAGCCGCTCCCCTCTGCTCAGCGTGTATGCCGACATGAGCATCACCTGCAGGGAGTACGAAGATCCCGACAAGTCGATGCTTGAGCTGGTCTTTGCTCCTGCTAAAGACTGGATCGGCCGCCCCGATGAGGAGATCATCGAGGCCACCATGGGTGAGCTCAAGAAGCTGTTCCCGATGCACTTCAGTGGCGACAACCCCGCCACCCTGCGCAAATACAAGGTCGTGAAGACGCCGTTGTCCGTCTACAAGACGACGCCCGGCTGCCAGGAGCTTCGCCCGGATCAAACCACCCCGATCAAGAACTTCTTCCTCGCGGGCGACTACACGATGCAGCGCTATCTCGCCTCGATGGAGGGTGCTGTTCTCAGCGGCAAGCTCTGCGCCGGTGCGGTGGACCGCAAGACAGGTCAGCTGGCATCATCGACCTCTTCCAGTGAGCCTGTGACGGCCTGAGCCATGCCCCTCGCCTCCCCGGATCTCGACGCAGCCTTTGAGGCCTGCCGTCGGGAGACCGCCGAGTGGGCCAAGACGTTCTATATCGGCACCTTGCTTCTTCCTCCCGAGAAGCGGCGTGCCATCTGGGCGATCTATGTGTGGTGCCGGCGCACGGATGAGTTGATGGACAGCCCGGAGGCTCAGGCGCGTCCGGTGGAGGAGCTTGCAGAGCGGCTCGACCGTTGGGAAGAGAAGACCCGTGCTCTGTTTGATGGTCGGGTGGAGGACGATCTGGATGCGGTGATGGTCGACACCCTGGAGCGCTTCCCCCAGGGCATTCAGCCTTACCTTGACATGATCGAGGGCCAGCGGATGGACCTCACCTGGACCCGCTACCCCCGCTTTGAAGATCTCAATCTCTACTGCTATCGCGTGGCAGGCACCGTTGGCCTGATGACCCAGGGGGTGATGGGCGTTGACCAGGCCTACACCTCAGCTCCCTGGAGTGACTGTCCCGACACCTCCGATGCGGCCGTCGCCCTGGGGATCGCCAACCAACTCACCAACATCCTTCGGGATGTGGGGGAAGACCGTGGCCGTGGCCGTATCTATCTGCCCCAGGAAGATCTCGAGCGGTTCGGTTATTCCGAGGAGGAGCTGATGGCTGGAACCCTCAACAACGCCTGGCGTGCGTTGATGCGCTTCCAGCTGGAGCGGGCTCGCGATTGGTTTGCCCGCTCCGAAGCCGGAGTCCGTTGGCTGTCCGCCGATGCGCGCTGGCCAGTGTGGACGTCGTTGCGGTTGTACCGCGGCATCCTGGATGAAATTGAACGGGTCGATTACGACGTGTTCAATCACCGTGCCTATGTGGCCAAGGTCAACAAGCTGCTTGATCTGCCCCGTTCATTCCTGTTGGCTCAGTCACGCTAAAAACCCCTGCCGGGATGAGCGGCAGGGGTGGAGTTGATCTCCTTTTTCCCTCGATCAGATCAGCGACGGATCAAACAGCCGTCTTCTGGTTGGCCAGCAGATCCTTGAGCTTGGACAGTTCGCCGGCCCAGCGGGGGTCAGGGGCGCCTTCGCTCTTCGCATCGCTGTGGACCACCTTGTTCACAGCCTTGCGGGCCACTTGAGGTTGGCCGGCTGCATTGGGGGCTCCACGACGGTTGCCGCCAGCATTGTTGTCGCGACGCTCGGAGCGCTCGACGCGTAGGGCACTGCCACCGAACTCATTGCCGTTGAGAGCTTCGATCACGGCGTCGGCGAGTTTCGGATCGTCCACGTTGGCGAAGCCGAAACCGCGGCATGCACCGGTTTCGCGGTCGAGAACCGATTTGAACCGAATCCCTTCTCCCACCGACTTGAGCAGAGCCACCAGCTCCTGTTCTTCAAAGGTCTGCGGCAGGTTGCCGATGTACAGGCGGATGCTCATGAAGGAAAGGAAATGCGATCTGTCGGTGTCTGACCGTCATCATTGACACCAGGAAAGTTAATCACAGAGCCTCGCTTTCACGGTTCAAGAAATGTTGGGCCTCCTTCAGTGCCTCGCTTGGGGTCTGGATGCGTTCAAAGGCATGTTCCAGCTTCAGATGATGCAGCAGACGTCCGAGACGGGGACCGGGTTCGATCTCCAGGGCCGTCAGCAGGCCATTGCCGTCGACCGGGGTTCTGGGGTGGAACAGAGGGTCCTCGGCGTTGCGCCATCGACGCAGCCAGATTTCTTTTTCGGGCATGGGTAGTTGCAGGGCCAGGGCGGGGAGATCCCCCTCGAGCTCCTCATGCAATTGCAGTCGATCGCTCTCGGGTAACGCGCCCGGTGCCTGGCCGGTGCGTTGCTGCCAGCTCCGCAGCCGTTTGCAGCGCTGGCGCAGGGCGCGACTGGCGCGGAGTTGGCTGAGACCCTCATCGCTCACCAGGGCCGTCAGCCGCGCCAAGGGCACTGCTGCTGCGGCTTCCTCGCTGGTCAGGCCATCGATGTTGCCGGGCGTGGGAGGTTGCCCTACGGCCGCCCAGGGATGCAGCAACGGCAGGCTTGTGAGGGCTGCCATCGCGGCGTCAGCGTGTTCGCCCCGCACCAGGCGCTGCAGCTCCGCCAGGATTCGCTCCGGTGCCGCTTCCGGAAGCCGTTCGGCGTGGCGCTCAATCCACGCCATGGTCTGGCTGGAGATGGTGAGAGGGATTTCCGCCATCAGCCGCAATCCCCGCAGCAACCGCAGCGGGTCGTCGATGAGGTTGGCTTCCGAGACGGCGGTCAGGCAGCCCTGCTGGAGATCGCTCAGTCCCCCTGTGGGGTCCCACAGCTCTCCCCAGGGCTGGAGAGACACGGCGATGGCATTGAGCCGGTAATCGCGCCGCCAGAGGTCGTCTTCGATGCGGTCTCCGTCCTGTCGGGCGATGTCGACCGTCCAGCCCCCAAGCACCAGCCGAGCAATGCTCCGTTCCGCGTCCAGCACCACACACGTGCCATGGAGCTCCTGGGCCAGGGCCTGGGTCAGAGCGATGGCATCCGATGGGACCACCAGGTCAAGATCCGGCTGTTCCTGGAGACGGTCCAGCAAGCCATCCCGCACGGCGCCACCCACCAGCGCCGTGCCCTCCGGAAGCCGTGCCAGGGGGAGAGGCCACTGGGCTGGAGCCAGTCGCTCTCGCAGCTGGTCAAGTAATGCGTTGCCGGAGCCTTGGGCCATCAGAATGGGGGGAGTGAACGGCCTTGGGAGGCATGTGCATCTGCGTGGATTGCAGCTGGGTCGACCGTTGTCAGGCCTATCACGCAGTTGAGCGTCAGCATGGTGTTCCGCATCTAGCCCAGGCCCCGGATTTTGAGCCAGACGCGCCCCGTATCCACGTGTCGGTGATGGATCTCCCCGATGGCCAGGCCGGGATTGAGTGGGATGTGCGCTCCTGCTCCAGCTTCAAGGCGGATCCAGGCCGGTGGCAGCGTTGCCGTCCTGGACAGGAGCTGCCCCGATGACGGCTCCACCGCTGCTGCTCGCCCTGCACAGCTGTTCCGACTGCTTTGGCATGGCGCTGCTGGATCCTCAGCGGCCTGGGGCAGAGCCTTTGGTGCAGGCTCATCCGGATGGCCGGGGCCTCTCCAACAGCTTGATTTCGCGGGTTCAGGGGCTCCTCCCGCCCGAGCGTTGGCCCAAGTTGCAGGGCCTTGCCGTCGCGACGGGACCCGGCGGCTTCACCGGCACCCGCCTCACGGTGGTGATGGCCCGCACCCTGGCGCAACAGCTGGGTTGCCCCCTGCTGGGGGTGAGCAGCTATGCCCTGATGGCCCCACGCTTGGAGCGGCAACTGCCCCAATCCATGCAGGGGGAACCGTTCTGGATCACCCAGGAGTTGCCGCGCCGGGGGGTGGTGGGCGGTCAGTACCGGATCACGGCCGGGCAGGTTCACGAACTCAGCCTGCCGACCTTGCTGCCTCAGGGGGCATCACCCCAGCCCGCTGTTGAGGTGCAGCTGGATGTGGAAGCGGATGTGGCGCGGCTCCTGCAGCTGTTGCAGCGCAGCCATGCCGCCGGGGCTGCGATGCCCTGGGCTGAGGTGCTGCCGATCTACCCCACCTCACCTGTTGGACAGGTCTGATGGCGTGCGTGCGTACAGGGCTACTGCTGGGAGCTGGTTTGATGGCCTGGCTGTTGGGGCCCGGCCCGCTGTCGCCCTATCGGCGGGCTCTGTTGGATCGCAGCCCCCCCCAGCTGGTGCTGGTGCTCGGGGGAGATGTGGACCGGGAACGAATGGGTGCCCGGTTGGCACGTCAGCTCGATCTACCCCTGCTGGTGAGCGGCGGCAGCAACCGTGAGTACGCCGAATGGATGCTTAGTGAGGAGCGCTTCAATCCCGACCGCGTCACCCTGGATTACCGGGCCCGTGACACCCTCAGCAATTTCACGTCTGTGGTGGATGAGCTGCAGGCGGATGGTGTTCGCCACGTGCTGCTGGTGACCAGCGAAGACCACCTGCCCCGTTCCATGGCGGTGGGCCAGGTGGTGGCCGGCAGCCGCGGAATTCAGCTCACCGGCGTTCCCGTGGCCTGCCGCGAGGACTGCACCCAGGAGGGGCGCCTCAAGCAATGGAGTGATTGGCTTCGTGCGGTGGCGTGGGTGATGACCGGTCGCGACCTCAGGGATGCTGCGGACCCTGATCCAGCAGAGCGTTGATGCGTTCCTGCAGCAGAGCGGTGGTGGCATCCAGATCAGGCCTGCGGCGACTGGCCGGGGCTGGGATGGGCTCGCCGATGCGCAGCTGAATCGGCACCAGGCGCGGCCAGCTGCGCCCGCTGCCCAAGGCGCGGTGGCTGTTGCAGATGGCCACCGGCAGCAGTGGGGCTCCCGTGCGAGCCGCCAGTAGGGCCGCTCCGGGGAGTGGGTTGTTGATCCGGCCGTCGTTCTGTCGGGTGCCGTCGAGAAACACCCCCGTGGCCCAGCCTTCTTCGAGGCGAGCCGTGGCGGTGCGGATCGCTTCGCGATCGCTGGCACCTCGCCGCACGGGATAAGCACCACAGGCCCGGATCAAGCGCCCCAGCAACGGGATGCTGAACAGTTCTGCCTTGGCCATGAAGGCCACGGGGCGTCCCAGGGCATGGCCCAGCAAGGGCGGATCCAGGTGCGAACCATGGTTAGCCACCACCACAAGGGGGCCTTGCATGGGCACTCGGTTGTTCCCGGAGGTCGATCCGCGGAACAGCAAGCGGAAGACCGGGAACACCAGCAGGCTGCTGACCAGCCGGTAGGTGAGGCTCGGCTTGGGGGTGCGGACGAGGCTGGATTGACTCACTGTCCGAGGTCTCCAGCCCCGGAGATCTGGGCGGTGGTGACCCCGCTCATGCTGCGTTTGGCCAGGCCGCTGAGCACGTTGCCCGGACCGATTTCCACCAGGGTGTTCACACCGCTGTCGGTCATCGCCGCCATGGTTTCGCGCCAGCGCACACCGGTGGTCATCTGCTGCTTCAGGCGCTGTTTGAGCTCGTCCGCACTGGTGCTAGCGCTGGCGGCGCTGTTGCTGAGTACTGGAACGCGGGCATCCAGGAAGGGCACGTTGTCCAGCTCGGCGGCGAAGCGTTCAGCCGCCTCCGCCATGAACGGGGAGTGGAAGGCTCCGGAGACGGCCAGGGGGATGGCGCGCTTGCATTTCAGGGCTCCACTCACGCGTTCCACGGCCTCTGGAGAGCCCGAGATCACCACCTGCGCATCGCTGTTGTCATTGGCGATGCTGACGCCGTCCGCGGCGGCCACCAGATCGTCCAGCTGAGCGCGATCGAAGCCGATCACGGCTGTCATGGCGCCGCCCCCGGCGTTCGCCATCAGTTCTGAGCGGGTTTTCATCAGCTGCAGACCGGTCTCCAGCCCAAATACCCCTGCGCTGTACAGAGCAACCAGCTCGCCCAGGCTGTGGCCGGCCACAAGCGCAGGCCCGCGGCCCTGCTGCTGAAGGTTGTCGGCCAGCACCGATTCGATCACAAACAGGGCGGGCTGGGTGTTGCGGGTGTCGTTGAGGTCATCTGGACCATCACCACCGCCGCTTTCCCCTTGGCAGATCGCCAGCAGATCCCGCCCCAGTAGCTCGGAGGCCATGGCGAAACGCTCGCGGCTGCCTTCAATGCTGAGCAGCGCTTCTGCCATACCCACTTTTTGAGAGCCCTGACCGGGAAAGACCCAGGCGATCGCCATTGCTGTGTTCTGCAGACCGTGCCGGAGATTAGGCGGGCCCGCTCCAGCGGAAGAGGGCTGCACCCCAGCTCAATCCCGCTCCGAATCCACTGCTGGCGATGCGGTGGCCGGGTTGGATGCGGCCATCCCGCACGGCTTCATCCAGCATCAGGGGAATGGTGGCCGCCGAGGTGTTGCCGTAGTGGGCCAGGTTGCTGAGCACTTTTTCGGAGGGCACCGAGAAGCGATCCGCCACGGCATCAAGGATGCGCTGGTTGGCTTGATGCAGCAGCAGCCAATCCAGGCAATCTGCGGCGACACCACCCTGTGCAAGCAGCTTCTCGAGAATCGCCGGCACCTCGCGCACCGCGAATTTGTAGACCTCCTGCCCGTTCATCTGGATGGGGCTGAAGCCGCCGCATTGATGGCTGGCATCCCCCACCAGGGGCTGGCGCTGGTTCACCTGGGGCAGCTGGAGCACCTCGCCGCGGCTGCCATCGGAGCGCAACAGGAATCCATGGAGATCGTCCTGGCCGTTCTCTGAGGCCTCCAGCACGACGGCACCGGCCGCGTCACCGAAGAGAATGCAGGAGCGGCGATCGTCCCAGTTCACCCAGCGGCTGAGTTGATCGGCTCCCACCACGAGGATGCGGCGCATCGCCCCGCTGCGCAGATACTGGGCGGCGGTCACAACGGCGAAGAGAAAGCCGCTGCAGGCAGCGGTGAGATCAAAGGCCGCGGCATTGGTGGCGCCGAGGCGCGCCTGCAGCCGTGGAGCTGAACCGAACAGGTCGTCTGGGGTGGAGGTGGCCAACAAGATCAGATCGAGGCTGTCGGCCGACCAACCGGCCATCTCCAAGGTCCGTTCCGCTGCCAACCCGCTCAGTTCCGCCAGGGATTCGTCGCTGTTGACCACCCGTCGCGCGGCAATGCCTGTGCGACTGCGGATCCATTGGTCACTCGTCTCAACCCGCTGGCCCAGCTCTGCGTTGCTGATCGAGCGGCTGGGCGTCGCGCTGCCAGACCCTCGGAACAACACCCCCCTGGTTGTGCTGAGCGGCTCGACCAAGACGGAGGTTGATTGACGTCGCGTCAGTCAATCACAACCCTGTTGCAGCGTTGCGAGATCCTCCATCACCCCATGGCTGGCTGCGGAGTGGGCAATGCGCAGGGCACTGACCACCGAGAGGGCCTTGCTGCTGCCGTGGCCGATCACGGAAATGCCGTTTACGCCCAGAAGCAGGGCACCACCGTGTTCGGCATGGTCGAGCCGCTTCTTGATGCGCTTCAGGTTGCTGCGCAGAAACGCTGATCCCACCTTGCCGCGACGCCCTCGGGGCAGCTCCGCCCGCAGCACCCCCAGCAGAACACTGCCGACGGACTCCAGGAATTTCAGCAGCACATTGCCGGTGAATCCATCGCAGACCACCACATCGAAGTCGCCCGAAAGCACATCCCGGCCTTCGCAGTTGCCGGCGAAGTGGAGCCTGGATTCGTCCCGCAGCAATTCGTGGGTCTTCAAGGAGAGATCGTTCCCCTTGCACTCCTCCTCGCCAATGTTCAGCAGGCCGATGCGTGGCCGTTTCACCTGCAGCACATCCCGGCTGTAGATGTTCCCCAG
The DNA here is from genome assembly GCF_900473975.1 of Synechococcus sp. N26. Classification (NCBI taxonomy): domain Bacteria; kingdom Bacillati; phylum Cyanobacteriota; class Cyanophyceae; order Synechococcales; family Synechococcaceae; genus Synechococcus; species Synechococcus sp. N26. Next base: position 9,840 of record NZ_UCNM01000002.1, on the reverse strand, counting down.
CAGGGCGAACTGGTGCAAGTAGGTGGGCTTGCAGTCCATGTTGGCGCCCACATCGAGCACCAACACCGGCTTGCCTGGATCCTTGGTGGGGAACAGGGCGCCGATGGCGGGGCGGTCGATGCCCTTCAGCCGTCCCAGCCGAAAAATCGCCGAGGCCATCACCGCCCCGGAATTGCCGGCGGAGTACACCGCCTCGGCCTCGCCTTTCTTAACGAGGTCCATGGCCACATTGATGCTGGCGTCCCGTTTGCGCCGCACCGCCGTGGCTTCGTCATCCATGCCGATGGAGGGCCCACTGGCCACCAGGTCCAGATGTCCTGCCGCACGCGCACTTTCCAAGGCTTCGCGTAGCCCGAGGCTGGTGGCGGCAGCCATCACCCGGTCGATCTCCCCCACGAAGCGGATCTTCAGCGGCAGCCGGTCAATGGCGTCCAGGCATCCCTCCAGGATCGGCCCCGGCGCATGGTCACCGCCCATGCCATCCACGGCCACCCAGAGGCGCTCTGCATCGTCGATCTCATCGGCATCAGTGCCCCCTTGCAGCCAGCGCAGGGGATCAAACCCCAGCGGTTGGAGCACGCTGCTGGCCACCGTGCCTGCTCCGGAGACAACGGTTTCGGCCACGTTGCCGGCCATCGAACCCGCGGCCGTTGCTGAGCTAGCAGCGCCATCAACGATGGTTGTGACGGCGGCATTGCGCCGATACCAAATCACCAGGCGACGGATCGCCCGAGGACGGTATGTTTTATGCCGCGGCTGAGGGGCCGGGGTGGGATCAGGGTCCTTCGGAGGCAACGGAATCGACGATGCGCTGGAACAGGTAGCCGGTGCCCCGAGCTGTGAGGATCAACTCGGGATTGGCAGGATCATCCTCCAATTTGGAGCGCAGACGGGAGATATGAACATCCACCACCCGGGTGTCCACATGGCGCTCCGGGGTGTAGCCCCACACCTCTTTGAGGATTTCGCCGCGGTTGAACGGCTCGCCGGAACGGCTCACCAGCAGTTCCAACAGGCTGAATTCCATCCCCGTTAGGCGGATGCGTTCATCGCCGCGGAACACCTGGCGTTTGTTGGTGTCGATGCGCAGGTCGCTGACCTGGATGACGCCGGAGTTGGGAATGCCCGCCACCTGCTCCTTCTCGACCCGGCGCAGCACGCAGCGGATGCGGGCTTCCAGCTCCTTCGGGCTGAAGGGCTTCACCACATAGTCATCGGCACCGAGTTCAAGCCCGGTGATGCGGTCAGCCACGTCGCCGAGGGCCGTCAGCATCACGATGGGAACGTCGGATTCCTTGCGCAGCTCCTGGCAGACGCCATAGCCGTCCAGCTTTGGCATCATCACGTCCAGCACAACCAGATCGGGCGTGCAGGTGGGGAACAATTCCAGGGCTTCGGTGCCGTCGCAGGCGGTTACGACGTTGTATCCGATCATGGATAGACGGGTTTCCAGGATCCGTCGGATTGATGCCTCGTCGTCGACCACGAGGATCGTTTCCTTGGTGGGAGCCGTGGCCGTCATGGGCACCGAGGCGTTAGTCACTTCTCGCCACAAATAAAAGGGCAGCCCCCCGGTCTGTTCATTCAACGGCAACTTTCTTCACAGTTCGCAGTGCCCAAATCCACCGCTGTTTTCATCTGTCAGGTCTGTGGAGCCCGTGCCCGACAGTTTTTCGGCCGTTGCCCGGAGTGCGGCAGCTGGAATTCGCTGGTGGAGCAATCCCAGCCCGCCGACGATGGCCGTCGCCGCCGCAGTGCTCCGGATCCGGAGCAGGCCGCTGCCCCGCGACGCTCCACGGCCATGGCCTCGCTGGAGGATCAGCCGCTGCAGCGGCTGGCGACAGGGTCGGCGGAATTTGACCGCGTTCTGGGTGGGGGCCTGGTTCCCGGTTCGCTGGTGCTGGTGGGAGGTGATCCGGGCATCGGCAAGAGCACATTGCTGCTGCAGAGCGCCTCGGCCATGGCGGCCGGTGCGTCCGTGCTCTATGTGAGTGCTGAGGAATCAGCTCAGCAGGTGAAGCTGCGCTGGCAGCGGCTTGCCGGGGGGGCATCGGAGCTGCAGTTGCTGGCCGAAACCGATCTGGAACTGGTGCTGGAGGAGCTGGAGGCCCTTCGCCCCGCTGTGGCGATCATCGACAGCATTCAGGCGTTGCATGACGCCAACCTCACCAGTGCGCCGGGGTCCGTCGGTCAGGTGCGTGAATGTGCGGCTGCCCTGCAACGGCTGGCGAAACGCCAGAACATCTCGTTGTTGTTGGTGGGCCACGTCACCAAAGAAGGCATGTTGGCCGGCCCGAAGGTGTTGGAACACCTCGTGGATGCGGTGCTCACCTTCGAGGGAGACCGCTTCGCCAGTCATCGCCTGCTGCGGGCCGTCAAGAACCGCTTCGGTGCCACCCATGAATTGGGTTTGTTTGAGATGCAAAGCGGTGGCCTGGCCGAGGTGGGCAACCCCAGTGAGCTGTTCCTCAGCGATGCCCGCGCCTCCGGTGTCGCCACGATCGTGGCCTGTGAGGGCACGCGCTCGTTGGTGGTGGATCTGCAGGCCTTGGTGAATGTCACCAGCTATGCCAGTCCGCGACGCACGGCGACAGGGATCGGCACCAACCGTCTGCACCAGATCCTCGCGGTGCTGGAGAAGCACATGGGACTGCCGCTCTCCCGATTCGATTGCTATCTGGCCGTTGCCGGTGGCCTGGAGGTGGAGGAGCCGGCGGCGGATCTGGGGGTCGCTGCAGCGGTGGTGGCCAGTTTCAGAGATCTCACCCTGCCTGCGGGCATGGTGTTGATCGGCGAGCTTGGTTTGGGGGGGCAGTTGCGCCCTGTGGGTCAGCTGGAGCTTCGGCTCCAGGAAGCGGCCCGGCTCGGGTTTCAGCGGGCCGTTGTCCCCCGGGGCAGTGGCCTGGGCGATCTGGCTTCTGGTTTGGATCTCGCTCTTCTTGAGGCCGACAGCGTCACCGAGGCCCTGGTGCTGGCGCTCGGTGATGCCGTGCAGCCCGACCAGGACTGATTCAGAAGTAGACGTCGACGTTGCTGCGGCCCGTGGACTTCAGCCAGTTCTCGATATCCAGATAACCGCCGGGATTGAGGCGCACGGCCTGGGTCCAGACGTCAGCGGCCTGGTCGAACCAGCGATCCGCTGCGTCCTGCTCACCGCCTTCCTCGGCGATGCGGCCCCACTTCTCGTAAATCAGCCCCATGTTCTTCAGGCAGGAGGGCTGGTTCTGGTTTTCCTCGAGCGCCTTGCGGTAGGTCTCGATCGCCCGCTCCTCCTCGCCGTTGGACATGTAGATGATGGCCATGTTCTTGAGGGTTTCGCTCCGGTCGGTGGAGTTCTCCTCGAGCTTCAGGGCCTCCTCGTAGTTCTCCAGCGCTTCGGCGTAGTCGCCATCGTTCTGGGCGGAGAGGCCATCCCGGTAATAGACGTAGGCCTCCTTGGAGCGGGCGTTGATCGGCAACAGCTTGACGATCAGGTCCGCCATCACCGTGAAGCTCTTGTCAATGAAGTTGTCGTTGCGGTTGCTGCGGGGCACGGCGCTCCGGCGGACGGACCCCCATCCTGACGGGACCGGAGCCCGACCTAGCCTGCTCGTAAAGATCCCTGTTGCGTAAACACCTGTGAGCCCTTCGGTTCAGACCGTCGTCCTGGATGTGGAAGGGATGAAATGCGGCGGTTGCGTCCGCGCTGTGGAAACCACGCTGCTGGATCAGCCCGGTGTTCAGCGCGCCGATGTGAATCTGGTCAGCCGCTCGGCTTGGCTCGATCTCACTGCCGGTGAGAGTGATGTGGATGGTGTCTTGAAAGCCCTGGCAGACAGAGGCTTTCCGGCCAAGGAGCGTTCCCTGGATGCCCCGATCGGAGCGGTGGCTGCCGGGCAGGCGCTGCCGGGCTGGTGGCAGCAATGGCGACAGCTGATGGTGGCCCTGGTGCTGCTGTTGCTGTCGGTGCTGGGGCACCTCAGCGAGGCCGGTCACCTGTCGCTTCCCTTGATCGGCAGCCTGCCTTTTCACGCCACGCTTGCAACGGTGGCTCTGCTGGGGCCGGGCCGTTCGATCCTGGTGGGTGGTGTTGCGGCCGCTCGCGCAGGGGCCCCCAGCATGGATTCCCTCGTGGGCCTGGGGGTGAGCAGTGCCTATGTGGCCAGCCTGGTGGCCTTGGTTTGGCCCCAGGTGGGTTGGCCCTGCTTTTTCAATGAACCGGTGATGTTGCTGGGGTTCGTCCTGCTGGGACGTTTCCTGGAGGAACGGGCCCGTTTCCGGACCGGCCAGGCCCTTCAGCAGCTGGCTGAGCTCCAGCCGGACACGGCGCGCCTGCTGTTGCGCGACGGGGCGATTCGTGAGGTGCGCGTTGGCGCTCTCAGGCCCGGTGAAACCGTGCAGCTGCTGGCCGGTGACCGCATTCCGGTGGATGGGGTGGTGCTTGAGGGGGCCTCGGCCGTTGATGTGTCCAGCCTCACCGGTGAGCCCCTGCCGCTGCAGGCGGAGCCCGGCACGGAGTTGCCCTCCGGCAGCCTCAATCTGGAGTCAACGCTGGTGCTGAAGGTCACCCGTGTCGGTGCCGAAACCGCCCTGGCCCGGATCATTCGTCTGGTGGAGCAGGCCCAGGCCCGTCGGGCTCCCATCCAGGGCCTGGCCGATCGTGTGGCAGGCCGTTTCTGTTACGGCGTGATCGGCCTGGCCCTCGCCACGTTTCTGTTCTGGTGGTTGTTCGGGGCCCAGCACTGGCCTGAGGTTCTGCAGGTGTCTGCACCTGGGATGCCCATGACCCATGCGATGTCCGATGGGATGGACCATGGCCATGGGATGCATCACGGCGGCTTGGGCAGTGGAGCTAGCACTCCGATGGGTCTGGCCCTGCAACTGTCAATTGCCGTGCTGGTGGTCGCCTGCCCCTGTGCCCTCGGTCTGGCGACTCCCACTGTGATCACGGTGGCCACCGGCTTGGCGGCACGGCGCGGTTGGCTGTTCCGCGGTGGTGATGTGATTGAAACCGCCGCCGGTTTGGAGCATGTGGTCTTCGACAAGACCGGCACCCTCACCTTGGGTCGCCCTCTGGTGACCGATGTGTATGGGGATGACCCGGATCATTTGTTGCAGCTCGCGGCCAGCCTGGAGCAAAGCAGCCGACACCCCTTGGCCTACGCCCTACTGCAGGAGGCCCAGCGCCGGGAGCTCGCGCTATTGGACTGCGAGGACGTTCGCACTGTCTCTGGCGAGGGCCTGGAGGGTCACGTGGACGGTGTATCGGCTCGGGTGCGTGTTGGCAAGCCCGACTGGTTGGAAGGGCAGGGTGTTGCCATCGCCCCCGCCGCCCAGGACTGGCTCTCTAGCGCTGAAGGCTCGGTGGTGGCTGTTGCTGTGGGAGCTGTCCTGGTGGGCCTGGTGCAGATCGAGGATCAGCTGCGCCCGGATGTTGCCCCGGCGTTGCAACGCCTGCGCTCTCACGGTCTGGCGCTTTCGGTGTTCAGTGGTGATCGGCAGGCGGCTGTGCAGCGCCTTGGTCAGCAGCTGGGCTTTGCCGCCAAGGATCTGGGCTGGCAGATGCTGCCGGAGCAGAAGCTGCAGCGCCTCGAGCAGCTGCGTCAGGCGGAGCGGGTGGCCATGGTGGGCGACGGCGTCAACGATGCGCCGGCCCTGGCCGCGGCTGATCTTGGGATTGCCATTGGCACTGGAACCCAGATCGCGCAGGACTCCGCTGGCCTGGTGTTGCTCGGCGATCGGCTCGACAATCTGCCCGAAGCCCTCAGCCTGGCCCGCCGCACCCTGGTGAAGGTGAGGCAGAACCTGTTCTGGGCCTTCGGTTACAACCTGATTGTTCTTCCGGTGGCCGCCGGTGCTTTGCTCCCCAGCCATGGGGTGCTGCTGTCGCCCCCGTTGGCGGCGCTGTTGATGGCCCTGAGTTCGATCACGGTGGTGCTCAATGCCCTGGCCCTTCGCTTGCCATGAACGGTCGTTTCATTGTTTTGGAGGGCATCGATGGCTGCGGCAAGACCACGCAGATCCAGCATCTGGTCGAGTGGTTGCCGAGCAGCGGTCTGATGCCGAAGGGTGCTGCTGTGGTCTGCACCCGTGAGCCCGGAGGCACTCCTCTGGGGCGCTCGATCCGTGAACTCCTGCTGCACACGGCGGACCAGGAGGCACCAGCTCCCACCGCTGAACTGTTGCTGTATGCCGCTGATCGAGCTCAGCATGTTGAAACACTGATCCGTCCTGCGCTGGAGCGTGGTGATTGGGTGATCAGCGATCGTTTCTCGGGATCGACCCTTGCCTATCAAGGCTATGGCCGTGGGTTGGATCAGGACTTGATTCAGCGGCTCGAACAGATCGCCACCACGGGGCTGCAGCCCGATCTCACGCTTTGGCTGCGCCTTTCCGTTCAAGAGAGCCTGCGGCGCCGTCTCGGGGACAAAGAGGACCGCATCGAAGCCGAGGGAGCTGCATTCCTGGAGCGGGTTGCACAGGGTTTTGCCGAGTTGGCCCAGCAGCGCTCCTGGTGCGCCGTCGCTGCAGATCAGTCAGCCAGCGCCGTTCGTGCTGCTCTGGAACGTCAGCTTCAGGAGCATCTGGCTTGAGCGCGTTGTTTGGCGATCTGATCGGCCAGCCCCTCGCCGTTGATCTGCTTTCGGCGGCCCTGGCCCAGGGCCGTGTGGCCCCGGCCTATCTCTTTGCCGGCCCTGAAGGGGTGGGGCGTCAGTTGGCGGCGGTGCGTTTTCTGGAGGGACTGCTGGCCGATGGTCAGCCCTCGGCCCGGGAACGCCGACGCCTGCTGGAATGCAATCACCCCGACCTGCTCTGGGTGGAACCCACCTATCAGCATCAGGGCCGTTTGCTGACCCGCGCCGAAGCCGAGGAGGCGGGGCTCAGCCGCCGCACGCCGCCCCAGTTGCGCTTGGAGCAGATCCGCGACATCGGACGCTGTCTGGCACGGCAGCCGGTGGAGGCGAAGCGCGGGATGGTTGTGATTGAGGCTGCTGAGGCGATGTCGGAAGCTGCGGCCAATGCCCTGTTGAAAACGCTGGAGGAACCCGGCCATGGGCTGCTGATTCTGTTGACCTCAGCCCCCGAGCGGTTGCTCAGCACAATTCGCTCCCGCTGTCAGTTGATCCGTTTCCTTCGGCTCAACCCCGAGGCCATGGCTCAGGTGCTCGAGCGCACCGGTGCCACAGCTCAGGATGCCCCGGAACTTCTGGCCTTGGCTGCCGGGTCTCCAGGCGCCCTGATCGACCATCGGCGCAGCCTGGCTGGTCTGCCTGAGGAGTTGGTTCAGCGCCTTGATTCGCTTCCCGCCACTCCCATGGAGGCACTTGCGTTGGCACGCGATCTCTGCGAAGCCCTCGATGGCGAGCAGCAGCTGTGGTTGATTGGCTGGTGGCAACACCGGCTTTGGCGCTCCGGCAGTTCTGCCTCAAGCCTCAAGCGCTTGGACACACTGCGCGGGCAGCTGCTTTCTTTCGTTCAGCCGCGATTGGCCTGGGAGGTGGCGCTGCTCGATCTCACTGCATCCGTCTCCTAGGTTCACGAAGGCGATCAAGCCGAGGCTCGATCACCTTGCTGCTTGCGCTCTTCGCGTGCCATGGCCACCACGTCCTCCAGGCCATCCATCTGAGCGCTGGTGGGCAGTTCCAGGCAGTAGCCGGCTCCGTACACCGTTTTGATGAAGCGTGGCTTGCGCGGATCGGGCTCCAGCTTGGTGCGCAGGTGTCTGACGTGTACGCGAATGGTTTCGATGTCGTCATCGGGCTCGTAGCCCCACACCTCCTTGAGGATCAACGAGGGGGCCACGGTCTGACCGTGCCGCTGCAGCAGGCAATGAAGCAGTTCGAACTCCAGGTGCGTGAGCCGCACGGGTTGATCAAACCAGATGGCTTCAAAGCGCTCGGGCACCAGCGTGAGAGGCCCGTAGCTGAGGATCTCGTTGTGGTTGCTGGTTCCAACAGGAGCTCGGTCACTGCGACGCAGCAGGGCTTTGACCCTCACCTGAAGTTCCTCCAGATCGAAGGGTTTGGTCAGGTAATCGTCGGCTCCGGAATTGAAACCGCTCACCTTGTCTTTGGTGCCGCCGAGAGCCGTGAGCATCAGGATCGGAATCCCAGCGGTGCGGTCGTCGCGCCGTAGGCGCTGACACAGGGTGAGGCCATCCACTTTGGGCAGCATCAGATCCAGCAGGATCAGATCCGGGGTGTATTGCAGTGCGAGGGCCTGACCTTTGATGCCATCGTCGGCGCGCTGCACATCGAAGCCGCTGTGCTCCAAATGGCCGCTAACCAGGTCGCGCATGTCCTGGTCATCTTCGATTAGCAGGATGCAGGGCTTCATCGGTTTGGCGGCAATTCGGCTGGAGAAATAACGAGCGCTTGTCTGTAGGGATTAACGCTGAACGGATTCTCTCAAGCTTTTCAACTGTCTGCAGATTTTCAACAAAGAGCTCGCCAGGGGCATTGTTTCGGCAAATCGCATGCAGGCACAGCGATCTGGGGGTTTTTTTGCTTGTCTTTCGCCGGTGGCTGTTTAGGAAGTCTTCCGCTTCGGGCAATCACCCGTCACGAAATTCCTCTGTTCGTCAATAAAAAAGCCACAGCGTGAACTGTGGCTTTAAAGCTCCCCGGGCGGGATTCGAACCTGCGACCAATCGATTAACAGTCGACCGCTCTACCGCTGAGCTACCGAGGAATGAGACCCGAAGAACTTACCCCTCGAATGTGCCCCCCTGCAAGCGCCGTTGCAGTTCCGTTCCCCGGGTCCATGGTCCAATCCGACCGTCTTGCATGCGAGCGGCACCATCGGCGAAGGCCAATTCCCCAAGCCTGTGGGTGATCCACAGCGCTGTGATTGGCTTCACGGGGTCTTTGCAAAGCCGTTGCACGGTGGTCAGCACGGTTGCTTGGCTGCTGGGATCGAGCAGGGCGGTCGGTTCATCGAGCAGCAGAAGCCCGGCGTCACTAGCCAGGGCTCCTGCAATGGCCAGGCGTTGTTTCTGGCCGCCGCTGAGGCTGTGAATCGGCCGCTTCTCCAGTTGGGCGAGGCCAAGCTGGCTCAGCAGGCCGCGCACGGTGCTTAGGCGGTGCTGCTGGGGCCCTTCAGGGTCCATGCCCAACATCAGATCGCTGCCGCAACTGGGGAGCAGCAGCTGATGGTCTGGGTTCTGAAACACCAGGGCCGTTTTGCTGCGGCAGACGATGCGTCCGCTCTGGGGTTCGAGCAGTCCTGAAATCAGGCGGAACAGGGTGCTTTTGCCGCTGCCGTTGCTGCCCACCAGCATCCAGAGGCCTGGGCCAGGAATGACCAGGTTGCAACGGTTGAGGGCCTGCTGGCCGTTCGGCCAGCGGTGGCTGACGGCCTCAACGCTCAGTTCGGCGGTTGAGGTGTCAGGAGTCAAAGGAAAAGCCGGGACGCTTGCTGCCACCCGCTGCCGAAGCTTTCTCATAAAGCTGAACGGCGAGAACCTCACTGACCAGCAGCGTTACTTTCTTGCCTTCCACTTTCTCGCAGGTGAGCTCCAGCAGCCGCGGTTGGCCATTCTCGAGGGCCTGGCGGATCTGCTGATACAGCGCATCGGCATCTGCATGCTCCTTGCGCTGAACAGACACCGGGACAGGACTCATGCGCAGGGCCAGTTCGATGACGTACACAGCGTTGGAAAGAAGCGATGCGTCATCTTCGCGGAGGGACCGGCATCCCGTCGGTCCAAAAATGCGCATTTCTACTCATCCCCTTGAAAAGGGTGCGGGGAGCCGCCCCATTTCGGTGATCACCCCCTAGGCTCGGCCGTGTAACGGATCATGAAGCACCTCTCATGACGATCGCTGTAGGACGCGCGCCACAGCGGGGATGGTTTGACGT